>JBEBJI010000060.1:0-2756 GCA_040079935.1 Methylotenera sp.
ATTTAGCAGAGTCATTTAATCACAATGGTTAATCGAACTTAATTCAAAAACCTTACATCTTTTTCTAATTTGAGCACCAAGACTATATCGCAAATCGATTTAGTAATTCTTGCAAATTAAATTCGCTTAAAATCGCGTCTATTCTTTCGCGGGCATTTTTACGTGGCTGACCTGTAAATTTGGCGATAATCAGCTCGTTTTTCATCGAGTGCTCCCAGCCAACAAGTTCCGTCACCGTCACGTTGTAGCCGTGCGCCTCTAGCTGCAAGCAGCGCAACACATTGGTGATTTGGCTGCCAAATTCACGGGTATGAATGGGATGGCGCCAAATTTCAGAAAGTGGCGTTTTGCCGAAACTTTCGTTTTTATGTTTGCGTAAAACTTCCGCTACTTCAGCCTGACAGCAAGGCACCAGCACCATAAATTTCGCTTCTTTTTTCAATCCAAACTGAATCGCATCATCGGTCGCAGTGTTGCAGGCATGTAGGGCGGTGACAATATCCACGCGGCTTGGCAGCGTGTTAGAAGTGATCGATTGTTCCACCGTCAAATGCTCAAAACGCATACGCTCAAAGCCGCAATCTGCTGCGAGCAGCTGCGATTTTTCCACCAAATCTGCCCGCGTCTCAATGCCAATGACTTCACCCGCATCGAGTTTCTTCATCAATAAATCATACAAAATAAAACCTAAATACGATTTACCGGCACCATGATCCACCAGCACTGGGTTTGGGTTTTCAGTCAAAATCTCATTAGACAAAGGCTCAATAAAATTGACCAAATGATACACTTGCTTTAACTTGCGGCGCGAGTCTTGGTTAAGCTTGCCATCCCGCGTGAGAATGTGCAACGCCTGTAATAGCGGTATAGATTGATTTGGTTTAATTTCTGGTGGTAATTCCATAGCGACTATTTTATATTGCTATGCCAGATATTAAACAATAAATATTTTAAAAGCTTTGTCGTCAAACTCTCAATGACTGCGTTTTGATGAGTAAGGGCAGTATTTTTAACCCCAAATTTATTAAAATGGAGAACAACATGAAAAAAACATTAATTTTTACAAATACTTTATTTGCACTTTTACTCTCTGCCAACGTGATGGCCGAAGATGTAAAACCTGCCGTAGATTTAGATAAAAAAGGTGACCGCATCGAAGAACGCTTAGATAACCGTGGTGACCGCCGCGAAGAGCATCTGGGCAATAAAGGTGATCGCATTGAAGAACGTTTAGATAACAAGGGTGATAACATTGAAAGTCGCATGGATAATCGCGCAGATAAAGCCGAAGCAAATGGTCACGAAGAACGTGCCGAACAATTAAGAAACAAAGGCGATAAAATTGACCAGCACCTTGATAAGAAAGGTGACCGCATTGACAACCGCTTAGATAAACGCGGCGACCGCGTGGATAATCACTTAGACAGAAAAGGCGAGCGAATTAACAAGCGTCTAGATAAAAAAGCGGCTAAACGCAAATAAATTTTGTGTGCAAATTTAAAGCACAATTTGAAAGGCATGATGAATTGAGATGAATCGCTAATGCATGTTTTTTTAGCTGAAATCGAAACTCGTGCCTTTCGCATGGCGCAACTTGCTACTGGCAATCGCGATGATGCACTAGATATTGTGCAAGATGCCATGATGAAGCTGGTGCAAAAATATAGCACGCATGACCAAGCAAGCTGGAAGCCTTTGTTTTATAGCATATTAGAATCACGTATTTTAGATTGGCATCGGCGCCAGCAAGTGCGCAATCGCTTTCGTAGCTGGTTACATTGGGATACAGATGATGAGGATGCTGAAGATGCGCTAGCGCAACACCCAGAAGAAACCAGCATCATTCCAGACTTTCAGTTACAAGATGCACAATTTATGCAAAATTTAGAACTTGCATTGCAAGCTTTGCCATTGCGGCAACAACAAGTTTTTTTACTTCGCATATGGGAAGGTTTAGACATTTACCAAACCGCCGCTGCGATGCAATGCAGTGAAAGCAGTGTTAAAACGCATTATGCGAGGGCGTTAGAAAAATTACGTGAGCAACTGGAAGGACATCGATAATGCAAGACGATTTTGAGCAAAAAATTAAGGCGAGCTTAGACGAAAGCGCGGCCAATTTAGACGCCGATACACGCAAGCGGCTTGCGGATATACGCCGCCAAGCGCTGAACACGCAAACGAACCATGCTAAACCAGCGCGCTGGCTTGCGTTATCGCATTGGTTGCCAAGCACTTCATTGGCGTTTGGCGTATTACTAGCGCTATTTTTTGTGGCGCACCACCAGCAGCACAATCGTACAGAATTTGGCGCAGAGCTTGGTGCAGACCAAGTTGCAGTATTTGAAATGCTTAACAACACAGATGATTTAGACACGCTGAGCGACCCCGATTTTTATTTGTGGGCGGATGAGCAGTTAGGCAATGAAAGCGGCCATGCGGTATAAGTTATTTTTTATATTTTTAGTGTTTTTTACGCCACAAGCACATGCCCTGGAAGCCAATAGCCATGCGGGTTCTGGCTTGCTCGATTTAATTGAGTTTTTAGGCGAACTGGATGACGATGATACGGAATCGCTAGACGCCGCCATGACGGAAGTTGAGATAAAAAAAGGTCAAGTAAATAGCGGACAGGCAAAAACTTATCCGCAGGAGATGAAAAAATGAAGCAACTATTAATAGCAACTTGGATGATTTTTATGTGTATGTTAGCCCATGCAGAAAATAGCGCGGGCGTGCCTTGGGAAAGCCTAAGT
>JBEBJI010000044.1:0-12647 GCA_040079935.1 Methylotenera sp.
GGCTTCAACAAAGGTGAAAGACTTAAACGACGCTGATGTTGAAAAACTTCGTGATGAAGTTGCCAAGGTGAAAGTGGAAGGCGACTTACGCCGCGAAGTTTCTATGAATATTAAGCGTTTGATGGATTTGAATTGTTATCGCGGTGTGCGTCATCGTAGAGGCTTGCCAGTCCGTGGCCAACGCACCAAAACCAATGCGCGTACGCGTAAAGGTCCAGTTAAAGCCATTAAGCAAGCTAAGTAGTTAACTAAAAAGTAGTTTATTTTATTAAGATTTATTTGTTAGGAACAGTACAACATGGCAAAAGCTAATGTACGCGTAAGAAAAAAAGTTAAAAAGAACATTGCTGAGGGCATTGCCCATGTGCATGCTTCGTTTAACAATACAATTATTACAATTACTGACCGCCAAGGAAATGCGCTTTCATGGGCAACCTCTGGTGGGCAGGGTTTTAAAGGCTCACGTAAGAGTACGCCATTTGCTGCACAGGTTGCGGCAGAAGTTGCAGGCAAATCTGCACAAGAGTCAGGCGTTAAAAATTTAGAAGTGCGTATTAAAGGTCCAGGCCCAGGCCGCGAATCTGCTGTGCGTGCACTTAATGCAGCTGGTTTTAAAATTACCAGCATTACCGATGTGACACCAGTACCACACAATGGCTGTCGTCCATCAAAGAAACGCAGAATATAGTCTGCGTCGCATCTAAGAGAATACTGGAGAACTATTTTGGCTAGAAATTTAGACCCTAAATGCCGTCAATGCCGCCGTGAAGGCGAAAAACTGTTTTTAAAAGCAGAAAAATGCTTTACGGATAAATGTGCAATCGAAAAGCGTAACTTCCCACCTGGTCAACATGGTCAGCGTCGTAATTCACGCTTATCTGATTACGGTGTGCAACTGCGCGAAAAACAAAAAGTACGTCGTATTTACGGCATTCTAGAAGGTCAGTTCCGTAGCTACTACGCTGAGGCAGATCGTCAAAAAGGCATTACTGGCGAAAACCTATTGCAATTGCTTGAGTGCCGTTTAGATAACGTTGCATTCCGTATGGGCTTGGGCGGTTCACGTACAGAAGCGCGTCAAATCGTGCGTCATAACAGTATTTTGGTGAATGGCAAACGCGTTAACATCCCTTCATACCAAGTGAAAGCGGGTGATGTGGTTTCTGTGGCTGAAGCCTCAAAAACACAATTGCGTATTAAAGGGGCGCTTGAAGCGGCCGAACAACGCGGCTTTCCAGCATGGTTAGAAGTAAATGTGAAAGCGTTAACTGGCACATTTAAATCGAAACCACAACGTGATGATTTGCCTTCAACCATTAACGAATCATTGGTCGTTGAGTTGTATTCTAAGTAATTAATACTTAGTTAAAACACTCATTCATCCAATTAACGTCAAGGAATTTTATGCAAAACAACCCAACTGAATATTTAAAACCACATGTGGTTGATGTTGAAGTAATTACCCCATTGCGCGCTCGTGTAACATTAGAGCCAATGGAGCGTGGTTTTGGCTATACATTAGGCAACGCGTTACGTCGCGTTTTATTGTCATCTATCCCTGGCTTTGCAATTACCGAAGTCAAGATTGATGGCGTTGTTCATGAATATTCAACTATTGATGGCGTTCAAGAAGATGTCGTTGATATTTTGCTAAACCTAAAAGGTGTGGCATTAAAGCTTAACAATAAATCTGAAACGATTTTAACCCTGAATAAGTCTAGCGAAGGCTTAGTGACGGCGGGTGATTTCGAGACTGGCCATGATGCAGAGATTGTGAATCCAAATCACGTGATTGCGCACTTAACTAAAGGTGGTAAATTAAACCTAGAAGTTAAAGTTGAAATGGGTCGTGGTTATCAACCTGTTCCTGCACGTCAAAAAGCGGATGAAGAAGATCGTATTTTGGGCTTTATCATGGTGGATGCATCATTTAGCCCAATTAACAAAGTGAGCTATCAAGTTGAAAGCGCGCGCGTAGAGCAACGTACCGACTTAGATAAATTGATTATGGACGTTGAAACTAACGGTATTATCGAGCCAGAACAAGCGATCCGTGATGCGGCACGTATTTTAATTGGGCAATTGTCCGTGTTTGCGAATTTAGAAGGTTCACCAAGCGAAGTGGAAGTAAAATCTGCACCACAAGTTGATCCAATTCTATTGCGTCCAGTGGATGATTTAGAGCTCACAGTGCGTTCAGCCAACTGCTTGAAAGCCGAAAATATTTTCTACATTGGTGATTTAATCCAACGTAGCGAAAACGAACTATTAAAAGCCCCTAACTTAGGCCGCAAATCTTTGAATGAAATTAAAGATGTATTAGCGACTAAGGGTTTAACATTGGGTATGAAGCTGGAAAATTGGCCACCTGTTGGCTTAGAAAAAGCTTAAGCAATAACATTAAAGAAAACTAAGGAATTACTATGCGTCACGGTAATAGCAATCGTAAATTAAACCGCACTAGCAGCCACCGCGCAGCTATGTTTCGTAATATGTCTGTGTCTTTATTAAAGCACGAGATTATTAGAACCACTTTACCAAAAGCAAAAGAGTTGCGTAAATATGCAGAGCCTTTGATTACATTAGGCAAGGACGCAACTTTGGCAAATCGCCGCCTAGCTTTTAGTCGCTTACGCGATCGCGATATTGTTGGTAAATTGTTTGGCGAGCTTGGTCCACGCTACAATGCACGTAATGGTGGTTATTTGCGTATTTTAAAATGTGGCTTCCGCAACGGAGATAATGCACCGATGGCTTTGGTAGAATTGGTAGATAGGCCAGATACCAGCACTGAAGCGGTTTCTGCAGAATAATAGTAGTGGTAAGAATTAAAAGAGCCAGCTAAGTGCTGGCTTTTTTGTTGCCAAAAATTGTGTAAAAGCTAAAGCTTAAGCGATAAATTTATGAATATCCGCAACCGTAAACGGCCAGTTAAGCTCTGCTTGCGTGTCTTGCCTCTGTAATACTGGTATGCGTATTTCGTATTGTGCAAGCAATGTATCGTCATCCGCAATGTCGATTAATTTTAATTCAATATTGTCAGGAATCTGCATCACAATAGAATATGCCAATTCACATAAATGGCACTGAGAAGTGGAATATAGATATAGTTGCTTTGCCATTTAAATAACTTGTTGATTAAGGGTATAGTATTTTAATCGGTAATCTCTATGAAAAATAAAATTAGATCATCATACTCCCTCCAAAATTGAGGTAACTACACATGTTTGAATTTGGTGATTAAAATGGCAATATCCTTAAATTAGGTGCCCTACCTAATAGAGTTAATTATTAAACTGCATGTTAGAATTAGATATAATTTATTATACGGTGATTGAATAAAGGCGGCCTAGATGAGTGACTTCGAAAGTATTCAAGATCATCGCTCAAAAGTTAAAAGCATGATTGAAAGGCATAAGTTAGTTGAAGATTTAGTTCATCGACAAGATATGCAGCGCCATGATATGGTCGAAAGTATGGTTCATCAGAATAATCTTTCTGAGTTGCGGAGACTACTGGATAAATTAGATCATCACGTGATAGCAAATATCATTGAGTCGTTGTCTCCTGAAGAGATTAAAATTATTTGGCCGCTTATAAATGAAGAACGTAAAGAGGAAATTTTATTGGTAGTACCCGATTTGGTTAGAGTCGAGCTTGTTTCCGAACCAAAGCCCAAAAGCCAAAGCATGGTAATTCGTGTATTTGATCTTCATGAGGGGCGATTAAGACAAATTCCAATTTACTCCCGAGAGGACTTGGAGCAAGTAAAGCCAATTTGGGTTGATTTGGTTACGCCTGGAGATGAGCAGCTTGCCTGGGCAAGGGAGATATTTGGTGTTAATCTACCCAACCCAAAGGAGTTGACTGATTTAGAGGCTAGCGCTCGTTTTTATGAAGAAGAAAACGGGGAAGTGCATTTACACTCGGCTTTTTTACTTGAACATGAGGATGAGTCACAAAATGTTGCTGTAGCTTTCATTCTAAATAAAGATACACTATTTTCAGTACGAAGTCAGGAGTTACCAGTATTTCGCTTGCAACGGTTGCGTGCACGAGCTCAAGCGGGATATGTATCTGAAGCTAAGGACGTTTTGCTCGATCTTTATGCGGCTGATGTGGAGTACTCTGCCAATGCCTTAGAGGATGAATATCTCAGGCTGGAAGAGGTGGGAAGGCAAGTATTTAAGTCTCACATGACTAACGAGCAGGCAGCAAAAATTCTTACTGCTATATCCGTAGAAGAGGATCTTAATGGACGTATACGTCGCAATGTGTTGGATACTAGAAATGCTCTGTCCTTTTTAATGCGTCGAAAATTCCTATCAGCTGCACAGCATGAAGATGTACGTGAAATTCTGCGCGACATTGAGTCACTAGACGGACACACAACTTTCTTGTTCAATAAAATTAATTTCCAAATGGATGCCACAGTGGGCTTCCTGAATGTAAATCAAAACAAGGATCTTAAAAGATTGACGATTATTAGTGTAGTCTTTATGCCAATTAACGTATTAGCTGGCATCGGGGGCATGTCAGAGTTCTCTATGATGACGCGTGGAGTTTATTGGCCTATTGCATACAGCATCTTCATTATCGGAATGATTGCAATTGGCGTAATGACGTATGTCAGTTTGCGGAACTTAGAAAATCGTAGAATAAGAAATCATCGAGAAGAAAATAACTGATCGAGTTTTCTCTCTCATCTGTGCAAATAAATGTAATCCAATATTAGAACAGATGGACAATTACGAAGTGACCCATTGTGGTTTGTTATATTTTTTAGGCTTGGCAACTATTTTCTTGTTATAACTTATGATGAACAATGAGATCCAGCTGATTTGGCAAGAACTACAAACCGATATGGCCACGCCTGCCGTGATGTGGCAATTGGCTATTATTCTCGCTGCTGTCGTCAGTGCATGGCTGATTAACGGCGCGCTACGTAATTATGTAATGACAAAAGCACCAGAGCACTGGAAGCTCGCAATAGGTAGCATCAACCGCGTATTATTCCCACTATCTTCGCTAGTCTTTGTGCTTTTTAGCCAACTCATATTGTCCAGTTGGCAGCACACAGGGCTGTTGCGGCTTGCAGGTCGATTGTTACTTGCCATGGCAGCGATACGTTTAATTGTGTATTTGCTACGCTATTTGTTCTCGCCCGGAGGTTGGCTAAAAGCGCTTGAGAGTGTGATTGCTTGGGGAATTTGGGGCGCATTGGCTTTACATCTCACTGGCGTGCTTCCGCAGCTTTTGCAGGGCATGCAGGACATGCGCTTTAACATTGGCAAAAATCCTGTTAATTTGTTGCTGGTATTGCAGGCACTGCTTACCGTCGTTGCCACCATTTTTATTGCGCTTTGGTTAAGCCGTGTATTAGAAAATAAACTGATGCGTGCTGATCAGGTGAATGTTAATTTGCGCGTTGTGCTTGGCAAAATACTGCGCATTGTATTACTATTTATTGCCACATTAATTGCTTTATCTGCAGTTGGCTTAGATATTACTTTGCTCTCAGTATTTGGCGGCGCGCTTGGTGTGGGCTTGGGCTTTGGCTTGCAGCGCATCGCCAGCAATTATGTGAGTGGTTTTATTATTCTGCTCGATAAATCCATGCAAATAGGTGATGTGATTTCGGTAGATAAGCATTATGGCATGGTGAGCGACATGCGCTCGCGCTACATGGTGCTTAGCAAACCTGATGGTACACATGTGATTATTCCAAATGAATCTTTGATTACTACGGCTGTTGTGAATCATTCGCTTACCGAGCACAGAGGCCGAGTGCAAGTTGAGTTAGCGATTAGTGTAGATAGTCCGCTCGAGCTAGCCTTGCAGTTGCTACAAGATATTGGCAAGCAGCATGTGCGAGTAATACAAACGCCTGCGCCAGTGGCGCGTATTAAAGGCTTTAGTGAGCATGGTGTAGAACTTAGTCTTACTGTATGGGTCTCAGACCCAGAAGTTGGCGTATTAAGCCTGCAATCGGCATTGTTTATGGACGTTTGGAAATTGTTTAAGAAAAATAAAATTAGTTTTGTTAAAACAGAAGTAAAACAAGATGGATTGTGAATTTTAGGTAACAAAAAAGCCAGCAACTAGCTGGCTTTTTTTAAACTTAAAGCTTTTTATTTCAGCTTGGTTTCTTTGTACATCACGTGTTTACGTGCCACTGGATCGAATTTACTGATTTCCATTTTTTCTGGCATCGTACGTTTGTTTTTAGTGGTGGTATAAAAATGTCCTGTACCAGCACTTGATTCTAATTTAATTTTTTCGCGCATGTTATATACTCCTAGATTTTCTGACCTGCAGCACGCATGCCAGCAAGTACTGCATCAATACCGTTTTTGTCGATAGTACGTAATGCATTATTTGTAATGCGCATGCTTACCCAGCGATTCTCAGACTCAACCCAGAATTTGCGATTTTGCAAATTTGGTAAGAAACGGCGTTTTGTTTTGTTTTGTGCGTGAGAAACATTGTTACCCACCATTGGCTTTTTGCCAGTTACCATACATACACGTGCCATGGTTATCCCCAATTACTTTGCTTTTTACGAAAGACCGCAATTATAGACTGAAATGTAAGTTTAATTCAACCTAAATCTCGGATTTTTCTAGTGTTTTAACGACTAAATGCTTAGCCGTTTGAATTTCCACATACTTAGTGCTTGCCAGTACTGCCAAAGCCACCATCACCGCGTTCAGATTCAGTAAACTCATCCACAATATGAAAATCCGCCTGTACTACGGGCACAATTACCAATTGCGCGATGCGCTCCATTGGGTTTAGCAAAAACGCTTCTTTGCTGCGATTCCAGCAACTTACTAAAAGCTGACCCTGATAATCCGAATCAATCAAACCCACCAAATTGCCCAATACAATGCCATGTTTATGCCCAAGGCCAGAGCGCGGCAAAATCAATGCGGCATAATAAGTGTTGTCGATATGAATTGCCATTCCGGTCGGAATCATCACTGTTTCACCTGGCTGAATGGTTTGTGTATGTTCGATACAAGCGCGTAAATCAAGTCCTGCAGAGCCAGGCGTGGCGTAGGCGGGCATCATGTGGTGCAAGCGCGAATCTAAGATTTTCAAATCAACGGTGATAGACATTTTATTTACTTTTGATGGCTGAGACGATAAGTGACATTTAACACTAATTTGGTACGAAAATCACTACGCAGATTGCTTAGAAGTTAAATTCTTTTCAAAATAGCGCAATTTCATCGCTAAAACAGATGTTCTGGAAGCCTCATGGATATTGGGCTGCAGAGCATCTGTTTTAGCAATGAATGCGCGTATGCATGTGAGAGTAGCGTAAAAAAGCCAGCTTAAAAAAGCTGGCTTTAAAGGCGACTACCTATTTTTTAAAATTTATAATTGGCACTTAAACCCAGCAAATAATTTCTGTCTGCACCAGGTTCAAAAAAGAGACTATTGCCATCATTCACTCTTACCGAGCCGATATATTCTTTGTCGAACATATTTTCAACACGCACATATTCTTTCAAGTTCCAGTTGGCGAGATTTTGCTCAAAACCCGCGCGCAGGTTGAAAATGGTGTAAGAAGAAGCCGTGTCGCTGTTGATATCATTCACATACACTTTGCTGTTGTGGCGACCTTCAAGCGCGGTGCTAAAGCCAAATGGCGCGTATTTCCAAGCCACTTCACCGTATATTTGAGTTTTATAGGTGCCTGGGATTTTGTTGCCAGTATTAACAGTTCCAGTGGCGCCGCCCGCGCTAATAACAGTTACAAAGGGGTCTTCAAACTTAGCGTTGAGCAAAGTGTAGGCTGCAAAGATAGAGAGATTATTGTCAAATTGAGCATCTATTGAAGCCTCGGCACCAGTGCGCTTTGTGTCACCAGCATTTTGATAGCTGGAGCGCCCAGCAATAGTTTGGCGGGTGACAATTTCGTTTTCCGTATCCACTTTAAACAGTGTAAGGTTGGTTTGAATATTGTCGCCAATAAATGCTTTTGCACCTATCTCGAAATTGCGACTTTCACTTGGCTTTAGACTTAAATTTGGCGTGCTGTTAGCAGCCGCGCTGGTATATGCGGCTTCAATAAATGTAGGGGTCTCAAAACCTTTGCCAAAGTTGGCATAAAGGTTAAAGCTTGGTGTTACTTTCCACACAGCACCAATGACTGGTGTAGTTTTTTGGTAGTCTACTGAACCACTATTGTTGCCATTATTACCAGGACCAGTCAAAAATTTGTCTTTCACTTCAAGTTCAACATCTGTATGGCGTACACCAGCATGTAAATCTACGCTGTCAAGGACGCTTAATTTGCCCTGTAGATATTGGTCAAAGTTGTGCACAATATTGTCTTCGTCCCTATTTTTAACGGCAGATTTTACGCCTGCGACCAGAATATTTGTATCTAATCGTGCATCTTGCGATTTGCCATAATTCAAGCCAAATGTCAGGTTATACGGCATGTTGCCCACCTTGCCATTGTTGTCCCAGCGTGCGTCCATACCATAAAACTCACGATCAATCTCACTTAGGCGCGCATTGGTTGTAGCTAATGTGGTTGCTGTAGCCGTCGTCGTTAAAATTTGTGCATTACTACGAGTGCCAACATAAGGCACCAACGTGATTTTATTGTTTTCATTAAAAGCATGCTCAAGGTTGAATCCAATCTGCGTGTGGTCGCGTTCTACGCTGGTGTTTGCGAAAATTGCAGCTGGTACTACAGATTCGCGAGTACTGTCATTAAATGCTCTGGCTCTATTAAGGCCAATAGGATCTTGCGCCTTTTGATCAAACCAATTTACCAATGCTGTCAGTTTTGAGTCGTCACTGATATTAATTTTGAATTTAGCGGTAGCTGCTTGTTTGTCGCTTTCGCTGTTGTCGCGGTAGCCGTCAGTCTCAAAGTTGGAAACATTGAGTAAATATTCGATGTTTTCAGTCGTGCCTGTTGCGTTAATCACTTGGCGTTTGGTGTCGTAGCTGCCAAACATTGCTGTGCCGCCAATTTCCAGTGTTTTTGGCGCATCTTCTGTTAGCATTTGAATCACGCCGCCAGATGAGTTGCCATATAGCGCAGAGAATGGGCCGCGCATGACTTCTATGCTTTTAATCGCAGATAAATCGACCACGCCAGGCTGTCCTTGGCCATCAGGCATGGTCAGTGGAATGCCATCGACATAGACGCGAATGCCACGAACGCCAAAGCTGGAGCGAGAGCCAAAGCCGCGTGATGAAATTTGTGGATCTTGCGCGGATTGCGTACGGTTTTGTGCGGTGATGCCAGGCACGCGAATCAAGCTTTCAGAAAGCGTCATTTGCAACTGACCATTTTGAATATCTTCTTTATCTACAACATCAATAGCGACGGGTAAATCGAAGCTGTTTTGCTCAACGCGGGTGGCAGTTACAACCACAGGCGCGGTGATGGTGATTTCCTCAGCCGCAAAAGCGTTTTGGGCAATATTGCAAGCGCTTAGTACGGCCACGCATAATAGTTTTCTTTTAAAAACATGGTTAGAAGTCATGACATCCCTGAATTAATTTTTTTAAGTATGAGTGAAGTTTTAGTGGTGCGATTTTACGTGAAATGAGTCTAGGGCAACATCAAGAATATCATGATTTATTAATATCTTAGCCCGAATGGGCTAAGGTTTTGGCGCTAACACAACAGGCTACATTACAACATGCTTGCTATGTGTAGACACAGTAAATGCGCGATCTCAATTTTTGGTGCGCGTGGCAGCGGATGGGCGCCCTTTTTATCGAGCAAAGTCACATTATTGTCGTCGCTTCCCATTGCGTCCGCCACTAGGTTTGCTACTATTAGCGGCAATTTCTTTGCTTTGCGTTTGGCTTCAGCGTATTCAATCAAGTTTTCACTTTCGGCCGCAAAACCCACGCAAAATGGTGCATTGGGCAAGCTTGCGACTTCGGCCAAGATGTCTTTATTTTTAGATAATTCCAGCTTAAGTGACGGTTCGGTTTTTTTGATTTTTTGTACGCTTTGCTCGGTTGGTGAATAATCCGCAACTGCCGCTACGCTAATAAAAATATCTTGATTTGCAATATTTTGCATCACCGCTTGATACATTTTTTCGCTGCTAGTCGCGCTGATATTGGTGACATTTTTTGGTGCAGTTAAAGCAGTCGCGCCGCTTACCAAAGTCACCTCTGCGCCCATATCAGCGGCGGATTGCGCAATTGCATAACCCATTTTTCCTGAACTTAAATTGGTGATTGCACGTACTGGATCTATCATCTCCAGTGTCGCACCAGCGGTAATAAGTACGAGTTTTCCGGCCAATAATTTTGGCGTAAAGTGTGCGTTAATTAATGCCAGTAAATCTTCCGCCTCTAGCATGCGCCCAAGGCCGATTTCGCCGCAGGCTTGATCGCCGCTATCGGGCCCTAAAATTGCAATATTGTCTTTTTTAAGCTGTGCAATATTGCGCTGTGTGGCAGGGTTTTCCCACATTTGTTTGTTCATCGCAGGCGCGACTAAAAGCGGGCAATCTCTTGCTAAACAAAGCGTAGAAAGTAAATCATCGGCACGACCATGCACTAATTTTGCGATAAATTCTGCCGAAGCAGGCGCGATTAAAATCGCATTGACCTCGCGACTTAACTCAATATGCGGCATTCCATTAGAAATGGAACTATCCCACATACCAATAAATACGGGCTTGCCAGACAATGCCTGCATAGTGATAGGCGTAATAAATTTGGTGGCGCTTTCGGTCATCACCACTTGCACGTCATAATTGGCTTTCACCAACAGGCGCACTAACTCTGCGGATTTATACGCCGCAATGCCGCCAGTAATACCTAATACTAATTTATGGTTTTTTTGCATTTTCGCCATCATTTATGTAATGCTGTCATTTTAATATGAAAACCGAGTAAAACGGCTTAAAACCTATGTGGCGCATCATAAGAATCAGCATTTTGTTACTCATTTTGGCAACCGTTGTTCAACAAACTTTTCTCGACAAGGCAGATTTGGATTGGAAAGAAAATTTTTATGTCGCGGTTTACCCAGTGAATGCCGATGGAAGCGGTGAAGTGACAGATTATATTAAAACGCTTACGCGTGACGATTTTGAGCCGATGGCGGAATATTTTGCCGAGGAAGGTGCGCGCTATAACTTGGGCATGCGTCGTCCCGTGGAAGTACAATTAGGCGGCATTGTGAGTGAAATTCCACCAGTGCCACCAAACGATGGTAGCATTATGAGTACTATGATTTGGAGTCTGAAATTTAGAATTTTTGCTTGGCAAAACAGCCCAAAAGTGAATGTAAAGCCCGATATTCGGCTTTATTTACTTTACCACGATCCTGCTATCAGCCCACGTTTAAGCCATTCTACAGCGCTCAATAAAGGCCGCATCGGTCGCGTGAATTTGTTTGGCGACAAAAGTTACGCGAAACAAAATTTGGTAATTTTAGCGCATGAGCTATTGCATACGCTCACTGCAACGGATAAGTATGATTTAGAAACTAGTTTGCCCGCTTATCCTGATGGTTTTGCCGATCCAGATAAATCGCCGCGTTTTCCGCAAGATTTTGCCGAGCTGATGGGTGGCCGTGTACCAGTGAGTGAAGCACAGGCGGATATCCCCAAAAGTTTAGCGCAAACATTGATAGGCGATAAAACTGCCAAAGAAATAGGCTGGTTAAAATAATATGGGCATAAGAGACTGGCCAGCCGCCGAGCGCCCACGTGAGAAGTTAATAGAACTTGGCGCAGAAGCATTATCAGATGCCGAGTTGCTGGCGATTTTTCTGCGCGTAGGGGTCACTGGCAAAAGCGCAGTCGATTTGGCGCGTGATCTGTTGAATCAGTTTGGAAGCCTTAACGGTATTTTTGCCGCAACCGAGTACGAGCTTAGCCAAGTGCATGGCATCGGCACCAGTAAATATGTGCAGTTGCAGGCGATATTTGAAATGAGCCGTCGCGCGCTCAACGAGCAATTACAAGTTCGCGACGTGTTAAATTCGCCGCAAGCGGTGCGCGATTACCTAGTGCTAAAGCTAGGCAGTCTGACCAAAGAAGTATTTTTAGTGCTGTTTTTAGACACACAGAACAGATTAGTGGCGACCGAAGAAATGTTTAGTGGCAGCCTGAAAGAAACCAGTGTTTATCCGCGCGAGGTGGTAAAGCGCGCTTTGCACCATAACGCCGCTTCGGTCATTTTTGCGCACAATCATCCCACGGGCATTGCGCAACAAAGTAGTGCAGATGAGCTGCTGACCAAACAACTTAAACAAGCGCTCGCGCTAGTGGATGTGCGGGTGCTGGATCATTTCATAGTGGCGGCAAATCATACGCTTTCGTTTTCTGAAAAAGGCTTAATTTGAAACGTTAAATATATGCCCTGTGATCCAATATCCATGCGGGTTGTAGGGCGGATCTATTTAACTAAATAAAACCCTACAAATAAAACCATGGTACAGAACGATTGTGCGCGGCATTTATCGTCACAATTTGTCCAACTTTTACGTCAATTGGGACATCAAATAAATACGCGCATTGCTGCCAATTAGAAACTTTTGTATTTTGCGATGGGTGATTTTCGAACATCACTTTCTGGTCGCCATTCATGTCGAGTTGCATCCATTGCACCAAACCATAACAAATACCAGATTTTTTAAC
>JBEBJI010000013.1:0-54974 GCA_040079935.1 Methylotenera sp.
GTATTAGGGCGGGCGGGGCAGTGGATAAACTTAAAGGCTTATTCGGTGATAAAAAGTAGCTAAATTAAAGCCTTTTCAATTCTATCTAAAGCTACCCTTAGATTATCCATGCTGGTCGCAAATGAAATGCGGAAATAACC
Source organism: Methylotenera sp. (assembly GCA_040079935.1). Classification (GTDB taxonomy): domain Bacteria; phylum Pseudomonadota; class Gammaproteobacteria; order Burkholderiales; family Methylophilaceae; genus Methylotenera_A. The sequence goes on from JBEBJI010000013.1 coordinate 141, forward strand.
TTCCGCGCCAAACGCACTACCTGGTACCACGGCAACATCAAATTTTTCCAGTAAATATTCGGCTAGCGCCATGTCATTTGCCGCACTAATTTTGCCAGCTTCATGCAAACTTTTAATCGCCTCGCGTGCGTCTGGGAAAGCGTAAAACGCGCCGCCCGCCATAATGCAATGCAGCCCTAGCATACTGTTGAAGCGATCCACCACGTATTTATGGCGTTCTATAAAAGCAGTCACCATCGGCTTAATGCAATCTTGCGAGCCCGTTAGTGCGGCTACCGCGGCGTGTTGCGAGATAGAAGTTGCGTTGCTGGTCGATTGGCTTTGCAAAATTTCCATGGCTTTGATGATATTGGCAGGGCCAGCGGCGTAACCAATGCGCCAACCCGTCATAGAATAGGCCTTAGAAACGCCGTTAAGTACGATACAGCGGCTTTTTAGCGCTGGCGTCGCGTTGAGTATATTGTAAAACTTTTCGCCCGTTAAATTCACGTGCTCGTACATGTCGTCGGTCGCGACTAAAACATGCTGATGTTTCAGCAACACTTCGCCCAAGGCTTTCAGCTCTGCCAAGCTATAAACCGCACCAGTCGGGTTGGAAGGCGAATTAAGCATGACAATTTTAGTTTTTGGCGTAATCGCCGCTTCCAATTGAGCTGGCAACAGCTTAAAACCTTGCTCAATGCCGCAATCGATAATCACTGGCACAGCTTCGGCCACCATGGCGATATCGGCGTACGAGACCCAATATGGCGCTGGGATAATGACCTCATCGCCTTTATTCAGCACTGCGAGACATAGGTTGAAAATAGTTTGCTTGCCGCCAACGCCAACAATCACTTCATTGATGGCGTAATCAAAGCCGTTTTCAGTTTTAAATTTATTCACAATCGCTTGCTTGAGCGCAGGGATGCCGCTGACAGGCGTGTATTTGGTGTAGCCCGCGTCAATCGCGGCTTTGGCCGCATCTTTAATGTGCTGCGGCGTATCAAAATCTGGCTCGCCCGCTGCCAAGCCAATCACATCACGGCCTTCCGCTTTGTATTTGGCGGCTTTGGCGGTAATGGCGAGAGTGGGGGATTCTTTAATGGCTAAAACGCGGTGCGATAATACTGAATTGCTCAAAATAATTCCTAAATAGCTTTTTGCATTAAAAACGTGATTTTACGCAAAAATGAATAGGTTTTACAGTGATTTTAAAAACCAATAATAATGTGCCCTGTAACCCTCATGGATATTGGGTTGCAGAGCATGTGTTAAATTAAAATGCTTTTAGAGCCACGGCTTCAGTATCAATTTGCATACAATCTTCATTGGTGCAATTGCTAATTTTTTTCCATTCCACGGGGAACGGCATTTTTTCAACTGGCAAACCTGCGTCATCAACACCAAAACCTAGCGCAAACACCACTGCACCCGTTTTTACGGAAAAGCTTTTGGTGCTTTCTGCAACTTCTATCATAGCGTTGCTAATCACTGGTGAAATGTTATCGTCGGTATCAACCCAAGCTTTAATTTTGCCATCCTCGCGCACGGCAATCACCAAAAACCCCCAAGCTGGCGCAGGCGGCAACTCGGCAATTTTTTTATTAATGTTCACTTCAACTGCTTTAACATATTGGTCTAGGCCGTCAATACCATCCATTTTTGCCATCATCACTGGCTTGGGTTGCATTAAAATCACCTTTAGATACTCGGCATTAGCAGCATTGCCAGCCAAAGGTAAAAGCATCATCAAACAGACAAATGTTCGCGCAAATATACTCATTTCAAATCTCCAAACTTAGGGTTTACTTTAAGGGTTAATTTTAACTAAAAATACATAGCCTGTACCAGTCCTTGGCATCACCATTCTCGCTAAGTGCTAAAGCACTAAGTAGAATGCGAAACCCGCATGAATATTGAATTGCAGGGCATGTTTTTTAAATTTACTTATTTACATTTAACATTGCAATTCGCAACCAAGCATTTCACTGTATTCTGCCGCAACGTCTTTATTAATCTCCATCAGTGCGGTTTGAATGCGCTGTACTTCTGGTGTGTCGCCACGATTTTTAGCCAGCGCGCCTAATCGTTTTAGCGCCTCAAAGTTGGTGTTATCCAAACTTACAGCTTGTTTATAAGCTTTTTCAGCGAGTTCTTTTATGCCAGAATTTTCCAAACCCAAGCCTAATTCATACCAAGCTTCAGTATTTTTTGGCTCAGCTACTGTCCATTTTTCCGCCACTTGCACCAATTTCGGCCAATCTTGACGGGATTCTGGCACTGCAACTTGCATATAAAATGGCTTTTTGTCTTCGTCTTCTTCCCATAACGCTTTGCCAGAAATAGGAAAGGTTGAAATTTCGGTTTGTTTTTCCAGTTTATCTAGCCACTCAATTGGCAAGGCAAAGTGAACGCTGCCCGCGCGTCCAGAAGTTTTAAAGGTGTTGATGCCGACCAAATTGCCTTCCATATCGAATAATCCACTACCGCTGGCACCCATAGCGAATTTGGCCGTGCTGCGAATGACTTTGCCCGGGTTGTTATCAAATGGAGTTTCGTCAAATAACGCTTTGACAGAGCCACTGGAGGTGAGCGGGGCAGGCACGCCGTTAGAATGTCCAAACGCGACGATTTCTTGGCCACGTTTTAAATCTGCACTTTTGCCGATTTGTGCAGGCGTAAACGGTAGCGGCGCGGTGGTCACCAAACATAAATCGTGCCAAACATCGGCTTTTGCCGAGATGATGTTGTAGGTATCTTCGCCGCGCGAAATCCACGGCTCTTTGGTGGAGCGAAAAACATGGCAATTAGTGAGCACTTTATCTTTACCTACCACCACGCCAGAGCCATACGCCAAGCCGCCTGTGGTGTTATGGCCACGGATTAAAACAACGCTGGTATATGCTGAGTAAAGTTTCGCTTTATCGAAAGCCAGCGCAGGTTGAGTAGCCGAAATAAGTACGGCGGTTAGTATGAATGCACGCATTAAAATCCCCAATTTTTTGTTAATTCCCCTGTTTTTTTATTTTATAGTGTAGTGACTTGTTGACGTCATATTTAGTTCGCGCCGCAAAAGCCTGTTAAAATTATACTTTGAAAAAATGAAGCAATTGACAGCGTGTTTGCCACTTTCCCAAATAGTAAATATCAGTTACACCAGCCGTTTCAGCCTGCTGGCGACCAGCCTGCGGCCATCGAAAAGTTAACTGCAGGTATCGAAGCAGGTATGCAGTTTCAAACTTTGCTGGGTGTAACGGGCAGCGGTAAAACTTACACCATGGCCAATGTCATTGCTAGGCTTGGTCGCCCAGCCATTGTGATGGCACCGAATAAAACGTTAGCGGCGCAGTTATATAGCGAGTTTCGCGAGTTTTTTCCCAATAATTCGGTGGAATATTTCGTCAGTTATTACGATTATTATCAGCCCGAAGCTTACGTTCCCTCACGTGATTTGTTTATTGAAAAAGATTCTAGCATTAATGAGCACATCGAGCAGATGCGGCTTTCGGCCACCAAAGCGCTATTGGAGCGCGAGGACAGTATTATCGTTGCGTCGGTTTCGGCGATTTACGGCATCGGCGACCCGGTGGATTATCACAGTATGGTGTTGCACCTGAAGCAGGGCGACAAACTAAGCCAAAAAGACGCGATTTTGCGCCTCATTGGCATGCAATATGATCGTAACGATTTTGATTTTAGTCGCGGTAATTTTCGCGTACGCGGCGACGTAATTGATATTTTCCCCGCCGAGAATAATGAGACGGCAGTGCGCTTGAGTTTGTTTGATGATGAGGTGGAAAGCATCACGTTATTTGACCCACTTACAGGACAAATATTTAATAAAATTCAAAGATTTACAATATATCCTTCAAGTCATTACGTAACATCGCGCGAGACGACTATTAAAGCGGTCGAAAAGATTAAAAAAGAACTCGTTGAACGAGTCGCGCAGTATATTAAAGAAGCTAAATTGGTTGAAGCGCAGCGCATTGAACAACGCACGCGCTTTGATTTGGAGATGTTGAATGAAATCGGCTTCTGCAAAGGCATCGAGAACTATTCGCGTCATCTTTCAGGTCGCAATGCGGGCGAGCCGCCGCCGACTTTGATTGATTATTTGCCGCAAGATGCGCTGATGATTCTCGATGAAAGTCACGTCACCATTCCGCAAATTGGCGCTATGTACAAAGGCGATTGGTCGCGCAAGACCAATTTGGTCGATTACGGCTGGCGCCTGCCCTCTGCCTTGGATAATCGTCCGCTCAAATTTGAGGAATTTGAGCGAATTATGCGCCAAACTGTGTTTATTTCCGCCACGCCAGCAGAATACGAAAAAACGCATCAGCAACAAGTGGTAGAAATGATTGCGCGTCCTACCGGCTTGATAGACCCGGAAATCACCGTGAAACCAGCTGACACGCAAGTGGATGATTTGCTGGGAGAAATTAAGCTGCGCGTAGCAGTGGGCGAGCGTGTGCTAGCAACAACTTTAACCAAACGCATGGCGGAAGATTTAACCGATTACTTGGCCGAGCATGGTGTAAAAGTACGTTATTTGCACTCGGATATTGATACTGTGGAGCGCGTCGAGATTATCCGCGATTTGCGTTTGGGCGAGTTTGATGTATTGGTGGGCATTAACTTGTTACGAGAAGGTTTGGATATCCCTGAAGTTTCTTTGGTCGCGGTGTTGGATGCCGATAAAGAAGGTTTTTTGCGTTCTGAAAGAAGTTTAATTCAAACTGCAGGACGTGCAGCACGCAACATTAATGGCAAAGTAATTTTTTACGGCAATCGCATCACGCGCAGCATGGGCTTGGCGATTGACGAAACCAATCGTCGCAGAAAAATACAAACAGCGTTTAACATCGCCAATAATATTACGCCAATTGGTATTAAAAAACGCGTGAGAGATATGATTGACAGCGTGTACGACAAAGACGACGCGCAACGCGAACGCAAAGCGGCGCAAGACCAAGCCAAATATGAGAGTTTGAGTGAAAAGCAAATTGTGAAAGAAATGAAACGTTTAGAAAAAGCCATGCACGACGCTGCGAAAAACTTAGAGTTTGAAAAAGCGGCAGAATTTAGAGATCAACTTAAACAATTAAGAATTAAGTTTTATGGTGCAGAAATGCCAGATTTAATCGCTTAATTATATTAAAATAGATGCTCTGTAAACCAATATCCATGCGGTCTGCAGAGCATCTAATTTAGAGTAAAAAGGATAAAAAATGCAAACTGTCATTCATAGTGTTACCAGCGCGTCAGAAGTCATACAGCTTGCCATCGCGCCAGTATTTTTGTTGATGGGCGTGAGTGCTCTATTGGGCGTGCTCACAGGCCGTCTTGGTCGAGTGGTGGATAGATTTCGTGTATTAAACGAAAAGTACGGCGGCGCACAAAAGGATGCTGTTGACGCTAAGATTTGGCGCGAGCTGCATCTGCTGCAAATCCGCGCTATTTGGGTGCACCGGGCGATTACGCTCAGCACTTTGTCGCTCTTGCTGGTATCGGTGGTCATCGGCATGCTGTTCTTAGGCTCCGTCATCGGTTGGGATTCGTCATGGCTGGTTTCGATGGTATTTATTGTCGCCATGCTTAGTTTAATTGTGAGTTTGGGCTGTTTTTTGCGTGAGATTTATTTAGCTAAACACACGTTTGAGTTGCCAACGCGAAAATCGCGTAAATCGATGTAAAAGACATGCTCTGAAAGCCTCATGGATATTGGCTTGCAGGGTAGGTGATTATTTACCTAGTTTAATGTATTTAAGACCGTAAAGGTCTTCGCCATGGAATATATGCGCTAAAACGCATTATTCGCATGCGAAACCATTTGATTAAAAAGTACTTTTTGTCTATAATCGCCGTCTTTCAAACCTTGCCACACTGCAATGCGGCTATTTAGTTGCCGCCCAAGATTTTAATTTAGTCAAAAGGCTTTGCGGGTGACTTTAACCATAAGGAGATGTCATGCGACATTACGAAGTAGTTTTTATCGTCCATCCGGACCAAAGCGAGCAAGTGCCCGCGATGATTGAGCGCTATCGCGCCATGATCACCGCTAGTAAAGGTACTATGCACCGTCTAGAAGATTGGGGTCGTCGTCAGCTGGCTTACCCAATCCAAAAAATCCACAAAGCACATTACGTTTTAATGAATATTGAGTGCGATCAAGCCACGCTCGATGAATTAGAGCATGGCTTTAAATTTAACGATGCTGTGATTCGCCACTTAACCATGGGCACCAAAACCGCTGTAACAGCGCCTAGCCCGATGATGAAAGAAGAGAAGTCACGGAACGTGATTAATCGCGATGAAGTTCCAGTAGCACCAGCTGCCGCCCCGGCAGAGGTTGCAGCAGCGTAATTGACCAGTTTTAAAATTGAATAGTTTGGTGTTAAGTGGCGTAGTTGTTGGTTTAGAGCCCATTCGCTACACACCAGTAGGCATACCGTTGTTAAGTTTTGTGTTGCAACATGCTTCGGAAAAAATTGAAGCTGGCTTAAAAAGAAAAGTGGAATGTGAAGTGAATGCAGTCGCCATTGGTGACTTAGCAAAAAGTAATATTCAACTTGGATCTAGCGTAAAAGTTAAAGGTTTTTTAGCTAAACGCAGCGCAAAAAGTACACAATTGGTCATACATATAGAGAAGTTAGAAGTTATTTAAAGAATTTAGGAGTTACACCATGGCAAGAGAAATGTACAAACGCCGCCGCTACTGCCGTTTTTCAGCAGAGGGCATTAAAGAAGTCGATTACAAAGATGTAGATTTGCTGAAAGATTTCATTTCAGAAAATGCAAAAATCATCCCAGCCCGTATGACTGGCACCAAAGCCAGATACCAACGCCAATTGACGACAGCGGTAAAACGCGCGCGCTTTTTGGCTTTGTTACCATACACCGATAAACACCCAGGCTAAGGAGAGATAATATGCAAGTAATTTTATTAGAAAAAGTCGCAAACTTAGGCTTGTTGGGCGATATCGTTAAAGTAAAAGACGGTTTTGGCCGTAACTTTTTAATTCCACAAGGCAAAGCAAAACGTGCAACTGAAAGCAACAAAGCTGAATTTGCAGCGCGTCGCGCAGAGCTGGAAAAACAACAAGCAGACATTTTAACTGCGGCAACAGCGCGCGGTGCAAAATTGGCTGGTTATGTATTAACAGTGTCACAAAAAGCTGGTGTTGATGGCCGCTTATTTGGCTCTGTGACTAACCATGATATTGCCGAAGGCTTGGTAGCTGCTGGCTTTGAAGTGGCTAAATCAGAAGTGCGTATGCCTGCTGGCCCGCTCAAAACGGTTGGCGACTTCCCTCTCTCAGTAGCGTTACATCACGATATTGTGGTGGATATTACGGTTACTGTTACTCCAGAAGCTTAAGTTCTATAGATTCATTAAAAAAAGGCGACCTTGGTCGCTTTTTTTTTGGACATTGATATTACCGTTTCAATGAAATTTCGATTTATCTTAAGATTGCATTAAGAATTTTCATCTATTGTTCGTTTCATGTGTTTTATGAAAGGAAATAGGCAATGGAAATTCTTACTTACCGCAGAGCGAAAGTTTATGACATATTGCTTCGCCTGATTCACCTTTGGAATGGCTTAGTCATTCTGTTTCTCATGATCACTATCTGGCTCTCTGACTTATTTGACAAAGGTGCCAGCGAAGATGCCTTGTGGCAATTACATATTTATCTTGGCTACGCACTAGTGGTTGGACTTGTAGTACGGCTGGCATGGGGGCTTGTTGGATCTCGTTCTGCTAGATTTTCCAATATGTGGCACCCAGTTGCATGGTGGGAGGCAGTGCGTCATTTAAATTTCCAACCTAAGCCGCATTTTGGCCATCACACGCTTGCAAGTGGTGTTTATTTGCTGATTTACTTATTACTTGCTGTAATGGCAGTCACAGGCCTTGGGTTGACCGCAATTGAGCACGGCATGGGACCATTTAATATTTGGTTCGGTGATATGCCTTGGTTGAAAGAGTTATTTGAAGAGCCACATGAGCTTATTTATTACCTACTGATGGTCTTTGTCGTAGTTCACATTGCTGCCTTAATCTGGCATGAAAACAAAGATAAAGCCCCGCTCGCACAAGCTATGGTCACTGGTTATAAATATGAGCTTGAGCCAAATATCATTAACCAAACTCAAGGAGATAATCATGCGTAATTTATTCGTTTTAGTAGGGCTGTTATTCAGCTTCAATGCGTTCGCCACTACGCCACAAGAGCTGCTCAAGCAGTATGAAGTGCAAGCAAAACAGGAGAATGCTACTTTTGCAGGGTTTTCAGCTGACCGTGGCGCTGGTTTCTACCGCGCCGAACGCACGCACAGTGATGGTAAGAAGGTGAGTTGTTCAACTTGCCATACATCTGACCCGCGCCAGCAAGGCAAGACCCGCGCCAATAAAGTGATTGAGCCACTGACGCCGAGTGTGAACCCTCAGCGATTTACTGATGTAGCTAAGGTTGAAAAGTGGTTTGGGCGTAACTGCAAGGATGTACTGGAGCGCGCCTGCACGGCGCAAGAAAAAGGCGATTACATACAATATCTTTTAAGTGTTAAATAAGGAGAAAACTCATGAAAAAATGGATGCAATTTTTAGTGTTAATCACAAGCGTAAGCTCAACAAGCGCTTTATTGGCAAGTGGTGGTATGGGTGAAGGCAGTGAAGGTGGCGGCAGTCAGCTGCCAGCAGTATCAAACGCTCAATGGAAGACGGAATGCAGCAGTTGCCATATGCTCTATCATCCAGGCTTATTGCCTGAAAGATCATGGAATAAAATGATGGCTGGGCTAGACAAACATTTTGGCGAAAATGCCAGCCTTGATGCGGCGACTCGTGATGAGATTAACCGTTTTCTCACTTTGAATAGTGCAGACAAGCAGGGCAATCGTCGTTCCAGTCGCTTCAATCAGTCTATTCCAGCTAATGCAACACCATTACGTGTTAGCGAAACACGTTACTTTACTAGTAAGCATGATGAGATATCCGTTTCGACTTTCAAGCGTAAAAGCATAGGAAGTGCGTCTAATTGCGTCGCTTGCCATAAGAGTGCTGAAAAAGGTGATTTTTCTGAGTCGCAGGTGAAGATTCCGCGTTAATATAGGCAGATGCGCATTTTATTAGTAGAAGATGATGGCCTGCTAGGCGATGGTGTTCGAGCTGGGTTAAAGCAAGCCGGTTTCGCAGTAGATTGGACGCAAGATGGCTTGGCGGCGAAACTTGCCCTAGAGACTGAGGAATACGCGCTAATGGTGCTGGATCTTGGCTTGCCTAAGCTAAGTGGCACCGAATTGCTGAAATGGCTGCGCGGACGTGAGTCAAAGCTGCCAGTGCTGATCCTTACCGCACACGATACAGTGGAAGACCGTGTTGCTGGCTTGAATGCGGGTGCTGATGACTACCTGATTAAACCATTTGACTTGGATGAGCTGATTGCGCGCTTGAATGCGCTATTACGACGTAGTGTTGGGCTGGTATCGCAGACCATAAAGCATGGTGACATAGATCTCACACCATCAACGCATCAAGTAAGCAAAAACGGCCAAACAATAGAACTTTCCGCGCGAGAATTTACTTTGTTACATGAGCTGCTAATGCATCTTGGTCGGGTGCAGTCGCGCGAGCAACTGGAACAACATCTCTACGGTTGGGGTGAAGAAGTTGAAAGCAACTCGGTTGAAGTGCATATTCATCATTTGCGAAAAAAATTAGGGACTGAGTTAATACGTACCTTGCGTGGCGTGGGCTATGTGATTGATAAGGAAAGCGCTTCCAGATCATGAACTCGTTACGCCTGCGCCTCATTATATTATTGTCTGTTGGACTTGGTGTTGCATGGCTGGTGGCTGCTTGGTTTACTCATGTTGAGTCGCGGGAAGAAATTGATCGCTTATTTGATGCGCAACTCGCTCAATCCGCACAAGTATTGCTAGGCACAACACGTCATGAGATACATGAGCGTATTGAGCATGGTGAAGATGAAATTGCAGTTACCCATGAATATGAGCAAAAGCTAGCTTTTCAAATTTGGGATGAACATGACCTGTTGGTGCGCTCTACTTCAGCACCGAACACGGCATTAGGTATAACAAAGGACGGCTATAGCGAATCTATCATCAATGGTCAGCAGTGGCGTGTGCTTACTCGGTGGGATGCAAACCACGAATTTATGATTCAGGTCGCTGAGCCATTAGCTGGACGGGAAGCTTTGGCTCGTCATATTACACTCAAAATGCTGTTGCCCACTTTTATTGCTTTACCAGTACTGGCGTTGCTGATTTGGTTTGGAGTTGGCACAGGTTTACGGCCATTGCAACAACTGAAACAGGAAGTTAAGCAGCGAACCGCCAATCGACTTGAGCCTGTTTCTTTGAATGAAGTGCCAGAAGAAATAGAGCCTTTTGTTAAAGCATTAAATGATCTTTTTTTGCGATTAAAGGAGGCGTTTGAAGTTGAAAAGCGATTTACCGCTGATGCGGCGCATGAGTTACGTACCCCACTAGCAGCACTCAAAATACAGGCGCAAGTAGCATTGCGATCAAAGGTTGATGAAGAGCGAAGTTCAGCATTAAAAAATGTTTTACATGGCGTTGATAGAGCCACTAGGTTGGTTGAGCAAATGTTGAGTTTAGCTAGAGTTGATCCAGATACAGCAGCAATAGACTATAGGCAGTTTGATTTGCGTAGTTTGATAGTTTCTGTGATGGTCGATTTAGAGCTATTTGCCAAAGAAAAAAGAATAGAATTAACGCTAGAAAAAGGGTTCGCGCATAATGATGCATGTAGTGTTCTTGGCGATGAAGCCCAGCTAAGTTTATTGCTGCGTAATTTGCTCGATAACGCTATTCGCTATACACCCGCTGGTGGTAGTGTATCGGTCGACGTGCTAGATACAGATGCTGTAACTCTTGTGGTGAAAGATACTGGCCCAGGTATTTTAGAATCAGAGCGCGAGAATGTGATGCAACGTTTTTACCGAGTTTCTGGTAGTGGAGAAGACGGTAGCGGACTAGGACTATCTATCGTTCGTCGAATTGCAGAACTACATGGTATAAGACTAGAGTTCGACGATAATGAGGCAGGGGGTGGATTGTTAGTTCGCGTGATTTGGCCATCTACCTAAACAGTTCCTTGATTTTTTCTTCTCATTCACTTTAAATTCTTTAGTAGAAGTAGACAGCATCCGCTAAACATTGTCGATACTTCTGGCGCAGCTAAGTTAACGCTTTAGTATGAAATTCGACCTTGCAATAAATCAGCTTTCAATTATTGACTTTCTAAAATTGGCAATAGAATATAGTGTATATCAGTACTTCTAAATTTAGTTTTAAGACCACTTACTAAACTTTTTAAGTCTATAATGGCTGCATGCATCATAAATTGAATGCGTTCTTGCCTTCCCGTTACTTGTTCTACGATACTTAGCTTCTCGTTTTCTCCATGCACAGAACCATGACCACTTACTTTACTGCTAGTGAAGCCACTAATCTTCTTTTGCACTAGCAGAATGTCTACCAGCATTTCTTCTAATGTTGGCGGCACGATTAATATTAAAAGCCCTTGTGGTTCTATGGTTTGCAACTCTAGTGTATCTGTCAAAATTTTGCCCTTACTTAAAGAATCTGCGATAAAAAATTGGTAATAAAACCAATGTGAGTGCTGTCGAAGAAACTAAGCCGCCAATCACCACAATCGCTAGAGGACGTTGAATCTCAGAGCCCGGGCCTGTAGCAAATAAAAGTGGTATTAAACCAAAAGCGGCGATACTTGCGGTCATTAATACAGGCCTTAATCTGCGTTTAGCGCCTTCAACTACAATATTCAGTTTGCTCATACCTTGCGCTTCTAATAAATTGAAATAACTCACCATCACTACGCCATTGAGCACGGCGATACCTAGTAAAGCAATAAAACCGACGGAAGCGGGCACAGAAAGATACTCACCTGAAATCCACAGGCCAAATACACCGCCTATCATGGCAAATGGAATATTAGATAAAATCAGTAATGCTTGTTTGATTGAGCCAAAAGTGGCGAATAGTAGTAAGAAAATCAGGCCAATGGCTACGGGCACTACAATAGCTAAACGAGCTGCTGCACGCTGTTGATTTTCAAATTGACCGCCTAACTTAATAGAATAGCCTTCACCTAGTTTTACTTCAGTGTTGATACGTTGTTTTGTTTCCTCCACAAAGCTCACTAAGTCACGGTTACGGATATTCGCCGTGACTACCACCATACGCACACCACGTTCTCTATCGACTTTTACTGGACCTTCTTCACGTTCAATTTTAGCTACAGCTGAAAGTGGGACATTAGTGCCATTAGATAGCGTTAGTAATAGATTACTGAAATCTGCAGGTGAAGCACGTAAATCTTGGTTACCTCTTATCAACACAGGCGTTCGTCTTTGACCTTCCTGCACAATGCCCATTTGCTTGCCTTCGAGCTGTGCAAGTAATACGTTTTCAATCTCGGTTATACTTAATCCGAGTCGGCCAGCAGCAACACGGTCTATCTTGATTTGTAGGTATTGGACGCCGCTATTTTGTGGTGTGTAAACGTCTTGACTACCTTTAATAGATTCTAATATTTTGATGATTTGTTGAGCTTTCGCATCAAGTACATCTAAGTCTGAACCAAATATTTTAATGGCCAAATCCCCACGCACACCCAAAATCATCTCGTTAACACGCATGTCGATTGGTTGTGTAAAGCTATAGGCTAAGCCAGGCATTCCTGTCATCACTTTACGTAACTCGTCTATTAACTCTTCTTTAGACTTCATGCGCCATTCGCTTGAAGGTTTAAGAATCAGAAAGTTATCGGTTTGATTTAAACCCATAGGATCTAATCCTAACTCATCTGAACCAACTCTAGAATATACGCCTTTGACTTCGGGCACTTGGCTTAAAATCGCACGTTGAACGTTCATGTCAGTGGTCATACTTTGTTGCAGATTAATGGATGGGATTTTTTCCACACCGATAATAATGTCGCCTTCATCCATCGTTGGCATAAAGGTTTTACCTATTTGCGTATAAACTACACCAGTAATCGCTAACATGACAAATGCGCCAATCACGATAATTTTGGCATTATCCAATGACCATTTAAGAATTGGGTCGTAAATTCCTAAGGCTTTTCTAACTAACCAAGGTTCTTCATGGCTCACTTCTTTTAGTAAGAAAGAGGATATTACTGGAATAACAGTCAATGATAAAAACAGAGAGCCAGCCAATGCAAACATGATGGTGAGTGCCACTGGAGTGAACAGTTTGCCTTCCAAACCTTGCAAGGTAAGCAATGGTAAAAACACCGTGATAATGATTAAAACGCCTGCGGTAACGGGTACACTGACTTCACGTACGGCACGATAAATAATATGCATTCTAGGTAAGTTGTTGGCATGTTTAGCATCGGCAAGATGAGACACAATGTTTTCAACCACCACAACTGCGGCATCAACCAGCATGCCAATCGCGATAGTTAACCCCCCCAAACTCATTAAGTTGGCAGATAGGCCAAAATATCGCATTAGCAAGAATGTGAACAAAGCAGACAGCGGTAATATAAAAGCAATGGTGAGTGCCGCTCTAAAATTGCCTAAAAACAGTACAAGTAAAATCAGCACTAATACTACGGCCTCTTCTAGAGCTTTTGTAACGGTATGTACTGCACGCTCTACCAAGCTTCCACGGTCATAAAATACATTGGTAGTCACGCCTTTAGGTAGGCTAGGGGCAATTTCTGCTAATTTGGCTTTAACACCATCTACAACTTGTTGCGCATTAGCACCACGTAGACCTAGTACTAAACCTTCAACAGCTTCGCCTTTTCCGTTACTAGTCACTGCACCATAGCGGGTGATAGCGCCGACACGCACATCAGCGACATCTGCAATTTTGACTGACATGCCTTGTTCACTGCGAACGATGGTGTTTTGTACGTCTTCTATCGTTTTGAAGCCACCCTCAGCCCGCACTAATAATGAACCTTCGCCGTCATTAAGCCTGCCAGCGCCACCATTGCGGTTATTATTTTCTAGCACCTGTTGTAGGGTGTCTATGGCCACGCCGCGTGCGTACATACGCGCATTGTCTGGCACAATCTCAAAGCTACGTACGTAACCGCCTAAAGCATTCACATCAGCGACACCAGGCACTGTTCGGAGTTGTGGGCGAATTACCCAGTCCAATAGGCTTCGTTTTTCTTGCAAACTTAGCGTATCGCTCTCTACGGTGAACATGAACATTTCGCCCAAAGGCGTAGTTAAAGGCGCCATGCCACCAGAGATGTCATTTGGCAAATTACCCCACACCGCGTTTAATCGTTCAGCCACTTGCTGGCGCGCCCAGTAAATATCGGTGCCGTCAGCAAAATCCACAGTAATGTCCGTGACGGCATATTTAGCAACGGAGCGCAAACCAGCTTGATTTGGAATGCCCAGCATCTCAACTTCAATCGGCGCTGTGATGCGCGCTTCAACTTCTTCTGGCGTCATACCAGGCGCTTTAATGATAATTTTAACTTGAGTAGAAGAAACGTCAGGGAACGCATCAATAGGTAATGATTTGTATGCAAGGGCGCCAGCCGCAGCTAAACCTAGTGTAAGGATAAGCATGAGCAAGCGCTGAGTGAGCGCGAATTGAATGAGTTTAGCTAACATTACTCGCCACCTAAACCTAACCAAGTGCCTTTAATGGCTGCAATACCAGAAACGGCAATTCTTTCATTGCCTTTAAAACTGGCGTCCACCACAGCTTCATCGCCTTGCTCAAAGACCACTTTTACTTTTAAAGGACGGAATCCAGTTTTAGTTTGCACAAAAACTAGCGCCTCAGTGCCTTGTCTCGCCAATGCAGATTTCGGCACGCTAAAGTGTTGCTCTTGCGCGCCTAGACTGATTTCAGCTTCCACGATTTGTCCAGGTGAAAGTTTTTCAGTGCCTTGTGTGATTTCAGCACGTAAATGCATGGTTTGGTCTGCTTTATTTACACTGCGAATCACTGCAATCAACTTGCCGTTAGCTTGTAGTTTAGGTACTTGCACGGGCATGCCAATTTTCACAAAAGGTAATCCTTCAAGTGGCGCATGAATTTCTAGCCAAAGTGGATTTAATTTGGCTATTTTATAAAGAGGCATGGCCATGTCCACGCGTTGACCTGTCGTGACCATCTGTTCTAGTACTTGACCATCAATTGGCGCAGTCAAAGTAATGCCGCTATTCATGCCAGATGTTGGACTCATCTTGTTAATCGCGCCATCGCTCATTCCAGCTAAACGTAAAGCTTGTTTTCGTTGAGCTAAAGAAGCGCTGACTTCTTCATGTACGCTTTGTGTTTCTAGGTAGCGGCGTTGCGGAATGATGCCATCCTTAAACAGCTCAGCATCGCGTGCTAAACTTTTTGTAGACAGGTTCTTTTGCGTTAAAGCTTGCAAGTAATCTCGCTGCAAACCTAATAAATCTGGGCTTGTTAGATGTGCGATTGCTTGGCCTTTTTTAACCTCTTGACCTGCAGCCACGAATAGCTGATCTAATAATCCTGACTGTGGAGCACTGATTACACGATCTTGTCCAACTGGCACCATAATTTCAGCTGGGAAGCGACGACTACTTAACATGGTATTTTTACCGACTGGTGTGACTGTTACGCCCAAGCTTTGTTGTTGGGCGGTGGTCATTACAATGTCTGCAGCTTGCGTATTACCAATTAAGGTAAAAAGAAATAGAGATGATAAAACTAACTTCATGGAAGAACTCCTACTGCTTGGTTATAGCGGGCAATGTCCCACTGCACTTGAATTTTACGTGTGGTATAAGCCCGCTCTGCCTCATAGGTTTGCGCTTGAATACGAATTAGACTAACAAGGTCCGTTTCACCTAATTGAAAAGCTTTTTGTGCGAGTTCACTACTTTTTTTAGCAATGTCGAATTGCTTGGTTACAATGTCCAACTCTGCACGGCTTACATTGAGGTTGTGTTCAGCTTCATGCATCATGGTTTCTAATGCATTTCGCAGCGTTTCACGCTCAGTGAGCGCTTGCCCAACACCGAGTTCAGCGGCAGCTTTAATCGGCGCTGCACGTGATTCACCACCAAATGGGATACGTATTTTTACGCCCACGCTTTCATTGGACAAGTTGTCGAATGCACCTTTTGTGCTGCGTAAATTCACCAAGAGCTGTAGGTTTTCGCGGCTCTCAACCTGCGCGAGAGAACGTTCCGTTTCAGCCAACCCAACTTTAGATTGTGCTTCAGTCCATATGGATGATTGACTGTAATCTTCTAGTGCAGATTGTACTTCTTCAAAATTGGCAGGAATTTCGCGCAATCCTGTGAGCAAATAATATCGATGCCTTGCATGCATTAATTCGGCTTCGGCGCGTAACTGTTCTTTCTCAGCACGAAGCGTTTCTTGCTGCGCTAACATGGCATCAGTTTTAGCCATCTCACCTGCTTTATAGCGTTTTTCAACGTCTTGCTTGAGCTTGCTGGCAAGCTCGTATTTACTCATGGCTAGTGCGTGGCTATTCTCATTAAGCGCAACATCCCAAAGTGCATCGCGAAGTAGCCCAGCCACTTGTAGTTTTAAGCTTTCACGACCTGCACTCACATTGGATTGCATTGCATCTGCTACTTTTATGCGGTTGTTACGTTGATTTGGCAACCATACTGGTAACTCTAACTCCGCTTGCCATTCGCGCTCCCCGCGACCACTCCCTAAGACATCGTTCTGATGTGTAACATTGATTGCAGGGGTTGAGGGTAGCAAAGCCTTTGCCATAAGGTTTTTAGCGCTCACTACAGAGTCGCGAGATTGCAATGTGGTTTGTATTGGATTACGCATAAAGGTTATTTCTAAGACATCATGCAATTGCAATTTTGAGTTTATATTTAGTTCATCAAGATGGTTGTTGTCTGATTGAGAGGGCTCTGCAGCAGAGCATAAAAACGAAAATAGTGAAAGTAAAGTTACTACAATATTCGACTTGATGTGCATTATGAGTTCACCATGAATTCGAACGTTTCAATTTCTGAGCTGCACCAACCATGTGCAGTTACGCCCTTATATTTAAACTCACAATTTAAAGTATCGCCATCAGCTGATTTCAATGTACTTCGTGCTGATTTTAGGTAATTACCCTTACCTTGTATGTAGTTCTGGTATTTCCGACTTCCCATTCCATATTGTTTGGCGATGGCTCGGCTTTCATCCACTTTCACTGAAGCCCATTGGCCTTGGTAAATAAGCCCATTCCTGCTAAGCAGGATTGTGCCAGCATTGTTGCTGTTGAATTTAAGTTCTGCATTACCAATGGGTTGTCCTTCTGGGTTCAGTAGTGTAGCTTCGTGAGTACAACCCAATAGGATAAAGCTAATTCCAATCATGAATAATTTGCGCATGATAAATCCTGTCTAAGTGATAGACGCGCAGTATAGGTGCCTATTCTTAAGGATTTCTTAAGGTTGGATTTGGTCTGAAAGCTCAATGCACCGCTCTAAGCATGTACGGCTTTATCGAGTCGATTGGCGTAGTTGGAAGTTACTACTGTTGAACCAATAGGCGCCGCAAAACTCTAATTTATTCAAATTAACAATTGAGACTTTAAGATGCTCTTACGTGTACTTTCGTTTATGTTTTTGTTGTCGTTTTCAGGAATAGTTATGGCCTACGAAGAGCCGAAATACGATGTTATCGAAAAATATGATGCGTTTGAATTGCGTGCTTACAAGCCGATTATTGTGGCCGAAGCGTTGGTAGAAGGCAGTATGGACGAAGCTTCGAACAAAGGTTTTAAGCTCATAGCCGATTATATTTTTGGCAATAACAAATCGCGTGCGGGCGGCAGCGAGAAAATCAGCATGACAATTCCCGTAACCATGGAGCCTAAATCGGAAAAAATTAGCATGACCGCGCCTGTGAGCATGCAAGAAAGCGCAGGCAAATGGCGCATGTATTTTGTGATGCCAAGTAAATATAGCTTGGAAGCCTTACCCACGCCCAATAATGCAGAAGTGAAACTGCGTGAAGTGCCAGCAAAAAAGTTTGCAGTGGTGCGTTTTTCTGGTCTCGCAGGCGAATCTAAAACTGCTAAAAAAACGGAAGAATTGTTGGCATGGCTACAAACCAAGCAAATCAAGCCTGCTGGCTCACCTGAGTTGGCACGCTACAATGCGCCATGGACGTTGCCTTTTCTTAGGCGTAATGAAGTCATGGTCGAATACCAGTAATATTCGTAAAAACTGAGCCTATGTTGGGTATAATCTCGACATGGCTGACGAACAATTAGATTCCCTCAAACTTCCTCCACATTCCATTGAGGCCGAGCAATCGGTGATTGGCGGTTTGCTACTGGAAAACGAGGCGCTAGACAAAATTGCCGATATTTTAAGCGCACAAGATTTTTATCAACACGACCACAAAGCCATATTCCAGCACATCGGCAAGTTGATTGAGCATAATCGCCCCGCCGATATTGTCACAGTAGCGGAATCGCTGGAGAGCACAGCTGAGTTATCGCAGGTGGGTGGCATCGCTTATTTAGGCGCCTTGGCGCAAAACACGCCCACCGCGGCCAATATTAGACGTTATGCGGAGATTGTGCGTGAGCGCGCTATTATGCGCAAACTGGTGGTAGTGGGTTCGGGCATTGCCGATAGCGCTTACAATCCCAACGGGCGCGACGCGCAGCAGCTTTTGGATGAAGCCGAGGCGAAGATTTTTCAGATTGCCGAAGGCGGTCAGCGTAGCTCTGAAGGCTTTCAAGAGATTAACAAATTGTTGCCCCAAGTGGCAGAGCGCATTGACATGCTGTTTTCGCGAGATAACCCGAGTGATGTGACGGGTATTCCAACTGGCTTTAGCGATTTAGATTCAATGACATCTGGCTTCCAAGGCGGCGATTTAATTATTGTGGCAGGGCGACCATCGATGGGTAAAACCGCGTTTTCACTGAATGTGGCAGAAAATGTCGCACTCGATACTGGCTTACCAGTCGCAGTATTTTCCATGGAAATGGCCTCAACCCAGCTAGCCATGCGGATGATAGGTTCTGTAGGGCGCTTAGATCAGCACCGCATGCGTACTGGACGCCTAGAAGACGAAGATTGGGAGAAGCTCACCACAGCA
Source organism: Methylotenera sp. (assembly GCA_040079935.1). Lineage (GTDB taxonomy): Bacteria > Pseudomonadota > Gammaproteobacteria > Burkholderiales > Methylophilaceae > Methylotenera_A. The sequence goes on from JBEBJI010000013.1 coordinate 19,275, forward strand.
CTCGGCAGGCTGAACGAAGCACCGATTTTTATTGATGAAGGCGCAGGCTTGAGTAGCTTTGATGTGCGTGCTAGAGCGCGTCGTTTGCACCGCCAAACGGGTAAACTAGGCTTAATCGTTGTGGATTACTTGCAGCTAATGTCGGCGCCTGCAGGTAAACAGGGCGAAAACCGCGCCACGGAAATTTCAGAGATTTCGCGATCACTTAAGGCATTAGCAAAAGAGTTGGATGTGCCAGTGGTCGCGCTCTCGCAGCTTAATCGCTCGGTTGAACAGCGTCCAGACAAACGCCCCGTGATGAGCGATTTGCGCGAGTCTGGTGCGATTGAGCAAGATGCCGATTTGATTTTATTTATCTATCGTGACGAAGTGTATAACCCCGATAGCCCAGACAAAGGCACAGCCGAAATTATCATCGGCAAACAACGTAACGGCCCAATCGGGCGAGTAAAACTCACGTTTATTGGTGAACATACACGTTTTGAGAATTACGCCAATGCGGGCTACATGCCAGATAATTATTAGCCAATATTTAGTCTAAAGTGGCAAAAGCTAAAACCATCTATAGTTGCACAGAATGCGGTGCCAGTGAGCCGAAATGGCAAGGCCAATGCCCAAGCTGCATGGCGTGGAATACGCTGGTGGAAAGCATCGAAGAAAGCAGCGCCTCTACTAACCGATATGCCAATAAATTCGAGGGTTTGGCGGCTTCTAGCCAATTACAAAAATTAAGTAGCATTAAATCGGCTGATATTGAACGTACGCCAACTGGCATTAGCGAGTTCGATCGAGTGCTGGGCGGCGGTTTGGTAGAAGGTGGCGTGGTGCTGATTGGCGGCGACCCTGGCATTGGCAAATCGACGCTTTTATTGCAGGTGTTGTGTCATTTGGGTAAAGATAGTCAGGCGATTTACGTAAGCGGGGAAGAGTCACCACAACAAATCGCTATGCGCGCAAAAAGATTAGGGTTGGATGCCAGCAATGTTGAGCTTCTGGCGGAAATTAATCTTGAGAAAATTCTAGCCACGCTGCAAACGCATAAACCCAATATCGCGGTCATCGATTCTATTCAAACCGTGTATTCTGAGGCGCTGCAATCTGCGCCCGGCTCGGTTGCACAGGTGCGTGAATGCTCGGCGCAACTCACGCGGCTGGCCAAGCAGCTCGGCATTGCCGTGATTTTGGTTGGACATGTCACCAAAGAAGGTTCGCTAGCAGGGCCGCGAGTGCTAGAGCATATTGTCGATACCGTTTTGTATTTTGAAGGTGACCAAAACTCCAGTTTTCGCCTGATTCGCGCCTTTAAAAACCGCTTTGGTGCGGTGAACGAGCTGGGTGTATTTGCGATGACGGAACACGGCCTGCGCGAAGTTTCTAATCCATCGGCACTGTTTTTATCGCACCACGAAAGTCAAGTCGCTGGAAGTTGCATCACTGTGACGATGGAAGGCACGCGACCGCTGTTAATTGAGATTCAAGCTTTGGTGGATGAAAGTCATGCGCCGAATGCGAAAAGATTAGCCACAGGTCTTGAACAAAATCGTTTGGCGATGTTATTAGCGGTGTTAAATCGCCATGCCGGTATTCCGTGTTTCGATCAAGATGTGTTTATTAATGCCGTCGGTGGCGTAAAAATTGCAGAGCCAGCGGTTGATTTAGCCGTCATACTATCTATTGTTTCTTCTTTAAAAAACAAACCTTTAGAGACTAAACTTATAGTATTTGGTGAAGTAGGTTTGGCTGGTGAAGTGCGCCCTGTACAAGGTGGCCAAATGCGTTTAAGAGAAGCTGCAAAATTGGGTTTCACAAAGGCAATCGTACCAAAAGCCAATGCGCCAAAAACTAAAATTGCGGGCTTGGAAGTGATAGCAGTGGAGCGTTTGGAGCAAGCTTTGAGGCAATTTTAAGCATTTAGTTATAGCCGTGTAGACTATTGTTTAACCTTGCTAAATCATATAAATTAGTACTAATAGCGAATTCGTTGGTTTTCATAAGGATGTAAGTATGTTTCAGCAAGCAACATTACCAATCAGCATTGATGATGGTGTTTACTTAAGTGTCGAGGATGCAAAGCAATCGGGGGAGAATTTAAGCGGAGATTATTGCTTCGCGGAGCCGTTTCCACATATTGTGATTGATAATTTTTTACCTGAAGCGCTTATTGATAAGATTGTCAGTAATTTTCCAACTGAGAAGTTGGAAAACGATGTGGTTTTTGATATGGGGTATGCTGGGCTACATAAAAGGCAAATTATGCCTGCTGAATGCAATGGGTTTATTCGTGAAGTGTTTGGTTTTTTTAACTCTGTACCAATAGTACAGTTTTTAGAGTCACTCACCACCATTCCATCTCTGATACCAGATCCTCACTTTGTTGGTGGCGGATTTCACGAGACTTCTAAAGGTGGTAAGTTAGGCATTCATGCCGATTTTAGAATTAATGAAAACTTGCATTTAAATCGTCGAATAAACGCGATTATTTATCTAAACAAAGATTGGAAAGATGAATATGGCGGTCATTTAGAGCTTTGGGATAGAAAAATGCAAGGTAGAGTGCATACGGTTGCACCTATTTATAACCGCTGCGTTATTTTTAATACAGATGCGGATAGTTTTCATGGACATCCAGACCCCTTAACTACGCCAGATGGAGTCACTAGAAGATCAATAGCACTGTATTACTATACTGCATCAAAGCGCATTTACGAAGATACGGTGGCACACTCAACAATGTATAAAGCAAGGCCAAGCGATGATGCTGCAACCAAAAAAGAGGTGCGTCAGCTGGTTTTTGACAACTATTTAAAAGATTTAACACCACCTCTTTTTTATAGAGCATACGGTAGAGTTAAAGATAAGATAAAAAGGGAAAGAATTAAACTGGGATTTTAATGATAGTGTTAATAGGATAAATTGAAGTCCCGTCAAGAGGTTGGTGGTTTTTAGCTTTCACTGACACTACTAATTTACTTGGTTTTACACTAAGCAATATACCGTAATACACATGCTCGGCAAGCCAATATTCATGCGGCTTCCAGAGCATATATTTTAATCATTCAAACTTAAGAATTGCACACTAATTCAGCACAGGCAACACCGCTGCGCACCGCGCCTTCTATGGTCGCAGGGTAATCGGCATAGGTGTAATCGCCAGCTAAATAAAGTCGAGGGTAGGGTGTTATGTGCGCGGGTCTGGGTAAATCCACATTGCATGAGAATGTCGCGCGTTTTTCAGCAATCACTTTGTGCCAAAGTGGCTTTTGTAGTTGCGGGAATGCGGCTTTCAGTTCTTGCGCAACTCTTAAAGCCAACTCATTTTGCGATAAAAGTTGATGCACACCTTCTGCGCTAATAATCACCGCCATTAAGCCAGATTGATTGCATAAGATACCACGATCGAACACCCACTGCGAAAGCGTACCTGTTAAGCCCAGCATGGGCGCTTCGAGCATTGTGTCGCGCGGATATTGCAAATAAATGGTATAGATGGGTTGATATTCGTAACTTTTGGTTTGCGCGGCGATGTGCTTGAGCTTGGGCAATTCGGCAATCACATTTCTTAATCTGACTGGAGACATCGCCACAATTACATGACTAGCCTCAAATTGCGCTTCTTTAGCAGAAACCACGTAGCTATTTGCATGCGGCGCAATACTTTTGACCCGCTGACTGAATAAAATGTTGGCGTGATACGTTTTTAGGTAACTTGAAACTGGCTGCGAAAATAGTTGCGAGAGATCTAATTTTGGCAGTAAAAAATCGGTGCTATTGTTGGTTTTAAACGTATCTTTAAGCACGTTTAAAAATATTTTGCTGCTGGCGGTTTTAATCGGCGTATTCAGCGCAGCCAAACACAGCGGTTCCCACAACAAGGTAATCACATTGCTAGATTGTTGATTTTGTTGTAAAAAACCTGCCAGCGGCACATCTTTTTCGATTGTAAAATTACTTTTTTTGAGCTTTAGCATGAATTTGATGGCATGCATACGCTCGCTAAATGTGAGGCCTTCACACAGCAAAAAACCGACCAATTGATTGAAAGGCGCAGGCAAATAACTGGGCGTGGCGAGTTTAAAGGCGCTACGGTTATCTAAACGCATGTCTAAATTCAGCGGAATACGCAAAAAAGCGTCTTCTTCTGGCACACCAATATTTTCTAGCAATTTAAGCGTTTCGGTGTAGGCACCCAGCATAATGTGCTGGCCGTTATCCAGTTGATGTACTTGGCTGTTAAATTCAATCGCCACGCTACGCGCACGGCCACCAAGATGTTCGGCAGCTTCTAATAAAGTAGTTTTAATGCCCCTGGAAGCTAATAGGGAAGCGGCTGATAGGCCTGCCATGCCGCCGCCAATCACTACTACATGCTTATGCATATTTGAAATAAGTTTGCATGGCAAGAAGAAATTTACGTAGCGGCGGAATTTTTGTTTTAAAGTTTAAGACTTTTTCGGCGCTGTCAGCTTTAATTTCTCTTAAAAGCGTACGGTAAATCGCCGCCATCATTAAGCCAGTGCGTTGTTGTTTGGTGTCTTCTATGGGCAACTCGCGCAATGCTTTGTCGTAGTAAGTTTCTGCACGCTCAATTTGATATTCGATCAGTTCTTTGACTTGTGGCGTTTCGCGGCTTTGCAAAATGTCTTCTTCCGACACTTTGGCTTTTCTCATTTCGTCCAGGGGCAAGTAAATACGGCCTCGACGCGCATCTTCGCCAACGTCACGAATGATATTGGTAAGTTGAAAAGCCATGCCTAAATCATGTGCGTATTTGAGTGTTTTACGGTTTTTAAAACCGAAAATTTGTGCCGAAAGCAACCCAACCACGCTGGCGACGCGATAGCAATACAGTTGTAACTGCTTAAAATCTTCGTAGCGATTAAATTTTAAATCCATTTCCATGCCGTCGATAATCTCTAAAAAGTGCTCTTGCGCGAGATTAAATTGCGCCACAACAGGCTGCAAGGCTTTGGTGACAGGGTGGTGCGGCGTCGCGTTATATAAATTGGCGATTTCATTTTTCCACCAATTCAACTTGGTTTGCGCGACAGAATAATCACTACACTCATCCACCACATCATCGACTTCACGGCAAAACGCATATAAAACGGTCATGGCTTCACGCTGTGTTTTGGGAAGAAATATGAAGCTGATAGTAAAGCTGGAGCCGCTTTCCGCAGCTTTTTGTTGGCAATATTGCAGTGGTGTCATTTAGTCTGCGTCATTAAGCTGGGGCGTCATTAATAATGCGTTATTTTAATAAAGCCTTGAGTAGAATTACTGGCCAATCCCACGCTTGCAGCGTTGGACGGTGTTTGTAAATGTCGCCTCGCACATTTTTTAGTTTATAAATCACGCGCTCGCCACCACTAATAATCAAGCGCATTTCAAGCCCGATGCGACCTGGCAGCACATTACCAAGCGGTTTGCCTTCTAGCAACATGGCTTCTGCGCGCTCAATGTTAAACAGCATGAATTCTTCCCAATGCTTGTTGACATGACGGCTGGCAATTTGCGCTTCGGTGACGTTAAATTGCTTCATCTCATCTTGACACAAATAAATGCGGCTTTTGTGAAACTCATTTTCAAAATCAATGGCCACATCTTGGTAAAAATTGATGAGCTGTAAAGCAGTACAGATTTTATTGGAGTAAATTAAATTCTCTGGCGTGGCTTTGCCGAAAAGATGTAACAATAAGGCGCCTATTGGGTTTGCAGAGCGTCTGCAGTAATCTAAAAGCTCGAAAAAATTAGCGTATCGCGCTTTTGTGACATCTTGACTAAACGCGTCAAGTAAATCGTAAAAAGGCGCAAGGGGCATTTCGTACTCGCGAATAGCATTGCCAAGTTCAGTAAAAAAAGGCGATTTTGTTCGACTATTGTTTTGAATTAGGTCTAACTCTTCTTTAAATCCTTGCAGTTTAGCCAATCGCCAAGCCGGTTTGTGTAGACCTTCATCGGCAAAATCGTCGGCTTGTCGTGCAAACGTGTAAACTAAGGCAATCGGGTCGCGTAAATGTTTGGGTAGCACAATCGAAGCGACAGGAAAGTTCTCATAATGCTGTTGCGATAGCGCTAAGCTGTCAATTTTGACTTGTTTTGTAACGTCGAAAATGTCTGAATCGGTAACCATAGCCTTAAGTATGCCACAAAATATGTGAATGAGTGCCTGCCATGCGCTACAATAAAGATAAAATTTTAAGGTAAAAAAACATGCTTGGAGATTTATGTTAGGCATTATAGGCGGCACAGGTTTAACGCAACTTAAGAACCTAAATATAACTAGGCGAGAAATTGCGCGTACGCCTTATGGTGAGGCTTCGCACCCTCTGATTTTTGGTGAGCTGGCAGGGCGTGAAGTGGTGTTTCTAGCGCGCCACGGCGGTGGGCATACCATTCCGCCACACGCGGTGAATTATCGCGCTAATATTTGGGCTCTGCATGAAGCGGGTGTTGATAATTTGCTAGCAATTGCTACCGTGGGCGGCATTCCCAGCGACTTAATTCCAGGTGATATTGTGTTACCAAATCAGTTAATTGATTATACACACGGCCGTAAAAATACTTACCATGATGGTGTTGAACTGCCCGTGAAGCATATCGATTTTACCGAGCCATATTCTGAGAGCTTGCGAAAAATTTGCCAGCAAGCTGCCGTAAATTTAAATCAAAAGTTAGTGGGATATGGCGTATATGCTTGTGTGCAGGGCCCTCGGCTTGAGACGACGGCCGAAGTTAATCGCTTAGAGCGCGATGGCGCAAGCATTATAGGTATGACAGGCATGCCGGAAGCCGCACTGGCGCGTGAGTTGGGCGTGCATTATGCAGCGCTATGTCCAGTAGTGAATCAAGCGGCGGGGCGGGGAACCAGCTTAAATGGCATTAATTTTGCCGATGTGAGCGCCGGATTAGAAATCACTATGCAAAAAGTGTGCACGTTGATTGAAGAAGTCTCCCGCCGATATCAGGGCAATTGAAAATGGCTGGAAAGTTAATATGACAGTACGTTCAGTGTTGCGCATGGGCGAGCCGCTTTTGTTAGAGAAGGCACAACCTATTTCTCAATTTGATACGCCAGAACTGCATGCGCTTATTCAAGATATGCAAGACACCATGCAAGCTATGGACGGCGCTGGTATTGCCGCTCCGCAAATCGGTGTGAGTTTGCAAGTGGTGATTTTTGGCGTTGGATCAAATCCGCGCTATCCTGATGCCGAACAAGTGCCTTACACCGTGTTGATAAATCCAACATTAACACCAGTAGGCGACGAAATTGAGGATGGTTGGGAAGGCTGCCTTTCGGTACCTGGCATGCGCGGGCTGGTGCCGCGGTTTGTACGGTTGCATTACAAGGGTTTTGACCAATATGGCGATGCAATTGATAGACTGGTTAGCGGCTTTCACGCTCGCGTTGTGCAACACGAGTGTGATCATCTTAATGGTATTTTATACCCCATGCGCATCACTGATTTAAGCCAATTTGGCTATACCGACGTACTTTTTGCAGGTCAAGATATTCAAGACGACTAAATCTTTGCTATAATGCGCGCTTCGTTAAAATCAAGCGCGGATAATTGGTAAGGCGGGAGGTTTTAATTCGGAAGAGTGGCAGAGCGGTTTAATGCTACAGTCTTGAAAACTGTCGTGGGTGCGAGCCCACCGTGAGTTCGAATCTCACCTCTTCCGCCAAATTTTTTACATCAAAATCACATGCCCTGCAGCCCGCATGGATATTGGCTTTCAGAGAATTTATTTTTCACATATTTAAGGATTTTTATGACTCAAATCGTTATCGATCACAACCCATCAGAAGAAAAATTAAAATCACTCGGCGTTGCTAGCTGGAGTATTTGGGATTGCGCGCCATCAAAATTCCCACTTAACTTTGACAATGCTACTGAAAGCGCATATTTGCTTGAAGGCGAAATTCGCGTCACGCCAGTAGGTGGCGAAACTGTGGTAGTGAAGGCGGGCGATTTTGTTGTGTTTCCAAAAGGTTTAAAATCAAACTGGGAAGTCACAAAGCAATTGAAAAAGCACTACAAACACTCCTAATTGCATTTTTGCGTGGTAGGACTACAATAAGCCTTGAATGTAAAAGTTCAAGGCTTTTTTGTTTTTAAGGAGAGCATGATGACGATTACAGTTGAAAAACCTGACGCCAGTAAACTTGACGCGCTCGGCGTTAATAGTTGGCCAACTTGGTCAAAAGAAGTGTCCAAATTCCCCTGGAGCTATAATTCGCAAGAAATCGCCTATATTTTAGAAGGCGAAGTGACTGTAACGCCCAAAAATGGAGGCATACCAGTGAATTTTGGCGCGGGCGATTTGGTGACTTTCCCAGCGGGATTATCTTGTGTTTGGGAAGTTAAACAGCCGTTACGCAAGCATTATCAATTTAGCTAATTATTTTAAACTTTAATAGCTTAATCTTACTATTTTTAGGAACGGTAAAATGACTTATGTAGATGGTTACGTGCTGGCTGTGGCTAAAGCCAAGCTCGATTATTATAAAGAAATTGCACAAAAAGCAGGCGAAATATGGATGAAACACGGGGCAATTGCTTACAAAGAGTGCATGGCAGAAGACATGAATGCTGAATGGGCGAAAGATTCATTTCCTAAGGCACTTGCTGCTTCTGCAGATGAAACTGTGATTTTCTCGTTTATTATTTTTAAATCTCGCGCACATCGGGATGAGGTAAATGCTAAAGTACATCAAGATTCAACAATGAACGGCTTGTGCGACGAAAACAATATGCCATTTGATTTGCAGCGCATGATTTACGGCGGATTTGCTACGTTTGTAGATTTATAAAGATTGCATTTTACTCTAAAGCTTATCTAAATTATCACGCAAAGCGTCTATTTGCGCTGCATTCAGCGCCTGTTGATGTTTTGCAGAAATCAAAAAGATATCTTCAGCGCGGTTGCCCAGTGTGTTAATTTTGGCGTTATGCAAGTCTACGCCAAGCTGCAAGAAGGTAAACGCAATTTTTGCCAGCAGGCCAGGGCGGTCGCCTGTAACAATTTCAAGCGTATGATTCAAGCCATTTGTTTCGGCACTGATTTTTACCTGCGTCGCAAAAGGCATGTGCTTTACTTGGCGGCTGACACGACCTTCTAAAGGTGCTTCTAGGGCGGCAGTGGCAAGAACTTTTTCTGTTAACTCGGCCTCAATAAATTTTAATAAACCACTATAACTAACTGACTTACCTGATTGATCTAAAACAATAAAACTATTTAATGCATAGCCATGATTGGTGGTATAAATCTTGGCTTGCACAATGTTATAGGCCATACGGTCGAAGAAATTACAAATGCGCGCAAATAAATCGTCTTGGTCATGCATGTAAATCATCACCTGTATGCCGTCTCCAGTGGGACTTAAGCGCGCACGTATAATGGGTGCAGCTGTATGTATGTGTGGTGTGAGTAAGCGGCTTTGCCAAGCGATCTCATCAGGCTCAAAACGTATAAAATAGGCCTCACCCACGCTATTCCACAAGTCTTGATAAGATTGTGGCTGCAAGCCATATCTGGTGAGCTTCTCTGACGCTTCTTGCTGTCGAATTTCAATTGCTTGTTGCACGCTAAATGTTGCATCATTCAATACGCGCTTGGTGGCATAGAATAAGCTTTCTAAAAGTCGCGCTTTCCACGCGTTCCATACCACTGGACTGGTGCCGCGAATATCAGCTACAGTCAATAAATATAAGGCTATCAGGCGCTTTTCTGTTTTTACAAACCTGGCAAATTGTTCGATAATATTCGGGTCGGATAAGTCAGATTTTTGCGCGGTGCTGGACATTTTAAGGTGCGATTCTACCAGCCAAGCGACTAGGTTCGTGTCTTCCTTGGGTAAATTGTGCAGCTTGCAAAAGCGTCTGGCATCTTTGGTGCCGAGCGTGGAATGATCTCCACCTCGACCTTTTGCGATATCATGAAACAAGGCTGCAAGGTAGAGTAGATGCGGCTTTTCAAAGGCTTCGAATAGTTGACTACATAGCGGAAACTCGTGTTTAAGCTCAGGTTTGGCAAAGCGGCGCAGATTAGCCAGCACATTTAAAATGTGTTCATCCACGGTGTAAACATGGAATAAATCGTGCTGCATTTGACCGATAATTCTGCCGAAAGCAGGAATGTATTGCCCCAAAATGCCGTAGCTATTCATACGGCGTAAAGAGTGGTTTACGCCATTCTCTTGAGATAGTATTTTTAAAAACAAGGCCTTATTAACAGTGGAATCGCGAAAATCTTGATTCACAAGTTTTTTTACCCGCTGCAATTCGCGCAATAAGTAGGCGCTCATGCCCTTAAGTTCCGTGTGTTGTTGCAACAGTAAAAAGCTTTCTAAAATAGCTGCGGGCTGCTTTTGTAAAAGTTGCGCAGATTTAGCCGTTAATAAACCATTTTCTGCTTGAAAGCGTACATTAATTGTGGTGATTTTAGCTGGTTTATTACTTAAAGTAATTTCTAATAATTTAAGTAATATCTCATTGATTAAACTAATATACTTAACACTTCTATAGTAGCTTTGCATCAGCTGTTCGCTGGCGCGTTTGCGTTCTGTATTTACCAAGTCTAACTCATCAGCAAGCGCATTCTGAAAATCAAATAGTAACCTGTCTTCACGACGCTTGGCCAAATAATGCAAGCGAATACGTAGCATTTGCAAATTATGCTCGTGGCGCTTAATTTGGCGCAGCTCAGTTACGCTGATAAGCTTATTTTTGGCCAGTTCCAGCCAGTTTCTACCTAAATTTTGACTGCGCGCCAGCCACAATATCATGTGCAAATCACGCAGCCCACCTGGGCTTTCCTTGATATTTGGCTCTAAACTGTAAGCGGTATCGTTAAATTTAGCGTGGCGATTATCTTGCTCCTTAAATTTAGCCGCAAAAAAAGTGGCGGGTTGCATGAGGCCATTTATTGCTTTGGTAAATTTTTGATAATTAGCTTTACTCCCAGCAAGCAAGCGCGATTCAAGTAAGTTTGTTTGCACGGTGACATCATTTTTAGCTTCGTCTATGCACTCTTGTAATGTGCGCGCGCTATGACCAACGTTTAGACCAATATCCCAAAGCAAACCAATAAACGCTTCAATAGCCTGATTTTGTTCGGCCGAGACTTCATTTGGCAGCAAAATTAGCAAGTCGATGTCAGAATATGGGAATAATTCGCCACGGCCATAACCACCCACTGCAACTAAAATAATGCCTGCGCCAGCACCCACATGGATATTGGGCTGCAGCCATGCTTCTTTTAAGGTCTTATCGATGAATTGCGTTAATTTTTTAAGTAGTTGTGCGGTGTTTTTGTGCAGAAAAAACTCAACTTCAAGAGCGTTTCGCTGCGTTTTTAAACGCTCACGCAAATCTAATGTGCGTTGTTTTTTGTCTGGCATTTAAGGCGCTGGCGGAGAGCCAACAGAAAGCGTAAGTACTTCAAAACCTGTTTCGGTAACGAGGATGGTGTGCTCCCACTGCGCCGATAAACTGCGGTCTTTGGTGACAATAGTCCAGCCATCAGGCAACTGCTTAATGTCGCGTTTACCCGCATTGATCATGGGTTCTATGGTAAAAATCATGCCAGTTTTTAGCTTCAAACCCATACCAGCCTTGCCGTAATGCAGCACTTGCGGCTCGCAATGAAACACTTTGCCGATGCCGTGACCGCAAAATTCGCGTACCACGCTATAACCATTTTTTTCGGCAAAGGTTTGAATGGCATGACCAATATCGCCCAAAGTGTTTTCTGGCTTGACTTGGCGGATGCCCAGCCACATCGCTTGATAAGTAATTTCGCTCAATCGTTTAGCTTGAATCGATGCCTCGCCCACAAAAAACATGCGCGAAGTATCGCCGTGGTAGCCATTTTTAATCACGGTGATGTCGATGTTCACAATATCACCATTTTTTAACACTTTGTCACCCGGCACGCCGTGACAAATTTGATGATTTACAGAGGTGCAAATGGATTTAGGATAAGGTGTATGACCATCCGGCGCGTAGTTCAATGGTGCAGGAATCGTCTGTTGCACATTCACCATGTAATCGTGACAAAGTTGGTCTAATTTCTCAGTCGTTATACCATGCACTACAAAAGGCGTAATGTAATCAAGCACTTCAGACGCAAGTTTTCCCGCAATGCGCATGCCTGCGATGTCATCGGCGTTATTGATAGTAATGGCCATGTGTGCATGTGATGAATGTTGGAATGCTGATATTTTAGCATAGCTAGCGTTATGCCCTGTTGCAATAATATTTAATCTCCATTAGATTACGTTTGAGACATTAAACATTCACCATACAATAAAAATAGATAAATTAAGTGCTTATGCTGCAGGGGCAGTCAAACATGCTGAATCAAATTGCATCACTACTAAAAAGTTGTGTTCCAGCTTCTACTAGGTTTGAAATTAGGCAAAAAAAAGCACAATTTAAACATTTTTTTGCAGCGTTACGTTTTTGGAAATGGGAAACCCATCAATTTGTGACAGGTGAGACCCATTTAACCAGCGTTATTTATAAAGGTCGGCCAGAAAACAAAGCGTTGCTGATGGCTTTGCTAGGTGCAAAGGTAGAGACTTCCAGCGAAACCTCAGCAAGTGAACATCAAGTTTATGTAACTGAGCACCCAATGCGCGACACAATTCGCGTGCCTTTTGCTTTAATTACTATTGTTAAATTGGGACGACCCGTCGAGGATATTGTAGCTAGCTATTCTAAAAGTTTGCGACGCTCTATCAATGCGGAGCGCCCCAATTATCGCTTTCAAGCGATTGATAGCATGGATAAAATTGAAGCGATAGAAAACACTATGTTAAAACCCTACGCAATCGCGCGGCATGATATAGGCGCCGCACAGTTAGAGCCAGGCTTGGTGCAAAAATTTGCGCAAAAAGCGCATGGTAGGTTAGATTTGTTATTGATGGGCGATGAGGAAGTGGGCTGCCACTTGGGTAATCCATATACACGAAAGGGCAAGGGTTATTGGCATGTGAACCGCTTGGGTTATCCGCAAGCAGTGTTTTCAGACTACAAACGCTGGGGCGAGGTGAATTCGATTAATCTGCATTTGACGCTAGAAGCTGCAATTAAAAATGGTTATGACTATTGTGATTATGGTGTGAGTTTGGCCAAGCCAGGCCACGGATTAATTGAGTGGAAGCGACGACGTAGAGGATTTTTAGCCACACACGATAACTTTGACTATTTTTATTTGAAGCTGCCCAAAACTGGTGGCGCACAGTTTTTGTGGCATACCCCAGTGTTTGGTGTGGAGGGAGGCAAACCTACGCTACATTTGGGTATTCCAGCAGACAAAACAGAAGAAGAAATGCTGGCGCGCTATCAAGAGATGGGCTACGCAGGTTTATATAAAGTTTATTTAGATTGTGTTACAGCACCAAGTGCACAGTTTATTGAATCGATTCGGGCGCTGTATGCCGATCAAGAAACGCAGCCATTGGTGATTACCTACACAGTAGGTTAGTCATAATTAATATCATGCAATATAGACGTGAAATTGATGGTTTGCGCGCGCTTGCTGTGCTGCCCGTGTTGTTGTTTCATGCGGGGTTTCAGCACTTTAGTGGCGGTTATGTTGGCGTGGATGTTTTCTTCGTCATCAGCGGCTACCTCATTACTTCTATCATTATTAACGAACTGCATGCAGGCACCTTTTCGATTGTAAAATTCTACGAGCGGCGAGCACGGCGTATATTGCCTGCCTTATTCGTGATGATGTTGGCATGTTTACCATTCGCTTTGTTATGGATGTCACCTAATCATTTGCAGGATTTCTCTAAAAGCATCGTTGCGGTTTCGTTATTTTTATCCAATATTTTATTTTGGAAAGAAGCTGGCTATTTTGCCATTGCCAACGAGCTAAAACCACTGCTGCATACTTGGAGTTTGGCAGTAGAAGAGCAATACTATGTGTTATTCCCTTTATTTTTAATGCTAGCTTGGCGATTTGTTGGCAGGCGTTGGATTATCGGCATTTTGTTTGTAGCGGCGTTCGCCAGTTTAGCTCTATCAGAATGGGCACTCACGCGTTTTTCTTCAGTCTCGTTTTATTTACTGCCCACGCGTGGTTGGGAGCTATTAATTGGCGCATTAGCGGCATTTTATCTATTCTCAAATACAAGCACAGACAAAATCAATCACCATTTTTATCAGGTAGCCAGCTCGCTGGGTTTGGTGCTAATTATTTATGCCGTATTTGCTTACGATAAACTTACGCTATTCCCTGGTGTGAATGCGCTGCCGCCCACTATTGGTGCAGTGTTGATTGTTTTGTTTGCAAACTCACAAACTTTCGTGGGCAAGCTGCTTGGCAGTAAATTATTGGTGGGCATTGGCTTAATTAGCTACAGTACTTATTTATGGCACCAACCGCTGTTTAGTTTTGCGCGTTACGGCAGCATTCAAGAGCCCAGCAAAATCGCTTATTTATTGCTAATTTTGCTTGCATTGCTATTGGCATTTTTAACTTGGAAATTTGTAGAAACGCCGTTTAGAAACAAAAATATCATCTCGCGCAAGCAAATATTTTGGCTTGGCTTATTGGGCAGCTTGTTTTTTATCTCTGTTGGTTTAATTGGTGTTGTTAATAAAGGATTTGAAAAACGCTTTAATATGCCGCAAACATTAAGTAGCTCATTTGGCCTTACATTACGGGCCAGTGAATGCTTTGATAAGCCAAATTTGTATAAAAACGATGATTGGTTGTGTGATATTGGCGTTAAAAATAAAGTAGTAGCCAAGCCAGCAATTGCGGTGTTTGGCGATTCGCATTCTAAATCCTTATTCTACGCCTTCGACCGAGCTGCCCTGCAAGCCAATATCCATGGGATATATAGCGGCACTAGTTATTGCACGCCATTGTTGGGTATTTATATTTTGCGTGCAGATCAGGACCAAGTGGGCTGTCATTTGGTGAATCAGCGCATGTTTGATTATGTAAAAGCTAACCAAATTAAAAAAGTTTTTCTTATCGGTCGGTGGTCGGTGTATACCGATGGTGGCTACGATGGTACTGAGGCAACGTGGATTGGCGTGGCTAAAGATGGCAAGAAAGATAAAGACTCATCCAGAAAAGCATTTGAAGTAGGGCTTCAGCAAACAGTTCAAGCTTATGCAAGCATTGGCGTGCAACTTTATATTGTGGAGCAAGTACCGCAACAAACACTAAATGTAAAAAATTTATATTATAAAATCTACCCTAATAACATTTATGCGAATGACTTGCAAAGAGTAACCGAAAGCATTCACGCGCTATCTGTCTCTAAGCAGCAACATTTACAACTACAATCCTTTGTAAGCACATTATTTAAGCGGCATGCTGAAGCTGGGCAGCTCAATTTAGTTAACTTTGATGATATTTTTTGCGGCGATGATAAGTGTTTAATTGGCACAGACAAACACAGTTATTATTTTGATAGTAATCACCTCACTACCGCTGGCGGGCTTCTGGTTGTTGATGAGCTTGCGAAAGCTATCGGTAATAAATAACTAATAGTTTGGTTTTCTTGATCTAAGCATTTGTCAATTTTGAGCTTGAGGCCTAATTAAATCAGATAACACGGCAATCCTATGGTATGCGCTACTTTTATGGCGTTTTTTTGCGGTTATAAACCTAAGCGTACCCTTTATTCTATGGGCTACCAAAGGAAAATGTTAAATGACCTCTATACTTACAGATAGAACCAATGTAAAAACTTGGGTTGATTTTATCAAAACGGCCGATATTCCTGTGCTAAAACAAACGGCGCGTGAGATCGCGCGTTTGCAAGAAGATGAGGATAAGCTGAGCGCGCGCGCAATTAGTAGCGCAGTGCTGAACGACCCTATGATGGTGTTTAGGGTGCTCAGTTACTCGCAAAAGCATAAAAGCAAACATCAATTGCAAGATTTATTACAAGTTGAACAAGCGCTTCTGATGATGGGTACCACTACGTTTTTTCGTGATATACCACCTAATTTTTTAGTTGAAGATACGCTGAAGGACAACCTCACCGCATTAACGCATTTGCTCAGGCTAATTCGGCGCGCACATCGCGCGGCGCATTTTGCTTCCGATTGGGCGACACATTTGGCGGATTTGCATGCCGAAGAAGTACGTATTGCGGCTTTATTGCATGATTTATCTGAAATGCTGATGTGGTGCTTTGCGCCAGATAAAATGAATATCATACACAACAAGCAACAGGCTGATAAAACCTTGCGTAGTCAAGCTGTGCAACAAGAGGTGTTAGGTTTTGTCTTGCATGATCTACAAAAAGAGTTAGTCGAAGTATTTCAACTGCCGCCGTTACTTTCCAAATTGATGCAAGATGAAGCGTTAAGTGAACAGCGTGTTAGAAACGTAACCTTAGCAGTCAATCTTGCACGTCATTCTGCCAATGGCTGGGACGATGCGGCCTTGCCAGATGATTATCACGATGTAGCCGAATTTTTACGCATGGATATTAATAGGGCCAAGCGCATCATCGGCGTGCCTACCGTGGTTTCAAACGCGGAAGATTAAACTAGCAAACTCAATAAGTTAATGGTAATATTCAGCCTCTGCAATTAAGCAGAAATCAATACATCGTCCCGTACAGGGTGTTTGAACAAAGTTCAAATATTGTGGATGAATGTAAATTTAACCCTTACATGGAGCAATACAATGTCAGTAACTATGCGTCAAATGCTTGAGGCCGGTGTTCACTTTGGTCACCAAACCCGTTATTGGAATCCAAAAATGGCAGAGTACATTTTTGGTGATCGTAACAAAATTCATATCGTCAACCTTGAAAAAACCTTGCCACTATTTGAAGATGCGCTTAAATACACGCGCACATTGGCGGCTAATAAGGGTCGTATTTTATTCGTGGGCACTAAGCGTCAAGCCCGCGATATCATTAAAGAAGAAGCGATACGGGCAGGTTGTTCTTACGTCAATCATCGTTGGTTAGGCGGCATGCTGACCAATTTTAAAACAGTTAAACAATCTATCAAGCGTTTGCACGATTTTGATGCAATGTTGTTAGATGGTAGCTTAGAAAAATTCGGTAAAAAAGAAGCGCTTGGTTACAAACGCGAAATAGAAAAGCTTGAGCGTTCAATCGGCGGTATTAAAGATTTGGGCGGCTTGCCAGATGCAATTTTCATTATTGACGTGGGTCATGAAAGCGGCGCTATTACAGAAGCACAAAAATTGGGCATTCCAGTCATCGGTATTGTTGATACCAACAACTCACCAGATGGCGTAGCTTATGTGATTCCAGGTAACGACGATTCCTCGCGCGCAATTCGTTTATATGCGCGCGGCATTGCCGATGCGGTGTTAGATGGCAAGGCAAACGCGATTACAGAGTTGGTGAAATCTGCCAAAGAAGAATTTGTAGAAGTCGCTACTGTTGCTACGGTAGAAACCACTGCAGAAGCTGTCGCTGAGTAATTAACTCAAGTAAAAAGGGGCGCATAGCCCCTTTTTCTATTTAAACAATATTGATAAAAATTAAGTTTAGGAGCTAAAAAATGGCTGAAATTACCGCAAGCATGGTAAAAGAGTTACGTGAGCGCACCGATGCGCCAATGATGGATTGTAAAAAAGCATTGACCGAAGCTAACGGCGACATGACGCGTGGTGAAGAAATTTTACGCGTGCGCTTTGGCAACAAGGCCAGCAAGGCTGCAGGCCGTGTGGCTGCTGAAGGTACGGTTGGAGTTTCTATTTCTGCTGATAGTAAATCTGGCGCGATGATTGAAGTAAACTCAGAGACCGACTTCTGTGCAAAAAATGAAGATTTCTTAAAATTTGTGGGTGAATTAGCAGGTCTTGTGGCTACTAGCAGCGCGGCAGATATCGCAGCGGTAGGTGCGCTAGCGATGCGTGGCGCTACGGTTGAAGAAACGCGAGCTCAATTGGTCGGTAAAATTGGCGAGAACATTACGCCGCGTAGATTTGTAAAAATCAACGCCAAAGGTAAATTAGCGAGTTATATTCACGGCAGCAAAATCGGCGTGTTGGTCGATTTAGTGGGTGGTGACGACACATTAGCTAAAGATATTGCCATGCATATTGCCGCAGCAAAACCAAAATCACTAGATGCTTCAGGTATTTCACAAGATTTAATTGACGCAGAACGTCGCGTGGCGATTGAGAAAGCTAAAGAAGCTGGTAAGCCAGAAGCAATGTTAGAGAAAATCGCAGATGGCACCGTGGCAAAATTCTTAAAAGAAGTGACTTTGCTCAGTCAAGTGTTTGTTAAAGATGACAAATTTACCATTGAATCTTTATTGAAATCTAAAAATGCTTCTGTAGCTTCGTTCACCATGTATGTGGTGGGCGAGGGCATTGAAAAAGCAGTGGTAGATTATGCAGCAGAAGTAGCTGCTGCTGCCAAAGTTTAAAAAACTAGCACCAAACTCCAAAAGCGAGCTTGAAGCTCGCTTTTTTTTGCCCAGACTTCCATAATTTGGCTTAAAAATCGAGCAAATAAGCCGAGTTTGTGATTAAATAAGCAAACTTAAAACTCTAGGGAAATTATGGCTAAACCTGCCTTCAGGCGCATACTTCTTAAGCTTTCTGGCGAGGCATTAATGGGCGATGATTCGTATGGCATCAACCGCGCGACGATTGATAATATTGTTGGGCAAGTCAAAGAGATTGTAGATTTGGGCGTTGAGGTTGGCGTTGTGATTGGCGGTGGCAATATTTTTCGCGGCGTAGCACCTGCGGCAGAGGGCATGGATCGCGCTACGGCAGATTATATGGGCATGCTGGCGACGGTGATGAACGCGTTGGCACTACAAGATGCGATGCGCCACATTGGCGTGGAGGCGCGTGTGCAATCAGCGTTGAGCATAGAGTTTGTGGAGCCGTACGTGCGAGCAAAAGCGCTACGCGCGCTAGAAAAAGGCCGCGTGGTGATATTCGGAGCAGGTACGGGAAATCCTTTCTTCACGACTGACACTGCTGCAGCCTTGCGGGGTGCGGAGATTGATGCGGAAATTGTGCTAAAAGCCACCAAAGTGGACGGCATTTACAGCGCAGACCCGAAAAAAGACCCCAAAGCAATAAAATACGAAACTGTGACTTTTGATGAGGCGATTGCCAAGAATTTAAAAGTGATGGATGCGACCGCGTTTACACTGTGTCGTGACCAAAAACTACCGATTGCGGTGTTTAATATTTTTAAAGCGGGCGCGCTTAAAAGAGTGGTAATGGGTGAAAATGAAGGTACAAAAGTTATAGTTTAAAGGGTTGTTTGGAGTAAGAAATGTTAGAAGATATTAAAAAAACTGCCGACAGCAAAATGCAGAAATCATTAGAATCGCTCAAAAATGATTTGGCAAAAGTGCGTACAGGCCGCGCGCATACTGGTTTGCTGGATCACGTGATGGTGGAATATTACGGTAGTATGGTGGCAATAAATCAAGTGGCGAATGTGAATTTGGGAGATGTGCGCACCATTAATGTGCAGCCTTACGAAAAAAACATGATAGGCAAAGTGGAAAAAGCGATTCGCGATTGCGATTTGGGCTTAAACCCTGCCACCAACGGCGATTTGATTCGCGTGCCAATGCCGATGTTGACAGAGGAACGTCGTCGCGATTTGACTAAAATTGTACGTGGTGAGGCGGAAGGCGCAAAAGTGGCGATTCGCAACGTGCGCCGAGATGCTAATGACGCCTTGAAAAAGCTCTTAAAAGATAAAGAAATTAGCGAAGATGACGAGCGGCGTGCGCAGGATGATGTGCAAAAAATGACCGATAAAGCCGTGATAGAGGTTGATAAACTGTTAGCTGCTAAAGAAATCGATTTGATGGCCGTTTGATTTGCTCATTCAGCAATTTTTCAAGGTAATTTAAGTGAGATTATTCTCCAGCTCAACCCAAACTATTCCCAGTTCTGGCGAAATTCCCAACCATGTTGCAGTTATCATGGATGGCAATGGTAGATGGGCTAGAAAGCGTTTTCTACCTAGGGTTGCGGGCCATAAGCGCGGTGTAGAAACAGTGCGCGAATTGGTTAAATCGTGTGCAAAACTCAATGTAAAATATCTTACCTTATTTGCTTTTAGCAGTGAAAATTGGCGTCGTCCAGATGACGAAGTTTCATTTTTGATGGGTTTGTTTATGGATGCGCTGAAGCGCGAAGTGGTTAAGTTGCATGAAAACAATATTCGTTTGGTGTTAATTGGCGATCGCAGTCGTTTCAGTAAAGATTTGGTCAAGCAAATTAAAATCTCTGAGAAATTGACTGCAAAAAACACCGGCTTAACGCTGACCATTGCCGCCAATTACGGCGGGCGATGGGATATTTTGCAGGCAACTAATAAAATGATTGCTTTGAATCTGAATAGAACCGAGCCATTTACAGAAGAAGATTTGGCGCCAAATTTAGCCATGTGCTATGCCCCAGAGCCTGATTTATTTATTCGTACTGGTGGTGAAAAGCGCGTGAGCAACTTTTTGTTGTGGCAATTGGCTTATACTGAGTTTTACTTTACCGATACTTTGTGGCCTGATTTTGACGACGAAGCCTTTCAAGCCGCAATTCAATCCTATCAACAACGCGAGCGCCGTTTTGGTCGAACTAGTGAGCAATTATCTAGTGAGCAATTAAGCAATGCTTAGCTTTTTTATATGTTAAAAACTCGCATCATTACCGCGCTGGTATTGGTTGCTGGCTTTGTTCCAGCACTATTTAAGTCGCCGAACTTATATTGGGCCATTGGCATGCTGGTGGTGACGCTACTAGCATTGCGCGAGTGGGCGAGCATGGTAGGTTTTAATAAAGTACAAATTCGCGCCTATTTGATTGTTTCATTATTGATTGGGTTGTTTGTGCTGGTATGCCTGCAGCACCATAATTCGCACCATTTCTTCTTCCAATCGTTGAGGATATTTTCAATTGCCACGCTTTTCTGGACGCTCATCGTGCCGATTTGGTTGGCTAAGCAATTTAAGTTTAACGGCGTGGCTGCTAAAGGTTTGCTGGGTTGGTTGTTGATGTTGCCGCTGTGGTTGGCGCTTATTTGCGCGAAGATTGTCGACCCGATGTTAGTGCTGGTGCTGCTAGGAACCATTTGGATAGCCGATAGCGCCGCCTATTTTGCGGGCAAAAACTTTGGCAAACACAAGTTGGCGCCTACAATCAGTCCAGGTAAAACGTGGGAGGGCGTGGCTGGCGCACTGATAGGCGTAACGATTTTTGGCGCAATTTTATATTTAGGCTTTGATGTCGGTACATGGGCTATATTTCCCGCACTGTGGATTATCACTGGGTTTGGTGTGATTGGAGATTTGTTCGAATCGATGATGAAGCGCCAAGCCAACATTAAAGATAGTGGCGATTTATTACCTGGCCACGGCGGTGTTTTGGATCGCATTGATGGCATTATCCCAAGCTTGCCCATTGCGATTTTGCTAATTTACGCTTACAACTATTTTGGGTCGCTTGCTTAAGTGAAAAACGTTACTATTTTAGGTAGCACTGGCACCATCGGTCTGCAAACGCTAGATGTGGTTGCCCGCCACGCCAATGAATATGAGGTGTTTGCGCTAGCGGCGAATTCGAATGTCGATGCGCTTTTAGCACAATGTTTGCAAGTAAACCCAAAATTTGCTGTGCTTTTAGATGAAAATGCGGCAAAATATTTACGCGAAAAATTAAAGGCGCACAACAGTCAAACGCAAGTATTGGCAGGCATGACAGGCTTGGAGCAAGTTTCCAGCGCACTAGAAGTCGACATTGTGATGGCGGCAATTGTTGGTGCGGCAGGCCTCAAACCCGCCATAGCTGCGGCGCACGCAGGTAAGCGCATTTTGCTGGCGAATAAAGAAACGTTGGTGATGGCAGGTAATTTGTTTATACAAGCGGTGAAAGTGGGCGGTGCGACACTGTTGCCGATTGATAGTGAGCATAATGCAATCTTTCAAGTAATGCCGCCAGCAGGCTCGCCGATATTGGCTTCTAGCGGCATTAAAAAGATTATTCTGACTGCTTCTGGCGGACCTTTTCGCAAATACAGTCAAGCTGAACTCAATAACGTCACGCCAGAACTCGCGCTCAAACATCCCAATTGGGTGATGGGCGCGAAAATCACCATCGACTCTGCAACCCTTATGAATAAAGGCTTGGAAGTGATTGAGGCGCATTGGTTATTTAACGCGAAACCAAGCGAAATTGAAGTTGTCGTGCATCCGCAAAGCATTATTCACTCGATGGTGGAATATGTGGATGGAAGCATTTTGGCGCAGCTGGGCAACCCCGACATGCGCACGCCGATTGCTTATGCGCTGGGTTACCCGAATCGTATAGAATCTGGCGTTGCAACGCTTAATTTGTTGGAAATAGCCAAATTAGAATTTGAAGCGCCTGACGTGAAGCGCTTCCCTTGTTTGCAGTTGGCTTACGATGCGCTTGCGCTGGGCGGCACCGCGCCAGCGATTTTAAACGCGGTCAACGAGGTAGCAGTTGCGGCGTTTTTAAATCATCAAATCCACTTTTTAGACATTGCCACCTTGATAGCAAAAGCACTCGATTCTATTCAATCTGCGCCAGTGACCTCACTAGAGCAACTTATTGCGGTTGACAATGAAGCAAGAAACTTTGCACAAGAGCACCTCTGCGGCCTAGGTTCTAAGCGAGTCGTGGTGGCATGATAACAATCATCGCATTCATTGTAACGATAGGTATTTTAGTCACCATACACGAGTTTGGACATTTTAAAGTTGCACGTTGGTGCGGCGTTAAAGTGTTGAAATTTTCCATCGGTTTTGGTAAGCCTTTGTGGTCAAAAACGTTTGGGAAAGATAATACAGAATTCGTACTTGCAGCAATTCCGTTGGGCGGCTATGTGAAAATGCTCGACGAGCGCGAATTGAAAGAGGAAGAAAATCCTGTTAATTACTCTGAATCCGAGTTGAAACGTGCTTTTAATCGACAAAGCGTATGGAAGCGCATTGCGATTGTGTTGGCTGGCCCTCTGGCCAATTTGCTACTGGCAATTGTGTTGTATTGGGGGCTGTTTATGTTGGGCGTGACTGGCATGCGGCCGATCATTGGTGTGGTGGAAGAGAATAGTTTGGCTGCTCAAGCGAGTTTAAAATCAGGTGAAATTATTCAAAAAGTGGCTGGAAATCCAGTATCTACTTGGCAGGAGGCGCGCTGGGCATTGCTGGAAGAGTCGCTAGAAAGCAAAACAGTTGAGATTGAGGCTACAAATAACAATAAGGAATTGCTGCAACATACCTTGAGTTTTGATGGCATTAACGATGATGCAGAAATTGATGTGCTGAAAAAAATAGGTTTAGAGCCCTTTAAACCTAACATCCCTGCCGTCATTGGCGAAATATTGCTTGATAGCGCTGCAGAAAAAGCTGGTTTCAAACCTAATGATAAAATTCTGCGCATAGATGGCGTGGAAATGGATGACTGGGAGCAGGTAGTGAAAATTATCAAAGTCAGTCCCAATCAAAAACTGCAATTTGAAATTGAGCGAGCTCAAAAAATAGTACGCATCACAGCTACACCAGAGTCAGTTGAAGATGGTGACGAAATCATTGGTAGGATGGGTGCTGGCGTGAGGCTTGAGCAAGCTGAATTAAATAACTTTTTGATTATATTAAACTATTCTCCATTGACGAGCTTGCAAAAAGCCATCTCAAAAACTTGGGACACTTCCATATTTAACTTGAAAATGTTAGGAAAAATGCTGACTGGCCAGGTATCATTAAAAGGCATTAGTGGCCCAGTAACGATTGCGGATTATGCGGGGAAAAGCGCAAATTTGGGCTTAACCACATTTTTAGGCTTCTTAGCCTTGGTTAGCATTAGCATCGGCGTGCTCAACCTTTTGCCAATTCCTGTGTTAGATGGCGGTCATTTGATGTATTATATAGCTGAGATTTTTAAAGGTTCGCCAGTTTCTGAAGCAGTGATGATGACTGGGCAAAAAATAGGTTTTGGAATACTAGGTTTACTCATGACAATTGCATTATTTAACGACTTCAATAGATTAGTCGCGGGTTAAAATTTTGTTAAAGACTCGTTACATTTCAACACTCATTCTTGCGCTTTTTAGCCATCACACGATGGCGATGGAGCCATTCGTCATTAAAGATATTCGTATCGAAGGGCTGCAGCGTACTGAGCCTGGTACGATATTTACCTATTTGCCCGTACAAGCGGGCGATGTGATGAGTGACGAAAAAGCTACGCAAGCAATTAAATCACTCTATAACACAGGCTTTTTTAAAGATGTGCGTGTAGAAGCTGATGGCGATGTGTTGGTGGTCACAGTGCAAGAGCGCTCAGCCATTGCTAAAATCGATTTCAGCGGCAACAAATCGTTCCCTTCTGACAAAATGACCGAGGGTTTAAAGCAAATTGGCATTTCAGAAGGTTTGATTTTCGATAAATCCCAATTAGACCGTGCTGAGCAAGAAATTAAGCGCCAATATTTAGCGCAAGGCAAATATGGCGCAACCGTTAAAACGGTAGTTTCGCCTTTAGAGCGTAATCGTGTTGCAGTGCGCTTCGAGATTGAAGAGGGTGTGGTTGCAAAGATTCGCGATATTAATATCGTTGGTAATAATGCTTATACTACGGATGATTTGCGCGCAGAATTTCTACTCACCACGCCCAATTGGATGAGTTGGTGGAATAAAGATGACCAATATTCCAAACAAAAACTCACAGCCGATTTAGAAACACTAAAGTCGTTTTACATGAATCAAGGATATTTAGAGTTTTCTATAGATTCTACGCAAGTGTCTATTTCTCCTGATAAACAAGACATTTACATTACTGTGAATGTCACCGAAGGCGAAAAATACACGGTTAGTGATGTGAAGCTGGCTGGCGAATTGCAAGTGCCAGAGGCAGAGTTGACGCCCTTGATAAAAATACAAAAAGGCGATGTTTTTAATCGTCAATTGGTGACAGAAACCAGCAAGGCTATTGGTGATAGGTTGGGTAATGAAGGTTACGCGTTCTCGAATGTGAATGCGATTCCAGAAATTAATAAGGTAGATCATACTGCGGCATTCACTTTCTTTATAGATCCAGGTAAACGTGTTTATGTGCGCCGCATTAATTTAACTGGCAATACCCGCACACGCGACAATGTATTACGCCGCGAAATGCGCCAGCTGGAATCTGCTTGGTATGCAGGCGACAAAATCAACCGTTCAAAAGAACGGTTAGATAGATTGCAGTACTTTGATACAGTCGATGTGGAAACGCCAGCTGTGCCAGGCACGACAGATCAAGTGGATTTGAATATTAATGTTACCGAGAAATCGACTGGCAGCATTCAATTTGGTGCAGGTTTATCCAGCAGTGATGGCGTGGTGCTGGGGCTGACTATCAATCAGCCAAACTTCTTAGGCACTGGTAATCGTGTAAATACTCAAGTAAACACCAGCAAAACTAACACAGTTTACTCACTCTCATTTACCGATCCTTACTTTACGCCAGATGGTATTAGCCGAGGCTTTGATGTTTACAGACGTGATGTTGACACAAGTTCATCAGATAATTTAGGCACTTATGATAGCCAGTCATATGGTGGAGGTGTTAGATTTGGCTTGCCATTAAGTGAAAAAAACTTTTTCTCTGCTGGGTTAAATATTGATTTTACTAAAGTAGATTTGTATAGCGACAGTCCTAAGCAATACTTAGATTTTTGCGGCAATTCTAGTGGTTGCAGTAGCGATTCCTTACAGCTATCTGCGGCTTGGACGCATGACTCACGTGATAACACGTTATTTCCAAACAAAGGCGTTTTGCAGCGCCTAAGTGCGGAAGTTTCACTACCAGTACTAGATTTAGAGTACTACAAGCTAGAATACAAGCATTCTTGGTTTAAAGATGTAACTAAAAACTTTACCGTTATGCTAAATGGAGAGGTTGGCTACGCAGATTCTTATGGCAATAAAGATTACCCATTCTTTAAAAACTTTTATGTGGGCGGCGTTAACTCGGTGCGCGGCTTTGATAATGGCTCCATTGGTCCGCGTGACTTCGATCCAAGTACTGGCGAAGATTTTTCTGTAGGTGGCACTACACGTATTGTGGGCAATACAGAAGTATTTGCACCAATTCCACTGATTAAAAACTCCTCGCAATTTCGCTTGAGTGCTTTTGTGGATGCAGGTAGTGTCTATGCGAATAACCAAAGCATTAATTTGGGCGAATTGCGCTATTCTACTGGTGTTGGCATAAGTTGGTTTTCGCCATTTGGACCATTAAAACTAGTACTTGCTAAGGCATTGAATGAAAAAGAGGGTGATAAAACCCAAACCCTACAGTTTCAACTTGGGTCACAGTTTTAGTTAATATTTAGTTATTTGATAGTAGAATGAATGCAATTGAGTTTAGAACTCAAAACGTTAGGAGATTTGAATTGAATCAAAAGTTAAAAACCTTAGTTTTTGCTGGAATTTTGACTTTAACAGCAAGTCTGAGCGCGAGTTTAAACGCGGCAGAACTAAAGGTTGGGTATGTGCAAGTAGATAAAATTTTGCAGGAAGCGCCGCAAACTGCGGAAAGTGGCAAAAAACTTGAGCGTGAGTTTGGACCGAAATCACAAGAGCTAGATAAAATGCAGAAGCAGATTCGTGACATTGAAGCTGCACTGGATAAAGAGGGCGTGACTCTTTCTGAAACGGAGCGCCGTAATAAAGAGCGTGATGCTTCTAATCTTAAAATTGAATTTCAACGTAAACAGCGCGAATTGCGTGAAGATATTAATTTACGTAAAAATGAAGAGTTAGCTAGTCTGCAGGATCGTATCAATAAAGCTGTGCAGACCGTTTCTGAGGCTGATGGTTATGATTTGGTGGTGTATGGTGGCGTGGCGTACGCGAGCAAAAAAATTGATATTACCGATAAAGTGTTGAAACTTTTAGGTAAGAAATAAGCCACCACGCAGGCTATATGGTCGCTATTGATGAGCTTAAATTTATCGCTACAGAACATCGTCGAACAATTGGGCGGCGAATTATCAGGTAAACCAGAAACTCAAATTGTGAGAGTAGGCTCATTGGCGCTGGCACAAGCTGGCGCCATTAGTTTTTTTAGCGATACTAAATACACAAATCAATTAAATAACACGTCTGCAAGTGCCGTCGTTATCGGGCTACAGCATGCCTCGCTTACAGATTTGCCCAAAATAATCACAGATAATCCATACGCGTATTTTGCCAAAGTTTCTCAATTGTTGAATCCAATTTATGTTGCTAAAAATGGCTTAGACGCTAGCGCTGTGATTAACAATACAGCAAGTGTTCCAGCAAGTTGTACCGTTGGTGCTAATGTGGTGATTGAAGCTAACGTGAACCTTGGTAACAACGTGACGATAGGCGCGGGCTGTGTGATAGAGCGCAATTCAAGCATTAGTGATAACACGGTTTTAGAATCCAATGTCACTATTAAACATGGCACGCAAATTGGCAAAAATTGTCATTTATTTTCAGGTTGCGTCATTGGCAACGATGGCTTTGGTTATGCCGAAGAGTCGGCGTCAGATAATACGAAACGTTGGGTAAAAATTCCGCAAGTAGGCCGCGTGATTATTTACGATAACGTAGATATTGGCGCTAACACCACTATAGACCGAGGCGCGATTGACGATACGGTGATTGAAGAGGGTGTGAAGCTCGACAACCTCATTCAAATCGCGCATAACTGCCGCATTGGAGCGCACACTGTAATTGCAGGCTGCACGGGCGTTGCGGGCAGTGCTGTTATCGGCAAGCACTGCAAAATCGGTGGTGCTGCCATGATTCTTGGGCATTTAAGCATTGCAGACAATGTGACAATTTCCCCTGGTAGCATGATTATGCGCTCTATCAACA
Organism: Methylotenera sp.; assembly: GCA_040079935.1. Classification (GTDB taxonomy): domain Bacteria; phylum Pseudomonadota; class Gammaproteobacteria; order Burkholderiales; family Methylophilaceae; genus Methylotenera_A. The sequence goes on from JBEBJI010000013.1 coordinate 47,138, forward strand.
AGGCGGGAACTTATACCGCGCTAATGCCATCGCAAGCGCACGAGGATTGGCTTAAAACGGCTGCAAATATTCGTCACCTAAGTCCCCACTTAGGCCAATTAACAGATAAAATAAAGATCTTGGAAGCAACTGTTGCTAAACTAAATTCAAATAAGAAATAATCGGGAATCCAATATGACAGACAACGCTACAAGCGGCATGGATATTCATGAAATACTGGATCATTTGCCACATCGCTACCCATTCGTGCTGATAGATCGCGTTATTTCAATGGAGCTAGGCAAAAAAATCACCGCATTAAAGAATGTTAGCGTGAATGAGCCTTTTTTCCCTGGCCATTTCCCCTATCATCCAGTCATGCCGGGCGTGTTGATTGTAGAAGCCATGGCGCAAGCGGCAGCGATACTCTCATTTAAAACTATGGGAACCAAGCCGACTGATGATTCAGTGTATTATTTTGCAGGAATCGATAGCGCGCGTTTTAAAAAACCTGTTTCACCAGGGGATCAGATTATTTTGAATGTGAGAATTGACCGCATTTTAAAAGGCATTTGGAAATACACAGGCGTCGCCACCGTGGATGGTACTGTGGTGGCAGAGGCCAGCATGATGTGTATTCTAAAGGCAATTGAAAAATAAATTATTAATTTAATCAAATAATTAAAACTATAACTTAAAGTAAGTTTTTAACTAAAATGTCAGCAAAAATTCAGCCTAAAATACACCCCAGCGCTATTGTAGACGCTAAAGCTGAGCTTGATTCCAGCGTTGAAGTTGGCGCTTATTCTGTTGTTAGCGCTGGCGTGAAAGTGGGCGCAGATACGCGGATTGGTAGCCATGTGGTGCTAAAAGGCCCCACAACCATCGGCAAAAACAATCAAATTTTTCAGTTTTCGTCATTGGGCGAGCAGCCGCAAGATAAAAAGTACCGCGACGAACCAACAACGCTTGAAATAGGCGATAACAACACCATTCGCGAGTTCTGCACGTTTAACCGCGGCACCATACAAGACAAGGGAGTTACCAAAGTCGGTAACGATAACTGGATTATGGCTTACGTGCACATTGCGCACGATTGCCAAATCGGCAACAACACCATTTTGGCCAATAATAGTTCGCTTGCAGGCCATGTAGATATTCACGATTACGCTATTTTGGGCGGCTTTACGCTGGTGCACCAGTTTTGCAAAGTGGGCGCGCATGTAATTACTGCAGTGAATACAGTGGTCTTTAAGGATATTCCGCCGTATGTCACAGCGGCTGGTTACGATGCTAAACCGCATGGGATTAATGCTGAGGGTCTTAAGCGGCGCGGTTTTTCGCCCGATACGATTTTGCAGATTAAACGTGCTTACAAAGCACTTTATCGCAACAATTTAACATTAGAAGAAGCTAAAATTGAATTAGCTGATATGCAAAAAAACTGCAATGAAATCGCATTGCTGACAGATTTCTTAAACAATTCAACACGCGGCATCGTCCGCTAGATAGCAATTATGCCTAAAATAGCAATAGTGGCTGGGGAAGCCTCGGGGGACTTGCTGGGTGGTCATTTAATACGCGCCTTAAATGCGCAGCGTAAAGATTTAACTTTTATCGGCATTGCTGGGCCTAAAATGATGGCGGAAGGCGCTAAGTCTTTATTTTCAATCGAAAAACTTTCAGTGCGCGGCTATGTAGAAGTGATTACGCATTTATATGGTTTACTCAAATTACGCCGAAATTTACTCAAACAATTACTTGCGGAAAAGCCCGATATTTTTATTGGCGTGGATGCGCCAGATTTTAACTTTTGGCTAGAGCGCAAGCTTAAAAAACACGGGATCCCCACAATTCATTACGTCAGCCCTTCCATTTGGGCGTGGCGCGGTGGGCGTATGGGCAAAATCAAGCGCGCGGTAACGCATATGTTGGCGCTATTTCCATTCGAGCCCGCTTTGTATGAAAAAGCAGGCGTGCCAGTGACCTTTATCGGGCATCCGCTGGCAGATGAGATACCGCTGCGGCCCAATAAAACTGCGGCTCGCGGGATACTTAAAATCGAGAAAAACAAGCAAGTGATCGCCATGCTGCCAGGCAGCCGTCAATCTGAAGTGCGTCAACATGCCGAATTGTTTGTTAGCACTGCGAAAATCATTAGCCAAGATAACGCCAATACGCAGTTTTTAGTGCCATTAATCACGCGCGAAACGCGCGCAATTTTTGAGCAAGCGCTTTACAAAGATATGACACAAGAAATTGAGTTGAATATTCTATTTGGTCATGCACACGATGCCATGGAAGCCGCCGATGTGGTGCTGGTCGCTTCTGGCACTGCCACGCTGGAAGCTGCGCTGCTAAAGCGTCCCATGGTAATTACCTACCGTATGCCAACGCTTAGCTGGTGGATTTTAAAACGTATGAATTACCTGCCTTACGTTGGTTTGCCGAATATTTTAGCAGGCAAATTTGTGGTGCCAGAGCTACTACAAAAAGACGCCACGCCACAAAAATTGGCCGATGCGGTTTCTGCCTTGTTGACCGATAGAAATCACGTTCAAGTCATCAAAGATGAATTTACCGCTATTCACCAAACTTTGAAGCAAAATAGTGCCAAAAAAGCCGCTTCAGTGATTTTGAGTTACTTGTAAAATAGGTCGTCATTCCGTGCTCGACACGGAATCCAGTGACTTTTAGCACTACTTGCTGGTTTACCAGCTTAGTAGCGCTTATCAGCTTTCTGATAACGACGCTGGATACCGATTTTCATCGGTATGACGGAGTTAATAAAAACTCCTTAATTGGACTTTGTTATGTTTTTAATATGTGGCGTAGATGAAGCAGGGCGAGGCCCTCTAGCTGGCAGCGTTTATGCGGCGGCGGTGATATTGGATGTGAATAACCCCATCGAAGGCTTGGCAGATTCTAAAAAACTTTCTGAAAAAAAGCGTGATTTTTTAAGTGGTGAAATTAAAACCAAAGCGCTGGCGTGGGGCATTGCCAGCTGCACATGCCAAGAAATCGATGAAATCAATATACTGCAAGCCAGCCTACTCGCCATGAAGCGCGCTATTGAAGCGATGCAAGCGCAATTCAACATTGTTCCAGACTTGGTTCAAGTTGACGGCAATAAATGTCCAAAAATCAGTTTGCTGTGCGAGGCGATTGTGAAGGGCGATAGTAAAGTGCAAGCCATTTCAGCCGCGTCTATTTTGGCAAAAGTCGCGCGCGATACAGAGTTGTATGAATTAGATAAAATCTACCCACAATACGGTTTTGCACAACATAAAGGCTACCCAAGCCCCGCACATTTATTGGCTTTGAAGACACATGGCATTTGCCCGCAACATCGTTTAAGCTATGCGCCTGTGAAGGCATTGTTTAGCTAATGTAGGTTGGTGGTGAGCATAGCGAACCCCAAAGACGAATGTTTGGGCTCATAAAGTCGATTCATCCCAACCTGCGGGCTATCACTTTGCATAGATATTGATAAGTTCGTTTGCTCCAACAGAGACAGATGCGAGTGGGTAATCACGGCAATACTTATCGAGATATGCAAGAACGGTTTCTGAATCGACTTCTCGATTGATTTGTGAGGTGCTAGCGTAAAAGTTGTGTCCACTGGCAAAGCCATAGAACCAAGTCGCAATTAAACTGTCGTAATAATTGTTAGGAGTTCTTCTTTGCTCAATATACTTGCCACATCCTTGAGCGCCCACTCCGTAACCAACTACTTTCTCTTGAGCGTTGCAGATTGAGACTGTTATTAGCGAAACAAGAATTGCAAAAGCGCGCATTTGAATCCCTTTCATAAAACTAATAGTTACATCATCCGCTAATTCTAAATCAAAAAGCTCAACTTAAGCCAACAACAAAAACACCGTTGGTTTTTTGTTTAAATCTGGCAAGACACTTTGTTTCCATTCACTGATGCGTTTCGTCGCTATCATCTCATCTGGCAAGCTGACGTGGCAGGCAATACACAAGCGGGTATTGGCGTTGCAGGCGCTTAAAATCGCTTCTAGCATTTGATGGTTGCGGTAGGGCGTTTCGATGAATATCTGCGTCTCGTTATGCGTTTGTGACCTTTTTTCGATTTCTTTAAGTTTTGCAGCACGCGCGGCTTTGTCTACTGGCAAGTAGCCTAGAAACGCGAAGCTCTGTCCGTTAAGGCCAGAAGCCATCAGCGCCAATAAAATGGCGCTAGGGCCAGTTAGCGGCACTACACGAATGCCTTTTGTATGCGCCAGCGCCACCAATTTCGCGCCTGGGTCTGCTACGGCAGGGCAGCCTGCATCTGACATTAAGCCAACATCTTTGCCTGCTAATAATGGACTCAAAAGCGCGGCTACGTCTTTATCTAGCGTGTGCTCGTTAAGCAAGTTCAAGGTAAGTTCGCGCACAGGCTTGGCGGTTTTAATGGCGCTTAAAAAATGGCGGGCAGGTTTCTCGGTTTCTACGACAAAGTTTTCAAGATTCTGTGCGATTTTGACGACATCTGGCGGCAGGCTTCTTGGTAAAAGCGCATGGATATTGTCGTCGCCAAGTGTGACAGGGATTAAATAAAGTGTGCCGTGCTGATTGTTGGTTGTCATTTAAGTATTCTAACGCAAATTCTCCATATCAGCCGCTCGTGGTGAGCTTGTCGAACCATGTATATAGCTATCCTTCGACAGGCTCAGGACGAACGGTTGTTAAAAATAGATTCCCGCTTTCGTGGGAATGACGATTAAGCCAGTATTTGGCTTGTCCGTGGAATATATGCGCTAAAGCGCATTATTCACACGCCAAAACACATGCCCTGGAAGCCGCATGGATATTGGCTCGCAGAGCATATAAAATCGCTCAAAACAAGTAGTTAATACTTAACTTGCGCTCTATAAGTCAACGTCGTGCTACCTTCTGCAGGAATATCAATCTTCCACAAAGCTAAGTGGCTATTGGCTTTGGTGTGTGGTGCGCTCTCGCTCACTATCTTCCAATCGCCGCCAATCGGCTCTTGCACGGTTACCGTCACTTTCTCTTTTTTAGCGTTTTTAAGCGTTAACTCATAAGCGCTTTCATACGCGCTATGGCCTTTTTGTGGGTTAGGCAGTAATTTAAAATCTGTCTGTTTTTTGTCTGCGGTCACGTCAAACGCTTCTCCCAGTTTTAAACGCACTGTCTCATTTTTTGGCGTGTGGTCAATGTTATCTTCACCCACAAATTGCGCATTGCCTTTGCTATCTTTTTTGTACACGCGCAATACGCCTTTTGGCAATGGCATGCCGAGTTTGCTGGCTTCTTTGTTATCAAACTCAACAAACACCCCCACTTTCATTTTGGTGCCGATTTCGCCATATTGGCCGGCGTAATAGTAATCAGCGCCCTGTAGCACCAACTCTTTACGCGCTGGCACGCCAGAAGCGGAGAGTAGCGCGACTTGTTTGGTTTGCGCTTCCATAATGTTAGTCGGGCGGTCGAGCGTGTAAAGATGGTATTCCAGCAAGCCTTCTTCTGCCATCGGTGCGGCGGCTTCCGCCATCGCCATATCGTTGCGCATGGTTTTCATCATCGGACGCATGTTTTGCTGCACGCGATTCACATCGCCCGCTACCAATTGCAGTTTGGCGTTTTTATACGAAGTGCCGCTGGTGTTGTTGAGCGTGACCCAACCAGATAAATCTATGCTATTTTCTTTGTCGTTCAACTCGGCTACGTAATCGGCTTTCCAGCCCAAGCCGCCTGTGAGATAACTCAATTCTACAGTTTGGTCAGTGGCGCCTTTGTTATTGATTTGCGTGACCAAAGTAGGGCGGTCGCGCAGGTTTGCAGGCACGTCGTCATACACGATTCGACCTGGCAAACCAGTTTCGATGCGGTTACCTATCTTCAGCACCACGCCGTTATTGGCTGAGAGCACGGTGGCTTGTTCCGTGGTTTCTTCGCCTGTTTTGTAATTTGTTTTGATAATGCTGACGGTTTTGCCAACATATTTTTCTAACATTTTTTGTGGCGTGAGCAAATCAAAATCGAAATTTTGCTCTAACAGCATCAGGCTACCAGGTGCATTAATACTGCGTAGCAGGGCGGTCTCAGGACGAATTTGTGCGCTTACATCGCGCATGGCAAGGGCGTTTACACCAGTTTTCAAATTGACTTTGCGCGTATCTTTCACTAAGGCTAAATCTTGATTGTAGATGGTCACAGCAACACTTTGCTGATCATTTAACGTGCTTTTAGCTTCTACTAAGTTGCTTACTTCTGTTTTATCCAAAGCATAGGCTCCTGTAAAAAATGCCGAAAGAATGGCTAACGAAATAATTTTTTGTTTTAAGCGCATAACAAATCTCCAAAATGAATGAAATAAGTGCGGCTGAAAGATCAGTAGAGCGCATTTTAGCCGCAATACTTTGTTAAACGTGGCTGATGGCAGAACGGGGTTAGTTCTCTGAAAATATTTATAAAAATATTTTTATAGTACCTCAACACCTTCATTTTGCAACATGGTGACTAGCTTAATTAGAGGCAGGCCAATTAATGCGTTCGGGTCTTCGCCTATCATGCGCTCAATCAGCGCAACGCCTAAACCTTCTGATTTCGCGCTACCTGCGCATTGGTAGGGCTGCTCTTTGCTTAAATAACTTTCGATTTGTTCGTCCGTAAGTTGCCTAAAGCGCACCAAATAAGGCACCACTTCGGCTTGCATATTGCCTGTTGCGGCATTGTATAAGCAAAGCGCGCTGTGGAATTTTACTTCTTTACCGCGCATCAATTGCAGCTGCTTGGTCGCATTTTGATGATTGCCCGGCTTGCCCAATTGCTCGCCATCTAGCGTTGCTACTTGGTCACAGCCAATTACCAATGCATGCGGATATTCTGCGCCGATTTTCTTGGCTTTTTCTTGGGCTAGACGTAGCGCGGTTTCATGCGGCTTTTCATCTGCAAGCGGCGTTTCATCCATCTTAGGCGAAATGCTGGTAAATGGAATTTGTAGCTTTTGCAAAAGCTGACGTCTGAATTCTGAAGAGGAAGCTAAAATTAGGGTTTGTTTCATGGCTTTTATTTGATGTTTTGTATAAATAAAAAAGCTGCAAAAAAAAGCCGACAGCGTTATTCTGTCGGCTTATGTGTTAAATTACAACCATATTATTCAGGCTGAATCTCAAGTAATGATTCATCTGGCGTAACGCTATCGCCTTTGGTTACGTGTACGGCAACCACAGTACCAGTGGTGGAAGCTTGGATTTCGTTCTCCATTTTCATGGCTTCAATCACCAATACGCCGTCGCCAGCTTTTACTTTATCGCCCACTTTAGCTTTAACCGCAACAATGGTGCCAGGCATAGCAGTTGTTACGCAACCCGCGTGGTGAGGACGGGGACGACCACTTGAGGTGAGTGAAGCTTTCTTTTTGCCGCTACTTTTTGCGCCGTTACTGCTACCACCAACCTCAATTTCATCTAAAGTCTCGACGATGACCTCTTCTGCGATGCCATCGACAGATACATAGAACGGACGCTTTTCTTCACCTGCGTGACCGCTACCAGTGAGCTTAATGTGGAATGTTTCGCCGTGCAGTGTCACGTTAAATTCGTTCGGTGCAAAGCGCGCAGAGGACGTATTGGCCGCCTCTTTGGTTAGCAATGCCTCAGCTTTTAAGCTGCCTGCATTGCGCTCTTGCAGAAAAGTTTGGCCAATATCTGGGAACATCGCATAAGTTAAAACGTCCTCCTCAGATTTGGCAATACGCTCAGATTCGGTTTGTAATTTAGCCATTTCTGGCTCTAACAAATCGGCAGGGCGGCAAGTAATTACTTCACCATCACCTACGGCCAATTGTTTTACTTTATCGTTTACAGGCGCGGGTGATTTGCCG
>JBEBJI010000061.1:0-2639 GCA_040079935.1 Methylotenera sp.
ATCGCCTTACATGTTTTATTACGACATGGGCGATCACCACGTGGTTGGCGCGTCACCAGAAATTTTAGTAAGGTTAGATGATGGCGTGGTCACTTCGCGGCCGATTGCGGGAACTCGTCCGCGTGGCAAAACGCGAGAGCAAGATTTGGCATTGGCAGACGAATTATTGGCTGACCCAAAAGAACGTGCCGAGCACGTACAACTAATGGATTTAGGGCGCAACGATGTCGGCCGTGTGGCGCAAGTGGGCACGGTTAAAGTCACAGATAACATGATGATTGAGCGTTATTCACACGTGATGCATATTGTGAGCAATGTCGAAGGCAAGCTCAAGCCTAGGCTGGATGCGATTGACGTGCTGAAAGCCACCTTTCCTGCTGGCACGGTTTCTGGCGCGCCAAAAGTGCGCGCGATGGAGATTATTGACGAGCTAGAGCCCAGTAAACGCGGTATTTACGCAGGGGCAGTGGGTTATTTAGGGTTTAATGGCGATATGGACGTAGCCATCGCCATAAGAACGGGCGTAATTAAAGATAATATGCTCTATGTACAAGCAGGGGCAGGTATTGTGGCCGATTCTATTCCGCAATCTGAATGGGAAGAAACACAAAATAAAGCCAAGGCAGTGCTACGAGCGGCTGAATTGGTACTGGCAGGCCTTGATAGTAAAGGAGCAGAATAATGTTGTTGATGATCGATAATTACGACTCTTTTACCTATAACTTAGTGCAGTATTTAGGTGAGCTTGGGCAGGATGTGCAGGTTTATAGAAACGATGAAATTGACTTGAAAAAAGTCGCAGAACTTAAGCCGCAATATATCGTGATTTCCCCTGGCCCATGTACGCCGAATGAGGCAGGGATTAGCGTCCCGCTGATTCATGAATTTGCAGGCAAGATTCCACTATTGGGCGTGTGTTTAGGTCATCAGAGTATCGGCCAAGCGTTTGGCGGTAAAATTGTTCACGCCAAGCAGCTCATGCACGGTAAAACTTCGCTCATTCACCACACAAGCAAAGGCGTATTTAAAGATTTGCCAAATCCATACACCGCCACTCGATACCATTCATTGGTGATTGAGCGTGAAAGCATTCCCGATTGTTTGGAAATTACCGCTTGGACAGACGATGGCGAGATTATGGGCGTGAAGCACAAAACCCTAGCGGTAGAGGGCGTGCAGTTTCACCCTGAATCCATTCTCACTGAGCACGGCCATGATTTGCTAAATAATTTTTTGAAGGCCTACTAAGTGTTTTTTAAAGAAGCCTTAGAGCACGTGTTGAATGGTAGAGACTTAAGTCATGCTGATATGCTCGCGCTCATGCAGCAAGTCATGGGAGGTGAGCTCACGCCTGCGCAAATCGCTGGTTTAGTCATTGCATTGCGCGTTAAGGGCGAAAGCGTGGATGAAATCACCGCCGCAGCAACCGTCATGCGCCAACTTTCAACTAAAGTTGAAATTGCCGACAAAACTTATTTAATTGACACATGCGGCACGGGTGGCGATGGCATCCAAACTTTTAATGTCTCTACAGTTTCCGCTTTTGTCGCGGCGGCGGCGGGTGCAAAAGTCGCTAAGCATGGCGGACGCTCAGTATCTTCCACTTGCGGCAGCGCAGATGTGCTGGAGGCACTGGGTGTGAATGTGAATTTAACACCTGAACAAGTTGCCAAATGCGTGAATGAAATCGGCATTGGCTTTATGTTTGCGCCTAATCATCACAGTGCCATGAAGCACGCTGCACCAGTGCGCAGAGAGCTAGGCGTGAGGACGATATTTAACTTGCTCGGCCCGCTGACGAATCCCGCTTCAGCCAAAAGACAAGTCATGGGTGTGTTTAGTAAAGATTTAACCTTTAAGCTGGCAAAAGTGTTGCAAAATCTCGGCGCTGAGCACGTTTTGGTTGTTCATGGCGCAGATGGCATGGATGAAATTTCCTTCACGGGCGATACCTTTGTGGCGGAATTGAAAGACGGAAAAATTAGCGAATACACGTTGAATCCAACGCAGTTTGGTTTGAAAATTCACGCGCTTAAAAGCATACGTGTCGAAAATGCAGATCAATCAAAAGCGATGATTTTAGACGTGCTGGATGGCAAAGCGGGCGCTGGTACGCAGAGCGCGGCGCGCGAAATTGTGCTGTTAAACGCAGGTGCCGCTATTTATATAGCAGGCCTGCAGGCCAATATCCATGCGGGTATTGAGCATGCAGAAAAAGTGATTGATAGCGGCGCAGCAAAAGAAAAACTGCATCAGCTCATCGCATTTTCTGCTCAGGCAAAAGCATGACAGCACGCACGCCTGAAGAAACCAGATTATTTGCAGATAAGCAATTGGATGCGTTTTTTGAAAGCGTGACGCCGGAATTAAAAAATCACGTCACGTCGCTACCGAAACGCATTACGCAAATCAGCGCAAGGCCAGTGATTCGTCTAAAAGAAGTGCTCAATACGGCCGACCAGATTTTTGACCAAGCAGGTAAATTCGCAGCTTGCGCGCGCGGTTGCGGTCATTGCTGCCATGTTTCGGTGCCAATTACACAATTTGAAGCGCGCTACATGGGCGAAAATCTTGGCATCACCCCAGTTGAGCTGAAACAAAGTGTAAAGCATGAGTTGGGCGAGTATGGCAGTCATACG
>JBEBJI010000045.1:0-12169 GCA_040079935.1 Methylotenera sp.
AGTCTCAAACTGTGCACCATGCGTGTCTTCATAGCGATTAATAGCATCCAATAAACCCATCATACCTGCCTGAATTAAATCATCTAGCTCTACACTGGGGGGTAACTTCGCTTTAAGTTGGTAGGCAAGTTTTTTGACTAAAGTCGAATGCTGTTTAAGCATTTCGTCTTTTTGATCTTTTCTTCCATGAACGGTGTACATAAGGAACCTTTGTATTAAATATGTGAAACGAGCTTGGATTTAGCGCTATTCATTAGCTTGCCGTCTATACGATGGGCAATCTGCTTTAATGCTGTTGAGGCGCTTGCCAATGGAAATGCATCCAATACTGAGCGACCAAGCTTAGCTGCACGGGTAAGATGTACATCTGGCGGGATCGCACCGAAGTATTCCAGCTCAATCTGCATAAAGCGTCTAGCCACATCTGAGATATTGCCAAAAATTGACTGCGCTTGGATGTCGGAAGCGCTATCGACAATGATGCCAAAAGGACGACTGCCAAGTTGATTGTAAATTTTCTTAATCAGCGCGTATGATTCTTTGATTGACTCGGGATGGCGAGTGAGCTTAATAATAATTTCACCCTCATTTAGTGCTTGTAAGGGTAATACATCATTAGAATTTAAAGCAGCATCTACTAAAACAATTTCATATTGTTGACTTAATCCGACAAAAATTTTATTGAGCTGCTCACTCAAAATGCTATCTAGTGGCGTATTTAATTGATGGCTAGGCATGAGCTTTGCCACAGAAAAACCACTGCCAGAATTTTTTATGGCACTTTGCAATAACGATTTTTCGTTAATGACATCAAGTAGTGCAGGTAACTTGTCAATTTCGTATATGCTTTCGCTGGATTCATGTGATGCGTGCAGAATCAGCACATCGTTACCTTCTGCAGCAATCGGCGTGGCAAGATTGGCCATAAGACGCGCTTGATCGCGGCTAGGTGAGGTTGAAAGTATTGAAACAATCCTTGGTTTTGGCGTGGCCATAATGCGCCTAAGCCCCGCCGCCTGATCGTTTTGGGTCAATTTGCTTTGGGCTTGATTGTGTTGATAGTTATGCATAATTCATCTCTTTAAGTTGAGACGAATTGTAAGAATGCACAGAGCTACCCAAGACAAAAGGTAATTCTTCATCCAATATCTGGTAAGGCCAATTGCGGGCGGCACAAAGCTCTAAGGCGTGTTCAATTAAATCCTGTTTATTGGCTAGTTGAATGTCTTCGGGAACGCGCTGACCATTAGTAGTGTAATAGAGTTTAAGTTTTTCTCTAATGCTAGCATCTAAGGCGTTGCCTATGGTGGCCGCCTCATCTAGCTTGGTGATGATGCAGCCATCAAGCCCCTTGCCTTTATATGCTTTGATTACATCTGCTAGGGTTTCACCGGTGCTAGTCGCATTTAAACATAGCAATCTTTTAATTGGCGCGCTAGAGTTGGAAAGCATGCTAATTTGCTCTGCAACCATTTGGTCGCGCTGACTGACACCTACAGTGTCAATTAATATGGTGTGTTTGTTTTTTAGCTCGCTAAGTGCAATTTTAAGATCAGCTTCGTCTTTTACTGCATGCACCATTACGCCAAGAATTTTGCCGTAGATTCTAAGTTGCTCGTAACCACCAACACGATACGCGTCGGTTGTAATAAGTCCTAAGTCTTGTGTGCCATGTTTCATGACATAGCGCGCAGCTAATTTTGCCATCGTGGTAGTTTTGCCAACACCAGTCGGACCAATTAAAGCGAATATGCCGCCTTGGTCTAGCACCTCGATTTCTTCTTCAGCAGAACTATCTTCTACAGTAATCAGGTTCTTAGCGAGGGTTGTTTTAATCCAAGCTGAGGCATCTTCTTGATTTAAGTCTATCGGCAGTCTTTCTGTAATCTGCCTTGATAAGGCAGCGCTGAAGCCTGCAGCCAATAGGGTGCTTAAGATGGACGATTTAATTGGATCTCGTTGTAGAATGTTGCTCCACGAAATTGTGGTTAGCTGAGATTCAACTACATGGCGCATCTCGCGCATCTCGTTGAGAATTTCTGCCATCTGTTGACCTGATACCTGTTGGTTTCGTGCTTCGTCTGATGGCAATTGGATAGAGGCTGGTTTAGTTTTAGCATTATCATGCTTAGCAGCTTTTGCCTGTTTGTTTCCGCACGTTAGTTTGTCAGCGTCATCAGAAATAGATTCGGACTTTTTAGCGTGCGCACTGGAGGTTTGAGCTTGATTTTTTTTATTAATGAGAGAAAGTAGCGTTGTAGGCTCATAGTTCTCGAGCGCTTGCTGTGGTTTAGATTGGCTGGCAATCATGGCATGCATGTCTTCTTCTTTGAAGGCCATGATTTCATTGCCCCCATTCATTGAGCGATTAGATAGAATGACCGCGTCTTCTCCTAACTCTTTGCGCACCAAACTTAGTGCTTCGCGCGAGTTTTTGCCGAAAAATCGTTTAATGTTCATGCTTGACCTCCAATAAGACTAGTAACACGTATGGTTTTTGAATCTGGTAATTCTTCATGCGAAAGGACGCGTAGGTGTGGAATAGCGCGCCGTAAAAATTTTGAGAGTGTTGCTCTTAGCTGTCCTGAAACCAGTAGTACTGGCGTCATGCCTAGTTGTTCTTGTTGTTTTGCGGCAGCTTCAGTTTGTCTTGATAAAGTTTCTGCTATGCCTGGTTCAATGGCGGCACCTGTGGCAGTGTTATTCTGCATGGCTTGCAGGAGCATGCGCTCTAGGTGGTTATCTAGCGTCATAACGGCTACTTCGTTGCCAGTTGGAAATAACTGTTGCACGATAGCGCGGCCAAGCTGTATGCGCACCAATGCACTTAGTTCGTTGGCATCCTGTGTGTGCGTGGCATGTTCGGAAAGTGTTTCTACAATGCTGCGCATATCTCTAATATGCACGCCTTCAGCCAACAAATTTTGTAGTACTTTTTGAATAACTGATAGAGATAGTAATTTAGGTGTCAAATCCTCAATCAGTTTGGGAGATTCTTTGCTGATATGATCCAACAACAGTTGTACTTCCTGACGACCCAATAATTCAGCAGCATGCAGTGAAATAATATGATTCAAGTGCGTGGCAATGACCGTGCCAGCATCTACTACAGTGAACCCCATGCTTTGTGCCTCGTCACGTAAGTTTGCATCTACCCACACTGCAGGTAGACCAAATGCTGGATCAGATGTGATGGGGCCAGGCAAAGCACCAGTGACCATGCCAGGGTCGATTGCAAGATATTGGCCATAGTTAGACTCTCCACTAGCTACTTCGACTCCTTTTAGAGTGACACGGTAGCTAGATGGTTTGAGCTCTAGGTTGTCTCTGATGTGTACAGTTGGGGCTAAAAAGCCAACTTCTTGCGCGAATTTTTTGCGCAGACCTTTAATGCGTTTGAGCAAATCACCACCTTGGCCTTTATCAACTAATGGTATCAGACGATAACCGACTTCAAGACCAATGACATCAACAGGTGTGACATCTTCCCAGCTTGCTTCCTCTGTTTCTGCGGCTATTTCTGGTTTGTCTTCAAGCGCACTCTCAGTCTCGGTATTTTTTTTCTGCTCACTTACTATGTAGCCCATACCAGCAAGAACGCCAGCCAATAGAAGGAATGCAAAATGTGGCATACCTGGAATGGCGCCCATACCGGCAATAATGCCAGCAGTAATATTGATTACTTTTGAGTTGGAGAACAATTGCGTCATCAATTGACCGCCAATATCTTCATTGTTGGCTACGCGAGATACCACGACACCAGCTGCAACTGAGATGATAAGTGATGGAATTTGCGCGACTAAGCCATCGCCTATGGCGAGAAGGGTATAGTTTTTGACAGCATCAGCAAACGCCATGTCGTGCTGCACCATGCCAACAATTAATCCGCCGACAATATTGATGATGATGACCATGATGCCTGCAACGGCGTCACCTCGCACATATTTACTAGCACCGTCCATAGCCCCGTAAAATTCTGATTCTTGACTGACTTCTTTACGACGCGTGCGTGCTTCATCTTCACCGATTAATCCTGCATTTAAATCAGCATCAATCGCCATTTGCTTGCCTGGCATGGCATCTAAAGTAAAGCGCGCGCCAACTTCAGCAATACGTCCAGCACCTTTGGTGACGACAGTGAAATTGATAATGGTTAAAATAACAAATACGACGATACCAACCGTGTAATTGCCACCGATTAAGAAGTGCCCAAAAGCTTCGATGACTTTGCCTGCAGCATCTGGCCCAGCATGACCTTCAGTCAATACCACACGGGTTGAGGCCACATTTAGGGAGAGTCGTAACATGGTCGTGACGAGCAATACGGTTGGAAAGGCAATAAAATCGAGCGCTTTTTTAGTTTGTAGCCCGATGAGTAATACCAATATCGACAGCGCAATGTTAAAGCTGAACAGCACATCTAACACAATAGCTGGCAATGGTAATATCATCATTGACAGTAGCAATATAATAATTATCGGCGCAGCAATTGTGCTGCTGCCAAACTTACTCATCCATGCAGGTAGATTAAGTGAGTTCATTAGGCAAACACTTCCATTTCATTTTTGCTAGGCGCCGGTATTAAACTGTGCGGATCTAACGCTTCTGGAACTGGTAATGCTTTAGGAATTTCGGGGCGGAAGCCACCTTCTTTTTTGAAAATACGCATTTGGAATACATAGGCTAGTACTTCAGCAACAGCTGAATATAAGGCTTCAGGTATTTCATTGCCTAGCTCGGTGTGTGCGTATAAAGCGCGCGCCAGCTTAGGCGCTTCCATCGTCAGTATGTTATTTTCGGCAGCAATTTCGCGAATCTTCAAAGCAATGGCATCTGCGCCTTTTGCGACTACTATTGGCGCGCGCATACCTTCATCTTGATATTTGATGGCAACTGCATAGTGCGTTGGGTTGGTAATCACCACATCAGCCTTTGGTATTTCAGACATCATTCTGCGTTTTGCCATTTCGCGTTGTTGTTGACGTACTCTTGCTTTGATTTCTGGGTTACCTTCAGATTCTTTAGATTCTTGGCGGACTTCTTCTTTGGTCATTTTCAGCTTATTGGCGTAGTGATAAAGCTGATAAGGAACGTCAATAGCCGCAATAAACACCAAAGCGCCAACAATCGATAGAAATCCCATCAGCATTAAATCACTTACTTGTGAGATGCTGGTTTTAAGCGGTAGCAATGAAAGCGAAAGAATAGGTTCTATATCGCGCGAGATGACTGTGTAAGCTACAGTGGCTACCAGTAATGTTTTTACGATTGACTTTGTTAATTCTACTGCAGCATTTTTAGATACTAAATTTCCAAGACCCTTCAATGGATTGAGACGGCCAAATTGTGGAACAAACGCCTTGCCGCTAAACACCCAGCCACCAATAATAATAGGTGAGGCAATAGCCACTGCGATTAAGATGAGTGCGAATGGTGCAAATGCTATTAATAAGGCAGAAACCATCTCGGAAGTTTTCACTAGTAGTAAGGTAGGCTCAAAAGCTACAGCGCGATTAAAGTGCATGCCAGTAGCTATGGTGTCTTTTAGTGTTTTATTAAGATGGCCGCCCATCATTAGTAAACTTAAGCCAGCCGCGAATAGCACAGCAACAGTGGCCAGCTCGCGAGAGCGGGGCACGTCTCCTTCTTCCCTCGCGCTTTCTAAGCGTTTGGGCGAGGCCTGTTCTGTCTTTTCTAAATCGCTTTCATCTGCCATGACGATTCCCTACGTTGGTTAAACCAGTAGTTTTCTGGCTTTTATTGCATAGGGGTAATTATTAAGCGAATTGATGCGATTGCATCTTAGGAATAAAAGGGTGAATGTTGGCCTTTCTATCAATCTGCTCATGGGAAATTGTACTAAGTTCGACAAAAAACCATGTTTTTATAAATATTTAATCTATATAAAACAATGATATATCGATTATATTAAGTTTTTAAAAAAATTATCCTAAAGTTTTATATAGTCTTGCCGATAAATAAATCATGAAGTGATAACAATTATTTTTTGATGCTAGCTAGGGCTGAGAAAAAACAGTTTGATAACGGCAAAAGTAATTAAAACTTTAATTTTATTTTAGGAAATTGCATTTAATGACACTGACTGTCGAGTAGATTTTAGCTGCGTTTTTATTGAATTTGGTCAATTATTACGCAAAAAAAGCATCGCTACAGACCAATATCCACGCCCCTTGTAGGTGTTTGTCAGACAAACGCCTACAAGGGCGTTTCCGCTTGCCCTACGCAAAAATCGAAAAATGCCTACTGATGTAGGCTCGATTGTCCTACCTAAAAAACCGACAAACTCCAATATTTAGTTTTGAACAGAAGGCTCAAAGTACGTCTCACGCAGCAAATGAATTTTCAACAACTAATTTAGACGGAGAAATAAAATGACTGAAGCAGAAATAATGTCAGAAATTAAAGATGCAAACTTAAACTATTTATTGTTGGCTCAACAATTGATTCGTGCAGATAAAGCAAGCGCAATCTTCCGTTTAGGCATCAGTAAAGATATTGCAGATTTGTTAGAAGGCTTAAGCACCTTGCAGTTACTTAAGCTCTGCAGCACCAATATGATGCTAGCGCGCTTTAGATTCGATGACAGCACGATTTTGGGCATGCTAACTAACTATACGAAAGATCGCTCTCAAGCGCATTTGCACACGGCAGTTTTGATGTCAGGTCAAAACGCTGACTCAATGGCATAACACATTAAATTTAGATAAAAGGTGATGATGATGAAAACGAAAAGTGTAGTAAATGAATCAGAACAAATCCAACTGGCAATTCGTATGATCAAGCTTGGTGCTAGATTGCAATTGCTTGAGTCACAAACAACTTTATCTCGCGAACGCTTGATTAAGTTATATAAGGAGTTGAAAGGCGTTTCTCCGCCAAAAGGCATGCTACCTTTCTCTACAGATTGGTTTTTGACTTGGCAACCGAACATTCATTCTTCTATTTTCTACAATATTTATAAGTTTATGGTGGATTATGCAGATGTAAGAGGTATCGACGCCATCATCAAAGCTTACAGTCTGTATCAACAACAAGTAGTTGAACAAGATTCAGAAGTGGAGCCTGTGTTGTCGATGACGCGTGCATGGACATTGGTGCGCTTTGTGGAAAGCAAAATGTTGAAAATGAAAACTTGTACATGTTGCGGTGGTGAGTTTATCGTGAATACTTATGACTTGAACCATAATTATGTATGCAATTTATGTCATGTGCCTTCACGCGCCGGCAAAACCAAAAAAGCTAAAGAGCTTACTTATAAATTAGTTTCAATGACAGCGTAATTTACTAGCCATAAATAAAGCTATAAATCATGAATAAAGCTATAAATAAAGATACCCATAAACGTTTTTTGGTTAAACGTTATGTGAATCACGATGCGATGAGCCAGCCATTAATTAAGCCAAGGCAGCCTTTGAAATTTAAAAGCCTGCAGCAATTAAAGCCTGCGACATTGGCTGTATTGGTTCAGTGCGCAGCATTCGTATCGATATTAGCAGTTCTGCAAGTGTTACGTTTTGGTGTTAATGTTAATTTGCAATTATCCATTGTAGATATAGTCATGATGCAAGCGCTCTTGGCTGCCACATTTGCATATTGTTTAAATATGGCAGTTTGGTGGAGGTGGATACATTTTTGCTTCCCAATAACCATGCTCGCAATGTATCGTTGGCAGCTGCCGAATGAGTTTTATTTTGCAGGTTTTGTTATTACCTTAAGTTTGTTTTGGACGACATTTCGTAGCCAAGTACCATTTTTCCCTTCTCGCCCAGCGGTGTGGAAACAAGTAGCCAAGTTGATGCCAATTGATAAGCCTTTAAGGCTAATCGATATCGGCAGCGGCTTGGGAGATATGCCGATGTATATCGCTAAGGTAAGACCTGAATGCCATATTGAAGGTATTGAGATTGCACCATTACCATGGTTGGTGAGTTATATTCGCAGCAAGATTCGCTACTCATCTGCAGTTTTTAAGTTAGGTGATTATCGAGCTTTAGATTTTGCAGATTACGACATTATTTTCGCTTATTTATCGCCTGCTGCAATGCTGGCTTTATGGGGAAAAGCGAATCAAGAGATGAAATCAGGCAGTCTTCTTATTAGTCTGGAGTTTGAAATTCCAGGCGCTAACCCAAGTATGCGGATTGCAGGCAGCGAACATTCCCCGATGCTTTATGTATGGCGCATACCTTAGAGATTTTGCTTAGTTTAATGTTGTTGGTTTTCGAGCCGCGCCATTGCGGGTATTGATCACAAGATTACTTTCTCAGTTACCTCCCATATCCAATACAAACCCAAAAACATCCCTTTATTCTATCGATTGATTTGCTCAGCATCTTGATATTCTGATTCTAATTATTAACTCATCAGAAGATTTAATTTTAGGAGTGAGCAGGTATGTTCGTCATTATTGGATACATTGTTATATGCGGCACAATATTTGGTGGCTATGCAATGGCAGGCGGCCATTTAGGCGGCTTATGGCAACCTTTAGAAGTGCTGATGATTTTTGGTGGTGCGATTGGTGCATTTGTTGTTGGCAATGATAATAAAGCCATTAAAGCAACTGTAAAGGCAATACCAACCTTATTTAAAGGTTCAAAATTTAATAAAGCACTGTACATGGATTTGCTAGCACTTCTTTTTGAGATACTTAGCAAAATTCGTAAAGATGGCATGATGTCAATTGAAAATGATGTTGAAAATCCAGAAGCCAGTCCGTTATTTAGTAAGTACCCAAAAATATTGCATGACCATCACTTAGTCGAGTTCATTACTGATTATCTGCGCCTCATGGTATCAGGAAACATGGACGCGTTTCAGGTGGAAAATCTAATGGATAACGAAATTGAAACACATCATATGGAAGGTCATGTGCCAGCACATTGCATTGCCAAGCTTGGTGACGCTTTGCCTGCATTTGGTATCGTGGCGGCGGTGATGGGCGTGGTACATACTATGGAGAGCTTACATTTGCCCCCAAACGAATTAGGCGTTTTGATTGGGCACGCGCTGGTGGGTACATTTCTAGGTATTTTATTGGCTTACGGCTTTGTTGGCCCACTTTCTGGCTTGTTAGAGCAAAAGCTAGAAGAAAGCACCAAAATGTATCAAACCGTGAAAGTCACATTGCTGGCGAGCCTCAATGGCTATGCACCATCAATTGCGGTTGAGTTTGGCCGAAAAATACTTTATTCAACTGAACGTCCAGGCTTTGCAGAGCTAGAAACGCACGTTAAACAAGCTAAAGCAGGCAAATAATGCTTAAACAAACATTAGATGGAGTTTGCAATGGCTGAAGACCGTGTTAGACCGATTATTGTTAAGAAGATTAAGAAGACGGCAGCAGGTCACCATGGTGGCGCTTGGAAGATTGCCTACGCGGATTTTGTAACTGCGATGATGGCTTTCTTTTTGCTGATGTGGCTACTCGGGTCAACCTCAAAAGCGCAAAAGGAAGGTATTTCTGATTATTTCAAAACACCTTTAATGGTAGCGTTGACGGGTGGTACTGCGGTTGGCGCTAGTGACACTTTAATAAAAAATGGTGGCGGCAAAGATTTTACGAAGAAATCTGGGCAAGTAAAAGCCGTAGAAGGCCCAAAAGGCAAGCAAAAAGAGATTGATGCAGAAGAAGCAAAGAAAGCGCTTGAAAAAGCCGAGGCAGAAAAATTAGAAGAGATGAAGGCGAAAATAGAAAAGGCGATTGAAGATAGCCCCGCCTTAAGTAAATTTAAAAATCAATTGTTGTTGGATATTACCTCTGAAGGTTTACGCATTCAGATTGTGGACGAGCAGAATAGGGCGATGTTTGCTTCCTCGAAGGCTGAAATGCAACCCTATGCGCAGCAGATATTGCAGGAGATAGGCAAAATGCTCAATGGCGTTACCAACAAAATTAGCCTATCTGGGCATACTGATGCGGTGCCATATTCTGGCGGTGATAAAGGCTATAGCAACTGGGAGTTGTCGTCAGATAGGGCAAATGCTTCACGTCGTGAGCTAATAGCAGGGGGCATGGACGAAAGCAAGTTGTTGCGTGTCGTTGGATTGTCTTCGGCTAATTTATTTAACAGGGAAGATCCATTAAGCCCCAGCAATCGACGTATCAGCATTATTGTCATGAACAAACAGGCGGAAGAAAACGCAATGAGAGACGATGGCGCCGTAAATGTGTCTTCAACCGCAAGTAAGTCTGAAATTGAAGAGGCGACACAGGCACCATAAACTTAGTTGCTAAAAATCTGAATTGAAACATTTTAATAACCGTATTCGATAAATTGATACTAAGAGATTAAGCACATGATTGCATTAATATGAAAACACTACCAATTACAGAAGTAAGAAGTCTGCTGGCTGCAGTGTCAGATCATGGCAAGCAACATTTAGCTGAGGTTGAGGCCGATTTATCGCAAACAACCTACCTGCTAAGCAAGGCTATCGAAAAACTCAGTGCGAGTTTTATTGCTGTGCACACTGCTGTCATTAACCAACAACTAACCTTAGTTGCGCTTACTCAACAGCATCAATTATCTGCCGATGAAACCAAACAGCTTGAAATGTTCAATCAAATTATCGGTGAAGAAGTGAATGCGGCGATTACTGGCTTGCAATTTCAAGACATTACCAGCCAGCTAATTGCTAGAGCCATCAAGCGCGTGAATGGACTAAAAGATTTACTACAGGAATTAGACATTCACGGTGATCAGATAGACACAGAAAATGAACATAAAGAAATAGCCAAAATTTTGGAAGAAATGAGCCAAAGTTTGCATTCGGGCAGTCATGCACTTTCTGGTGGATTACGACGTTCAGTAGAACAGCAGAATATGGCATCTGGTGAAATTGAGCTGTTTTAGAACTTACAGCTAATTATGTTCGACTTTTAACCGTAAAGTAACAGAGACAGGGCGTTAAATATATTTTAATAAACAACTTTAATTATATATTTTAAGTAATTAATTAAATTAAAAAAAGTGAGTAAATGAAATGGCAAAAACAATTCTAGCAGTGGATGACTCAGGCTCTCTTCGCCAGATGGTCGCATTTAGTCTTAAGGCGGCTGGCTATGACGTGGTGCAGGCTGTGGATGGGCAAGATGGCTTAGATAAGGCAAAAGAAAAAACGGTTGACCTCGTACTCACAGATCAGAATATGCCAATTATGGATGGCTTGACACTCATTAAAAATTTGCGTGACCTAGGCTCGTACCAAAAGGTGCCAATTTTAATGCTGACAACAGAATCAAGTGATGAAATGAAAGCTAAAGGCAAGGCTGCTGGCGCTAATGGTTGGCTGGTAAAGCCATTTGATCCAAAACGTTTGATTGAAGTGGTGCAAAAGGTCATTGGATAAGTGCCAATCGTATGAATTTAAGTATGTTTTTAGCAAATATGGAGTACAGCAATGACTATTGATATGAGTCAGTTTTACGAGGTCTTCTTTGATGAAGCAGAAGAGCTGCTGGCTGAAGCGGAGCGCTTGCTGCTGAGCATTGATATGGAAAATCCAGATGCAGAAGATTTGAATGCAATCTTTCGTGCAGCTCACTCGATTAAAGGTGGCGCCGCCACTTTCGGCTTCATGGATATGACTGAAATTACGCATGTGCTAGAAAATCTGCTAGATAAAATTCGTAAAAATGAAATGGCACTCACGGCTGAACATGTAGATGCATTTTTGGCAGCTAAAGATGTCTTAAAAATGGAGTTGGATGGACACAGACTTGCTTCAGAGGTCGATCAAACTCAAGTGGCGGAGGTTAAGGCAAAACTGAAATCATTTGCTGAAGCAGGCGGCATTGTGATTAAGCCAGCGTCTGTTGCTATGCCGGATCAAGCGCCAGTACCAGCGCCAATTAGTGTTGTAACCGCGCCAGTTGAAGCGTCACCGTTAGCACCTGATGATGTTTTGACCAAGTTTAATATTGTACTACCAGAAATTACAGAAAAAGACGCTGCTAATCTGCAAGAAGAACTTGGCTTGTTGGGTGATGTGGTTTCTAGTAAAAATGAAAATGGCCGCTTTGTATTTATGTTGACAACAGATTCAACGCAAGCTGACATTATTTCCATATGCTCGTTTGTACTTGATCCAGATGAAATGGTGATTACATTGGCAGGTGCAGAATCGGTGGCAATAGAAGCGCCTG
>JBEBJI010000003.1:0-155878 GCA_040079935.1 Methylotenera sp.
TTTCAGCTAAGGAATTTTTACTTTAAAGCTTGCAAAATGGCTTGAAAAACACTAATATACGCGGCTTCGTATAAATACCGATAAGCATTAGGACAAAGAACTCATGGCAAATACCGCACAAGCACGCAAACGCGCGCGTCAATCCGTTAAAGTAAACGCACACAACGCGTCATTGCGCTCAACTTTGCGTACTGCAATTAAAAAAGTGGTGAAAGCCATTGAAGCTGGCGACAAAGCCGCTGCGATGACCACTTACCAAGAAAACGTCAGCGTGATTGACCGCATCGCGGATAAAAAAATTATCCATAAAAACAAAGCTGCGCGCCATAAAAGTCGCCTAACTGCTGCGATTAAAGCATTAAAAGGCGATGCACCTGTTATGTTGGCTAAAAAAGCCGCACCTAAAGCGAAAGCAGCGCCTAAAGCTAAGACCGCTCCAGCCAAAGCAGCCGCACCGAAAAAAACAGCAGCCGCTAAAAAACCAGCCGTAGCAAAAAAACCTAAGGCTGAATAATTTTATTTGGTTGAAAAAAAGCCTCGCATTGCGAGGCTTTTTTATTAGCTTTGTTTTAACTCTCTCTAATATGTTACTTATCCAATGTTTAATTGGCTTCGCGCGATTTTTGCAACATTAAGGACAGTTTTTGCATTCTGCCCAATCACCGTAAAGTGTCCCATCTTGCGACCTTTGCGTGGCTCGTGTTTTCCATACAGATGCAGTTTCAAATTAGCATGGCTGCAAGCTAATATCCATGAGGGTTCTAGGGCATCTATTTTAGCATTCGCAACCCAACTATCACCTAAAATATTCACCATCACCGCGTTACTGTGCAAACTTGCGTCGCCCAGCGGCAAACCAGTCATCACGCGTACTTGCTGCTCGAATTGGTTGGTTATGCAGGCATCTATCGTGTAATGTCCGCTGTTATGCGGGCGAGGCGCGATTTCATTCACCAGCAATTGTTTGCCGACCACAAAAAACTCCACGCCCAGCACGCCAACGTAATCCAACTTTTCTGCGAGCTTTTTGGCTAGCGCTTGCGCATTGGCTTTCAGCACAGCACTACATCGCGCGGGCGCGATGCAAATATCCAAAATCCCGTTTAAATGACTATTTTCCGCAGTCGGAAAAGCCGCAATATTGCCTTCGGCATCGCGCGCGAGCACCACAGAAACTTCTAAATCCAGCGGCAACAGTTGCTCTAAAATGCAAACTTCTTTCTTAAAATCTGTAAATGCTTTTTGTGCCTCAGCTTGATTTTTTACACGCGCTTGGCCTTTGCCATCGTAACCAAAACGCGCAACCTTTAAGATGGCTGGGTACAATTCGCTCACGTCGCCGGGTAAATCTTTTGCGCTGTTAATCACCGCAAAAGGCGCGACTGGCAGCCCAGCATCTTTTATGAAGTTTTTCTCTAACACACGATGCTGCGCAATAGCCACGCAAGAAGAAGATGGCCTAACCGTGGTAGTGAGTGCTAACATTTCTAGCGATTTTGCAGGTACATTTTCAAACTCTGTCGTCACTGCCGCGCAAGTTTCGGCCATTTTTTTTAGCGCAATTTCATCGTCAAAATCAGCGCAAATATGCACATCGGCAATCTTACCTGCAGGGCTGTTTTTATCTGGGTCGAGCACAGTGACTTGGTAACCTAACTCATGCGCCGCAATCACAAAAAAACGACCTAACTGGCCGCCGCCTAACATACCCAGCATTGCGGGTGCAGTAATGATTTCGCGCTTGCTCATGGTTTTTCTGTCAGAGTCATTTGGCTTACTTTTTGGGTTAGCGTAGCGCGATATTCCGTCAGTTTTTGGGCTAAACCAGCATCATGATTCGCCAAAATACTCACCGCAAATAAACCCGCATTAGCGGCACCAGCATCGCCAATAGCAAACGTTGCCACGGGAATGCCTTTTGGCATTTGCACAATAGAGAGTAAGGAATCTTGGCCTGCCAAATGCTTAGTCGGCACTGGCACACCAAGCACAGGCAATGTAGTTTTTGACGCCACCATGCCTGGCAAATGCGCCGCGCCGCCTGCGCCCGCTATGATGACTTGATAGCCATTTTTTTGTGCATGTTCAGCAAACTCAAACATTTTATCTGGTGTACGATGCGCCGAAACCACTTCTGCCGTGTATTCCACACCAAAATCCGCCAATATTTGCGCGGCGTTTTTCATCACCGGCCAATCGCTATCCGAACCCATAATAATGGCAACTAATGGTTTTTTCATCTCAATATTCTCTATTAAATAATGATTAAGTTATCACGGTGAATCAATTCTGATTCTTCCACATAACCCAAAATCTTCTCAATCTCGCTACTTGCTTTGCGCATAATCCGCGCGCTATCAGCTGAATTATAATTCACAATGCCGCGCGCCACTTCAACGTTTTGCTCATCCACGCACGCCACCACATCGCCTCGTTCAAAGCTGCCTTGCACATTGATAACGCCAATCGGCAATAAACTTTTACCCTCAGATTTTAGCACTTTAACAGCGCCAGCATCCAACACCAGTGCGCCTCCCAGCCTTAAGTGATCGGCCAGCCATTGCTTTTTTGCGAGCGTTTTTATTTGTGTGGCTTGCAAATGCGTACCGACGGCCTCGCCAGCGTTTAAGCGCGTTAACACATTGGCTTCGCGACCTGAAGCAATCACGGTATGTGCGCCGCTGCTTGCTGCACGTTTGGCGGCGAGTATTTTAGTGAGCATGCCGCCGCTGCCAATGTGGCTGCCTGCGCCGCCTGCCATTTTTTCTAGCTCTAAATTTCCTGCGGTTTCAAAATTGATAAATTTCGCATCTTTGTCTTTGCGTGGATCAGCCGAATACAAACCTTGTTGATCGGTTAAAATCACCAAGGCATCAGCCTCGATTAAATTTGCCACCAGCGCGCCCAGCGTATCGTTATCACCAAAACGAATTTCCTCAGTGACGACTGTGTCGTTCTCGTTAATAATCGGAATCACCTTTAAATCAAGCAAGGTTCTGAGTGTTGAACGCGCGTTCAGATAACGCTTTCTGTCACGCAAATCATCGTGGGTAAGCAATATCTGTGCAGTGTGCAGGCCATGCTCAGCAAAACAGCTTTCGTACATTTGCACCAACCCCATTTGCCCAACGGCCGCTGCCGCTTGCAGTTCATTTACTTCTATTGGGCGTTTTTTCCAACCCAAACGTTGCATGCCTTCAGCAACTGCGCCGCTGGAAACTAAGGCAATTTGCTTTCCGTTTTTCACAAGCTCGCTGATTTGCGCTGCCCACGCGGCAATTGCGGCGCGGTCTAGCCCTTCGCCATTGTTGGTCACAAGGCTAGAGCCGACCTTCACAATCAGCGTTTTGCTATTCAGTAATAATGACTTGCTCATTTTTTTGGTTTTTATCTACAAGCGTTAAATTGGCTTTTTTTACTTCATCCAAATGAACCATAATCGCGTAAGTGAGCTCTTTACAGCCCATGCCATTAATGGCAGAAATGGCGAATACACGGCCGTTCCAGCCGTAATCTTTGACGAATTTTTTCACTACTTCTGCGCTATCTTGCACCATGTCAATTTTGTTCAATACTAACCAGCGTGGCTTGTTAAACAGCTCTTCGTCGTATTTTTTTAGCTCATTCACAATCGCTTTGGCCTCGGCCACTGGGTCGGTCGCATCGTCAAACGGCGCAATATCTACCAAGTGCAATAATAACGAAGTGCGCTGCAAGTGACGTAAAAACTGGTGTCCAAGGCCTGCACCTTCCGCTGCGCCTTCAATTAAACCTGGCACATCGGCGATGACAAAGCTACGGTTTGCGTCAACTCGTACTACACCCAAATTCGGGTGTAAGGTAGTAAAAGGATAATCAGCCACTTTTGGTTTTGCCGCAGAAACTGAACGAATAAATGTCGATTTGCCTGCATTAGGCATGCCTAGCAAACCTACGTCTGCCAGCACTTTCAGCTCCATATACAACTCAAACTCTTCACCTGGCTCGCCCTTAGTGCATTGGCGCGGGGCGCGATTGATTGAAGACTTAAAGTGCACATTACCCAAGCCATTATTGCCACCACGGGCGAGCAACACTTTTTGTCCATGCTCTGCCAAGTCAACAATCATGCGCTCTGTAGCCTTGTCAGAGATTACTGTACCAACGGGGACGCGCAAAATAGTATCTTCTCCTTTGGCGCCATAACATTCTGCGCCGCGTCCGTTTTCGCCACGCTGTGCACGAAAACTGCGCGTGTAGCGATAATCCACCAACGTATTAATGTTGCGATCTGCAAGCGCGTAAATTGAACCGCCTTTTCCACCATCGCCGCCATTAGGGCCGCCCATTGGCTCGTATTTCTCGCGACGGAACGTAGCTACTCCATTTCCACCGTCGCCAGCGTGGACCTTTATCGTCGCTTCATCTATAAATTTCATATGTAGAGTGTACCAAATCTAAGGTACGCCAAATAAAAAAGTGTACCAAATAAAAAAGCCCCATCAAACGATGAGGCTTTAATCATTCCAAAATTCCTAAACTGGAACAATGTTGACCATTTGACGTTTTAGCGCGCCTTTAATGGCAAAAGTCACTTTACCATCGATTTTTGCAAACAATGTGTGATCTTTGCCCATGCCAACGTTTTCGCCCGCGTGCATTTTAGTGCCGCGTTGACGCACGATTATGCTACCTGCAGAAACTACGGTTTCGCCAAAGGCTTTAACGCCCAAGCGTTGTGAGTGTGAATCGCGACCGTTACGTGAACTACCACCTGCTTTTTTGTGTGCCATTTTTAATCCTTTTTAAGTCTGATACTTAAGTCTTTATATGCTTTTAATCGGCTTTAGCTTTTTTAGCCGCTGGTTTTGCTACTACTGGCGCTTTTGCGGCTTTAGCTGCTGGTTTTGCTGCGGCTACTTTTGGCTCTGCTGCTGACTTAGCGGCAACAGGTTTAGCTGCAAC
The DNA here is from genome assembly GCA_040079935.1 of Methylotenera sp. Classification (GTDB taxonomy): domain Bacteria; phylum Pseudomonadota; class Gammaproteobacteria; order Burkholderiales; family Methylophilaceae; genus Methylotenera_A. The sequence continues at coordinate 4,945 of JBEBJI010000003.1, forward strand.
TGCGCCCTTACCATTTACATCGTTAATTAAAATCTCTGTAAAACTTTGGCGATGGCCTTGTGTTTTACGATAATGTTTACGGCGGCGGAATTTAAAAATCATCACTTTATCAGCACGACCATGAGAAACTACCGTTGCGTTTACCGTAGCGCCAGCAATCAGAGGCGCTCCGATGGTGGTGTTTTCACCATCTGCAATCATCAGGACTTTGTCGATAACCACTTTGCTGCCCACTTCGCCCAATAGTTTTTCAACCTTAAGCGTTGCACCAGCTTCTACTTTATATTGTTTGCCACCTGTTTTAATTACTGCGTACATGATTTAGCCTAGCTTCTACACGTTCAAATGAATCGCGCATTATACTTAAATTACGGGATATTGCAAACGCTAATTATCTCATTCACCTAGTATTTATTCAGCAAAAGCCTAACATTCGCTGTGATAAAATACACTCAATCTTTTAATTGGTTTCTGGCGTGCCTTTAAACAAAATTCAAAATTTTATTGCGGCTGATATGCAAGCGGTAGATGCTGTCATTCGCACTTCTCTTTATTCAGAAGTCACGCTGATTAACACCATCGGCGACCATATTATTGGTGGTGGTGGCAAGCGCCTGCGACCCGCTCTGGTATTGCTTTCCAGCGGCATGTTTGAGCCAATCCAAACACAACATCACCAGCTCGCCGCCATTGTGGAGTTTATCCACACCGCCACTTTACTGCATGATGATGTGGTGGATGAAAGCGCAATGCGCCGTGGCAAAAGCACCGCCAACCACTTATTTGGCAACGCTGCCAGCGTACTGGTGGGTGATTTTGTCTATTCACGCGCGTTTCAAATGATGGTAACGCTACAAAACATGCGCGTGATGGAAATACTCGCCGAAACCACCAACATTATCGCCGAAGGCGAAGTGCTGCAGCTTTTAAATATTCACAATGCCGATGTGACCGAGCAAGATTACTTAAAGGTGATTCACTTTAAAACTGCTAAATTGTTCGAAGCCGCAACGCGCTTGGGCGCGGTTATTAGCGGTGCAAACAGCACTGACGAAAGCGCGCTTGCACAATACGGCATGCGGCTTGGCACGGCGTTTCAACTCATCGACGACGTGTTGGATTTAAGCGGCGATGCCAAACAAATCGGCAAAAATTTAGGTGATGATTTAAGTGAAGGCAAACCAACTTTACCACTACTCATCGCCATGCACCGCGGCAACGCGAGCGAAGCCGCGACGATACGTAGCGCCATTCAACATGGTGGTTTAGACGAATTACCTGCCGTGCTGGCCGCCGTTAAAACAACTGACGCGTTAAATTACGTGCGCGATTTAGCGGCGAATGAAGCCAGAATTGGCTGTAAGGCGATTGCGAATTTTCCTGAATCTGCCAATAAACAAGCATTAATTGATTTGGCTGAGTTTTCCGTAAAAAGAGACTTTTAAAGCTAAAGAGATTTTTAATACAAAAATATAAATAAAAAATCTAAAAAATAATGCCCTGTAGGCCAATATCCATGCGGCTTACAAGGCATCTGTTTTAGTTATTAAATAAACAAATTCGCTAATTTAAAATAATCGGCTCTCCGCTTTCGGCGTGAAAGTAACTTAAATGCGCACAATCGCTGGTGCCATTGGTTAAACTACCATCAAATAAAGCTTTACCTTCCACGTCCACCACCGCGTAGCCATTGTGATACAAAGTCACCTCAGCCAACTTTGGTGTTGTTTTAGCGATTTTTTCACGCAACATAAAACTAATGCAGTTTTCTTCTTCGGCTTCAGTAAACACTTCCCAATGATTACCGCCTGCCAATTGTGAAAGCCAGCCTGGCAAATCGACCTCGACGCGGCAAATAATCGGCTCATCCCAAGCGGGATGGCTGAAATTGTTTAACTCAATTTCAGATAAACTTAATAATTGTTCGTTGCGTTCTGTCATTTTGTTCCTTTGTTTCGTATTAACATTACAACGCTTATATGGAGTTAGCTTAGGCTTTTTCAAGCAACATTTACACCACATTTAGCAACAAAGTTGCACGTATTTATTAACGATGCCATGATATGCTTAATTTACAACAACTTTTGTGGCAATTTAGGCCAAATTAAGGTGAGTCATGTTTGATTTTTTAATGCCATTATCTGAAGTATTACGCACTAGCCCCACTGTATTTGTGACATTTTCGGTCATTTTTGGGCTAATGGTGGGTAGCTTTTTAAACGTGGTGATTCACAGGCTACCCAAAATGATGGAGCGCGAATGGCATGCGAACTGTTTAGAGCTTCAAGGTAAGGAAGCACCGGAGCAGCCTAAATACACCATCGTCACGCCGCGCTCGGCCTGCCCAAGTTGCGGACATGAAATTACCGCCTTAGAGAATATCCCAATTATCAGCTACTTAATTTTAGGCGGCAAATGCAAAGGCTGCAAGGCTAAAATCAGCGTGCGCTACCCACTGGTGGAAGCCATCACTGGCGGGCTTATTGGGGCAGTTGCTTACAAGTATGGCTATACATATTCTGCTTTATTTGCATTCGTTTTTGTATTCGCCTTAGTCGCACTTACGTTTATCGATTTCGATACACAATTATTGCCCGACGATATCACGCTGCCCTTGTTGTGGCTCGGTTTGCTGTTCAACTTAAATGGCGGCTTCGCTGACCTAAAATCTGCAGTACTTGGTGCGATTTTTGGCTATTTAATTTTATGGTCGGTTTATTGGTTATTCAAACTTGTCACTGGTAAAGAAGGCATGGGTTATGGCGATTTTAAATTGTTGGCCGCCATCGGCGCGTGGTTTGGCTGGCAATTGTTACCCGCAGTAATTTTATTAAGCTCTGTCGTCGGCGCTGTAATTGGCATTGGAATGATTATGTTTAAAGGTAAAACTGGCGGCACGGCAATCCCTTTTGGGCCATTTTTAGCACTTGGCGGCATTGCTGCGCTGTTTTTTGGGCGGCAGCTCGCAAGCTTTTATTTGGGTGCTTAATGTACGTTGTCGCACTCACTGGTGGCATAGGCAGCGGAAAATCCACCGCTGCAAACTTTTTTGCCACGCTTGGCGTGCCAGTCACCGATGTGGATGAAATTTCACATCAACTTACCTCAGCAAATCAGCCGATAGTAAACGATATTATGACTAGCTTTGGCAACCAATACATCACGCCAGAAGGCGCATTAAACCGTGCTGCCATGCGTGATTTAGTATTTAACGACGCTACTGCCCGCGCCAAATTAAATGCGATTTTGCACCCTGCAATTTATGATGAAGCGTTGAAACAATTGCAATCTCACCAAGATGCGCCGTATCAAATTTTAGCAATTCCACTGCTGTTTGAAAGTCCACGCTATGCGCCGCATGTTAATCGCATTTTATTGATTGATAGCGATGAAAAAACGCAGATTGAACGTGTTAAAAAACGTAGCCAACTATCTACCTCTGAAATAAAAAAAATTATCCGCACGCAAACACCGCGCAAAAAACAATTATTACTAGCGCATGATGTGATTGAAAACAACGAAAATGTTGAAAATCTGCGCGAGAAAATATTAGAAATTCACCAAAAATACCTTAATACTTGCATAGTTAGCAAAACTACCTGATAATTCACCTCAATTTATTATTATAAGTTGGCAGACTTATTGCCCTATGTCTAGCTACGAATTTCCATTTAACGAGCGCATTCGCACACTACTGCGGCTAGAGGATCTGTTTAGCAAAATTCTGCTGAACGTTGAGGCTGGCGAACAACACAATCATCATGCCGCATTGATTTCGTTGCTGCAAATGTTAGATATCGTAGATCGCGCAGACCTAAAAATGGATTTGGTGCAGGAGTTGGATAGGCAAAGGCTTGCCATGCAGAACCTGCGCGGCAACCCAGTCATTGCAGAGAAAGTCTTAGATAAAATTCTCAAAGAAGTTGGCGCTTGCTCTACGGCTCTGCGCACAGACGGCAACAAATTTGGCCAGCATTTGCGAGAAAATGAGTGGTTAATGGGCATCAAGCAGCGCACTGGCATTCCTGGTGGCGTGTGCCAATTTGACTTACCGTCCTATCATCACTGGTTAGAGTTGGATGTGAGTCGCCGCAAAAGCGATTTCGAAGGCTGGCTTGCACGGTTAATGCCCATGTACGAGGCCATTGTAACCATACTTCGTATCTTACGCGGCAGTGGAACCGCCGCAAAACACCATGTGGAGACTGGTTTTTTTCAACAAATGCTAGGTGGTAGTAAGCCGGCACAAATGCTAATTATTAATATGGATAATAATTGCCCATGCTTTCCAGAAGTGAGCGCCAATAAATATGCCATTAACGTGCGATTTTTTGCCCTAGATTTTGTGCAGAAACCAAGGCAATGTGAACACGAAGTCGATTTTACTTTAACTCTATGTAACCTTTAAGCAATGTCCGAAGCTAGGCCCCACCAAAACAAACCCAGATTAGTTACTTGCCCCAATTGTAAAAAACAATCCGAATACAGTAGCACAAATTCGTTTCGCCCATTTTGCAGTGAGCGTTGTAAAATGATTGACTTAGGAGATTGGGCGAACGAAGCCTATAAAATACCTGTCAATACGCCAATAGAAGGACTAGATGATGTTGAATAAACAATTTTTTAAAGTTATATTCTTAGCCAGCTTTCTTGCTGCTTGCAATGCTAAAACTGTCGAAGAAACCAGGTTAGCAGCAGATACAAGTACTGAAGTTAAAATTACTGATAGCTGGGTACGTGAAAATGCACCAGGACAAAGTGTTGGTGCCGCTTACATGACATTGAATAGCCCACAAGACAGTACATTGGTTTATGTGGAAACACCTGCCGCTACTACAGTTGAAATTCACAGCATGCAGATGGAAAATGATGTGATGAAAATGCGCATGTTGGAAGAGTTACCACTTAAGGCAGGCAAACCTGAAAAACTAGCGCCTGGCGGTTTTCACCTGATGTTGTTTGATTTGACCATGCCACTAAAAGCGGGAGAAAAGCTCAATTTCAAGCTGTGCTTTAAAGATAAAGCGGGGGAAATCACACATCAAAATATTATTGTACCCGTCAAATCTACCGATTAAAGCAATGCATCCGAAACACTACGTTGAAAAGCGATACCACGCGCGCCATAAGTTAATGCTACGGGCAAGTCATTCAGCGACATGCCGCCCAGCGCATAAATTGGCAAGTTAATATTTTCCGCTAATTCTGCAAATTTTTTCCAACCTAATGGCTCTGCTTCGGGGTGACTAAGCGTGGATTTAACGGGCGATAACACCACAAAATCTAAGTTAAGTTGCTCTGCATGCCTCAATTCTATTTTGTTGTGACACGATGCAGAAACAATCAGCTCGGCAGGTTTAATTTTCAGCACCAACAAGGACTGGCTAGGTAAATGCACGCCATCAGCACCCAGTTCACGTGCCAGTCCAAAATCTTCACTAATCAACACTTTTGCACCAAACTGCCTGGCAAGTGCAATCAGCTGGGCTGCAAATTTCATAAACGCTTCTTTTGAAAGTTGTTTTTCGCGCACTTGAATTAGCCTCAAGCCACGTTCCAATTGATTTTTTAGCGTTGCAAAAAAAGCCTGTTCGCCCATTTCTGCTAAATTAGTAATCACGTAAACAGGCGGCAATGCGAGCGCTTTCATAATCTGCTCATTCGCTGGTAAGACAGGTGAAACCGTCATGTTCTCTGCACTTTGCCAACTCAATTGCTGGCCTTCACGCGGCTTTAATTCACCCTCCCAAGCATCCACAAAATAAAAGTGCAGCTTAACCGTTTTGGCGAGCGAATCATTGGTTTCTGGATAATCGAATTGGCGCGTAACCCATTGCTGCGTGGTAGTTGGCTTAATACCCAACTCTTCTCTTAACTCGCGGCTCAGTGCATGCTCTGGGCTCTCACCGATTTCTATTTTTCCACCTGGAAATTCCCACCAACCAGCCCAGTCTTTACCTTCAGGGCGGCTTGCCAATAAAAATTCGCTTTGCCCTGCCGTATTTTTTCGCTGCAAAATTGCAACGGCAACATTAATAATCATCACTTGCTAGCTTCTATAGTCGGCATTAATTTTCACATAATCGTAAGAGAAATCACATGTCCAAATTGTCACATTTTCCTTGCCGCGATTCAACACCACTCGCACCGAAATATCAGTTTCTTTCATAATGGCTGAACCTTGTTCTTCCTTATAGCTAGCCGCACGGCCACCTTTTTCTGCCACCAAAACGTCGCCTCCAATTTCATTGCCTAAGTACAGTTCTAGATTATCGACATTCAAGTCATCAATGCCTGCATAACCTATCGCTGCCAGTATGCGCCCTAAATTGGGGTCTGAGGCGAAAAATGCGGTTTTAATGAGTGGAGAATGGGCAATGGCATACGCTACTTTGCGGCACTCGGCTTCATTTTTTCCACCTTCAACGGTTACCGTCATAAACTTAGTTGCACCTTCGCCATCGCGCACTATCGCTTGCGCCAGCTCAATGGCAACTTCTGTTAATTTGTCGCGCAATAACACAAATTCGCTGCTATTTTCTGTTATCTCCGCATTTCCTGCTAAATTTGTCGCCATTAAAATTAAGCTGTCATTGGTCGAAGTGTCGCCATCTACTGTGATGCAATTGAATGATTTATTCACTGCGTAATGAATGATGCTCTCAAGCGCAGATTGGCTTATCGCTGCATCGGTGGCGATGTAACCAAGCATTGTCGCCATGTTGGGGTGAATCATGCCGCTGCCTTTGCTAATGCCAGTAATCGTCACCGTTTTGCCGTCAAGTTGAAGTTGACGTGACGTGCCTTTGGCGACAATATCCGTCGTCATAATCGCTTCAGCCGCGTTCAGCCAATTATCTTCTTTTAGGTTTTCAATCGCAGCTGGCAAGCCTGCGATGACTTTATCGACGGGTAATGGCTCTAAAATCACGCCTGTTGAAAATGGCAAAATTTGGTTTGCTTGCACGCCAAGTAACTTACCAAGCGCCTCGCAACTTTGTTTGGCGCGCTTTAAACCATCCTCGCCCGTGCCTGCATTGGCGCAACCTGTGTTGATTAACAAAGCGCGAATTTTACTTTTTTGCGTTAAAAATTCTTTACACAAAATCACTGGCGCAGCGCAAAATCTATTTTTAGTAAATACGCCCGCTACGCGACTACCTTCTGGTAACGTCATCACCAGCACGTCTTTGCGATCTGGTTTGCGCACATGCGCTTTTGCAAAGCCTAATTTAATGCCTCTGGGAGGCAATAGGGAAGCGGCTTCTGGAGCATTTAATTTAACGGGCATCTCTTAACACTTTCATATAAATTTAGTCACTATTTTAGCGCATTCAGGCGACTCGCATGCAAAATCCGCAGAAAATATGCAGTTTCATCATCCATCAATTTTCTTATGATACACTTGCTGATTTAGCACATTTGTCTTTATAAATGAATATGATAGAAGAAAAGCAAAAGCACATTCGCATCGAAAAAATCAAGCTGTTGTATCAGCACAGCCTCACGCCGATTACTTTAAGCGCGGTGGCTGGCATATTTTTGGTCGCTGCTTTGTGGTCTAGCGCCAAACACCAGCATTTACTCATTTGGCTTGCCTCAACATTCTTGTTCGCTTGCATACGCATTTTACTCATGACCAAATTTAGACAAGTTAAGCCGCAAGGCGACGCGGTGCTAAAGTGGGAAAAACCTTATTCGGTTAGCCTAATGCTGGTTTTTTTCTTGTGGAGTGCAGGCTTGATTTGGATTATGCCGCGCGATAATCTTACTGCCGTTTTTATCATCAACACCTTCTCTATCGGCTTGGCTGGCGCTGCGATTTCATGGTATAGCCCGCTTCGTTATTTACAAATGGCTACCATTTCGCTGGCGCTCATTCCGATGATTTTTGTGTTGCTTACACTGGGTCACGAAGAAACTTTTTGGATAGGCATTGCTGCAGGTTGCATGTATTTTTCGTGCATGATTACCAGTGCGTTACTGCAAAAAACCTTTAACGGAAATTTAGAGCTGGCTTACGATTTAGAAGTCGCAAAAAAACATGCGGAAAGCTTAGCCAGCACCGATTCTTTAACGGGCTTGAATACGCGCCGCGCATTTTTTGACAAAGCCGAAACACTGTTTGCTTACTGCAAACGCAACAATCAGCCAATAAGCGCGCTAATGCTAGATGTCGATCACTTTAAAAAGATTAACGATAGCTTTGGTCACGCCGCTGGCGACATTGCACTACGCAATTTAGCGCAATTGCTAAAAAGTAACCTGCGTGAATCGGATTTATCTTGCCGATTTGGTGGCGAAGAATTTGCCGTATTGTTGCCCAACACCAATGTAGAAGAAGCGGCTGAAATGGCGAATTTAGTTAAAAAAATGATGGCTACCACCATTATTGCGCTTGCTGATGAAAACGCTTTATCGCTCACCGCCAGCTTTGGCGTGGCCGAACACGGCTCAACGGTGGAAGATTTATTGAATAATGCAGATAAAGCCATGTATCTTGCTAAAAATAGTGGCCGCAATCACGTCATGGCCTTCTGCGCAAAAACCATGACAAAACAATCAGCAGTATAAAAACCCATGCTCTGTGAGCCGCATGGATATTGGCTCCCAGAGCATGTTTTTAACGATTCTTTCAATATAAATAAAGCTTTTTAGCTTAAACACCAACTACGCCCTGCGCCAAGTCGTGCCTTGCGGCGTATCTTCCAGTAAAATTCCCACCCCTGCCAAGTGACCTCTAATTCTGTCTGCCTCGGTAAAATCTTTTATTTTTCTAGCATGCAATCTTGCATCAATCAAACTTTCAATTTCCTCAGCAGTAATGCTACCCAGCTGAGCGCCTGATTGTCGAAACTCAGTTGAATCTCTTTGCAACAAACCTAGCACGCCGCCAAGATACTTAAGCATCCCAGCATAATATGGGTCGCTCGTTTTATTTAGCTCGTTAGCAATTTCAAATAAAACTGCAATTGCTTCCGAGGTATTAAAATCATCGTCCATTGCAGCTTTAAAGCGTGCAGGATATGGGTCATTCCATGTATGTTGGTAGTACATTGGCAAATCTCTGAAAGCCGTATAAAGCCTCGTCAGCGAGGCTTTAGCGTCATCTAAATGCGCATCTGAATAATTGAGCGGGCTACGATAATGCGCACGCAGAATAAAAAATCGTACCACTTCAGCATCGTATTTTTTAAGCACTTCGCGAATGGTAAAAAAGTTACCGAGCGATTTCGACATCTTTTCATCGTCCACGCGCACAAAGCCGTTGTGCATCCAATAATTCGCCATTTGACAGCTATTCGCGGCTTCACTTTGCGCGATTTCGTTCTCGTGATGCGGAAACTGCAAATCTTGCCCGCCACCATGAATATCAAAATGCGCGCCCAGATGATGCGCGCTCATGACCGAGCACTCAATATGCCAGCCTGGCCGACCCGCACCCCAAGGCGATGGCCAATTTGGCTCGTGAGGCTTGACGGATTTCCAAAGCACAAAATCCATCGGGTCTTTTTTATGCGCATCAACTTCTACGCGTTCACCCGCGCGCAAATCATCTAAACTTTTACCAGAAAGTTTGCCATAATCGGCAAAGCTACGCACGCTGTAAAACACGTCGCCATTCGATGCTTTATAAGCGTGACCTTTTTCGATTAAGGTAGCAATCATCGTAATCATGCCATCGATATGTCGCGTGGCGCGCGGTTGAAAAGCCGGCGACTGCACGCCCAGCTTGGCAAAATCTTCATCCATGGCGTCAATAAAACGTTGCGTAAGCGCACCAATAGTTTCGCCATTTTCGTTAGCACGTTTAATAATTTTGTCATCAATATCGGTGATATTACGTACATAAGTCACTTGGTATTGGCTTTCGCGAAACCAACGATTCACCATGTCGAAAACGACCATCACACGCGCATGGCCAAGATGACAAAAGTCGTAAACCGTCATGCCACACACATACATGCGGACTTTGCCTGCTTCGATGGGAATAAAAGTTTGCTTGTCGCGACTAAGAGAGTTATAAATTTTTAACATTCGCGCATTATAAATGAGTTAATGCGACCAAAATAGATAAAAAATAGCGATTTATTGACTTAATACCAAGCGGGCTATTGGATGTTAGCTATCTAATTGATAGAATGACGTTTTTACTAATTAGGTTTGAGTACAACATAATGACAATTCGTAACCTTTTGCTGTTAAAACTTCTTGTCCCTTGTATTTTAGCTTTATCGTTTGCCAGCGTTGCTGTGGCTGACGAGCTAAAAGATATTTCACAAATGGCTGAAAGTGGCCAGCAAGCAGCTGCGCTGGAGCGCATTAACACTTACTTGGCAGCCAACCCTAAAGATGCGCAAGCCATGTTTATGAAAGGCATTATTTTGGCCGAAAGCGGCAAACGTGACGATGCAATTAAAGCGTTTACCGATTTGACAGAAAAATATCCTAACCTGCCAGAGCCATACAATAACTTAGCAGTGTTATACGCCGATGCTGGCCAATATGACAAAGCCAAAAAAGCGCTAGAAACCGCCATCAAAACGCACCCTAGCTATGCCACCGCGCACGAAAATTTAGGTGATATTTATGCGCGTATGGCCTCAGAAGCTTATGACAAGGCGCTACAGCTAGATAGCGGTAATGCGCGTGCGCAAAGCAAGTTATCGATGATTAAAGATTTATTTGGCACCGGCAACAAAACGACACTTGCGGCTAAAAGTGATAGTAAACCTACTAAAAGTGATACTAAGCCAATTCGCCCAGCCGACAAAAAAGTGGAGCCACTCAAACCTGCCGAGCCTGTTATAAATGAAGAGCAAAACATTACTGATGCGGTGAACAGCTGGGCGAGCGCTTGGTCTGCTAAAGACGTAGATAAATACTTAGCCAGCTATGCTGACAGCTTTAAACCAGCAAAGGGCGAAAGTCGTAAAGCTTGGGAAGCGACTCGTCGCGATCGTGTCAGCAAACCTGCGAGCATAAACGTTGAACTAGCAAATCAAAAAGTTACGCTAGAGGGCGCTGATAGTGCGAAAGTGACTTTTAAACAGAGCTATCGCGCTGGCGGCAAACCAATCCGCACCGATAAAACATTGATGATGAAGAAAACTAACGGCGTTTGGTTAATTGATCAAGAAATTGCATCGAATTAATTTCTAAAAGTTACGTCCAATATTGAGATGTTATTGATTCAACAATTTAAGTTTTTAAAAGTCGTTTTTGTAGCTGCTTGTTTGGTTCTGCCTTGGAATGCTACAGCCGTGAACCATGGTAGCATGACAGACCAACTGCTTAGCAAAAAACTCGGTCGTAATTTGGTCGAGAGCTTGCTAGTAAAAAGCCTGCTGGAAATTACTGAAGGTAAAACCAAACAGGCCTTTGGCACCATCAATGAACTCATAAAAACAGCCCCAAACTTCAAGCTGGCCTACCTCATCCGTGGCGATTTGCTTACTGCGCAAGGTCGCGCTTTAGCCACTTTTGGCGACCCAAATACGGCTAACGCTAAGCCAGGTAGCGAAGAGCTCGAAGGCTTGCGCGATGAAGCACGTACGCGCATTGAGTATTATTTATCCGAGAAAAAAACCACGCAACAACCAAACTTATTGGTGAAATTAGGCGCAGAGCAGACGCATTTAATTGTGGTGGACACGGTAAAAGCGCGCCTTTACTTATACAAAAAAGTAGATGGCGACCTAGAGTATGTAGCAGATTATTATGTGACTGTTGGCAAAAATGGTGTTGGCAAACAAGCCCAAGGTGATAAACGTACGCCATTAGGCGTTTATTTTGCCGGACAAAAACTCACGCAACCACTGGCAGATATGTATGGTGATGGCGCATATCCGCTGAATTATCCCAATGAATTTGACCAACATCAAAACAAAACTGGCTCTGGCATTTGGCTGCACGGCACGCCTACAGATACTTACAGCCGTCCACCACGCGCCAGCGATGGCTGCATAGTGCTCAGCAACCCAGATTTAAAAGCGCTTGCGCCCATTTTTCTAGCTGGTAAAACGCCGATTATTATTGCGGATAACCTTGAATGGCTAGAAAACGATAAGGCGGACGAACAGTTGGAAGCGCAAGATGCGGATAAACAAGCTTTACAAGTAGCGATTGAAGATTGGCGTAAGGCTTGGGTTGCGCAAGATACAGATGCGTATTTAAGCCATTATTCGAAAAAGTTTTTTTATAGCGATGGTGGCTTACAAAAATGGGCGGATTACAAACGTGACATTCAAGCGACCAAACCCAAAGTAACCATTAAAATTGAGGATGTAAGTATGTTTTCTTACCCTGACGCTGAACAAACCATGATTGTGGTGAATTTTGAACAAGATTTTAAAAGCCCGAGTTTGCAAAATAAAATGCGCAAACGCCAATATTGGGTGAACGAAAATAAACAGTGGAAAATAATTTATGAAGGTGCGGCATAGTGAATAAAATGATTCGATTTAAGTTGGTTTTATTGGTATTTTTATATGCCCTGCAAGCCAATATCCATGCGGCTCCCAGAGTACAGTTTGAAACTTCTCAAGGCAATTTCACTGTAGAACTTTACCCAGAAAAAGCGCCAAAAACTGTGGCGAATTTTTTGCAATATGTAAAAGATGGCTTTTATGAAAACACCATTTTCCACCGCGTTATTAGCCGCTTTATGATCCAAGGAGGCGGATTTGAGCGCGATATGACCGAGAAAAATACGCGGGCGCCGATTGTGAACGAATCCAATAATGGTTTGCTAAACGAACCTGGCACCATCGCAATGGCGCGTACCATGGATCCAGATTCTGCCACCGCACAATTTTTTGTAAATTTGGCCGATAATCAATTTTTGAACTACACCAACCCTAGCCCTGAACAAATCGGCTACTGCGTGTTTGGCAAAGTCACCAGCGGCATGGAAGTCGTACAAAAAATCGGCGTTGTACAAACCACTTTTATTGGTAGAAACGCTGACGTTCCAGTAAAACCTATCATCATCAAAAGTGTAAAAATGCTAACTGAAGTAGCAAAAGAAACGCCTGCAGCAGCCAACAAGTAATTTTTACTTTTTTCATTTTAGTCATTTTTTTAAAGGATTTTTTGTGGTTAAACTTACTACCAATTTTGGTGACATAACGCTAGAACTCAATGCCGACAAGGCACCCATCACTGTAGCCAATTTTTTGCAATATGTAGAAGGCGGTTTTTATGAGGGCGTTATTTTTCATCGCGTGATTGATGGTTTTATGGTGCAAGGCGGCGGATTTGACGCTGATATGAAACAAAAATCGACCAAAGATGAAATTAAAAATGAAGCCGATAACGGTCTCGGCAACGATAAATACACCATCGCGATGGCGCGCACTTCGATTCCAGATTCTGCTAGCAGCCAGTTTTTCATTAACGGTACCGATAATGACTTTTTGAACCACACGGCAAAAACCGCTAGCGGCTGGGGCTACTGTGTGTTCGGCAAAGTGGTCGAAGGCATGGACGTTGTCGATAAAATTTCAAAAGTTAAAACTACCAGCAAGGCCGGCCACCGCGACGTACCAGCTGAACCTGTCATCATCGAAAAAGCCAGCGTGGTATAAATTTTAGTGCATGGATCACAGCCTATTTATTTCAGATTTACATCTATGTGATTCGCGCCCGCACATTACGCAAGCGTTCCATGCTTTCTTAGAAAAAATCGCTGTTAACGCCCAAGCGCTTTACATTTTGGGCGATTTATTTGAATATTGGGCTGGCGATGATGCAATTAAAACAGGCAACCAGCAGCCCAATATCCATGCGCTTCGCAGACTTGTTTCTAACGGAGTTCCTGTATTTTTTATGCATGGAAATCGCGATTTTTTAATCGCCGAAGGTTTTGAAAAAGCGACTGGCGTTAAAATTTTACCCGACCCAAGTTTAGTCACTCTTTACGGAAAGTCTGTCTTGTTAAGCCACGGTGACGCGCTGTGCACCGATGACACTGCATATCAAAACTTTCGCCAAGAAGTACGTAGCGCAGCTTGGCAAACGCATTTTTTAAGCCAACATTTGGCAGCGCGTATTGCGTATATTGAGCAATTGCGTAAAAAAAGCGAGCAAGCAAAATCTACCAAAAGCATGCAAATTATGGACGCGAATGCTGGTGCTGTGGATGATTTACTGCGCGAGTTTGCTTACCCGCCGATTTTTATTCACGGCCACACGCACCGGCCAAAAAAACACATCCACGAAATCGAAGGCAACACTTGCGAGCGCTGGGTGTTGGGCGATTGGTACGAACAAGGTAGCTATCTAAAATTAGATAAAAATGGCTGTCATGCTCAGATGTTAGAAGCTTGAACGCGATGCAAAAAAAATTGTTAGTCTGCACTAACTATCGCGCAAATCCAAATAACCCATCATGTGCAGCACGCGGCAGTAAAGAAATTTTAACTGCTTTAACGCACCAATTGCAGCGTGAAAATGTGCCGATTGAAATAGAAGAAATTCAGTGTATGGGTTATTGCAACGTTGGGCCAAACGTACGTTTAATCCCCAATGGCGAGATTTTTCATGATGTTTCTGCCAAAAAATTTGGCGAAATTATTAAAGCGACTAAAAAGTTTTTGAAAAGCTAAAATTAATTAACTTGGTAGCCTGGGATGCTGGCAACGTCGACTTCGTCAATTTGCGCTGGTTCTAAAAATCTCTCAGCATAGCGCAAATAAATTTGCTCGCGAATAAACAAATCAAATACATCTGGGTCGATATGATTATCCAGACGCATTTTGCCTAAAATAGTCAGTGTTTCAGAAAGTGTTTTCGCTTTTTTATACGGCCGATCTTTAGAAGTCAACGCCTCAAATATATCCGCCACACCCATCATGCGCGCGGGAATCGACATCTGCTCACGCGACAACCCTTTTGGGTAGCCTTTTCCATCCATGCGCTCGTGATGTCCACCAGCGTACTCTGGCACGCGCCGCAAATCTTTAGGATACGATAGGGATTCCAGCATGTTAATCGTCACCACTATGTGATTATTAATAATCATGCGCTCTTCTGGTGTTAAAGTACCGCGCTCAATAGTTAAATTTTTAACCTCATTTTCGCTCAAGAATCTTGCTGTATGACCAGATTCATTTAAATACTCGTAATTGGCAATATCTTTAATGCGTTGCAAATCCTCTGTTCGCATAGACTCACTACCAAAATTTACTTTACGGATAAAGTTTTTATCTTCTTCAAGTAATTTTTTTATTCTGTCAATTTCACGTTCAAGCTTCAGCATGTTAACCAGCTTGCCGCTAGATGTAGATTCGAGCGCTTTACGCAAACAAGCATTTTCGCGCTGCGCTTTTAATAACTCAAACCGATCATCTATTAGGTGGATACGATCAAAAATGGTTTCTAACTTAGTCGCTTTATCCATCACATATTCTGGGGTCGTCACTTTGCCACAATCGTGCAACCAAGCAGCAATTTTAAGTTCGTAGATCTCTTTTTCGGACATGGTAAAACTTTTTAACGGTCCAGTTTTAGTTTTTATCGCCGCATCTGCCAGCATCATTGTAAGTTCTGGAACGCGCTGGCAATGACCACCAGTATAGGGGGACTTTTCATCAATCGCATCTGCAATCAGCTTAATAAAAGATTCAAACAAACCTTTAAGACCATCAATTAAATTATGATTAGTAAGCGCTACAGCAGCCTGCGAGGCAAGCGATTCTACCAAACGCTGATGTGATTCCGAAAAAGCAATAATGGCATTGGTATGTGGATCGATTGCATTAATTAATTGCAGAACACCGATGATTTCATTTTCATGATTCATCATCGGCACCGTTAAAAATGATTTTGAGCGATATCCTGTTTTTTCATCAAATTTTCGTGTGCCAGAGAAATCAAATCCCTCAGTTAAATAAGCGTCAGCTATATTCACAGTTTTAGCATTTACCACGCTGTAAGCCGCTACCATGTTAGTGTTTGGCTTGCCATCTTCGAGGAAAATTGGCAATGATGGAAATGGAATTTCCTTACCTGTAGTGCCACCCATTGCAATATCAAGGCTGAGCGTGCGCATAATTTCGAACTTAAGTTTACCATCTTCGGTGACTGTATAAAGCGTGCCGCCATCGGCGTTAGTAAGCTCTTTGGCTCCCAATAATATCACCTCCAGCAAGCGATTGTTGTCGTGCTCAACTGAAAGCGCAACACCAATAGAATTAAGGCGTTCGAGCTGGTTTAGCATATCTAAAGTTTGCATTGAAATTCGGCTAAAGAATGTAATGAATAGTCAATAACGTGACTTAAGCCAAATAGAATTGCAATTGAGTATCAATCAAATCTATCACGTCTCGGTCACTTAATTCATAGGCTTTTGCTCCCACATCTCTCCCGTTTACCAACAACTGCTTATCGCCTTCTACATGCGCAATAAAATAGCCATGAGGCCGCCTAGTAATCACCGCCACCTGCACGCCCGGCTTGCCAAGTGTCGTCATAGATTTATTCAAAGAAAGCTCACTGCCAGAATTATCACCATTTAAAACCCTTAAATAACCTAATTTTTGTGCATGGCCTGAAGAGTTAATAGGTGCTAGATCTGGTGCTGTCGAGCTTACACTTTCAGCAGCTGGAGCAGCTACTAGTTTTTCAACTTCTGTTTCTGGCTCTGGTGAGGGTACAACCAACTTTGCAGGCCGCACTACAACTGTATTTTCAAATCCATGGCTATTTACTGGTTTATTTTCTTGCGCTTTATTTTCATACTTTAACTGATACTTACCAAACTCTATGACATCCCCATGGTGTAACACATGTTTTTTTACAGGTTTTTTGTTCACCATAGTGCCATTGGTACTACCAAGATCTTCCAAAAAAGAATCGTTACCAATGGTTGTGATCACTGCATGATCACCACTAACACCTAAGTTATCAATATGAATATCGTTTGCCGGCCGACGGCCTATTGTGGTGCGCTCTTTATCTAACCCAAACTCACCTAATGAATTTCCATCCAATGAAAAATGTAACTTCGCCATAATCCGCCTTAAAATTTACTTTACTTTTTAAACAGGTTTTTAACCCAGCCTTTTTCAGATGTAAACTCTTTTCTTATTTTTGCTATGATGACCGAAATGTTATCTGTACCGCCATTTTCATTTGCTGCATGAATTAAATCCTTTGCAGCGTTGCCAATATCACCATTGGCTTCGAGTAGAATTTGAGCAATTTCCTCATCATTCACTAAATCAGATAGCCCATCTGAACATAACAAATAAATATCGCTCACTTCTGTATCAAACTCTTGCAGTTCCAGCTCAACTTCAGGATCTATGCCTAAAGCACGCGTAACTAAATTCTTATTGTTCGATAATTTAGCTTGTTCTGGCGTAATCAATCCAGCGTTAATTTGCTCTTGCACCAACGAATGATCTTCAGTAAGTTGCATCAAAGTCTCTCCACGCAGCCGATACGCACGCGAATCACCAATATGCCCCACCACAAACTTATTATCAGCAAAAATGCCAGCCACTAAAGTAGCGCCCATTCCTGCACATTGCGGCTGATCTTGCGAAATCTGATAAATAGTCGCATTAGTTTTTTCTATAGCGTTCATCAACATCTGTGATTCAGGCAATAAGTTTGATGTGGATCTAAACATGCGCGTGTTATTTTGCATGACTTCAGTAATTTCCGCAGCAATCATCAAAACAGCAATTTCACTTGCCACTTCGCCTGCCTTATAACCACCCATCCCATCGGCCAGCACCAATAAACCAATCGACAAATCGCTCGCAACCGCATCCTCGTTGTGCTCTCGTAACAAGCCCACATCAGTTTGTCGCACTACTTTTATCGCATTATTTACGTTCAAAATTTCAAGCCCATCAATATATCTACCAAAATAAATTCAAACATATTGAATGTTTAGCAAACAATTATCGCCTAAACTCTTGCGGTCTTGCAGCCTCTGCCACTTTATCCAGCACACCATTAATATATTTATGCCCGTCCGTACCGCCATAAAGCTTGGCCAATTCGACGCCCTCGTTAATCGCTACGCGGTATGGAATGCTAGGGTCAAACATGAGCTCAAACGATGAAATACGCAAAATTGCATGCTCCACAGGACTCAATTCTTCTATTTTTCTATCAATAAAGGTTGAAATTTGAGTATCTAACTCGCTTATTTTGCCAGTCACTCCTGCCAATAAACGCTTAAAATACGCCTCATCCGCTTTGTTATATTCTGGATCTTCCTGTGCGTCCAAAATAATCTGTTGTATCTCCCCTGCATTAATCATGCCACGATATACCGCTTTTAAAACCAATTCGCGTGATTTACGGCGATTTTGGCTGACTTTTGGTTTTTTTACTATTTTTTTTTCAGCATTAGCTCCACTCATAACGCACGCACCAAATTTGCCATTTCAATTGCTACTTGCGCAGCTTCCGTACCTTTAATTAGCATACGTGCCAGCGCTTGCTCATCATCCTCCGTGGTTAACACTGCGTTCGCCACTGGTACGCCAGTATTCAATTGAACCTCTGAAATTCCCCGCGCAGACTCGTTTGCAACCACCTCGAAGTGATAAGTTTCTCCGCGAATAATCGCACCCAAAGCTATCAGTGCATCAAACTTTTCGCTCAAAGCCATGTGTTGCAAAATCAGCGGCGTTTCTAACGCACCTGGCACAGTGGCAATGCGAATATCCGCATCTTTGACGCCTAGATTCAACAACTCTGCATGACAGGCCGCCAATAAACCATCGCCAATGTCGCTATTAAATCGCGATTGCACAATGCCAATTTTTTTGCCTGTGCCGCTTAAATTTATATTTATTTTATTCAAAACATTCTCTTAAAGTGCTAAAAGTAGCTATTTTACGCTATTAACTGACACTATTTGTCAGTTTAAGAAAACAGTGCCCATGCTTTTTGCACCGTACTCCAAACACCATAAGCAATCGGGATTAATACTGCCAACCAAGCCAATTTAACTAATAATGGATGGTGCGCTGAATCACCCGAAGTAACGACATTCGATACGTTTTCCAATGACTTTTCGTGACTAATTCTATGCACTTCTGCTAATTCTGCATCGCTCATAAAATACTTGTCAGCCACTGGCTTTACTAACATATTCGCGATAAACCCTACCACCATTAAGCCCGCCAGCACCACAAATATCGGCGCATACACTTGATCAAACGGGATGCCTTTTTCAAGCCGAGTATCGTGCATATAATTCACCACCACTGGCCCCAAAATACCCGCTGTTGACCATGCCGTGAGCAGACGTCCATGAATAGCGCCCACAAATTGCGTGCCAAACATATCCGCCAAATATGCAGGAATCGTCGCGAAACCGCCTCCATACATCGAGGCGATGACGCAGAAACAGCCCACAAATAGTGCCAGAGATTTAAAGCCTGCCACATAAGTCGCAGTGCAATACATGATGGCGCCCAAGATAAAGAAAAGAAAATAAGTACGTTTGCGGCCTAATTTATCAGACGAGGTTGCCCAAGCAAAGCGGCCAAAAATATTGAATAATGAAATCAATCCAACAAAGCCCGCTCCAACTGCTGCAGCGGCAGCAGTTAAAGCTTCATCTTTTTTAATGTCCGCAAACCCAATGTCAGGCTGACCAATTAACGCGCCACCAAAGGTTTCTTGCAACATGGGGGCAGCCGCGCCAATAATGCCAATGCCCGCAGAAACATTCATGCACAGCACAATCCACAACAACCAAAATTGCGGCGTTTTATGCGCATTTTTTAAATGCACGTGACGCGTTGCAATCATAGTGTTTTTTGCAGTGGCTGGAGGCGTCCAATTAGCGGGCTTCCAGCCCACAGGCGGCACGCGGTAGCCAAACGCCCCGCACAACATAAACACCGCATAAATCGCTGCTAGCGTAACAAAAGTTTGCCACACGCCGGGTGTGGTCGCGGTTTTGAAATGATTCATCAACATAGTCGCCAATGGCGAGCCTATCATCGCGCCGCCACCAAAGCCCATAATCGCCATTCCTGTCGCCATGCCGCGTCTATCGGGAAACCATTTAATGAGTGTGGAAACGGGTGAAATATAACCTAAACCTAGCCCTATGCCGCCTATGACGCCGCTACCCAACCACATCATCCATAATTGATGTGAATAAACACCATACGCAGAAATCAGCAAACCGCCGCACCAGCACAGCATCGAAACCAATCCTGCTTTACGTGGGCCTTCGCGCTCTAGCCAGCCGCCCCAGAGCGCTGCTGAGCAACCTAAAAGCACAAAAAATAGCGTGTACATCCAGCCCAAATCAAACTGCGTCCAGTTGCAATCGGTGGCAAATAAAGCTTTGCCCGTACCCGCTAATTTTTCACCAAACGTGGTTGCCCCAGCCGCGCAAGCCGCCAGTGGCTTACCATCAGAGCCCATCAGCGCATTGCCGAGCGGCTTCCAAAACACGCTAAACCCATACGCCATGCCGATGGACAAATGGATTGCCAGCGCAGCAGGCGGCACCAACCAGCGGTTAAAACTAGGATTTGCCGTAATATATTCTTTTGATAAAAAACTAGCCATGAAGCTCCCCAAAAATCATTATTTTGCTAACAAACTACATAGTCTTACAAAATGCAGTAAATGGCAATTGCACAATAAACTTTCACCACAAAAAAACACTTGAATTTTGTCATCAATATGTCATATTAAAGTCACAAAATGGCGCATAATCAAATTGATTGAGAGAAAAAATGCCTGCGAATATTTTAGTCATTGAAGACGAACCTGCAATTCAAGAGCTGCTTGCGCTCAACATTACGCAAGCGGGTCATAACGCCATGCGCGCGCTTAGCGTAGAGCACGCACAAGAGTTATTGCGCAATACTCTGCCAGATTTGATTTTGCTGGATTGGATGCTGCCTGGGATGAGCGGCATTGAATATGCGCGTCGCTTGAAATCTGACAATCTCACTAAAGCAATACCGATTATTATGCTCACAGCCCGTGGCGATGAATATGACAAAGTACGCGGCCTAGAAGTGGGCGCCGATGACTATGTGACCAAGCCCTTTAGTCCACGCGAATTAAACGCTCGCATTAAAGCCGTACTGCGTCGTCGCGCACCACAAATGACCGACGACCCGATTGAAATTCAAGGTTTATTGCTAGACCCAACCACCCACCGCGTGACTGGAAATAGCGCCAATATTGACTTGGGGCCAACTGAGTTTAGACTTTTACATTACTTTATGAGCAATGCAGAGCGCGTACATTCGCGCAGCCAATTGCTCGATAAAGTATGGGGTGACAGGGTATTTGTGGAGGATAGAACCGTTGACGTGCATATTCGCAGACTTCGCAATGCTTTGGCAGTATCTAACCACCAGGATTTAATTCAAACCGTGCGCGGCTCTGGTTATCGTTTATCGGCACAAAACAATTAAGCACACAACTATCTGAGTGAAAGCTGGCTATAATTAAGCCTAATTTTAACTTTGGTTTAATTTTAAGCTTACATTTGTGCCAGATATTCGTTTAAAAGCAGGTTTATTTATTTGCGCGCTCAGCGCAATTTGCTTATTTTTGTGGCTAATAAGTGGTGTCACTGTTGCGTTGCTGGTATTTTCAATTGGTCTTTTGCTTTATCTCGCCAGCCATGTTTTATGGCTACACAAATTACATCTTTGGTTTAAAAACCCCGTATTAAAAGAAATCCCCGAAGGCTCTGGCGCGTGGGAAGATGTATTCACCGCGCTACTTCAGTACGAACGCAACAACCTCTCTAAAGAAGCGCAATTAAGCGCCGCGCTAGAGCGCTTTAACCTCACCGCCAACGCCATCCCCGATGGTTTAGTCATACTAGGCCCCAGCAACGAGATTGAGTGGTGTACGTCGCATGCCGAAAATCAGCTTGGCTTAAATTTAGCCACCGATAAAAACCTACCCATCGTCAATTTGCTACGCGATAGCCATTTTATTGCTTACCTGTATAACACCGAATATAGTGAGCCTTTTAAGCTCAAATCGTGGCGCGACCCCGAAGTTATTTTCGAAATTCAGATTATTCCGTTTGCAAATCAGCAAAAATTACTCATTTGTCGCGATATGACACAGCTAGAAAAAGTGGATGCCATGCGCCGCGACTTTATCGCCAACGTCTCGCACGAGCTACGCACGCCACTCACCGTAGTAGGCGGCTTTTTAGAAACACTGAGTGATATGGAAGGCGCCGTGCCCGATGCATTAAAAACCTACTTCGGCATGATGGAAGATCAAACCAGCCGCATGCGCCGTATTATTGAAGATTTACTCACGCTTTCTAGCATAGAAAGCAACACCGAAGCGCCAGACGACAACGAAATTGACATGGCAAAATTGCTAAAAGCCTTACAAAATGATGCTGTTGGTTTAAGCCAAAGTTTGTACAAATCCAAACACAAAGTGCATATCGATGCCGACCCCGCACTTAACCTAAGCGGCGCGCAGGATGAATTGCACAGTGCGCTTAGCAACTTGGTTAGCAATGCTGTACGTTACACACCAAAAGACGGCGAGATATTCATTACTTGGCGCATGCAAGATGAACAGCCCGTATTCTCGGTACGCGACACTGGCATTGGCATCCAGCAGCAACATATCGACCGACTCACCGAACGTTTTTACCGCGTTGACAGAAGCCGCAGTCGCGAAACTGGCGGCACTGGGCTTGGGCTTTCCATCGTCAAACACATCCTCATTCGCCATCAAGCACGGCTAGAAATCAGCAGCGAAGTCGGCGTCGGCAGCACGTTTAGCGTGGTGTTTCCTAAATCACGCATTGTGCATAAAAAATGATTTCTAAAGCATGAAAATAGCTGCCCTGCAACCCGCATGGATATTGGCTTGTAGCCTGCTCTGTGCTTGCGCCACAAACTCACCCATTGAAGGAAAACCAATCCCAGAACGCAGCGATAGAAGCACCGCTAACCAATTGGGAAAAACCGACATGGACCGCATGGCCGATGTCGAGCTGGAAGAAAACACGCAAAGCCTACGCAACTTAATGACCAAGCTTTATAAGCGCAATCCGCATGAGCTCCCCAAAAGCACTACTAGTTCAATAGAAAAAATGGTGGATTGGGTGTTTGATGGCGAATCGCAACATCACTTTCAGTTTAAAGATATGGATAACAAACAAGGTACAGATGCTATTTTTTTGGCTTTTAACCCAGATTATCAAGGTGACCGTGTACTGGCATATATAGTTGGCCTGCACACCATGCTACTTAAAGCGCACGGCAATAAAACCGATTTTTATTTAACAGATACCATCGACCCGCAACACATCTACAACGTCGCGCGCAATATCGAAATCGCCGCGTGGAAGCTCTCGAACGCGCGTGATGCAAAAGGCAATTTGTATTTGCTGACGAACGAAATTAACGAAAAAGACCGCAACTTAAGCTTTGAACGCGAATTCGGCAAAATGATCGGCCGCACAGATTTATACGCGATTGCGCTGGCAGAAAAATCTCAACGCCTCATTTCGCGCGTCATGCAAAGCATCGCCACCATGGCGTTTCTTCCGTTCTAGGGCATTTCTGCTCTTTTTAATTTCAGAAATAACTGCTCTGGGAGCCAATATCCATGCGGCCTGCATGGCATGTGCTTTTCGTCATTCCGACGAAAGTCGAAATCTAGCGTTTTTTTTAAAATCCAAAGCCACTGGATTACGTATCGCGCTTCGCTTGTACAGAATGACGGCTGTGGTCGCATGGTTTTCTAATCCCCTGTGCCGCGCCTTCGGCTTGAGCGGCAGATGGATAGCGGCGAGGACTGTCTGAGGCTGAAAGCCGAGTTCCGCAGCCGCCCTGATGCGGCGCTAAGACCGAAGGAAACAAGCGGTAGCGGGGTAGCCTTTTCTTTGGTTTCTTTCTTTTGGCTAAGCAAAAGAAAGAAACTCGCCTAGAGGCGAAAAAATTAGGTAATTTTTGATACTATTTTTAAAATTTTCTACTAATTTCGTTGTAGCCCAAGGTAAAAGACCTGTAATTCCTATAAATGAAACAAACATCAAAAATATTTCCCAATAACTTGGTGAGTTAGTATATCCACTGTCAATCCATGCTGAAGTGCGTCCTATTAATAGCCAAAGACAAATCCAACCTAAGAATGAACCTACGTAGTTTAATAAAAACTGATGAACCCATGTCCATGGTTTCCATGTCTTCATGTTTAACCCGAAACATCCAAGGAGCACCAATGCCGAAAAGTAAACTGAAACTACTGGCTATGATAAAAAATATGCACTGATGATTCATATAATTATTCCAAATGGTAATCATAAGTTGAATTTTAACCCAATGCCACTTCCACCAAATTATCACTAAACGTTGTCGAATGCCCCATATCCCCAAATTCCGCCGCGCTAATGCAATTAACGGTGCCTTTATTCAACTGCCGCCAATAACCTAGCGTTGCGACCACAATGCCGGGGTTGACATCTTTGGTGATGCGCGCATCGCCTTCAAACGCGCCACGGTCGTTAAACACTTTTACCTTTGCACCTTCTGCAATGCCACGTGTGGTGGCATCTAGCGGGTTAATCAGCACAAATTGCTCACCTTGGCCTTTGATTTTCTCTGCCATATTCGCGTAGCAGCTATTTAAAAAGCCATGACTTTTTGGCGAGATAATGCTGAGCGGATATTTTTTCGCCAGCGCGGGGTTACTTTCCGCGCTTTCGCGGTTCGCCACGTAATCCGGTAGCGCATCCAAATCTTCGCCCGGCTGAAAGCCTTCGTACATTTGTCTAAACGGCCCTGCCACAAAGTTTTTCGCGCCTTCTACCAAAAACATACATTTGCCAGTTGGCGTGGGGAAGTTGCCCGCTTTGTGCGGCGCGCGGTCATCTTTAGTGCCCACTTTCAGCTTGGCAAAGCCGTGCTCGCGCATGTAGGCGAGGCTGTAGCCTTTAGCTGCGGGCGCATCCCAAGCCACGTAGTTTTCCAAGCACTCAGAATCACTCCATTTGAAATTATCTTCTTCAAAACCCAAACGTTTTGCCAAGCGGCGGAAAATCTCGTTATTTGGAATCGCTTCGCCCGGTGGGTCGATACATTTGGCGTTGTAGGTGAGATATAAATGCCCCCAGCTTAAAATCATGTCTTCCATCTCTGCACCCATGGCGGCTGGCAGCACAATATCAGCATACGCGGCGGTATCGGTAATAAAGTGGTCAGCCACTATAGTAAATAAATCTTCACGCATGAGACCTTTTACAATTTTATCGGTCTCGGGCGATTGCGTCACCGGGTTGGTGTTCCACACCATGAGTGATTTAATCGGCGTTTTTAGTTTAATTTCACCTGTTAGCACGCGGCCAAGTTGCAAAATATTAGCTACTTGTGTGCCCTCGGGGATTAAATCGGGGCGGCAAATCACATCAAATTTATAAGGGTGCTCCCACACTGGAAACTGCAAAATACCTCCGCCTACGTGCCGCCAAGCACCGATGAGCGCGGGTAAGCAGGTCACTGCACGTATGGCTTGGCTGCCGCCGTAGCTGCGCTCTAGCGCCACGCCAATGCGAATCGCCGCGGGCGATGTGGTGGCGTATTCGCGTGCGAGTTTACGAATGTCATCAGCTGGAATGCCCGTGATTTTCTCTGCCCATTCTGGTGTACGGGTTTTAGCACGTGCGGCTAGTTCTTTAAAGCCGACCGTGTAGTTATCGATGTAATCTTGGTCTTGCAAACCTTCGCTAATAATCACGTTCATCATCGCCATCGCCAACGCACCGTCAGTACCGGGTTTTGGCGCAATGTGCCAATCCGCCTCTTTGGCGGTTTTGGATGCGTAGGAATCAATCACCACGACTTTTGCGCCTTTCTTTTGCGCATCGTGAATAATATGCCAGTGGTGCAAATTGGTGGAAACCGAATTTGACGCCCAAACAATAATGTATTTGCTGTGCTCAAAACTTTCCGGATCAACCCCAGCAGTTGGCCCCACAGTGAGTAGCCATGCGGTGCACGAGCCTTCGCCACAGAATGTACGCTCGGTAACTGTTGCGCCTAAACGTGCAAAAAAAGCATCGCCACCGTTTAAGCCATGCACCAAACCTTGGTTGCCCAAGTAACTGGCGGGCATAATCGCTTGCGAACCATGCTCAGCAATAATGCCTTGCCATTTACTCACAATAGTATCCAGCGCTTCATCCCAGCTTATCCGCGTAAATTGCTTGCTGCCTTTCGGGCCGGTGCGTTTCATCGGGTAGAGCAGCCTGTCAGGGTGATAATGGCGTTTTTCGTAATCTTTGAGTTTGACGCATAAGCCGCCGCGCGTCATCGGGTGCTCCGTGTTGCCAGTCACTTTCAACAATTTGCCTTCTTGCACATGGAACACCATGCTGCAAGTATCTGGGCAATCGTGCGGGCAACCACCGTGGTGGGTTGTTACTCCTAAATCAACAGGCTTATTCATTTTAAACGCTCCTCAAAACGATTTTATTAGGCTGATAACGCTAAACTTAACTATATACCTACTTGTATAGCCTCGCAAATTTTTAATAAATTTCAAAACGCGATTAGAATAAGCGCATGCAATTATTAAACAACTTAACGCCCGCGCAATTTTTGGCCGAATATTGGCAGAAAAAACCGTTGCTCATTCGTGGTGCGATACCCGATTTTAAAGGCTTACTTACGCCAAATGAATTAGCTGGATTGGCTTGCGAAGACAGCGTGCAAGCGCGGATTATCCAGCAAAAGAAAGAAAGCTGGGCAGTGAAGCACGGCCCGTTTGACGACGCAGATTTTGCCAAATTACCCGCCAAAGATTGGACACTGCTGGTACAAAGCGTGAATCATCACTTGCCAGAAGCTTCGGATTTATTAGGCTTGTTCAATTTTATTCCACATGCGCGGCTGGATGATTTAATGGTGAGTTACGCGCCAAAAGGCGGCGGCGTGGGAGCGCACGTAGATAGTTACGATGTGTTTTTGTTGCAAGGCAGCGGCAAAAGAAACTGGAAAATATCTGCGCAAACTGATTTAACTTTAGTAGAAAACGCGCCATTGAAAATTCTACAAAATTTTAATGCCGAACAAGAATGGACGCTGGAAGCGGGCGACATGCTGTATTTGCCGCCGCAAATTGCGCATTGGGGAATTTCGGAATCTGATGACTGCATGACCTATTCGATTGGTTTTAGAGCGCCCAAAACACAGGAATTGCAGCACGAATTTTTAAGCTTTCTGCAGGATAATTTGAACGCTGAAGGTTTGTATAAAGATGCTGATTTAACTTTGCAAAAGCATGCTGCAGAAATTAGCGACGCCATGATAGCCAAGGTGGACGAGGCCCTCAGAGGCATTGTTTGGAATAAAGACAATGTTGCCGATTTTTTAGGCAAGTATTTAACCGAACCAAAACTGGATGTGGTATTTGAGCCGAACCGCAAAATATCAAAGGCTGAATTTATAAAACAATTAGCGCAAAAAACTTTGTTTTTAAGTTTAAAATCGCAGATGCTATTTACGCAAAATAATTTTTATTTGAATGGCGAAAAACTTGTGGTGAGCGCAGAATTAATTGATGTAATGAAAACATTTGCAGATAAAAAATTTCTTAAAACAGATGCCCTGGAAGCCAATATCCATGCGGCGGCTGGCGATGCTCTTTATGAGAGTTTTTTAGCTGGCTTTATATGTTTTAAGCGCGATTAAGGAGTCGCCATGATGGTTGAATTGAAACCTGACACGATTATTTTGGGTGAGCGCAATTACGAGGCGGCGCTGGATTTGGTAATTGCACAAGCTGAAAACGAACTGCAAATTTTTGACCAAGATTTTGTTCACGGCGACTTTGCTAGCCAGCAGCGTTTTGAGCTTTTATTTGAATTTTTGAGCAAAAACGACTTAAGCAAACTCACTATTATTTTGCAATCGACCGAGCATTTTGTGAATAATTGCCCGCGTTTATTTGAGTTGCTAAGGCTTTACGGCCACAAAATGATAGTTTACGCAACTAATGACAACGCAAAAATTGCCAAAGATTGTTTTGTGATTGCAGATAAGCGCCATTATTTGCGCCGCTTTCACATTGACCAAGCACGTTTTAAATATGCGTTTGACGATGAAAATGAATCTGCAAATTTACAGACACGCTTTGACGAGCTGTTAGATGAAACCACCGAAACGATTTCGGTCACCAAATTAGGGCTTTAAGCCATGAAAAAATTGCTTTTTGCTTTACTGCTGATAAGTTGCGCAGCACTTGCCGAAACCGAATTTAAGATTATTACCCTTCAACACCGCTTTGCCAGCGATTTGTTACCTATTATTGAGCCGATGGTGGGTGTGGATGGCACAGCGACGGGGATGAATAATCAACTGATTTTGCGTGCGTCGCCTGACAGGATGCGCGAAATTGAAGCAACAGTGGCGAATTTAGATGCGGCGCGCATCAGCCGAAAAATCACAGTAAAAACCAGCAATAACCTGCAAAGCCAGCAAGAACGTGTGGAAGCAAAAGGCGCTGCCAAAGTAGGCAAAGTGACGGTTTCGAACGACAGGCACGCAAAGCCCAACACAGGTCGCGTAGAGGTGGAAAATAGCAGTAGCAACTCCAGCCAAAATAGTAACCAATTCATTAATGTGTTGGATGGTGAGCGCGCGTTTATTCGTGTGGGGCAAATTGTGCCATTTACGCAAGAATGGGTGACGATTACGCGGCGTTATGTGCATGTAGAGCGGTTTACCGATTGGCACGAAGTTTCAACAGGCTTTGCGATGCGACCGCGCACTGTCGGCAATCATGTTGAGCTAGAAATTACGCCGCGAATTGCGCGACTCAACAATCAAGGCTTTATTGATTTTGAAGAACTGACCACTATAATGCGCGTAAGCCTTGGAAATTGGGTGGATATTGGCGGCACCATGCAACAAAATGATGAAGTTAGTCGAAAAATTTTAGGGTTGCTAAGTACGTCTAGCCAGCAGAATTCAAGTTTAAATATTAAAGTAGAATAGATTTTTTTTAAGTTTAAGCTGTAAATTGTTGCAAAATAACGACTTTTTGAAATTTATTCTCCTATTTAGCAAAAATATGTGTGGAATTTTTTTTAATTGCTGGTAAAATTCAAGGCACTCGGTTGGGCTAAAGGTGGTCCGCCGTAACTGGTTTAACTTTAGTTCAACATCGTAAGGATAAAAAATGACACGTTCCGTTCTATTAGCTGCACTATTAGCTCTTGCTTTAACTGCTTGTGGCGAAAAACCTGCTGAAGAAGCAATGCCTGCTGAAGCTGCACCTGCTGAAGCTGCACCTGCTGAAGCTGCACCTGCTGAAGCTGCACCTGCTGAAGCTGCACCTGCTGAAGCTGCACCTGCTGAAGCTGCACCTGCTGCTGCACAATAAGTTAGTAGTTTTAACTTAGCCAATAAAAAAGCCGACTAAGTCGGCTTTTTTTACTTCCTCTGCTTACAATTCCATTCAAAACCCGCGCCAAGCAAAGCCAACATCTTGCGCCGCAATGCCTATCCAATCCAAATCACAATTAAGTACTTGGCTTAAGGCTTTTTTTGCCAGTTCTGGCGTGTTATTTTTAGCACTTAAATGCGCCGCGATGATGTGTTTTAACTTAGTGTTATCTAATTTAGATAACAGACTGGCCGCACTCCCGTTATCAAGGTGGCCTAGTCGACCGCCTACGCGCTTTTTAAGCGTGTATGGGTAGGCACCATTTTCCAGCATATGCACATCATGATTACATTCCAACACCAACGCATCACAGCTGCTTAGCACTTGCTCGATATGCTGCGTGGATGCGCCTGCGTCAGTCAGCACGCCTAATTTGTATTCGCCATCGCTAAAGGTAAATTGTGTGGGTTCGCGCGCGTCGTGCGGCACTGGGTAGGGAGAAATTTCAATGTCTTCAATTTGAAACTTGGTGTGACTATCTATGACATTTAGACAGATTTTTGCATTTTCTGGTAAATAACGTTCACACATTTTTAAACTACCGTGCGACAGCCAAACGGGAATATTATATTTGGCCGCCAACTTAAAAGCGCCCTTTGCGTGGTCATCATGCTCGTGCGTGACCAAAATGCCGGTAATCTGCTCGGGCGCTAAGTCTATCTTTTGCAAACGCTTAACAATTTCACTTACGCCAAAACCACAATCCAACAAAAGTCTTGTCGAGGCTTCTTCTATCACCATGCAGTTACCCGCACTACCACTGCCTATAGACGCAAAGCGCATTATTGAATGTAAGTCGCGAAGCGCATTATTTTATACACCTCGAAAAGCGCATACTTACTGCTATTTCAACTGATCGTATAACAACGAAATGATGCGATTAGCTGTAGTGCTACGGTTATTTTTATCGTCTTTATCCACTACATTCACGCGAGTGCCGCCATTTTCCGTTTCGGTCACTTTGATGCGATATTGCTTAGCAGGATCAGTTTTTCCGTCGTCACCTTTCCAAAACTGCAATTTATCGACTATAGTTTTTTCATCTTTTGGTTTAGATTTATTTTCCACTTCAGGCTCGTCATCTTTCCAAAAAGCGAGCGTATCTAACAAACCTTTTTTCTTTGTAGGGCCGTCGTCAATGTCCACATCGGCATAACGCACAAAAAACAAACCGTTCGAGCGATCTTTATCTTCAGTCACAAAACCGATTCTATCAAGCGCCAAGCCCACACGACGCCAGCCGCGATCAAAAGGATCATTCAATTTCAAGGTAACGCTACTATCAGCCTCTTTCAACACCTCTGCACGTTTTTCGCTGACTGGATTTGCAGCAATTTCTTGCGCACGTTTTTCTGTTACACCCAGTTTCACCATCAATCGGCGCAATAATTCCGCGTCTAATTCAGCGGCATTTTCTTCAACTGTTTTATCTGATTTTGTGCCATCAAGACGATAACCTGTTTCAACCTCGCCGTAATTAGTTCTTACTTTGTTTTTCCCGTCATCAGGTGCACTAGTAACAGTGCGATGTGTCATATAAATTTCTGTTGAGCCTTCTTTTTCTCCACGTTCTAAACGGGTACGAAACTTACGCCTATCAGCAAAACCAGAAAGCTTATCCAACCATTTATCAAACTTTTCGCCTATATTTTTTTTGCCTTCTGCAGCTTTAATCGCATCCGCTTCTATCCATTCAGTTTCCATCACGCCTGTTTCTGCATTTTCGACGCGCACTGCAAAGCCTTGATCAATCCAAAATTCACGTACTACAAGCCAAACTTTCTCGGCGGACGCATTTACCACCAACCAACGCTGTGCACCCGCCTTTTCCATGCGCACGCCATCGGAGTTAGGCAAAACCTTCTCTACGCCAGACTCTTGGCCATCTTGCGCTTGATTGTAAGCATTATAAGTAGTACTTCCACCGGGCACACTATAGGCATCACTAGTGCGCACTGCTGTTAAATCTGGCGGAACTTCAAGCGGCTTTGAGCGACCAGCGCCCTTGTAATCAGACGTGTTATCGATAAATGGAATAGAATCGCACGCGCTTACAAACAGCGTCAGTAGGGTAGTTGCGATTAATTTAGATAGTGCATTTTGTTTCATGTTTCTGCCACCATTTACTATAAAAAATACTAAGAAATAAGTTCTGCTTGGCGCATTGCCGCGCGCAACACATCATGATATTGCGCAGATAAATTCACCATCGGCAAACGTATGCCCGTTTTAATCAAACCCATTTGTTGTAGCACCCATTTCACAGGAATTGGATTAGGCTCAATAAATAATTTTTGATGCAATGCAAATAATTTTGCGTTAATTTCGCAGGCCTTTTTCACATTGCCAGCCATAGCCGCTTTACACATTTCACTCATTAATTTTGGCGCAACATTGGCTGTCACAGAAATTACACCATGTCCACCAAGCAGCATTAACGCCATTCCTGTGGCATCATCACCACTATAAACAGCAAAGTCCTTTGGCGCGCGCAACAACAAATCGGTACCACGCTCAATGCCGCCAGTTGCATCCTTAATGCCAACAATATTTTTAACTTGCGCCAATCTCAAGGCAGTATCGTTGCTAATGTCGCAACCCGTGCGGCCTGGCACATTGTATAAAATCTGCGGGATATCCACCGCGCCAGCAACCGCCGCAAAATGTTGATACAAGCCTTCTTGCGTGGGTTTATTGTAATATGGTGCCACTAATAAGCAGGCATCTACACCTAAGGCTTTTGCATTAGCTGTAAGTTCAATCGCTTCGCTGGTAGAATTTGCGCCAGTACCCGCAATCACCGCAACGCGACCCGCAACATGTTCAACTGTAGTTTCAATCAGCAAACAATGCTCAGCCACATCCACCGTTGGCGATTCACCCGTGGTTCCAACAATCACAATACCGTCAGTGCCAGCTTCGACGTGCCAATCAATCAGCGCGCGTAGTGCATCTAAATCCAAACTGCCATCGTCTAACATTGGCGTAACGATTGCTACCATACTGCCTTGCAACATATCAAAACCTGCTAAAAATAAAGTGTACTATTTTAACCGAAACTACCGCTTTAATGCTAAAACGCTGTTGCTTACACCTCATAAATAAATCACATATAATAAATAACGCTAAAAATATAATTAAATATTCTTTTTAAATATATAACAATGTCTTTAAAATGGCTATTTTACGATTAGTTACTTAACGCCCCAGCCTTGATTTTGGTTGAATTTGCGGCAATCCCAACGCTAAATAGCGCTATAATTAAGGCTAATTAAAAACACGAAACACGCTATGAATATAGACTTTCATCATTACATCATGATTTTGCTGGGCACGGTGCTGGTCAACAACATTGTGCTGGTCAAAATTTTGGGTTTATGCCCATTCATGGGTGTTTCTAAAAAACTTGAAGCCTCAATTGGTATGGCTGCCGCGACTGCTTTTGTATTAACAATTGGCAGTATGACCAGTTGGGCGATTAACCATTATTTGCTCGAGCCAAACAGCTTGCAATATTTACGCACGCTGTCGTTTATTGTGGTTATCGCGGGCGTGGTGCAATTTACCGAAATCGTCATGGAAAAAAGCTTTCCGCTGCTGTATCAAATGTTGGGGATTTTTCTGCCGCTCATCACCACCAATTGCGCGGTGCTAGGCATTCCTTTGCTAAATGCACAAACCAGCCAAGGCCCAATAGAATCAGGCTTGTACGGCTTTGGTGGCGCAGTTGGTTTTTCGATGGTGCTGATTTTATTCGCCAGCATGCGCGAGCGTTTAGAAGCCGCCGATGTGCCCAAAGCGTTTCAAGGCTCCGCAATTGCGATGATTACCGCAGCACTGATGAGCCTAGCCTTCATGGGTTTTGCTGGATTAGATAAATACTAGGTTTGGTAAGTATTAATTAATGTTAACTGCTTTATACATCATGATCGGCCTAGCGCTTTTACTCGGAGCGGCTTTGGGCTATGCCGCGCTTAAATTCAAGGTAGAAGGCGACCCGCTAATCGCGCGCATAGATGCCATTTTGCCACAAACACAATGCGGTCAATGCGGCTTCCCTGGTTGCAAGCCCTATGCAACGGCTATCGCAGAAGGTCGTGCCGATATTAACCAATGCCCGCCAGGCGGTGATGCGGGCGTGCGCGCACTGGCCGACTTGATGGGTATGGAATATAAACCGCTGAACGCAGAAAACGGCGTGGAAAAACCAAAAGCAGTAGCATTTATTGATGAGCCCGTTTGCATTGGTTGCACGCTGTGCATTCAAGCTTGTCCTGTTGATGCAATTCTAGGCGCTGCAAAGCATATGCATACCATTATCACCAGCGAGTGCACAGGCTGTGAGCTATGTGTGGCGCCATGTCCAGTCGATTGCATTACCATGGTGCCAATTGCCGAAACGCCTGATAATTGGAAGTGGAAATATCCAATTATTCCGATTAAACCAACTTTTACACTCTAATAAAAAAATGAACGCATTGGTTAATTTAAATAATTTACTCAAAACCGCGAAAGAGATTTTTCCTTTCCACGGCGGCGTACATCCGCCTGAAAACAAAGCGCAATCGACGCAATTGCCGATTGGCATTTTGGCGTTGCCCGAAAAAATTGTGCTGCCGCTACGCCAGCACGTCGGTAATATTCCTAAAATAAAAGTTGCTGTTGGCGATAAAGTCTTAAAAGGTCAATTGCTAGCAGAAGCAGAAGGCACTGTCTCTGCAGCTATTCACGCGACGACATCTGGCACAATTTCTGCAATTGAAGATGCCGTTATTCCGCATCCTTCTGGCTTGCCAGATCACTGCATCACCATTACGCCAGATGGCAAAGACGAATGGATTAAACGCCAGCCGCAAGATTGGCGCCATATCGATTGCAATACTTTAATTGCAAGCTTGCGCTCATCTGGCATTGTTGGTTTGGGAGGGGCAACCTTCCCTACACATATCAAGCTGCGTGTAGGCTGTAAATCAGAAGTACACACGATAGTAATAAATGCTGCTGAATGTGAACCCTACATTACTTGCGACGACATGTTGATACGTGAGCGCGCGGACGAAATTGTCAAAGGCATTGCCATTGCGCAACATTTATTGGGTGCAGAGCGCGTACTCATTGGAATCGAAGATAACAAACCAAAAGCCGCCGCCTCCATGCAAGCGGCTATCGACGCTGCCAACATTAAAAGCATGCAGGTCATCATCGTGCCAACGCTTTATCCCAGCGGCGATGCGCGGCGTTTGGTGCATTTGGTACTCGGTACGGAAATTCCATACGATAAACGCTCAACTGAAGTTGGTTTACAAGTGTTTAACGTCGCGACAGTGCTGGCGCTGTATCGTTATTTTGAGCTCGGCGAGCCGTCGATTAGCCGCATTGTTTCGATGGCGGGCGATGTGAATCAACCGCAAAATTTTGAGGTGCTATTCGGCACACCTTTGCCACATTTGGTTAAAGCAGCAGGTGGCGCCAAACCCGAAACCACGCACTACATCATGGGCGGCCCGATGATGGGCTTCGATTTGCCTGATGAAAATGTGCCGATTACCAAAGCCGCCAATTGTATCATTGCGGCTTCGCCAAATTTGTTCGCGCCACTGCCACCCGCTATGCCGTGCATACGCTGCGCGCGCTGCGCCGATGCTTGCCCAGTGAATTTGCAGCCGCAAGAACTTTATTGGTTTGCCAAGGCGGACAATTTTGAAAAAGCCAAAGACTACAAATTGTTCGATTGCATCGAATGCGGTGCGTGTAGCTACGTTTGCCCCAGCAACATCCCGCTAGTGCAATATTATCGCTACGCAAAAAGTGAAATTATCGCGATTGATAAAGCGCACGAGGCAGCCGATTTAGCACGTGAACGCAATGACTTTAGATTGGCCAGAATTGAGCACGAAAAACTTGAACGCGCGCAAAAACATGCAGAACGCGCCGCTGCGCAGAAAGAAGCAGCTAACAATGCATTAGGAAATTCAATTAATGATGCTCTGCAAGCCAATATCCATGCGGGTGCTGGCGATGCCAAAAAAGCGATAATTGCTGCCGCCATTGAACGTGCAAAGGCCGCCAAAGTAGCAGCGCAACAATCTGGCGACGCGCCAAAAAATGTAGCAAACGCAGACGAAACTGTAAAAAAAGAAATTGCGGAAATTGATGCAAGACGCGCTGCTGTCAGCTTAGAAGCGCCAAATGTTGACGCTGAAAAACAAGCGAAAATAGCTGCTGCGATTGAACGCGCCAAAGCCGCAAAAGCCGCGGCCGAAGCAGCGAAGAAAAATGAGAAGAAAAACTGATGAATAGAAGCCCTTATATTTCCGACGCCCCAAGCGTTTCAAATATTATGATGAAAGTGTTGCTGGCGCTGGTGCCTGGCATTATCGCTTATGTGTGGGTTTTTGGCGGCGGCATTTTGGTTACTTTGCTGCTTGCAACCGTAACCGCATTAATTGCCGAAGCCGCGATGCTAAAAATTCGTCGCCGGCCAATTGCGCCATTTTTAAGCGATTACAGTGCTGTCATCACTGCATGGCTACTAGCACTTTCTATTCCGCCACTCGCACCTTGGTGGTTGATTGTCGTTGGTACTTTGTTTGCAATTGTGGTCGCAAAACAGCTTTATGGTGGATTGGGCTACAACCCATTCAACCCCGCCATGATTGGCTATGCAGTGCTGTTAATTTCTTTCCCCGCGATTATGACCAAGTGGCCAGCCGCCTTGCAGTTGGCACAAACTCCATTGAGTTTTACAGATCAATTACACTATATTTTTAGCGGACTTTTGCCGCAAGATGTGAAGCTGGACGCGGTGACCAGCGCAACGCCGCTGGATTATTTAAAAACACAACTGACGCTAAAACATGATGCTGAAAGCATTATGCAAGCGCCCATATTCGGCGCGCTAGGCGGCAAAGGTGGCGAATTTGTTACGGGCGCATATTTGCTCGGCGGCTTGTATTTATGGCAGCAAAAAATTATATCTTGGCATTTGCCAACCGCTTTCTTAGGCGCTCTGGCGCTTGTTTCTGGCGTATTTTGGATGTTGAACCCAACAGCATTTGCATCACCAATTTTTCACCTATTTAGCGGCGCGAGCATGCTGTGTGCATTTTTTATTATCACCGACCCCATTAGCGGTCCGACCACGCCCAAAGGCAAGCTATACTTTGCCGCTGGGGTGGCAGTGATTACTTATTTAGTACGCGTGTATGGCGGTTATCCAGATGGTGTGGCATTTGCGGTGATCTTTATGAATATTTGCGTACCGTTGATTGACGCGCATACGCAACCTAGAGTGTTTGGACATAAAAAATAATGCCAGAAACCATTATTAAACACGCCAGCAAAACCGCCATTACGCTCATCGCATTTGCGGTGGTGTTTACCGCGCTGTTGGCTTACATATTTCAAGTCACCAAAGTGCCGATTGAGCAAAGTGAAGCCAAAGCCCGTTTGGCGCTATTTCGGCAAATTGTGCCAGAGAATATGCATGATAACGATATTCTAAAAGATAAACTTACGATTGCGCCAAATGACTTACTAGGCAATAAACAAGCAACCATCGCTAACCGCGCGCGCATCAACAACGTGCCAGCGGCGGTGATTTTAGAGGCGGTTGCACACGATGGTTATAGTGGCGATATTAAGCTCTTAATTGCGATTAAATATGATGGCAGCATTAGTGGCGTGCGCGTGCTAACGCACAAGGAAACGCCTGGTTTGGGCGATTATATCGACATTGCTAAAGATGATTGGATTAAACTTTTTGACGGCGAATCACTCACAAAGACGAGTGATAAGAATTGGAATGTTAAAAAAGATAATGGCCAATTTGATTACATGGCGGGCGCAACTATTACGCCACGCGCAGTGATAAAAGCGGTGCATAAAGCACTGCAATATTTTGAGGTGAATAGAGCAACATTGTTCGCAGAAAGTAAGTAAAAATGAGTCAATATACTGAAATTATAGAAAATGGATTATGGAAGCAAAACCCAGGCGTGGTTCAGCTTTTGGGCTTGTGCCCCACTTTGGCGGTAACCACTTCTGTGGTGAATGGCGTGAGCCTTGGTTTGGCAACCGCATTGGTGATGGCGGCGGCCAATGGCGCGGTTTCACCCGTGCGTAAATTTGTACCTGCCGAAATTCGTGTACCTGTCTTTATTTTGGTTATCGCTGCTTTAGTCACGGTAATCGATTTAACTATTCACGGCTTTGCCGAGCCGTTGCACAAAGTGTTAGGCATCTTTATTCCACTCATTGTGGTGAACTGTATCGTGCTCGCGCGCGTGGAGTCTTTTGCTGCAAAAAACGAACCTACGCCTTCTATTTTGGATGGGTTCATGATGGGCTTGGGATTAACCCTAGTGCTAGGTATTTTAGGTGGAATGCGCGAACTTGTTGGCAAAGGCACGCTGTTTTCTGGGCTAGATTTAGCCTTCGGCGCAAATTTCAAGCCTTATGTGTTGACAGTGATTTCCGATTATCACGGCTTTTTGCTGGCAATTTTACCGCCAGGCGCATTCTTGGGGTTAGCGTGTTTGATTGCTATGCGCAATTGGGCTGAACAACGCAAATCCAAACCTACAATCAACGTTAATCAAGACAAATCCAGCGTCTCACTCAAGCCTGCACATTAAACGCCATGAACGCGGAAAAACGTTACCAAATTTTTTCGCGCTTAAGCGCCGCCATTCCCAAACCCGCCACTGAGCTGGAATACAACAGCACGTTTGAATTATTAATCGCCGTTATTTTATCTGCGCAGGCGACTGACAAAGGTGTGAATATCGCCACACGTAAACTTTTTAAAGTTGCCAATACGCCACAAAGCATTTTTAACTTAGGCGTCGAAAGCCTAGAAAGTTACATTAAAACCATCGGGCTTTATCACGCAAAGGCAAAGAATGTGATTGCTTGTTGCGAGCAATTAATACAAAAACATCAGTCCCAAGTACCCAATACCAGAGCGGCTCTCGAGGCACTTTCTGGCGTCGGTAGAAAAACTGCAAACGTGATGTTGAATACTGCATTTGGGCAACCGACGATTGCAGTCGATACACATTTATTTCGACTGGGAAACCGCACTAAATTAGCGGTTGGCAAAAATGTACTGCAAGTGGAACAAAAATATTTAAAGACAATTCCAGCAGAATTTATGCACGATGCGCATCATTTACTTATTTTGCATGGCCGCTACACTTGCACAGCACGCAACCCAAAATGCGGCGAGTGTTGTATTGTGGATTTATGCGAATTTAAAGATAAAATCATTCCCAAAATACACCTCATGGCGGGACAAATATGAAAGTTGCCACTGGACTAGCAACTGGAGCATCACCTGTACCTGAACTTGCCGCCAAGGCAGTTGAAAGCGCTATGCTGAAAGCCAATATCCATGCGCCTTCCAGCGTGCTACTTTTTCTTACTTCCGAGTTCGCAGCTGATCCACAATCCGCCATTTTAGCTGCCGCGAAAGCCGCCAGCTGCACGCAAGTGATCGGCTGCTCAGCCACTGGCATTTTTACCGAAGAGGATTGGGTACTCGATAGCCCTGCCGCTGCCGCGATGGTGTTTTCTGACTTAAACTTTAGCCACCCTAAACCAAATGAGTCTAATGACGCCTTACTGCTCACATTGACCGCGCCCAACGCGATTAACACTACATGGCTCAATCAATCTAATAAACTTAGATTCGGCGGTGTATCTGGCGATGCAACTGGACACGGCTCATTTTCGGTGTGGCAAAATGGAAAAGGCACCACACAAGGTTATTGTGAAGTGATACTCAACGCAGCTGGCGCGGTGGCAGCCACACATGGCTTAAAGATTATTTCCTCGCCGCGCCGCATTACCAAGTGCAAGGGTAATGATTTACTCACCATTGCCAATTTACCAGCCTTTTCATCACTCGCATCTGCCTGCAAAAAAAATGATATTACAACAGA
Organism: Methylotenera sp.; assembly: GCA_040079935.1. Lineage (GTDB taxonomy): Bacteria > Pseudomonadota > Gammaproteobacteria > Burkholderiales > Methylophilaceae > Methylotenera_A. Next base: position 44,331 of record JBEBJI010000003.1, read on the forward strand.
AGATTTACCCTATCACCATCTTATTGCGGTGCATGCCAGCAAAGCTAGCGCGCTTGAGCGCGGCGAATATAATTTAGCTTCTATCATCATCGCCAATGAGGAAACGCAATCTGTTACGCTGACAAAATCGTTGCAGGTGGGTGATTGGATAAGTTGGGCAGTGCGCGATGTGGACGCTGCGCAAATTGACATTGTAAAAACTGCCAGTGTACTTAGACGCCAACTAGATTCGGAGCCGACATTTGCCTTGTTATTTTCTTGTTTGGGCCGCGGACCTTATTTTTACAACGGAGTTGACCAAGATTTAGCGCTCATAAAAACACTGTTACCAGGTTTGCCCATTATTGGTTTTTATGGCAACGGCGAAATTGCACCGATTAACGGCATCAATGAATTGTTACAATATTCCGCCGTACTTGGACTTTTTACTGCAAGCAATATTGCCTATTTATGAGCCTGTTTAATCCTTCGCGCGATGAAGTGCGCACATTCTTTTTCGATGCCTGGGCGAAATTTAAAGCGCAAAAACCGCTCACCGATTTAGAAAAAATCGCCTTAGAAGTGATGCACATCCACCCTGAATATCACACCATTTTAGATGCGCCTGAGCAATTTAGAAGCCAAGAATATTTCCCCGAATTTGGTGAAACTAATCCGTTTTTGCACATGAGTTTACATTTATCCGTACTCGAGCAAATCAGCATCAACCAACCGATTGGCATCGCAGACATTTACCAACAATTAAAACTTAAACATCAAAATGAGCATAATGCGCAACATAATATATTGGAATGCTTGGGTGAAGTGATTTGGCAAGCACAGCGCAACAACACTGCACTGGATGCCAACTATTATGTACAATTACTGCAACAAAAGGCAGGCATAGTAAAATAATATATAAAACAGAGCGCATGCAATGACAATACCTAATATGCACGAATGGCTGAACGAACATAGCGATTATCTCTATCGCTTTGCACTTGCACGCTTGCGCGATCCGCATCAGGCAGAAGATGTGGTGCAAGAAACCTTTTTAGCGGCCATTAAAAGCCCAAACTTTGCCGAGCAATCGGCACCACGCACTTGGCTCACTGGCATTTTGAAACACAAAATAATCGATGTAATGCGCAAAAGCGTGCGCGAAGTTGCTGCATCAGACTTAATGGCAGATGAAGATGCCAATATGGATGAGTTTTTTGATGAGCAAGGTCATTGGACAGAAAAACCGCAAGCTTGGGACATGCCAACAGACGCACTGGAGCAAAAACAATTTTTGGGCATTTTACAAACTTGCATGGAAAAACTCCCCGCCAAAGCTGCACAATTATTTTTGATGCGCGACGTGCATGAAACCGATAATGAAGAAATTTGTAAGGAATTGAATATAAGCACGACGAATGCTTGGGTGATGTTGTACAGAGCCCGGATGGGATTAAGAAAATGTTTAGAAATTAATTGGATAGGAAATTAAAAGTTTAATATGTTGGATTGCAAACAAGCGAGTCAGATTATTTCACAGTCGTTAGATAGAAATTTAACGTTGCGTGAACGTTTTGCCCTGCGCTTGCATCTACTTATCTGCGCCTATTGCAAACGCTTTAGTCAACAAATGCAAACAATACGCGTTGCTGTTAAACGAATGACCAGTTCAATTGAAAACGATCACAAGATCGAAATGCCATCTGCAGCGAAAAAACGCATCGCAGACCTGCTTAAAGCAGATTAAACTTAGTCATAACTTTTTAATTTAAAAGGAATTTTTGAAATGAACTCAACTACAAACAAATCATTAGCATTGGCCGTAGCAGGTGCATTTGCCCTCTCAATTGGTGCCGCAAGTGTAAATGCTGAAAGTAATCCATTTGCAATCAAATCACTCTCTAGCGGTTACCAAGTTGCAGAAGCTGATACTACCAAAATGAAAGACGGCAAATGTGGTACTGGCAAATGTGGCGCAACTAAGAAAAAATCGGCTGAAAAATCCACCGAAAAAGCTGCAGAAGGCAAATGTAGCGCAGAAGGAAATTGCAGCGCAGATATGAAAAAAGCGCACGATGGTAAATGCAGTGCTGAAATGAAAGGCAAAGAAGGCGCATGTAGTGCAGAAAAAGCTAAGGAAGGCGCATGCTCTGCTGAGAAAGCAAAAGAAGGTTCTTGCAGCCACTAATTTTTTCACTTCGTGTCTGTTATAGCTGACATAAAAGGCGTAGGTTTGGGGTTAAAGCGCGAGCTGATTCCCCAAATTCAACGCCTTTTTAACGACTCCTCCATTTCTAACATCAAGTTTGTCGAAATCGCTCCAGAAAACTGGATAGGTGCGGGCGGCAAAGCTGCAGCAGATTTAGCGTGGTTTGTTGAACGCTATCCGATTGTTTGTCACGGCTTATGTTTATCTTTAGGCGGCCCAGACCCACTCAATGTAGCTTTTTTAAAACAAGTTAAAACTTTTTTAAGCACCAATAAAATCCCGCTTTATACGGAGCATTTGAGTTTTTGCAGCGATATGCAACACGGCAAAGCTGGTTATTTGTATGATTTATTGCCAATTCCATTCACCGAGGAAGCGGTAAAATATGTCGCCAATCGTATTAAACAAACGCAGGATATTTTAGGCCAGCGCATCGCCGTTGAAAATGCATCATTTTACGTAGCAGCGCCGATTTCAACTATGGATGAACTCACATTTATCAAGGCGGTGCTGGATGAGGCCGACTGTGATTTGCATTTGGACATCAATAATATTTACGTTAATAGCGTGAATTTTGGTTTTGATGCGCATGCATTTTTACGTGGCATTCCACATGAGCGCATTGTATATAGCCATATTGCAGGGCATTTACAGGTCGAAGCGGATTTATTGGTCGACACGCATGGCGAAAGCATTATTGATCCAGTTTGGACTTTGCTGGAAGATGCGTACCAATTATTCGGCGTGTTTCCCACACTTTTGGAGCGCGACACCAACATTCCTCCGCTCACAGAATTGCTGCCAGAAATCAATAAAATCGCTGAAATTCAATCTGCAAACGCCTTAAAGCGCGGCTCTGTAGCCCAATATCCATGCGCCTCTCAGGCCATCTCCATTTAACATGTTAGCGTTTCAAAAATATCAGCTCGAATTCACCGCGCACATTCGCAACCCTGCCGCCAATAAAAAACCAGCAAAAGTAAAAGATTCGCGCATGGCAGTTTATCGCGAAATTGTATTTAACAATATTTTCGGTTCGGTTTCTACGTGCTTTCCAGTGTGCAAAAGCATCTTGGGCGCGCTCGCTTGGAAAAAATTAGTACGAGAATTTTTTGCTCAGCATCAAGCAACCACGCCGATTTTTAGAGAGATTCCGCAACAATTTTTGCAATTTATTAAAACCACAAAAAATTTACCTGACTACTTTGAACAGCTCGCGCATTATGAGTGGGTGGAATTGGCCGTCGCTTCGCAACCAACAGCGCCTAAAAAACTCAGCAAAAAGATGGACTTATTGAACGAAACGCCAGTGTTAGCGCCTGCGCATATGCTGCTGGAATACGATTACACTGTCCATAAAATCTCAAAAAAACACCTGCCAAAAACTCAAGAAAAAACTTTTTTATTGGTATTTAGAAACGCAGAAAATCAAGTCAAATTTATTGAGTTAAACCCAATGACATTTGAATTATTGAAATTAATTGATGAAAATGGCATGTCTGGGGAACAAGCATTGATAATCCTTGCAGAGCATATTAAACACCCAGACACAGACGCGATAATTCAATTTGGCGCGGAAATTTTGGCTGATTTGGCTAAGCAAGGTGCTATTATTGGAAGTCAGTCTCATACGACGGATTACGCAAGCTAATCCGCCTTACGTGAGCTACAAAATAGTAATTCGGATGAGGTGGGAGTTTGATGTCTGTAAATAAAGATAAATCCAGTCAACAATGGCAGTTAACTGTAATTCAAAAGATTGAAACAGTTTCTGATTGGTTAAGTACGCCAGAGCGTAAAAAGAAGGTGATTATTTTGCAAGGTGTTTTTTTGGGTACCTTGTTGCTATGGGGTATGTTTTTTGTACCAACAACCATACTGCAAGAAAGTGCGGTTGCTCGAAACTTGGTTCAAATTACTGCGTCCATTTTCCCTTGGATAGATATGACGAGGATTAATTATGGTGTTATTGCAGATAAGTTTGTGTATTGGCAATGCATTTCGGTGTGGGTGTTAATATCACTAAATCTAATTAGTTCAATAGCATATCGCAAATTCATGCTAAATAAAAAGGTGAGGGGTGAAGAGTTTTATCACTCAGCATTCGTAAGTGTAGCGGCAATAATTTTTTTATTCATTGGTGCGGTTATATTGCCGAATTGTTTTCATTCTGACTATGCCATAACAAGAGTGCAAAATGCATTTATGTTTAATGAATACACTAGTTCTGCTGGGGCAGTAATGACGGCTTATTTGTTTGACTTTCTTGTGATGGAGTTAGTTATTGTAAGTTTCTATTTAATTCATTATTTCCGCAACTTCAAAAGTTTTTTTAAATATTAATAGGTGAATAACAGGCCGCATGGTTTTGACTGTCAATCCCCTTTGCCGCGCCTTCGGATTGAGCGGCAGATGGTAGGCGGCGAGGACTGTCTGAGCGAAGTGAGTTCCGCAGCCGCCCCAGATGCGGCGCTAAGACCGAAGGATGAAGCGGCAGCGGGGTAGCCTTCTTTTTGGATACTTTTTCTTGGCTAAGCAAGAAAAAGTATCTCGCTAGTCGCGCGAAAGCGACGGTTTTTCACCCTCTATCTAACTCTCTCTCTAACTCTCTCTCTAACTCTCTCCCTTCAAGGGAGAGAGAATGCTTATTTTAATTGGCTGGATTCTTCGCTTAGCTCAGAATGACGATGTGGAAGTAAGAGGCGGCAAATTGCATGCCCTGCAGCCCAATATCCATGCGGTCGCCAGAGCATTATTTTCAGTCAAATAATGCCTCTTGCCTTGCCCAAGTTTTTTTAATCACGTCGGATTTTTGCTCGAAGGTGAAATCCCACCAACCTTGAATTTCCTCAATGGTGCGGTAGCAGCCGTGGCAAAAACCTGTGGCTTCGTTCATTTGGCATACGTTGATGCAGGGCGATTCTACGACTGTCTCTTCAAACATAAAATTACAAATCTAACTTAAAACTATATTTAAGTTAAAGCCCCGTGACATTGTTTGTATTTTTTGCCCGAGCCACAAGGACACGGATCGTTGCGTCCTACTTTTACGCCTTCACGCACAATTGGCGTGCCGCCTGCCATTTGCGCTTTTTCTTCATCCGAAAAATCGCCTTGTGGATTCGCTAAGGCCTCATCAAAGTCGGCATGTTGATATTGCACATTGGCCACATTAGAAACTGGTTCAACAGGCTCAATCTCCTCCTGCGGCCGCACTTGCACCAGCATGGTGATTTTAGTGACTTCAGATTTCACTGTGTTGAGCAAATTCTCGAACAGCTGAAATGCTTCACGCTTATATTCCTGCTTAGGATTTTTTTGCGCATATGAGCGCAAATGAATACCTTGGCGTAGATGATCCAGCGCAGCCAAATGCTCGCGCCAGTGCATATCGATACTTTGCAACATGACAGAACGTTCGAACTGGCGCATGGTATCTGCGCTGGCAAGCGATTCTTTAGCTTTGTAAGATTCATCCGCTAGGTCAAAAATGCGCTCGCGCAGGGTTTCTTCGTGTAAATCTGGGTTTTCTTCAAGCCATTGTGCGATAGGTAAAGCAAGTCCCGTTTCCGCTGCAAGTTCCTTTTCCAGGCCCGCAACATCCCATTGCTCTTCTACGCTACCAGGCGGAATGTGCGTTGCAATCATACTGCTAAGCACATCGCCACGCATTGCCGAAATCGTCTCGCCAATATCAGTCGCTTCTAGCAACTCATTTCGCTGCTCATAAATCACCTTGCGCTGATCGTTAGAAACGTCGTCAAACTCCAACAATTGCTTACGAATATCAAAGTTACGACCTTCGACTTTGCGTTGCGCGTTTTCAATCGCACGCGAAACCATGCTGTGTTCAATTGCTTCGCCATCTGGCATTTTCAGGCGCTCCATAATCGCCGCGACACGATCGCCCGAGAAAATACGCAACAATTGATCATCTAGCGCCAAATAAAAACGGCTAGATCCTGGATCACCTTGGCGGCCAGAGCGGCCACGCAATTGGTTATCAATACGGCGCGACTCATGTCGCTCGGTGCCGATAATATGTAAGCCGCCCGCCGCGACTACTGCATCATGACGCTTTTGCCACTCTGCTTTTGTTTGCGCAATTTTGGCTTCTTTTTCTGCATCGCTTAAATTAGCATCGCTGCGAACCGCATGGATGCTGGCTTCTGGGTTGCCTCCTAACACAATATCGGTGCCTCGACCCGCCATATTAGTAGCGATGGTAATAGAGCCTGGGCTACCCGCTTCGGCCACAATATGTGCTTCGCGCTCATGCTGTTTTGCGTTTAAAACTTCATGTGTTAACTTAGCTTTTGTTAGCAATTCTGAAATAAGTTCTGAATTCTCAATCGACGTCGTACCCACCAGCACTGGCTGACCGATGGCTTGACAGGCCTTAATATCCTCAATCACCGCGTTATATTTTTCGTTGGATGTACGATACACCTTGTCCATCGCATCTTTACGCAGCATGGTGCGGTGCGTAGGAATTACCACCGTTTCCAAGCCATAAATTTGGTTAAATTCATAAGCTTCTGTATCGGCCGTACCTGTCATGCCGCTTAATTTTTGATACATACGGAAGTAGTTTTGGAAAGTAATCGAAGCCAGCGTTTGATTCTCTTTTTGAATCTCCACGCCTTCTTTGGCTTCTACCGCTTGATGCAAGCCATCTGACCATCTACGGCCTGGCATTTTGCGGCCAGAAAACTCATCCACAATAATTATTTCGTTCTTTTCCACCACATAATGCTGATCTCTTTTGAACAAGTTTTGCGCGCGCAACGAAGCATATAAATGATGCACCAAGGTAATATTGGCGGGCTCATACAAGCTAGCGCCCTCTGCCATCAAACCAGATTTGGCCAAAATCGCTTCTGCATTTTCATGCCCTGCTTCACTCATTGTGACGGTTTGCGCTTTTTCATCTACCCAATAATCACCATCACCTGTTTCTTCTTTTTGCGCAGTGAGTTGCAAAGCCACTGCATTAATTTGGCTGTATAAATCAATACTATGCTCTGCTTGACCAGAAATAATCAGTGGTGTACGCGCTTCGTCAATCAAAATCGAATCCACTTCGTCCACCAACGCATAGCTCAAGCTGCGTTGTGTACGCTCGCTGGCCGTAAACACCATATTGTCGCGCAAGTAATCAAAGCCAAACTCGTTATTGGTGCCGTAGGTAATATCGGCAGCGTAGGCCTGTTGTTTGGCATCGTGCGGCATCTGCGATAAGTTAATGCCAACAGAAAGACCTAGGAAATTGTAAAGTTTGCCCATCCACTCCGCATCGCGCTTGGCAAGGTAATCATTCACCGTCACCACGTGTACGCCTTTACCAGTAATCGCATTCAAATATACGGGCAGTGTTGCCACCAGTGTTTTACCTTCGCCCGTGCGCATTTCGGCAATTTTGCCCGCGTTAAGCACCATGCCGCCTATCATCTGCACATCAAAATGACGCATTTCAAGCGCGCGCACGCTACCTTCACGCACTACTGCGAATGCTTCTGGCAATAGTTTTTCTAGCGCCTCTCCAGCAGTAAAACGTTGTTTAAACTCTTCTGTTTTCGCGCGCAGTTCATCATCACTGAGCGCTTGCATAGCGGGCTCTAACGCATTAATCTCTTTGACTTTTTGGGCGTATTGCTTAACAAGTCTATCGTTTCGACTACCGAGAAATTTTCTGAACAACTTGGATAACATGAAAAGACACCGACTTTCCGAGACTTCGGAAACCTCTATTTAAATTGGATGAAAATACTTTTGTATATTTGGGGGAGTTATTATTAATTTCAATATTAATTTTATGTTTAATTTGACTTTATATTTACCTGCTTAGCTGGTATTTTTTTGCAAATATTGACGCGGATCTAATGAGTTGCCATTCAGTCGAATTTCATAATGCAAATGCGGCCCAGTTGAGCGCCCAGTACTACCTACCAAAGCAACCACTTGACCTTTTACAACGCGCTCACCCGCTTTTACTAATAATTTAGAGGCGTGCGCATAGCGCGTTTCTAAACCTGCACCATGGTCAATTTTTACCATATTACCATAAGCGTGTGTCAGTTCGGCGACAGACACAATGCCATCTGCCGCTGCGCGTATGGGCGTACCAGTGTTTGCGGTAAAATCTAAGCCTTCATGAAATGCTTTATTTCCGTTAAAAGGATCAATGCGCCAGCCATAACTAGATGAATTATAAGCAGCGCCAATCGGGCTACTGTTAGGCAGCATATCTTTCAGCACACTTTGCTGCAGGACCTTTGCCTCGATGCTGCTCATAGAATCGTCACGCGCATCCACGGCTTTTGTAAGCTCCAATATGGCCGCTTGTAAATCCAGCTCTGTCATTGGGCGCGCATTAATCAGTGGTCCACCGCGATTGGCGGGCAATAAATTGTCCAACTGTAAATTATTTGTAGGTTTTAGATTGGATTTTTTGCTAGCTTTAGCATCTTTTTCGCCCGCCAATTTAGCCAGACGCTGACTTTGCGCATCTAAACGCATCATTCGCGCTTGTAACTCACCAAGCTCTTTAGCATACGCATCTAAGTGCACTTGCGAATCGATAATCGTATTTTTAAGCTGTAGCGGCAGCAAGGCTTTCATACCTTGTTGCTCAATGTTGTCTTTGGGTGTAATAAATAGCAACGTCAACAAAACCGGCACTAATACCAAGCCAGCGATTAAAACACCAGCCTGAAGCACAGATAGGCTTTTGGCCTTTGCCATTTTGTTAGAGACTAATATGATATTCATAAGCGATGATTTATAAAGTTATAGTAATCAGTTTTAGTTACAATTCATTATGCGTAAAATAAATGCCTTATTTACAGAAAACAGCGAACTGAACCATCACGCCAAAAACGTGCAAATTCACCAAAATTTGCAACAACTTTGGCATGCCGCCGCCCCCAAACTATTGAGCCAAAACAGCTTTGCCAGTAGCCTAAACAACGGCCAATTAACGATTTACGCTGACAGCTCAATGTTGGCCAGTAAAATCAAACTCACACAAGCTAGCTTATTGAAGCAATTACAAAATTTGCAAATAAGCGACCCTTTGTTTAGGGAATGTAAAGTTACTGCAATTAGCGTCAAAGTGCAAGTAAAATCTCGTCCCAAACCCATCATAAAAACGCCGCGCAAGCTCTCAAACCAAGCTGCAACTAGCTTAAAAAATCTAGCAGACGACTTATTAACTCAAAATAAGGGCAAATCTCCACTTGCAACTAAATTAATCGCTTTGGCGCGCAAAACTTAATGGAATACTTACTTTATTTTGCTACAGGCTTATTCACTGGCTTTCTGTCAGGCTTGCTGGGCATTGGCGGCGGACTGATTATAGTGCCTATACTCAGCTTTATTTTTGCCCTGCTGGGCTTCCCAGCCGCCTACATCATGCAAATGGCGCTAGGCACTTCGCTGGCCGTGATTATCATTACCTCAATCGCCTCTAGCCGCGCGCACCATAGTCACCACAACGTAGACTGGGATATTGTTAAAAAAGTTGCGTTGGGGATTATGCTAGGCACGTTTTTGGGCAGTTTGGTCGCGGCAAAATTTGATACCAACCTACTCAAAGCATTGTTTATTATTTATGTTTTTTTAGCGGCGTTTCAAATCTTAAACAACTATACCCCAAACCCCTCGCGGATATTACCTTCCAGGCCTGCTCTAGATTGTGTCGGCGCGTTCATTGGTTGGGTTTCTAGCTTTGTAGGCATCGGCGGCGGTACACTTTCGGTGCCTTTTCTCATCTATTGCAACGTCAATACCAAACGCGCCATCGGCACTAGTAGCGCCATAGGATTGCCGATTGCGCTCGCGGGCGCAATCGGTTACATGGTTTCTGGCCTTCAAGTTTCAGAGTTACCAAGCAAAAGTTTAGGCTTTGTATATTTGCCTGCGTTTGCGATTATAGCTACCGCCAGCCTAATTAGCGCGCCTTTCGGCGCAGTTTTGGTACAAAAACTAGCTGTAAAAAAATTAAAGAAAATATTCGCTCTTCTATTGATCGCAATTGGCTGCAGAATGTTGCTAGGCTTAATTTCCAGCTAATGACATAACACATCGTAAGTGGTTGTCTCGCCTCACTTTTGATGCCATAATATGTGGCTTGTCAAAAAATTAAGTTGCTACAAATTCACAAAACAAATAGGGAGAAGTCATGTCAGTTGCACTAATGATTGCCATTGCGGCCGCTGTTTTAGCCGTATTGTATGGCGTAATAATGAGTAAATGGATTACAAATTTGCCAGCTGGCAATGCGCGTATGCAAGAAATTGCAGGTGCAATTCAACAAGGCGCTGCGGCTTATTTAGCTCGTCAGTATAAAACCATCACCATGGTGGGCATTGTATTGGCCATTTTAGTAGCAGTATTTTTAGGCACACAGACTGCTATTGGTTTTGTATTGGGCGCTTTATTATCTGGCGCTTGCGGCTTTATCGGCATGAATGTCTCTGTGAAAGCCAATGTGCGTACCGCACAAGCGGCTACTGGCGGCATTGCTCCAGCATTCGACGTGGCCTTTAAAGGCGGCGCGGTAACTGGCATGTTGGTAGTTGGTTTAGGCTTATTTGGCGTAGCTGGCTTTTACTGGTTTTTAGGTGGCGAAGCTGCGACTAACTTAGACCCATTGATTGGCTTAGCTTTTGGCTCATCACTCATCTCAATCTTTGCACGTTTGGGCGGCGGTATTTTCACCAAAGGTGCGGACGTTGGCGCGGATTTAGTCGGTAAAGTGGAAGCAGGCATTCCAGAAGATGATCCACGCAACCCAGCGGTAATTGCCGATAACGTTGGCGACAACGTAGGTGATTGCGCAGGTATGGCGGCTGACTTGTTCGAAACGTACGCGGTAACCTTAATCGCTACGATGGTGCTGGGACATTTACTCATCACCGAATCTGGCGCAAACGGTATTATTTATCCGTTGATGCTTGGCGCGGTTTCTATTGTTGCTTCTATCATCGGTTGCTTCTTTGTTAAAGCTTCACCAGGCATGAAAAATGTGATGCCAGCGCTTTATAAAGGCTTGGCAGTTGCGGGCATTTTGTCACTCATCGCATTCTATTTTGTGACCATGCAAATGTTCCCAGAAGGCTTAACAGCGGGTGATTTAGTGATTTCTGCCAACCAATTATTTGGTGCATGTGCGGTCGGCTTAGTGCTTACAGCAGCTTTGGTATGGATTACCGAATACTACACAGGCACACAATATGCACCTGTGCAACACGTAGCGCAAGCTTCGACCACTGGCCATGCAACTAACATTATTGCTGGCATTGGTATTTCAATGAAATCAACCGCTTGGCCTGTGTTATCTGTGTGTTTGGCCATTTGGACATCATTCCAATTGGGTGGTTTATACGGTATTGCCATTGCGGCAACTTCTATGTTGAGTATGGCGGGTATTGTGGTAGCTTTAGATGCTTATGGTCCAATTACTGATAACGCAGGCGGTATTGCTGAAATGGCTGGTTTACCAGCAGAAGTGCGCGATGTAACTGACCCATTAGATGCAGTTGGTAATACGACCAAAGCTGTTACAAAAGGTTACGCAATTGGTTCTGCAGGCTTGGCGGCATTGGTATTATTTGCCGATTACACACACAAACTTTCTGGCGCAGGCATCGATGTGAAGTTTGATTTAAGCGACCCGATGGTAATTATCGGCTTGTTTATTGGCGGTTTAATTCCGTTCTTATTCGCCGCCATGGCGATGGAAGCAGTGGGTCGCGCAGCTGGCGCGGTAGTTGAAGAAGTGCGCCGTCAGTTCCGCGATATTAAAGGCATTATGGAAGGCACAGCTAAGCCAGAATACGGCAAGGCAGTAGATATGCTCACAACTGCGGCGATTAAAGAAATGATGATTCCATCACTATTACCAGTGGCGGTGCCAATTGCTGTGGGCTTGCTATTAGGCCCAGTGGCACTTGGCGGCCTGTTAATGGGTACAATTGTCACAGGTTTATTCGTGGCGATTTCAATGTGTACTGGCGGTGGCGCTTGGGATAATGCCAAGAAATATATCGAAGATGGCAACCACGGCGGCAAAGGTTCCGACGCGCACAAAGCGGCTGTAACTGGCGATACCGTTGGCGATCCGTACAAAGATACAGCTGGCCCTGCGGTGAATCCATTGATTAAAATTATCAACATCGTGGCTTTACTGATTGTACCTTTATTGCATATGTAACTAAATTTTAGCTAAATAAAAAAGGCGACCCAGAAATAAAACACTGGTGTCGTCTTTTTTATTTTCCAGACTCAAACACTAAGTGTTAGGCAGCAACAAATCTTCTAGAAAAAATGCTGATAAAGATGATCTACCTGAAATACCCGCTTTACGATAAAGCGCTCTAGCCTGCTCCCTTACTGTGCGTTCGCTAGAATTGCGTATATTAGCAATTTCTTGATGACTAAAACCTTTCAACATCAGCAACCCCACTTCAGCTTCTGCATTGCTAAGCCCCCAGCGCATAAATTGCTTTTGTATTTCAATACCTAACCCGGCAATCAAATCGCGACTTTCATCCCGCCAACGCTGCGCTTCTTCGTGCGCTTCAGCGAGATTTGTTTGCAATGTTTTTAATGTAGATTGCGTCGTGCGGTAGTATTTATGCCAAAAAAGTCCTATGCCAGCAACCGCAATCATTAACACCAGCATCTCTGTAATGAGGTGACTCCATTCAATCCCGTCATCGTAATCGCTGATGATATCAAGAGCAATGAGTGCGAAAATTACGCCGTATAAGCCCATGGCGATTTTAATGAGTCGCTGATTATCCCGCTCCTCAAGAAAAACTAAGTCTTTTGACATATCGTTAACTCCACAATCCGTTTATAGCCAATCTATATAGCTACGCGTCAAATGACGCATTGTCACAACAACAAACAAAGCAGATGATAGACACCAATTCGCTTAATTTGAAATCATTACAGCGATTCTAACGTAATCCACACAAAGGAGATAACAATGAGTAGCTCAACAAAAACGGTCAGTGTATGGGACCCCCTCGTGCGCATTGGTCACTGGACTTTAGTCATTGCTTTTTTTACCGCCTACTTTACCGAGGAAGACTTTCTCACTCAACATACATGGGCAGGTTATGTCGTCGGCACTGTGGTTTTAATCAGAATAATTTGGGGATTTATTGGTAGTAAGCATGCCAAATTTAATGACTTTATTTATTCGCCAAGTGCGATATTTACTTACCTAAATGGACTAATAAGCCGCAAACCACAACACTACTTGGGCCACAACCCTGCTGGCGGCTTGATGGTGTTTGCCCTTTTACTAAGTCTTTCCGCTACTACCTATACTGGCATTGCACTATATGCGGTAGAAAAAAATGCTGGGCCACTTGCAGGAATTGTTGCAAACAATGATAAGACCATGCCTAAAGCATCAATCATTTCAACCGCGTATGCAGATGAGGTTGGCGATGATGACAAAAATGAACAAGGGAATTTCAGTGTAAATGAGGCTGATGAAGAATTCTGGGAAGGCCTCCACGAGTTTTTCGTTAATTTCACTTTGCTATTAATAGCGTTGCATATCGGAGGCGTGCTGATTTCTAGCTACGTCGACAAAGAAAATCTTATTAAAGCCATGGTGACTGGCCGCAAAGAAGTTCCGCCCAAAGAAATACTATAATTGGTAAAGAATGAAATATTGCTTGCGGCTATAATGTCTGCATATTTTTAAAGTGTACGCGCCTACCGTTCAATATATGAACTAGGCGCATTTGACTAAGGGCATTTATGTTAAGACATTCTGAATTCCATCGCTCGCATCGTATTGGCTGGCTACGTGCCGCCGTGCTAGGTGCAAATGATGGTATTGTATCCACCGCAAGCTTGATTATTGGCGTTGCGGCGGCAAATGCCTCGCAAGCGTCTATTTTACTCACTGGTGTGGCTGGTTTGGTTGCGGGCGCCATGTCGATGGCAGCGGGTGAATTCGTTTCTGTCAGCTCACAATCAGATACTGAGAATGCCGATTTGGCAAAAGAGCGTCGAGAACTTGCCACCGAACCAGAACACGAACTGGAAGAGCTTACAGGTATTTATATGGGACGCGGCTTAACGCCGGATTTGGCCAAGCAAGTCGCGCTGCAACTCACCGCTCACGATGCGCTCGGAGCACATGCGCGTGATGAACTTGGCATTTCAGAAATATTAAACGCGCGCCCAGTGCAAGCTGCACTTTACTCTGCGGGTACTTTTGCAATCGGCGCTGCTTTGCCTTTGTTAATTGCATATATTGCTCCATCCGCAAATACAGTGCTTTATGTAGCTGTTATGTCACTGATGTTTTTAGCGGTGCTAGGTGGATTAGCCGCAAAGGCTGGTGGCGCCAATATGTGGAAAGGTGCGGGCCGTGTGGCTTTTTGGGGTGTGCTCGCAATGGCTGCCACTGCTGGCGTTGGCAGTTTATTTGGGGTTGTTGCTGCTTAAGTTGTTTCACGCAAATTATTAAAAACAACTGCCCTACAGCCCAATATCCGTGCGACTTACAGAGCACTTATTTGCAATATCTAAAAGCAAAAAAGGCACAAAATTTGTGCCTTTTGATTGCTGATGAAATAAAGATTGGAATTAAAATGCAGGCTTCACTTCAGCAGAATTGTAGCGCACCACGCCATCCATAATTTCTTTATGCGCCTCTTCAATCCCAACCCAGCCTTCAATTTTCACCCATTTGCCTTTATCTAAATCTTTGTAATGCTCGAAAAAGTGTGAAATCATCTCCAAACGCCAAGGTGAAACATCTAAATAAGTTTTTTGGTAAGCGTATAAACCACACACCTTTTCAACGGGAACGGCCAATAATTTAGCATCGCCACCTGCTTCATCGGTCATTTGCAGCATACCTAGTGGGCGGCAACGCACCACCACGCCCGGCAGCAACGGTACTGGCGTAATCACTAGCACATCCACTGGATCGCCATCATCGGCAAGTGTGTGTGGAATATAGCCATAATTACACGGATATTGCATGGATGTACCCATGAAGCGATCAACAAAAATTGCGCCACTTTCTTTATCCACTTCATATTTCACAGGGTCGCCCTGCATAGGGATTTCGATAATCACGTTAAAATCGTTGGGTAAATCTTTGCCTGAAGGCACTTGGTTTAATGACATGTTGAATAACGCCTTGAACTAAATGAGTAATTATACGCCGAGATTGTTAATGATTTATTGCGAGGAATCTTATGAGTTATGTTTGCTTAATTATTTAGCAGCGCCAAAACGCTGCCAACCATTTTTTAACAGCACAGCTACGATAACTAACCCTAAACCAGCCATTGTAATTACCCCCAGATGATTTTTTACAATGGGAATATTGCCAAAAAAGTAACCTGCAAGCACGCAAACTAACACCCATAACGCCGCGCCTATACTGGCTGAACGGGAAAATTTGAAAAAGTGCATTTGCGTCATGCCTGCCAAAAATGGCGCTAACGTGCGAACGACTGGCAAAAATAGCGATCCCAAAAAACCTTTTTCGCCATGCTTATCGTAAAAATATCGCGTTTTATCAAGCGCAGCTTGATTTGGCCATTTGAGATAATCCACGAAAAAAGCCTGCCCCACTGTGTTGCCTAGCCAATAGCCAGATATGCTGCCAAGAATTGCCGCCAAAATTAATGCTGCCAACAGCAATAAAATGTTGAGCTGCGAGGCCGCCCAGACTGCGCCGCACACAAACAAAAATGGATTAGCCGGCAAAAAGAAAAACGGTAAAACACCAATTTGCAAAAATACTACCGCAAATAATATGACATAGACTAAGTTGGCGTGCATGGCCACCAGTTGCGGCAAATGCGCGTCAAAATTCAGAATCATTTGCCACGTTTGTATCAAATAGTCCATCATGCCCGTTCACCTTTGCATACCGCAATGACGTCTAGCGGCGTTAATTTAAGCGCAAAGTATAACAGCAATGGAATAACCACCAGTTCATCTAACTGGCCAATGACAGGCAGAAAATCGGGGATCAAATCGAATGGCATCAATAAATAGCCAATGGCTAACCACAATAAAGCTTTGGCTAAAACAGGGGTTTGAGGATGCTTTTGCAAGCGCCGATAAAATTCAAATTCGGCTTTGAGTTGCGCTGCGATTTTTTTTAACTTTTCTTTCACGCGTCTTAGGAGTCTATAAAACCGAATTAGTTGCTAAATAGCTAGCTGCTTGCCCGTTAGTTTCTCAAAAGCTTCCATGTATTTTTCGCTTGTTTTTTGTGCAATTTCATCAGGCAAAGCTGGCGCGGGCGGTGCTTTGTTCCAATGAATACTTTCCAGCCAATCGCGTACATATTGCTTATCGTAACTTGGCGGATTGCTACCCACCTTGTAACTTTCCAGCGGCCAGAAACGCGATGAATCGGGCGTCAGCACTTCATCCATCACGTGCAAAACGTCTTGTGAATCTAGCCCGAATTCAAATTTGGTATCGGCGATGATGATGTCCTTGCTGAGGGCATATTCGGCAGCTTCGCTATAAAGTTGAATCGCGACTTTTGCTACTTGAGCAGCCAATTCCTTGCCGATTAACGCTTCCACTTGTGCAATACTGATATTTTCATCATGCTCGCCCACGGCAGCTTTGCTAGATGGCGTGAATATTGGCGCTGGCAATTTAGAAGCTTCTTGCAAGCCTGCAGGCAACGTGATGCCGCACACCGTGCCATTTTGTTTATACTCTTTCCATCCACTACCCACCAAATAGCCACGCACGATGGCTTCAATTGGCAATGCTTTTAATCTCTTCACTACGACAGCTCGAGAGCCAAGCTGGATGCGGTCTGCAGGACTGCTCACCACAGACTCTGGTGCGATTCCTGTTAAATGGTTCGGCACAATATGCTGCAACTTTTCGAACCAAAAATTCGCCATTTGCGTCAGCATCGCGCCTTTGTTGGCAATGCCTGTTGGCAAAATAACATCAAACGCAGAAAGCCTATCGGTACTCACGAGTAGCATCGTGGCATCATCAATCGCATAAATATCACGCACCTTGCCTTGGTGAATTAATTTTAAGCTTTTAATACTGGTTTTTAATAAAGGCTGGCTCATGATTACTTTTTAAAATATGACTGCTAATTATAGATTGTGCATGTAATTGATGCCAATTTATAAATTAAAAAGTCGGTCTATTTTCGCCAATTTTAATGATTTTAAGAGTATTAGTGCCACCTGGACTGCCAATGGGTTCGCCAAAAGTAAGCAATACCATATCGCCCGTTTGTACTGCTCCGTTATTAAGTAGCACTTGCTCCATTTCTAACAGAATTTCATCTCGATTCTTACCATCCTGCTCAATAGGAAAAGGAAATACATTGCGGTGCAGCGTTAATTTTCTGCGTGCTACTTTATCTGGCGAAAGTGCATAGATGGGTACGCTGCTATCAGCACGTGATAGCCATTGTGCCGCGTTACCAGATTGGGTTAATGCAGCAATTGCTTTCACTTTCAAATGCTGCGATGTAAAAATAGCGGCAGCGGCGACAGCTTCATCAGTATGCTGCAAACGATCCACCCGATGCTCTACACGGTGCAGACCTTCATATTCCTTTTCGGCTTCTACACACACGCGGTGCATCGCTTGCACCGTTTCTAGCGGATATTGGCCGCTTGCTGTCTCAGCCGATAACATCACCGCATCGGTACCATCCAGCACAGCATTTGCCACATCAGAAACTTCTGCGCGGGTCGGAATTGGGCTGCTAATCATCGATTCCATCATTTGTGTGGCGGTAATCACCAATTTGTTTTGCGCGCGTGCCATACGTATCATACGTTTCTGCAAGCCTGGCACAGCTGCGTCGCCTACTTCTACACCCAAATCGCCTCGTGCCACCATAATGGCATCTGACGCTTCAATAATAGCTTCTAAATTATCAATCGCTTCTGCGCGTTCTATTTTGGCGATAATACTAGCGGTACCGCCTGCTTTTTTTACCAATGCTTTGGCAGATAAAATATCCTGAGCATTTTTAGGAAAAGAAATTGCTATGTAATCTGCCTCGAGTGCAACGGCTACTTTTAAGTCTTCTAGATCTTTTTTAGTGAGCGAATCCGCCGCAAGTCCTCCGCCCTGCAGATTAATACCCTTGTTGTTTGATAATGCGCCTCCAGCAAGTATTACGCAGTGTATTTGATTGCTTTTAACATGGTCTACCGACATAGTAATACGGCCATCATCTAACAACAGTACATTGCCAGTAGACACTTCTTGCGGCAAACTTTTGTAATCCAAGCCGACTTGAAATTGGTTTCCTAATTCACAATCTGCATTCAACACAAATAAATCGCCAGAGTTAAGCGAGATTTTACCAGACTCAAACTTACCAATACGAATTTTTGGTCCTTGCAAGTCACACAACACGCCTATAGGGCGGTTCAATTTTGCGGCAATTTGCCGCACTATTTCCGCGCGCTCGATATGGTCTTCCGCTGTTCCATGCGAAAAGTTTAACCGCACGACATTCACACCATCCATTATCATGCGAGCGATCATCTCCTCGCTAGCCGAAGCTGGGCCCAATGTCGCAACAATTTTAGTTTTTCTTAACATCATTTAAATTTTTTCACCTAAACAAAAAGGGGCATTTGCCCCTTCTTGTTATTATAGAGAGACAGGACTTACTAAGATTTAGCACGGCTTTCTAAAATTTCCACTGCTGGCAGTTTTTTACCTTCTAAAAACTCTAAGAATGCGCCACCTGCCGTTGAAATATAACTTACCTTATCGTAAATGCCATACTTCTGTATCGCTGCAATGGTATCGCCACCACCAGCCAAGGTGAAAGCTTTGGTATTTGCGATTGCATTTGCAATGGTCTTGGTGCCTTCCGCAAACTGATCAAACTCAAATACACCCACTGGGCCATTCCAAACTACTGTTCCTGCATTATTAATAATCTCTACTAATTCATTAGCAGATTTCGCGCCAATATCAAAAATCATATCGTCCGTAGCCACAGAACCCACGTCTTTCTTCACTGCTGGCTCGTTTGCATCAAATTTCTTACCGCACACCACATCAACGGGAATTGGCACAGCCGCACCACGTTGGCTCATTTTACCCATCAACGCTTTAGCAGTGGGCACTAAATCGTCCTCACACAACGATTTTCCCACTTCAAAACCCGCCGCTTTTATAAACGTATTAGCAATGCCCCCGCCTACGACCATTTGGTCTACTTTTTCGGCCAGACTTTCCAATACGGTTAACTTGGTTGAGACTTTGCTGCCGCCGACAATCGCCACCATCGGGCGCTTAGGGTTTAGCAAAGCTTTAGTGAGTGCATCTAACTCCTCGGTCAACAACAAACCTGCACATGCAATTGGCGCGTATTTGGCAATGCCATGGGTGCTCGCTTCTGCACGATGAGCAGTACCAAAAGCATCCATCACAAATACATCGCAAAGTGTTGCATATTTTTTGGCAAGTTCGTCATTATTTTTCTTTTCACCAACATTAAAACGGCAATTTTCCAGCAAAATTAGTTCGCCATTTTGTATGGTCATGCTGCCTGCAGGCGCTTCTACACTCAGCCAATTTTTCACCAAGCGAACTTTTTTACCCAGTTTTTCCGACATCACATCTGCCACAGGTTGCAACGAATTTTCTTCAGAATAAACACCTTCTTCAGGACGTCCGAGATGCGAAGTGACCATGACTTTTGCGCCTTGCTTGAGCGCATATTCAATCGTCGCCATACTAGCAGTGATGCGTGCATCAGAAGTGACTTTGCCATTAGAAACTGGCACATTGAGGTCAGAGCGGATAAAGACGCGCTTGCCGCGCAAATCTAGGTCGGTCATTTTGATGAATTGCATGATGTTGTCCTTTGTGAGATTCCCTCACCCTAGCTCTCTCCCGCGGGAGAGATGATTTTGTTATTTTGAGATGTGCTGTACTAAGCGCATCAAGTTGCAGGTATATCCATATTCGTTATCGTACCAGCCTACCACTTTCACAAAGGTAGAATCGAGCATAATGCCTGCGTCGGCATCAAACACTCCAGCTTCTGCACTACCGCGAAAATCTGTCGAAACAACCTTTTCATCTGTGTAGCCCAGCACACCCTTAAGCTCGCCATTGGCGGCTGCTTTCATGGCATCACAAATCGCTTCGTAAGTAGTTTCTTTGTTCAACTCCACGGTTAAATCTACCACTGAAACATCGGCACTTGGCACACGCATCGCCATGCCTGTGAGTTTTTTATTCAATGCTGGAATCACTTTACCAACAGCCTTAGCTGCGCCTGTACTAGAAGGAATAATGTTTTCAAATACACTACGGCCACCGCGCCAGTCTTTTTTAGAAGGTCCATCGACAGTCAGCTGCGAGGCTGTGGCAGCATGGATTGTAGTCATCAAACCACGTTTGATGCCGAAATTATCATTTAACACCTTTGCTAACGGCGCAAGACCATTGGTAGTGCAAGAGGCGGCAGATACAATCGCCTGACCTTTATATTCACTGTGATTCACGCCATAAACAAACATCGGCGTATCGTCTTTACCAGGTGCGGATTGCACCACTTTTTTTGCACCGTTGTTGATATGTGGCTGGCAGGTATCCAGCGTTAAAAACGCACCTGTTGACTCAACTACTACATCTACGCCAGCCCATTTAATATTGCTTGGGTCACGCTCGGCGGTGAGTTTAATCAATTTCCCATTCACCATCAGGCCACCATCCACGGCTTCCATCTCTGCATCAAAGCGGCCATGTACTGAGTCATATTTCAGCAGATAAATAATGTAGTTGGTATCGTATGAGCTATTGACTGCAACAACCTCAATATTGCTAAATTCTTTTTCTTGCACTGCTGCCCGCAACACCATGCGCCCAATGCGCCCAAACCCATTGATACCTAAACGAATAGTCATTTTTAACCCCTAAAAACCCAATACCAAAAAATTCAGGTTTCGGCATCCCTTCTGCGGGACGGCGAAACCTGACGATATTACTGATACTTACTACTATCAGCTTTGATTTACATCACTGATTTCGCAGTTTCTACTACGTTTTCTACCGTAAAGCCAAAGTGTTTCATCAGTACACCACCTGGGGCAGATTCGCCAAAGGTATCAATGCCAACTACTGCACCTTCCAAGCCAACGTATTTGCGCCAGAAATCTGGGTGCGCACATTCGATTGCCACGCGTTTCACGCCAGCAGTTAACACGCTGTCTTTATACGCTTGATCTTGACGGTCAAACACGTTGGTAGATGGCATAGAAACTACGCGCACTTTTTTGCCTGCCGCCGTTAATTCCGCCGCTGCTTTTACCGCTAAATCTAGCTCAGAACCGTTGGCGATGAAAATCAAATCAGCCTTGCCTGCGCAATCAGAGAACACATAGCCGCCCTTGCGAATCGCCGCTAATTGTGACGCTTCGTGCTTAATGCCAGTCAAGTTTTGACGTGACAATACCAAGCTTGAAGGACCTTCTGCGCGCTCAACTGCGGCTACCCAAGCAACCGTTGTTTCTGTCGCCGAACCTGGACGCCATACATCCATACGTGGAATATAGCGCAAGCCAGAGGTGTTTTCCACTGGTTGGTGGGTTGGGCCATCTTCGCCTTGTCCGATTGAATCGTGCGTCAACACGTAAACTACGCGTTGGTGCATCAATGCAGACATGCGCATACCATTTTTCATGTAGTCTGAGAACATGTGGAATGTGCCGCCGAATGGCAACAAGCCACCGTGTAGTGCCATGCCATTCATAATCGCCGCCATACCGAACTCGCGCACGCCGTATGAAATATAGTTACCTGGTTTTTTGCCATCCACATGCGTAAAGCTACTGCAGCTAGTCAAGTTAGAACCAGTCAAGTCAGCCGAACCGCCCAAGAATTCTGGCAATAATGGTGCTAATGCAGCAATCGCGTTTTGTGATGCTTTGCGGCTTGCATTGCCTTCTGCTTTCTCGTTAATTGCAGCGATAATTTTGTCGGTTTCTGCTTTCCAGTTAGCTGGCAAGCCGCCTGCCATGCGGCGTTTGAACTCTGCCGCTTCTGCTGGGAATGCTTTTGCGTAAGCATCAAATTTCGCGTTCCAATCAGCTTCGCGTTTGGCGCCTTTGTCTTTTTGGTTCCAGCCTGCGTAAACATCCGCTGGGATTTCAAACGGTGGGTATTTCCAACCAATCGCCTCGCGGGTTGCGGCAACTTCGTCCAAACCTAAAGCTGCGCCGTGACAATCGTGGCTGCCTGATTTATTTGGTGAGCCTTTACCAATAATAGTTTTGCAGCAAATCAATGAAGGTTTGTCAGTGACTTTTTTCGCTTCATCAATTGCTTTTTGAATCGCCGAAGCATCGTGACCATCCACAGATTGCACATGCCAGCCGTAAGCTTTAAAGCGGCCTGGCGTGTCATCGGTGTACCAACCTTCAATGTGACCGTCGATTGAGATGCCGTTATCATCCCAGAATGCCGTCAATTTACCCAAACCCCATGTGCCAGCCAGCGCGCAAGCCTCGTGCGAAACGCCTTCCATCATGCAGCCGTCGCCCAAAAACACATAAGTGTTGTGGTCAACAACTTCATGACCTGGTTTGTTGAATTGATTCGCCATCAATTTTTCTGCCATCGCAAAACCTACACCGTTGGCAATACCTTGGCCAAGCGGGCCAGTAGTTGTTTCAACACCAGCCGCATAACCGTATTCCGGGTGGCCTGCGCATTGTGAGTGCAATTGACGGAAATTTTGAATTTGCTCCATCGCCACATCGTAGCCAGTCAGGTGCAACAGAGAATAAATCAGCATAGAACCATGGCCGTTTGAGAGCACAAAACGGTCGCGATTTGCCCATTTTGGATTGTTTGGGTTGTGGCTTAGATTGTGATTCCATAACACTTCGGCGATTTCCGCCATACCCATTGGCGCGCCTGGGTGGCCAGAATTAGCCTTTTGCACTGCGTCCATGCTCAAAGCACGAATAGCGTTACATAAATCGTTACGAGTTGCCATGATGATTCTCCCTAAATTAGCTAAAACTTTGTCGGCTTTGATAGCAAAACCGTGATTGAATTCTTAAAAAGCCAGCGTTTAAACCGCTTTTCGGTAAAGGTTAAATTATTACTTAGATAGCCGCTTTGGGCAAGCGCTTAAGCCAGTAATTGATATGCAGAAAAACTTAATTGTTGAAATTTTATACGTTAGTGGTTAATCAAGAAGTACCAGCATAAAGCTAAACATAAATAATTAAACCTGAAAATAGCTAAAAACATATGCCCTGCAGAGCGCATGGATATTGGCTCTCACGGCAGGCGTTATTAATAGCTTACGCACTAAAAATGAAGGCTTTTTGTACGGCGCAATAGACAAGTTATAGCGCCCTAAGGGCTACTTATTTCTGCAGATGCTTCACTCCTGTCAAGATTTATTAAGTTCTGTATTTGTTCAACCACGTTTTCTTTACCTATTTGCCCAATCAGCCCCGCTACATTTAATTTTTTAATTACATTTGGACGCACTTCACTCAACACCAACCGAGTTTTATGTCGCTTACAGGTATCCAATAAATCCCATAATGATTGCATGCCTGTTGCATCAATGAAAGGAACCTTACCCAGACGTAGCACTAAAATTTCAGCATGCCCATGAACACTTTCTAACGCACTTTCTAAATGCTGTGCTGCACCAAAGAAGTAAGGTCCTTCAATAGTAAAAATGACAGTTTTAGGAGGTAATTTAAAATTGATATTTCTAGTTTCCTCTATAAGTTCCTCATGCGCTTGCTGCGTAATCACGACAGCTTCAGACATACGCTTCATAAACAGTAAGCAGGCTAGCAATACTCCAATATTGACCGCAATCACTAAATCACCAAACACGGTCAGTAAAAATGTAATTACCAACACGTAAACATCAGGCTTTGGTGCGGTACGCACGATGTGAGAAAATCGAGGCAACTCACTCATGTTATAGGCAACCACGAATAATATAGCTGAGAGAGCGCACAAAGGAATATGAGATGCTAAAGGTGCAAGTACTAAAATGATGATAACAAGCGTTAACACATGAACTAGACCTGCCAATGGGCCAGTACCGCCATTACGTATATTCGTCGCAGTACGCGCGATCGCCCCTGTTGAAGCAAATCCACCAAACAATGGTGAGAAAATATTGGCAATGCCTTGTCCAACCAACTCCTGATTAGAGTCATGTTTAGTGTTAGCCATACCATCTGCTACCACCGCTGATAATAACGATTCGATAGCACCTAACAGCGCAATGGTGAAAGCTGGACCAATCAATTTCAACACTTCAGAAACCGTCATCGAAGGCACTTGGAAATGTGGCAAACTCTGAGGAATTCCACCAAAGGCGCTGCCTATAGTGGCAACGTTTTCAAAGTTAAAATACCACTGTACTAAGGTGGCGGCCACCATCGCTACCAATGGTGATGGGATGCGTTTAAATGCGCGTGGAGAAAGAAGTAGAACCGCCAGCGTCAGCATTCCTAGTGCCGTAGTTTCCATCTGCAAACTCGAAAATGCTTGTAACAGATGCCAGAACTTCTCATGAAAATGTTCTGCGCCAGATTCAAGAGATAGTCCAAAAAAATCTTTCCACTGTCCAACAAAGATAATGATGCCAATTCCGCTTGTGAATCCGACGATTACGGGATCTGGAATGTATTTAATGACGCCACCCAGACGCGCTAATCCCATTATCATCAACATAACGCCAGCCATCAGCGTCGCCACTTGCAAGCCCTCAATACCGTACTTGGCAGTGATGCCCGCCAGAATGACGATAAAAGCACCAGTAGGGCCAGCGATTTGTAATCGGCTACCACCAAATAGTGAAGTTAATCCACCCGCCACTATCGCCGTATAAAGGCCTTGTTCTGGCTTAGCTCCAGAAGCGATAGCAAAAGCCATGGCTAGTGGCAATGCTACAACTCCGACAATTACACCAGCCATAATATTGCTGAGCCAATGCTTTTTAGAAAGCAGCCCAGCACGCTTTGCCTCGAGAATAGCAATCATGAGTAAAAATTAAGTTTGCAATTAAATGGGGGAGGCAAGAAACAGCAGCCTAAGTCAACCAGGTTTCCCAACTTACTGCTCCAATAACGCTTTTTCAACAATGCACCTACAAATTTCGCACCCAGCCAAACGCGCAGCAATGCTTGGTTTAACGCCGCATCCACTATGTTGCGGTAATTTGCCATTTTATTATTCTAATCAATTTTAATGCCTCCAGAAGCCGCATGGATACTGGCCTGCAGGGCGGCACAATTTGCCTTTGCATCATCAAATCTTAAATGTGTTGGTTTATTATTCAGCACGCAATCGCTAAAATGTTCAATCTCCAAGGTAAAGTGGTTGGCTGGCGCTAATTTTTCCTCACCGCTTTCACCTGCGTCCGTGCCCCAACTGATGACGGGAATATCTTTATCGAACGCCCAAACCGTGTGGCATTTTAGCCAACCTTTGTCGCCGATAATCTCATATTCCGATTTGCGCGAACGTTCAAAGCTAATATCAAAATGCCCAAAGCGCGCGCGATTTTTAGCATCATTTCCAAAATCCAAAATGCCGCTGGTAACAATATCTGCACCATGTTCATTCAATTTGGCATGTGCGATGACGGATTTAGGCTCAAGTCCAAACGCCCAACGCAAGCTATGAATCGCATAAGGGCCAATATCCCACATCGCTCCGCCGCCTTGCGCCATGCTTCGATTAATGCGGTACATACGCGCCTCGCGCATAAGAAACGAAAAGCTAGAACGCACGCTCAAAATATCGCCAATCACGCCGCTTGCCACAAGCTCCGCAACTCGAACATGTTGAGGGTGAAAGCGATACATAAAGCCTTCCATGACTTTTACATTATTTTTAATTGCAGCTTTTTCAATCGCCTCAATATCTTTTAAACTCGTCGCCATCGGCTTTTCAATCAACACATGCTTGCCTGCATCAATCGCTTTAATCGCCCATTCTGCGTGTTCTTCATTCGCCATCGGACAGTAAATGGCATCGATATTTTTGTCTTGAATTAGCGCATCCATATCGTCATAACAAATCACATTCCCCGAATATGAAGGTGCATATTTTTCCAACGTCGCCCTCGCCGCACCCGCGCGGCGGCTGGCAATCGCCACCAACTGCGAATTCGGTGCTTCAATAATCGCAGGCAGCAAACGCTCGTTCACACGCGCCGCGCCCAAAATGCCCCATTTTAAATTTCTTTCACTCATTCTGTTTTCCACTTAATTGAGCATCCAATACTCGCAATTTGTTCTTTTGGCCCTGCCCCTGTTTCTGCCACCAGCTTCATGGCGTGAAATAAATCACGCGTGCTTTGCGGCGCGGTTTCTTTGCGACTTTCGTCAAATCGGCCGCGGTATTGCAGCTCGCCTTTATTATTAAAGCCGAAAAAATCTGGCGTGCAAACCGCACCATAGTTTTTAGCAATTTGCTGACTGACATCGAGCAAATATGGGAACGGGAAATCTAGCTCCCCAGCGATGATTTTCATGTTATCCACGCTGTCATCTGGGTAATCGGTCGGGTCGTTACTCATGATCGCCACCGTGTTCACGCCCAGCATTTTCAGCTCGGTCACATCGGCAATCACTCGCTGCAAAATGGCTTTAACGTAGGGACAATGGTTGCAAATAAACATCACCAGCAGACCGTTTTTGCCCATCGCCAAATCACGCGAGACCAAGTTGCCGTCAACGTTCACTAAGTTGAAATCCGGTGCTTGCCAACCAAAATCACACACGGGCGGGTTTAAACTTGCCATGCTAAATCTCCAACTTGGACTCCATAATTGTCTATAATCAAATCTTATCACTTTAAGTTGTCAGTATTATGTCTAACCTTCGATTTTATAGCGCCGAAATCTTAAAAATTGGTGCAATTGTTAAACTTTCCGAAAATGCTGCGACGCATGCCACGCGGGTGTTGCGGCTGAATATTGACGATAAAATTAAGCTATTTAATGGCGATGGTTTTGATTATAGTTGCGAGCTATTAAGCGTTAAAAAAAGTGCAGTGCTAGCCAAGGTATTGGCGCAGCATGAAGTGCAAAACGAATCACCGCTCAACATTACTCTGCTACAAGGCATCTCCAGCGGCGAACGCATGGATTATACGATTCAAAAAGCAGTTGAACTTGGCGTGACGCAAATTCAACCTTTAAGCACCGAGCGCAGCGTGGTAAAACTTTCGCCAGAGCGCGCGCAAAAGCGCTTAGAGCATTGGCAAAATGTGGTACATGCCGCCTGCGAGCAATCTGGTCGCGCGAAAATTGCAAATGTCGCAATTCCAATGAGCTTAAGAGCATGGCTGGGAGTCAATATCCATGCGGGTTCTGGCGATGCCAATTTGCGTATATTGTTAAACCCTGTTGGCGCAAAACAATTATCTGCGCTACCAAAAACCACGCAGAATATTCAACTGCTTATTGGCGCAGAAGGCGGCTTAAGCCAAGCTGAGATTGACTTAGCGACCCATCACAGCTTTCAATCTATCGTGCTCGGCCCGCGCATTTTGCGTACCGAAACTGCCGCTTTAACCGCAATTGCGACGATGCAAACACTTTGGGGCGATTTTTAAAGTCAATAATTTGTAATTATTACAAAGTTATGTTTTAATATTGTAATTTATACAAATTATTAGTTATCTTTAAGCCATGAAATACAAAAAATCTACAGAGAACACTTTGCAGCAACATATCGGTATGGCGATTCGCAATGTGCGGAAATCGCAAGCGCTGACTTTGCAAACCTTAGCCGCAAAAGTAGGCGCTGATGCAGGCAATTTGTCGCGTATTGAGCGCGGCGAATTGGGCTGCTCCGAGCCGCTGTTACGCAAAATTGCCGATGCACTTAGCAGCTCGCCAGCCAGTTTATATGCAGCTTGCACGCCACAGGTGTCAGAAAAAAACACCCAATACGAAATCAATTCGCCGACCTTTCATGCCAAAGATTTCGTGCAGTGGTTTCGCTCCGCAACGCCATATATTCATGCGTTTGGCGGTCGTACGTTTGTCATCGCGTTTGGCGGCGAAATTGTAGATGAAAAACAATTCATTGCGCTTTCTCACGATTTAAACCTGCTGGCCAGCTTGGAAGTGAGGCTGGTATTGGTTCACGGCGCACGTCCACAAATTGAGCAGCGGCTAAAACGCGCCAAGCTCACGCCCACATTGCACAATGGCTTGCGCGTGACCGATGACGAAGCGATGGAAATTGTTAAAGAGGCCAACGGCGCAGTACGCGTGGAAATTGAAGCGCTACTCTCGATGGGCATTGCCAATTCGCCCATGGCGGGTGCGGATATTCGCGTGGCGAGCGGTAATTTTGTGACCGCAAAACCGCTCGGCGTGCTCGATGGAGTGGACTTGCAGCACACAGGTGAAGTGCGCAAAGTGGATGCTGCCAGCATACAAAAGCGCCTAAACGATGGCGAGCTGGTGCTGCTCTCGCCGCTTGGATACTCGCCCACAGGTGAGGCGTTTAATTTGAGTTTAGAAGATGTCGCGGTGAGTGCAGCGATTGCTTTAGATGCCGACAAGCTGATTTTTTTGATGGATTCGCAAGGCGTGCATAATTTGCGCGGCGAATTGCTGCGCGAAATGACGGCCGAAAAAGCTAAAAATTTATTGCAGCATATCAATAACAACCAAGCCGCGACAAATGTATCTGATGACGTAAATTACTATCTGCCAGCGGCTGTGCGCGCCTGCGAGCATGGCGTGGAGCGCGTACACTTGATTTCTCGGCATATTGATGGTGCAATTATTCAAGAGCTTTTTACACTTGAAGGCATAGGCACGATGGTGACTGAGCAAAGTCTAGAAGTTATGCGCCAAGCTAATATTGACGACGTTGGTGGTATTTTAAAACTCATTGAACCGCTAGAAACTGAGGGCGTTTTAGTGCGGCGTGGGCGTGAGCGCATTGAAATGGAAATCAGTCATTTTTATGTGATGGAGCACGATAACCGCACCATTGGTTGCGCGGCGCTGTATCCTTTTGAGAATGCCAAGAAACCAAATGAAAGCATGGCCGAATTTGCCTGCTTGGCGATTGATACGCAATATCGCGGTGGCGGGCGCGGCGATAAGCTGTTTAATTATTGTCAAAACCAATCCAAAGAGTTGGGCTTTAAGCAGCTTTTTTGCCTAACCACTCGCACTGAACATTGGTTTTTAGAACGTGGCTTTACACAAAAAAGTATTGAAGATTTACCATATGAAAAACAAAAAATGTATAACTTTCAGCGTAACTCTAAAGTGTTTATCAAAACCTTATGACCGTTTTTTAGTACAATATAAACAATTTCACGAGAACCATTATGCTAACTGACATTAAACCCGCACAAAAAGCGCAAATTCTGGCCGAGGCGTTGCCTTATATTAAGCGCTTTTTCGATAAGACCATTGTCATTAAATATGGCGGCAATGCCATGACTGACGCGCATTTGAAAGAATGTTTCGCGCAGGATGTCGTATTGCTTAAACTTGTCGGCATGAACCCTGTAGTGGTGCATGGCGGCGGCCCGCAAATTAACGAAATGCTGGATAAACTAGGCAAAAAAGGTGAGTTTATTCAGGGCATGCGTGTGACCGATGCTGAAACCATGGATGTGGTGGAAATGGTACTAGGCGGGCAAGTAAATAAAGAAATCGTGAATCTGATTAATCGCCATGGTGGCAAGGCGGTGGGCTTAACTGGGCAGGATGGCAATTTTATTCACGCGCACAAGCTACTGATGGAAGATATGAACGACCCCACAAAAATGATTGATGTTGGTCAAGTAGGCGAGATTACCGCAATCGACCCGAGCATTATCAACTTTTTAGATACCGGCGATTTTATCCCCGTGGTCGCGCCAATTGGCGTAGGCGCAGATAGCGAAACTTACAATATCAATGCCGATGTGGTGGCGGGTAAACTTGCCGAAATTTTAGGCGCGGAAAAACTCATTTTACTCACTAATACGCCAGGCGTTTTAGATAAAAATGGCAATTTGCTGACTGGCTTAACACCAAAAAATATTGATGATTTAGTGGCGGATGGCACGCTTTCTGGGGGCATGTTGCCTAAGATTAGCTCTGCACTTGACGCGGCCAGAAGCGGCGTTAAAACCGTACACATTATTGATGGTCGGGTTGAGCATGCGTTACTACTTGAAGTGCTCACAGACGAAGGTGTAGGAACGCTCATAAAAGCTAAGTAACGTGTCTAAAGTATGGATTTTTGATTTAGACGACACGCTACACAACGCATCCGCGCACATCTTCCCCGTGATGAATCGCACCATGACGCAATACATCATGGATAATTTGGAAATGGACGAAGCCGCCGCACATAGCCTTCGTCAGCACTATTGGCGCGTGTATGGTGCAACGCTTAAAGGGCTCATGCGCCATCATAGCATTGACCCATATCACTTTCTGAATGAAACCCACAAGCTCATCACACTGGCAGACATGGTGCTACAAACCAAACGTTTGCGGCATATGCTGCAAACGTTGCAAGGACGTAAAGTAATATTCACTAACGCGCCACGTGGTTATGCGCTACGCGTGCTAGATTTACTCGGCATTGGTGACTGTTTCGAGTTGGTATTTAGCGTAGAGAATACTAAATTTCATGCCAAACCTAGTGTGCGCGGCTTTCAAATATTGCTTAAAACTTTAAAAACCAGCCCCAGCAATTGCGTGATGTTAGAAGACAATTTACCTGCACTAATGACTGCAAAGCGGCTGGGCATGCATACAATTTGGGTCGCTAAAAAACTGCAAAAACCAAATTTTGTCGACTATAGGATCAATTCGGTGTTAGCGCTCACTCACCTTAAGCTATAATAGTTAGCTTAAACAAGAAAATACTTAAGGGGAACAATGTGGCATCAGACCGCAAGCAACAGATATTAGAAACGCTCGCCAAAATGCTGGAGAATCCAAAGCGTGAGAAAATTACCACTGCAGCACTCGCCGCCAAGCTAGATTTAAGTGAAGCTGCGCTATATCGGCACTTTGCCAGCAAAGCGCAAATGTTTGAAGGCCTAATTGAGTTTATCGAAGTTTCCATTTTCGGCGTAATTAACAAAATCACCACTGATGAAAAAGACGGCTCCAAACAAGTACAACTCATTGTGAGTATGCTACTTAAATTTGCTGAGAAAAACCCTGGTATGACGCGCGTGCTGATTGGCGATGCCTTGGTGAACGAAGAGGAACACCTGCAAACGCGCATTAATCAACTTTACGATAGGATAGAAGCTTCCCTTAAGCAAAGTCTAAAAATCGCAGTTGCAGGCACTGGAAAAAAAATTATGCCTGAAGCGCAAGCAAACTTGCTGATTTGCTATGTTATTGGCCGTTGGCACCAATACGCTAAGAGTGGATTTAAACGCAAACCAACAAACCTTGCGGAACAGCAACTTTCGATGCTTTAAACTCAGGCCTAACATTCTGATGCGCTACCAAGGAAAAATTATCAAATGGTATGATGATAAAGGGTTTGGGTTTATTCGTGCCGCAGTGGATAGCAAAGATGTTTTTTTACATATCTCGCAGATTCATCGGCTTAAGAAAAGGCCAGAAATCAACGAATTAGTTACTTATGAAATTGCCAAAGATGAAAAAGGTCGTTTTCGCGCTGTCAATGTTGCATATCTTTTAGCACAAGATAATACCAGAAAGTCGGACAGTTCCGTTTCATTCAGCTTTATTTTTATTGCCTTTATTTTCTTATTTACTGCTTTTGTACTTGAACGCACGCTAAAAGGAGTTTTGCCACTTTGGTATATTTTCGTGTATCTAGGTGCAAATTTAGTTGTCTTTTTGTATTACTATCAAGACAAAACTTCAGCAATCAAAAATGATTGGCGCACCTCGGAGTCAACACTTCACTGGCTGAGTTTGCTTGGAGGCTGGGGAGGTGCATATATTGCGCAAAAGCTATTTAGGCACAAACATAAAAAAGCATCTTTTATGTTCACCTATAAATTTACTGTTATATTTAACTGCCTAGCGATTATTTTATATGCTGCGCCACGGCTTTTAATCTAGCCTCAAACACTGCTTGTTTAATCTTTTCCGGCTCTGTGTGCTGTTTTGCAACTGCGCCAGCATCTATGCTAGATGCGGCTTGCAGGGCAATTAATATTAAGTCAGTTTCAGGTAGTTCGCAATTCTCTAAACCTGTTCTGCCGCGGCTGTCGCACTCGCAAGCTTTGAGAAAATCGTTAACTCTTTCTGGTTGGCGAAAAGCATCGAGCTCGGTTAAAAACCCGACCAAAGTACTTGGTTTCATTTTTAGCACTTGGTGCAACTTACCATGAAATTTAGCCACAATGTGCGCAAGTTCTTTACTATCGTTCGGTACGCGAAGTCGATTGCAAATATCTTTTAACAGGCTCACGCTACGCACTTCGTGGCCGATATGGCGCGGCAGCAAATCAGCTGGCGTTGCGCCTTTACCGAGGTCGTGCATTAGCGCGGCAAAGCGCACAGGCAGTGTAAAATTTTGTTTAGCGGCGTAATCTATCACCATCATAACGTGCACGCCAGTATCAATTTCAGGATGATGTTGCGGTGGTTGCGGCACGCCCCACAGTTTATCTAGCTCAGGTAGAATTTTTTGTAAGGCACCACAACCACGTAACACCTCAAACATGCGCGACGGTTTTTGCTCCATTAAACCTTTTGCAAGCTCCTGCCAAACGCGCTCAGGCACCAGCGCATTCACCTCACCGTTATCTACCATTTTTCGCATTAAAGCCATGGTTTCTGGCGCAACGGCAAACTCTGTAAACCTTGCAGAAAAACGCGCTGCGCGAAGTATACGCACCGGGTCTTCTGCAAATGCATCACTTACATGGCGTAAAACTTTAGCTTGAATGTCGGCCTGACCATTAAACGGGTCGATGAGATTACCGTGAGCATCTTTGGCAATAGCATTGATGGTGAAATCACGACGCGCTAAATCTTCTTCCAAAGTAACCTCGGGCGAGGCGTGAATAGCAAAACCTTTGTAGCCCGCGCCTGTTTTACGCTCGGTGCGCGCGAGCGCATATTCATCGTGTGTTTTGGGGTGAAGAAACACAGGGAAGTCTTTTCCGACTGGCCTGTATCCCGCATCCAGCATAGCTTGTGGCGTGGCGCCTACAATGACGAAATCTTTATCTTTTACAGGAAAATCAAGTAACTCATCGCGCACCGCACCACCAACACAATAAACTTTCATGTTACCTTCTTGCACTAATGGCACGACCTGCTGCACTGCGAAAAGCATCGTAAGCTGCGCGTGGTGATGCGTTAAGCAAGTATTCTGGGGCAATAGTATCAAGTGAAGTTGGCACAACACCAAGTTCTGCCGCAATAGGCGTAACACATACGCTATCGACCTGCATTGAGCGGATATTGTCGCGCGACATGAGTTTAATCGGCATCAGCTCCAACGCAAAAGCTTGCGCCATTGAGAGCGTATTATTCAAGCCAATTATCGGCCGCTGCTTGCCCAAAACATCCATCACCTTTTGCACCAACTGGCGCAAAGTGTAAATTTGAGGACCACCCAGCTCATAGGTTTTGCCATAAGTGACGGTATTTTCGAGTGCATTCACAAAACATTGCGCGACGTCTCCCACCCAAATCGGTTGGAATTTTGCATCGGGTTTCGCCAAAAAAATCACAGGTAAAAACTTTACTAGATTGGCAAATAAATTAATAAAACTATCGCTATGTCCAAATATTACCGATGGTTTAAAAATGGTAATGTCGAGCTTTTTGCTAAATTCATTAATCGCCGCTTCACCTGTGGCTTTGCTTTTAAGATACTGGCTAGGCGCATGGTTATTGGCTTGCAGTGCACTCATGTGAATTAGCCTGTTGATGCTGAGCTCTTCGCAAACTTGCGCTAGACGGCGCGGTAATTGATGATGCATCGCCTCAAACGTACTATTGCCAGCTTCATGCAGTATGCCGACCAAATTAATAACTGCATCGCTGCCATTTAGCTCATCTTTTAGTGCGTAAGTATTGGGTAAATGGCATTCCACCACTTGAACATTAGGTAATAAAATAAGATGCTTAGCGCTTTCTCTCCGCCTTGTGAGCACTTTAACCTGGTAACCAGCCTCGTCTAGTTTTGCCACCAAACAACTACCCACGAAACCTGCGCCTCCCAATACTGCAATTTTTTTTATGGTCATTTTTACTTATTTCTTTTCTTCAATAGGTATTGGCTCAAATAACTTTTGCTCGGTTATTTCGGGCTCGGTATTGTCTTCTCCACCTGTCACAAGGCCGTTGCTGCTGGGAATAACGCCTAATCGCTTTTTAAGCGGAATGGCTTTTAAGCCCAAACGTGTCGCGTACAAATGCGCGTTCGCCATTACTTTTTGTACATAACTACGCGTTTCAGAGAAAGGAATGGTTTCCGCATAAATCGCGCCTTCTAGCGGAATTGCGGCCACCCATTTTTTAGCGCGACTTGGCCCCGCATTATACGCCGCTGTCGCCATGACTTCTTGCCCATTAAAAATTTCCAACGTGTGACTCATGTAATAAGTGCCCAGCGCAATGTTGGTATCCAGCTCGTGAATCATGCCATTGTGATAATTGCTAATGCCCGCGCGAGGCGCAGCCCACTTGGCTGTAGCGGGCATGAGCTGCATTAAACCTGATGCACCTACTCCCGATTTTGCATAGTGCATAAAGCGGCTTTCTTGCCGCGTAATGCCATACACCCAAGCTTCATCCACGCCTTGCTCACCGGCGGCTGGTTTCATTAAATCACGATACGGCGTTGGGTAACGTAGCGCGAAATCGTGCATTTCGGTAGTTTTATCGGCGGTAATAATCGCTAAATCGTACCATTTATTGCGCGCTGCAAATTCAGCCGCTGCCAGCAATTGTCTATCGTCAAAATCTTTAGTCGCCTGCGCCCATTCTGACTTCGCTTCCCATTTTAAATCCACTCTCTGCAAGGCTTCTGCACGCTGAAAAGCGGGTGTGTTGGCTATTTCTTCCACTTCTAAATCAGTCACTTTATAAGTGCTAAGCGGCGCAGACATAAAGCCTTCCAGTTCTTCTTGCGCCAACCAACCATAAAAATGACGCTCAGTCGAAAGCTTAGCAAATAAAGTATTCGCTTCAAGCATTTGGTTTTTGCTTTTAAGCGCACGTGCTTTCCAATAGCGCCAGGCACCTTCCTCTGCCTGGATTAGTGGCATTTTCGCAATCGCACCTAATACAACTGACCAATTTTTTTCACGCAAAGCACTTCGGGCAAACCAAGCTAGCTGATCTTTATTCAGCTCAGTTTTATCTGCAAGTTTAAACCACTGCAAGGCCTGCGACTCTTGACGCTGGGCAGCTTGCAGTGCCAATCTGCCATAAAAATAGCTTCTATCTTCTGGCTGAAGTAAATCCGTCACTTTATTAAACGCACTTAAAGCCTGCTGCGAATTGGTTTTTGCAATGCGATTTAGCGCGAATAAATTCAGTTCGCGCCCAAATTTAGTTTTAAACGAAACAGTTTTTTTTGCCAATACGGTGCTGGGAGAGGCATAAACTTTATCAATCAACTTATATTGGCTGGACTCGAAAGTTTTAGAACGCTTGGCAATGGCTTTAGCAAGTGATATGCGGTTATCGGCCAAGGCCAAACGAAATCGCTCCCAAATATCGCTCTCTGTTAGCGCACCAGCGGCCTGCATACGGTCGTATAAGCTCGCACAATTACTTGCCTGCTCTTTGGCTTGCAACCACAGTGATTTCGCGCCTTCCAGCACTGAATCATCACCATTTATCGCGCTGGATTCTGCCGCATAACATGCAACTGCCGAGTCTTCTAACTGATAATTGGCAATTTCGCCCGAAAAGTTTTCCCAATCTTGCTTTTTGGCGAGTTTTTTTAGATATTCGCCACGCAATCTATCGGCAAAAGGATATTCACTATAAGTCGCTAGAAAATCTGTCACCTTTTCATTATCGGCATCCTCCAAATTGAGCAACATCAGCCAATAATCGGCATAAGGCGCCAAAATGTAATCTTGATTTTGTAGTTGCAGAACGAACTCAGACAAGGCGATGGCGTTTTTCTTATCATAGGCAGTGCGCGCTTGCAAAAATTCAGCATCGCCAGAAGCTGCATGGATATTGGCTCCCAGGCATGCATTTAGCACATATAAACTGATTAAAATATGCTTTACTTTTGACATTTCAGAGACTAAAACCGAATGACGCGAGACATTAAATACAGCACAAATAACACAGCAAAGCACCAACCCGTGTATTTAAGCATCTGTTTTAAATAGGTTAAATATTTTTTATTGCGAGTTACTAAATAACCAGCCAGCAACACAAAAGTGGCAATAAACACCAATATAATCGTTAGCCGGATAATTGGCATTGGCTTGAAAACCTCTAACTAAAGTGCGGCAAAAGATTGGGCGTAAAAAATGCAGTTTGCTCTTGAAAACCCGCTGGCGCTTCTTCAATTTTTTCAAAAGTCGCGTATTCCCAAGCGCTTGCATCAGCCAACAGTGCGCGCAACAAGGCATTGTTGAGCGCGTGACCCGATTTATACGCGGTAAACGCGCCCAATATCGGGTGGCCGAGCATGTACAAATCACCAATCGCGTCCAATACTTTGTGTTTGGCAAATTCATCTTCGTAGCGCAAACCGTCGCGATTCAAAACGCGATATTCATCCAACACAATCGCATTATCTAAACTTCCACCACGCGCTAATCCATTGGCGCGCAGGTATTCCACCTCGTGCATAAAACCAAAAGTTCTGGCTCGGCTAATTTCTTTAATGTAGGAATTATCGGCAAAATCAATCTTCACATTTTGACCTGAATTTTCAAAAACAGGGTGGGCGAAATCAATGGTAAAATCCATTTTAAAGCCGTGGTAAGGCTCGAATTTCACCCACTTATCGCCTTCGATCACTTCAACTAACTTTTTGATTCTTAAAAATTTTTTAGGTGCATTTTGTTCTGTAATGCCCGCTTGTTGTAGCAAATAAATAAACGGACCAGAACTCCCATCCATAATCGGAATTTCAGAAGCGGTGACTTCGACAATAATATTGTCCACGCCCAAACCCGCCAGCGCGGACATTAAGTGCTCAACCGTAGCGACGCGCGCACCATTGTGTTCTAGGGCAGAACACATGCGCGTATCACGCACGGCCTCAGGTTGTGCTTGTATGGTTGGCGCACCGGGCAAATCGGCGCGCACAAATACAATGCCAGTATCAATCACCGCAGGTTTCAAAGTCAACGTGACTTTTTCACCATTATGCAAACCAACACCAGTCGCACTTACCTGTTTTTTTAAGGTTCTTTGTTTTAACATTTCATAAACCTAGCACTTAATTCCTAATCACACTCATTTTTACATGAGCATATTTTACGCCTTTAAATTCTGACAGCCAATTAATCTGCCTGTTTGCGTAAAAATGCAGGAATGTCATATTCTTCAACACCCGACATTTTCATCGCTTCTACCTGCGCACGGCGGTTGTTTTGACTAAACACCGCTGGCGCTTCGTCTTCCATGCCGCTATCTACAAATACTGGCTGACTATTGGTACCCGTCATCAAAGTCGTCATTACGCGCAACTCAGGTTTTTGTTGACGGCGCGCAATCGCACCATTTAAACCAGTAGCAACCATTGTCACACGCAAACGGTCGCCCATCGTTTCGTCCATCACATTACCCACAATCACCGTTGCATCTTCCGCAGTGAACTCTTTAATCGTGTTCATCACGTCGTAATACTCTTTCATTTTAAAGCTTGCGCTTGCAGTAATATTAATCAAAACGCCACGGGCATTGGCCAAGTTGACATCTTCCAACAATGGACTAGCTACTGCTTGTTCAGCCGCGATTCTAGCGCGTTCTGGGCCACTTGCTTCTGCAGAACCCATCATTGCCATGCCCATTTCAGACATCACAGTGCGCACGTCAGCAAAATCCACGTTCACCAAGCCTGGGCAATTAATAATCTCTGCAATACCTGAGACAGCATTATGTAGTACGTCGTTCGCGGCACGGAAAGCTTCTAAAAAAGGAACATCTTCGCCAAGTACTTCCATAAGCTTCTCGTTTGGAATCACGATCAGCGAATCCACATGCTGTGAAAGCTCTTCCAAGCCATCTGTTGCAACCTTAGTACGTTTACCTTCAAACGCAAATGGCTTAGTCACCACGGCTACCGTCAATATGCCCATTTCTTTAGCAACTTCAGCGATAATCGGCGCAGCGCCAGTACCAGTGCCGCCACCCATACCTGCAGTGATAAATAACATATCAGCACCATCAATCATTTCCGCAATGCGGTCACGATCTTCAAGCGCAGCATCACGACCCACCTCGGGTTTAGCACCTGCGCCTAAACCTTTGGTGATTTCAGAGCCAATTTGCAACACTGTTTTCGCATTGCTCTTTTTCAGCGCCTGCATATCGGTATTAGCGCAAATAAATTCAACGCCACTTAAGTTTTTAGTAATCATGTGCTCAATCGCGTTACCACCGCAACCACCCACCCCGATGACCTTGATTACCGCCTCTTGTGAATCTTTCTCCATAATTTCAAACATCATATTTCTCCTTTTGCCTTTAAATATTGAGCTTAACTTGCATTAAACTCTGCCCTATTGCCACAACTAAAACTAAAAGTTCCCCTGAAACCAACTCTTCATCTTGTCAAAAATTCTTCCTATCGAAGTCGATTCCATTTGCCCAGTTAAATGCCGTTCTAGCTGTTGTTTGCCCATCAAAATTAGTCCAACACCAGTCGCATAACGTGGATTGCTCACCACTTCAGATAGCCCGCCAACATAGCGTGGCATACCCAAGCGCACTGGCATGTGGAAAATTTCTTCGCCCAGCTCAATCATGCCGCGCATCATCGCTGAGCCGCCTGTAATCACGATTCCAGAAGCTATCATTTCCTCCATTCCGCTGCGACGCAACTCTTGCAATACCAGCTCATATAGTTCAACCACGCGCGGCTCAATGACTTCGGCCAACGTTTGTATCGATAACTGGCGCGCTTCTCGGCCATCCACACCTGGCACTTCCACCACCTCGCGCGCGTCGGCCAATTGGCGCAGTGCACAGCCATATTTAATTTTGATGTCTTCGGCTGATTGCGTTGGGGTACGGAAAGCGACGGCCACATCGTTAGTCATTTGATCGCCCGCGATTGCAATCACCGCTGTGTGTCGAATCGAGCCATTTTTAAAGACTGCAATATCGGTTGTGCCGCCTCCAATATCCACCAAGCAGACGCCAAGCTCTTTTTCATCCTCTGTCAGCACAGCAATACTTGAAGCAAGTGGTTGTAAAATCAAATCGCTTACTTCCAAGCCGCAGCGCTTGATACATTTAACGATATTTTGTGCAGCTGCCACCGCGCCAGTCACAATATGCACTTTCACTTCCAACTTCATGCCACTCATGCCTAGCGGTTCGCGCACATCATCTTGGCCATCGATAATAAATTCTTGGGTCAAGATATGTAAAATCTGCTGATCTGCTGGCAACGAAACTGCTCTTGCAGTCTCGACAACTCTATCCACATCCATTTGTGAAACTTCAGCATCTTTAATTTTCACCATGCCGTGCGAATTTAGGCTTTTGATGTGGTTACCCGCGATACCAGTAAACACCGTTTTAATTTTGCAATCAGCCATCAATTCGGCTTCTTCAATCGAGCGCTGAATAGCTTGCATGGTCGAATCGATATTTATCACCACGCCCTTTTTTAAGCCGCGCGATGGATGTTGGCCTAGGCCAATCACTTTCAAAGTACCTTCTGGTAGCAGCTCCGCCACAATGGTCACGATTTTGGAGGTGCCGATATCTAACCCAACAATTAGGTTTTTATCTTCACGGACTTTACTCATATTTAACTCCCTTTTTCATTCTTTCAATTCTCAAAATCAGGCATTAGCCGCTTTAGCTGGCTTAATTGGCGTTGCTGGCGCCGCTGGCACTAACATTGTGGGTTTTAAGCCAACTGGCTTGCGTACCGCAAATCCATTGGGATAACGCAAATCGGCATAAACCACTTTCACATTCAATTGGCTTAGCGTAGATTGATACGCCCTTGCAAATTTATCTAAGCGCACATCCATATCTACGCGGCCTAGGGCGATTTTTAAGCCTTTATTGGTTTTAATTTCCCAAGCACGGCGCGGTGATAACGTGACTTGCGCGATTTTTATATCGGCTTTATTCAAAATTAGGCTGTAATTACCATAACTTTTGGTCACTTCCATTACGCCATCGCCTGGCCCATAAAACACAGGCAACTCATCATCTGTCGCGGCTTGAAACAACTCGCCATGTGTATTTACCAACGCGATATTGCCCCAACGCGCTAAGGCTTGATGTTCTTCAATCACCACATCCAGCTTATCTGGCCAA
Organism: Methylotenera sp.; assembly: GCA_040079935.1. Classification (GTDB taxonomy): domain Bacteria; phylum Pseudomonadota; class Gammaproteobacteria; order Burkholderiales; family Methylophilaceae; genus Methylotenera_A. The sequence goes on from JBEBJI010000003.1 coordinate 85,007, forward strand.
CGCCGGCGCACACTTACATTGCGCGCCCAAGGCAGTTTTTCGAAAGCATCGCGCGTTTTAATTAAATCCAACGTAAAGAAATTACCTTTCAAATGTTTGGCTACAATCAACTTTATTTGCTCGCGATTCACGTGTGCCAATTGGCCATCCACCTTCACTTCGCGAATCGGAAAAATCGGCAAATGCACCACCACAAAGAGCAATGCGTACAAAAACAGCACGACCGAAAGCGCAAACAAAAAGTTTGCAATCCAATTCAAAAGTCGTGGTTTATCCCACATGCTCTATATCCTTTTTTGGGGCATCCAAAGTCATTGCCAAAATCTTGATGACTAACTCATCAAAGCTAATGCCCGCTGCCTTTGCAGCCATGGGCACCAAGCTGTGGTCGGTCATGCCAGGACTGGTATTGACTTCCAAAAAGTAGTGATTTCCTTGCTCATCCATTAAAAAATCCACGCGCCCCCAGTCCCTGCAACCCACGGCGCGAAATGCTTGTAGCGCCTCAGCTTGAATTTGCGCTTCTTTCTCTGCGCTCAAACCGCAAGGACATAAATATTCGGTGTCGTTACGCAAATATTTGGCCTCGTAATCGTAAAATTCATTTTTAGGCACAATGCGTACTATCGGTAGCGGCGTCTCGCCCAGAATGCCCACGGTATATTCACCACCACCAATAAACTGTTCCGCAATCACTAAGGGGTCTGCCCTGCAAGCTAATATCCATGCGGGTTGCAGGCCGCCTTTTTGTTTAACTTTTGTAATACCAATACTCGAACCTTCATTCGCAGGTTTCACAAATAATGGCAACCCAAGTTTCTTCTCTATCGCTGCAAAATCACTTTGCGCATTCACCACTTCAAAATCAGGCGTCGCAATATTCAACACTTTCCACAACAATTTGGTGCGCCATTTATCCATGCCCACGCTGGAAGCCATGACGCCGCTGCCCGTGTAAGGAATATTCATCAACTCCAGCGCTCCTTGTATCGTGCCATCCTCACCGTAGCGGCCGTGTAGCGAATTGAATGCGAGGTCGAAACCTTCCAACTCGTGCAATGATCGTTCGGCTGGGTCGAACGCGTGCGCATCTACGCCCTGACGTAACAACGCCGCCAAGACCGCTGAACCGCTTTTTAGCGATATTTCTCGCTCGGCCGATTTGCCACCAAACAGTACCGCTACTTTTCCAAATTTATTATGCATATTCGCCAATCACTCGCACCTCTTGTTGCAATACAATTCCCTGTTTTTCCAGCACCGTATCTTTCATATGACGAATCAGCAACTCAATATCCAGCGCCGTTGCATCGCCCAAATTCACAATAAAATTGGCATGTTTTGGCGACACTTGCGCACCGCCAATTTGGTAACCTTTTAAACCACTCGCCTCTATTAATCGTGCCGCAAAATCACCATGCGGGTTTCTAAACGTAGAGCCAGCACTAGGCAAGTTCAAAGGTTGGCTAGCTAAACGTGCTGCCAGTAAATTCTTAATTTTTTGATGCGATTCATCTGCATCACCTTGCTCTAGCTTGAACCACGCGCCCAAAAACCACTCTTCTGCAACGGGCATTTCCACATGGCGATAGCTCGGTATAAACTCAGATTTGTTTCGCACATGCGTTACGCCTTGTCTGTCTATGGTGAGCACTTGATGCACAATGTTCCAAGTTTCTGAGCCGTAACAGCCTGCGTTCATTGCCAGCGCACCGCCCACAGTGCCGGGAATGCCTGCCATAAATTCGCCGCCTTCTCTATATTGACTTGCAGAAAATTTGGCGAATTTTCCGCAAGTCACGCCTGCTTCTGCGTAAATATATTTACCATCTATGCGCAAATCACTCAATGCCTGGTGCATCACAATCACCGTGCCACGCACGCCACCATCGCGCACCAACAAATTGCTGCCCAAGCCAATAAAAAAAATGGGTTCGGCGCGGTCTATGTCGCTCATAAACACTTGTAATTCACTCAAGTTTTCAGCAATAAACAAGCGATCAGCGCGACCACCCACGCGCCAACTGGTATAGCGCGCCAGTGACTCGTTTTTTAGCAATTGTGATTTTGCTTCGACTTGCGTCATTGGCTTGCTAACTCTTTCGTAATTGCAGCCACATGGCCGATAGATCCTGCGCCCATCACAATGACCACATCATTAGCCTGCGCCATATTCATAATCGCTTGCGGCATTTCGTCAGTGGTTTCCACAAATAGCGGCTCTACCTTGCCCGCTACGCGCACCGCGCGAATTAAGCTGCGTGCATCTGCCGCTACAATCGGTGCCTCGCCTGCTGAATAGACCTCAGTCAATATCACAGCATCTGCTGTGGAAAGTACGCGCACAAAATCCTCGAAGCAGTCTCTAGTTCTAGTAAACCGATGTGGCTGGAAGGCAAGTACCAAGCGGCGCTTGGGGAAAGCATCTCGCGCTGCGGCAATCACTGCTTGCATCTCAACAGGATGATGTCCGTAGTCGTCAATCAGTGTAAATTTGCCGCCTTTAGTAGCAATTTCGCCATAGCGCTCAAAACGACGACCTACGCCTTTAAATTCGGCAAGCGCTTTAATGATAAATTTATCTTCAATATTGAGTTCGCTGGCAATTGCAATCGCTGCCAGTGCGTTTAGCACATAATGGTTGCCAGGCAAATTCAACGTCACGTCAAACGTTGTGGTCACGCCGTTAATTCTGTCCACCGTAAAATGCATTTTGCCGTTATCCGCGCGCACATTTCTAGCGCGAATTCTTGCTTCTTCACTCAAGCCATACGTCATCACTGGCTTAGTCACGCGTGGCAAAATCTCTCGAATGTTCGCGTCATCCACGCACACCACGGCCATTCCCCAAAACGGCAATTGCTGTAAAAACTCCACAAAAGCGCTCTTGAGCTTGTCGAAGCTATGCTCGTAAGTGTCCATGTGGTCTTGATCGATATTGGTCACCACCGCCATCACGGGTGTTAAATGTAAGAATGAAGCGTCAGACTCATCCGCTTCCGCCACAATGTATTCGCCCGTACCCAATCGCGCATTGGCACTGGCAGCCTCGAGCTTGCCACCAATCACAAAAGTTGGATCCATGCCGGCCTCGGCCAAAATACTGGCGATAAGGCTAGTAGTTGTGGTTTTGCCGTGCGTGCCTGCTACGGCAATACCTTGTCGAAAACGCATCAGCTCTGCCAACATTAAGGCGCGTGGCACCACAGGGATATTTTTTGCGCGTGCAGCGATAATTTCAGGGTTTTTCTCGTTCACCGCGGATGAAACCACTACCACATCCGCCTCACTTAAGTTCTCTGTGGCGTGACCCTGATATACTTTTGCACCAAATTTTTCTAAGCGTTTTGTTGTGTCATTTTTTGCCAAATCTGATCCCGAAACTTTGAAATCTAAATTCATCAAGACTTCGGCGATGCCGCTCATGCCCGCGCCACCTATGCCCACAAAATGGATATTCTTTACTTTATGCTTCATAAGGCTATCCCCATACAAATTTTTGCAACTGTTTGCGTTGCTTCCGGCTTAGCGAGCTGCTTGGCTTTGATGGCCATTTCTAAACAAATTTCTCGTGTTAAATTGCTTAAAATTTCTGTCGCTTTTTGCACATTGAATTCGCTTTGTTGTATCAACTTGGCAGCACCCGCATCGCTTAAGTATTTGGCGTTATACGTTTGGTGGTCATCCACCGCATATGGAAATGGCACCAGCACACTTGCCACGCCAACGCACGCCAACTCCGCCACCGTTAGCGCACCCGCACGACAAATTACCACGTCCGCCCACGCATACATTTCGGACATATTGTTGATAAAAGCCTTAGTTTCAGCTGCCCTGGAAGCCGCATGATAATTGGCTTGCAGAGCACCGATATGTTTCTCACCAGCCTGATGTACAACTTCATAAGTCTCATTTGGAAGATTAGCCAACGCTTTTGGTAGCACTTCATTCAGCGCTGTTGCACCCAAACTGCCGCCTACCACTAACAACTTCAGCTTACCTGTACGCTTTCCATAGCGCACTTCTGGCGCTGGTAATTGAGTAATATCGCTACGCACTGGATTACCTACTAATTCAGCCTTATTCCCAAATGCTAGAGGAAACGCTACCAGCACTTTATTCGCAACTAAGGCCAAAGCTTTATTGGTTAAACCCGCAATAGAATTTTGCTCGTGAATGATCAAGGGCTTGCCGAGCAATTTCGCCATTAAACCACCAGGAAAAGCCGCAAAGCCGCCCATTCCTAACACCACCGTTGGACGATGCAAGCGAATGGCGTTAAAGCTTTGCTTAAACGCAATAGCTAATTTAATGGGCAGCAACACCCAACCCAGTAAACCTTTGCCACGCACGCCGCGCATAGTCATCATGGCTTTACTGTAACTTTTATCTTCAATTAATTTGTTTTCCATGCCGCCTTCGGTGCAAAGCCAAACCACTTTCCAGCCGTAGGTAATCATATAATCCGCCACCGCCATCGCTGGGTAAACATGACCGCCCGTGCCGCCCGCCATCACCATCAGCGTGCCTGTTTTTGACTGCGTGACTGGGCTCGCAAACATCATGCTGGCAAGCCTTTCTGAAGTCGACGATTCTCAAAATCAATGCGTAGCAACACCGCCATAGCGATGCAATTAGCCAAAATGCCACTACCACCGAATGAAAGTAGTGGCAAGGTCAAACCCTTGGTTGGTAGCACGCCCATGTTCACGCCAATGTTGATAATTCCTTGTACGCCTATCCACACGCCAAGGCCTTGTGCCAGCAAAGCAGCAAAATAGCGCTCGTTCGCTACCGCTTCTTTGCCGATACCAAATGCGCGAATCACAATCCACACAAACAAACCCAGCACTGTCAGTACACCTACAAAACCGAGCTCTTCCGCAATTACCGCCAATAAGAAATCGGTATGCGCTTCAGGCAGATACAATAATTTCTCCACGCTCGCCCCCAAGCCCACACCAAACCACTCGCCTCGGCCGAAGGCGATAAGCGCATGCGAAAGCTGATAGCCTTTACCGAATGGGTCAGCCCACGGATCCATAAAACCAATCACGCGCTGGAGTCGATATGGCGAGCTCCAAATCAAAAAGTAAATGGCGACTGGTAACAAAGCAACCAGCCCAGCAAATATTTTTACGTTAATACCGCCCAGCCAAAGGATGGAAATGGAAATGGCTGCTATGACCGCAAACGCGCCAAAATCTGGCTCGCGCAGCAGTAAAAATCCAACCAACACCATCACCGCAACCATAGGCAAAAAGCCTTTTTTAATACTATCCATCTGCGGCGCTTTGCGCACGGCGTAATCGGCCACATACATTGCTGCAAACAACTTCATCAGTTCAGATGGCTGCAAATTAATCACGAACAATGATAGCCAACGTTGGCTGCCATTGACGTTGCGTCCTACACCTGGAATAAGCACCAACACCAGCAAAAATAAGCCCAATAAAAATAAATACGGCGCCATTTTTTGCCACAATGTCACTGGAATTTGAAATGAGATGAAACCCGCCACCAAGCCAATCACAATAAATATGGCTTGGCGTATTAAATAATAAGTGCTTTGGTGCCCGACGACTTTATCGGCCTCGGCAATCGCAATCGATGCGGAATACACCATTACCAAGCCCAAACCCAACAGAATAAAAGTTATCCAAAGCAACATTTGATCGTAACTTGCGGCATTTGCGCGTTCGCTACTGTGTATCACAGGCGCTAGCATGTTGCCACTTTTTTATTTTTTTGTTGTAGCTGCTTGACCGCATCCACAAATACTTCTGCACGATGCACGTAGTTCTTAAACATATCAAAGCTAGCACAAGCCGGGGAAAGTAACACCGCTTCGCCCGCCTTAGCCACCTTTTTGGCGATATTCACCGCCTCTGGTAAATCTGCCGCATGATAAATTGGAATGTTAGTTTTCGCCAACACTGCCTCAATCAAAGACGCATCGCGACCTATCAGCACAACCGCATTGCTATTAGCTTGCAAGGCAGGTGCTAAAGGTGTGAAATCCTGCCCTTTGCCATCACCACCCGCGATTAACACTACTTTTTGTGGTTTACCATGCCCATTCACATTCTTGGTCATCCCCAAAATGGCGGCGCAAGTTGCACCAACGTTGGTGCCTTTTGAGTCGTCATAGAAATCTATATCATCAATATTGGCGACCCATTCCACGCGATGTGGCAAACCTTTAAAATCTCGCAATGCATGCGCTATGGCTATTTTCTCGATGCCAACGGCAGCACATAAACCCGCCGCCGCAAGCGCATTCGCTACATTATGTTGACCAGAAATTTTCAGCTCGCTTGATTTACACAATTTACGCTGTCCGCTTGCTAAGTATTGCACACCATTCTCATCAATTAAGCCAAGATCCTTTGTGCTTGGTGCAGCATTTAAGCCAAACGTCACTACATTCTCAGACTGCATCGCAAGTGTTATTGCGTCGTCGCGATTCAATACTGCAACTTTTGCATGTGCCAAAATGCGCGCTTTGGCAGCAGCATAATCTGCAACACTAGCGTATCTATCCATATGGTCTTCGCACACATTCAGCACCGTTGCCGCATCTAGGTTTAAATTAGCTGTAGTTTCCAGCTGAAAGCTAGAAAGTTCCAGCACATAAATATCAGGCGTTTCCATTTGCAAGGCATCCAGCACAGGCAGGCCAATATTGCCAGCGACGATAGTTTTTAAGCCCGCTTCTTTACAAATCTCACCCACTAAAGTTGTCACCGTGGTTTTACCGTTTGAACCAGTAATGCCGATGACTTTTGCATTTTTTGAACGGTATTGCGCAAATAATTCCACGTCACCAATCACTGCAATCCCTTGTTGAATAGCTGCTTGCACGGCAGGGTCACTGATAGGCACGCCTGGACTTATCACAATCAACTCAGCTTTTAGTAATATCTCCTGCTTAAATTGTCCTGTGTGATAAGTGACTTGCGACATTCGCCTATTCAAGTCATCCATATTGGGCGGGTTGTCACGCGTATCTGCTGCGGACAAAATTGCACCTTGCTTAGCAAGCCAGCTCAAAGCCGAGCGACCTGTTTCGCCAAGGCCTAGCACTAATACTTTTTTGTTTTTTAACTCAATTTTCATCTTAATTTCAGGGTCGATAATCCAACTAGAACGAGCATCATGGTAATAATCCAAAATCGCACAACGACTTGCGTTTCCTTCCAACCTTTTTGCTCATAGTGATGATGCAATGGCGCCATTAAAAAAATGCGCTTGCCAGTGCCAGTTTTGCTTTTGGTATATTTAAAATACAGCACCTGCAACGCGACTGAAAAAGTCTCCACCACAAAAACACCGCCCATAATAAATAGCACAATTTCTTGGCGAACGATGACTGCAACAACTCCTAGCGCGGCTCCCAGCGCCAATGCACCAACGTCACCCATAAACACTTCTGCGGGATAAGCGTTAAACCATAAGAATCCCAAGCCCGCGCCAGCCATGGCGGCACAAAATACCATCAATTCACCCGCGCCCGCCACGTAAGGAATGCCCAAATATTTAGAGAAATATAAATGCCCCGCCACATAAGCAAAAATCGCTAACGCGCTGCCCACCATCACCGTAGGCATAATCGCCAAGCCATCCAAGCCATCAGTCAAATTTACTGCGTTGCTACTGCCAACTATCACTAAATACGTCAGCACAATAAAACCGACTGCGCTTAAAGGCAGCACCAAATTTTTAAGGAATGGGAAAATAAGTGTGGTTTCTGCAGACGTAGTGGATGTTTGAAACAAGAAAATCGCCACGCCCAGCCCAATGACACTTTGCCAAAAATATTTCGCTTTGGCGGATAAGCCTTTCGGGTTTTTATAGACTACTTTTCTATAATCATCCACCCAGCCAATCGCACCAAAACCAAGCGTAGTCACCAGCACAACCCAAATATATTTGTTGTGTAAATCACCCCACAACAAAGTTGCTATTGATATCGCCACCAAAATAAGCGCGCCTCCCATGGTTGGCGTGCCCGCTTTCACCAAATGCGTTTGCGGGCCATCATCGCGCACTGCTTGCCCCACCTTGTATTGCGTAAGTTTTCGTATCATGGTCGGACCAACCATAAATGAAATGATTAGCGCAGTAAGTGTCGCCAAAACAGCGCGTAAGGTGATGTAATTAAACACATTAAAACCACGAATATCGTGCGCCAAGTAGCGTGCAAGTTCTAGCAGCATTACTGTTCCTCCAATGCATCATTTTTTTCTATTAGCGCATTTACCACACGCTCCATTTTCATAAAACGCGAGCCTTTTACCAATACAGTGGTATTATTTTTAATCAGGCTGTAAGCCGCATCCAGCAAGGTTTGCAGCGACGCATAATGCGTGGCATTTTTGCCAAATGCTTGCACTGCAAATACGCTATTTTCACCAAGTGCCAATAAGGTATGCACGCCTTTTTGTTTGGCATACGCGCCCACTTCCGCGTGCATTTTGGCGGCATCTGCGCCCAGCTCGCCCATGTCACCCATCACGAAAATCTGAAGTGTTTTCTGGTTTGCTAATACGTCAATTGCTGCCTTCATCGAATCTGGATTAGCGTTGTATGTATCATCTATCACCACCCCGCCTTTATTGCCTTGCAGCCAATTCAATCGACCTTTTACCGCACCAAAAACTGCCAAACCTTTTGCTATATCTTCATTAGAAACACCCAACGCAACCGCAACAGCGCTTGCTGCTAGGGCATTATGAATATTGTGCTTACCTAACACGCTGAGCTTGAATTCGATTTCTCCGCTAAGCGTTTTAAGCTTAATTTTTGTCAAATTGCCGATAATTTTGTAGTTCGCGCTGATATCTGCCACTTTTTCTAAACCAAACGTGATGATTTTTTTATTTTTATTCAGTGATTTCCAATAATCTGCAAAATCATCATCCACATTGATAATCGCAATGCCATCATCTGCAAGCCCTGCAAAAATCTCGCCTTTGGCTTTTGCTATATTTTCGCGCGAGCCAACTTCGCCAATATGAGCCGTGCCAGCATTAGTAACCACCGCAACTGTGGGTTGTGCGATGCGAGTTAAATAATCAATCTCACCAAGGTGACTCATGCCCATTTCAATCACCGCTTCAGTATGTTCTGGGCGAATCTTAAGCAGCGTCATTGGCATGCCAATATCATTATTCAGGTTGCCCTGTGTGACAAGAACAGAGCGGCCTCCAGGCGCATTCAAAATAGTTGCTATCATCTCTTTTACGGTAGTTTTGCCATTGCTACCAGTCACCGCCACCAGTGGAATGCTGAATTGACTGCGCCAATGTTTTGCTAACATACCTAAGCTTGAGAGCGTGTTTTGTACCACCACTGCTGGGAGAGCTTTTGTGTTTTCATCTGACACCAGCACCGCGGTAGCACCTTGTTGTACAGCCTCTAGCGCGTAACTGTTACCGTCAAAATTTTCACCTTTGATACCAATAAATAATTGGTTTTTTACAATGTTGCGGCTATCACTACCCACGCTTTGCACCAACACGTCATCGCCCAGCATGCGGCCATCCAGCACTTTAGCAATTTCGCTAAGCATGATCATGCAAACGCCCCTTGATAAATATTGAGCACGTTTTGTGCTTGCTCTATATCGCTAAAACGATGTTTTTTACCTGCGATTTCCTGATAATCCTCGTGGCCTTTACCTGCAATCAGCACAATATCATTTGGTTTAGCCGAAAAAATTCCAACAGAGATGGCTTTAGCACGATCTTCTTCAATTACAAAATTGCCTTGCATACCCGTTAAAATGTCTTGAATAATTTTATCAGGCGCTTCGTCGCGCGGATTATCCGATGTCACTACCACCGTATCAGCAATAGCGCTAGCGACTTTTCCCATCAATTCGCGCTTACCAGCGTCTCGATTGCCGCCGCAACCAAATACGCAAATGAGTTTGGCACTAGCCTGCGCTTTTAATGTGGTCAGCACTTTTTCTAAGGCATCAGGTGTATGCGCGTAATCCACCACCACTAAAGGCAAATTGCCACCACCCAATTGCTGCATGCGTCCAGCGGCCGACTGAATGTGTGAAATCGCCTCTATCGCTTCTTCTAAACTCACCTTAGATGCAAGTAAAGTTGCCAACACTGCCAGTACGTTATACACATTAAAACGTCCGATTAAATTGGCTTTTACAGGCGCATTGCCTTGTGGAGTCACCGCGTAAAAAACAAAATGGGTATTTTCAAAATGTAGCTCGGTCGCCCTAACTGCGCCACGGTCGATGCCATAACTCAATACTGGTGTGCCAACATTGGTTAACTCTTTTTCAATTTCCCGGCCAAATTCATCATCACAATTCAGTACGGCAACCTTCAAATCACTGCCAACAAATAGGCAGCGTTTCGCATCTGCATAGTCTTCAAACGAGCCGTGATAATCCAAATGATCTCGCGTTAAATTGCTCAGCACCGCCACATCAAAATTCACGCCACGTACACGGCCTTGATGCAGACCATGTGAAGACACTTCCATAGCGACGGCTTTAACATCTTGCTTCACATAATCTGCCAACATTTCTTGCAATAAAACCGCATCTGGCGTGGTATTTGAAGTTTCAGTTAACTTATTTGGCAAACCATTACCCAGCGTGCCAATGACCGCAGTTTTTTTGCCTAAATGGTTAAAGCATTGGCTTAACCATTGCGAAATCGAAGTTTTGCCGTTGGTGCCCGTCACGCCTATCATCCACAGCTTTTCAGAAGGTTTCCCATAAAATTGACTGGCAATGCTGCCAGCTTGCAGACGTAATTGCTTTATTGGCTTATTTTCAATGTCCCACTTGGCATTCCATTCAAAATTTTCAGAATCCCAAATTACCGCGCTAGCACCATTACTAATGGCCTCCGCAATATATTTGCGACCATCTGTTTTATCGCCTGGGTAAGCCAAAAATAGACTGCCTGACTGCACTTTTCGACTATCAGATGTCATGCTTTTTACAGGTGTTTTTATCGCGTATTGACTCATACCACCTCTTTTGCATCTTCAATTGATTCAGGTGGAATCACGATGTTGGTGTTAGGCGAATCTTGCGGCACAGCGAGCATACGCAAGGCATCCGCCATGACTGCGGCAAACACTGGCGCGGCAACTATGCCGCCATAATATTGTTCATTTTCAATGTTGGGTTCATCGATCATCACCGCCATAATCAAGCGTGGATTAGACGCTGGCGCAATGCCTACAAACGAACCTACATATTTATCTTTTTCGTAACCTGTGCCGCCAATTTTATGTGCGGTGCCTGTTTTTCCTGCCACGCGATAACCCGCGACCTGTGCCCTTAACGCAGTACCGCCTGGTTGTATTACCATCTCGAGCATATCTTTTACATCATTGGCCACTTGTGCCGAAAATACTTGGTGACCTACTGGCGACTCAGTCAACTTGGTAAGCGAAACTGGCTTTAATTCACCTTCATTCGCAAATACGGTGTAAGCGCGCGCTAACTGTAATAAAGTGACGCTAATTCCATGCCCATACGACATGGTTGCCTGCTCAATGGGTCGCCAAGTTTTGTAACTGCGCAAAATACCTGAGGCCTCACCAGGAAAGCCAATATTGGCGCGCGAGCCAAAACCCAGCTGGTTAAAGGTACTCCAGAGCTCTTCTTTTTTTAGGCTTAAAGCCATTTTCGCCGCACCAACATTGGACGATTTCTGTATCACTTGCGCTACCGTTAAAACGCCATGGGGATGCGCATCATGAATGGTGGCTGGACCTATATTCATAGCACCTGGTGCAGTTTGAATTTTAGTATCAGGTTGATAATCCCCGAACTGCATTGCCGCAGCCGCTGTCACCGCCTTCATAGTCGAGCCTGGCTCAAACATATCGGTAATCGCGCGATTACGCGTTTTTCCTTTAATATTCACTGGATTATTTGGGTTATACGTGGGCAAATTCACCATTGCCAATACTTCACCCGTTTTTGCGTCCAGTATCACCACCGCGCCTGCCTTGGCTCTATGCGCTTCTACCGCTTTTTGCAACTCTCTAAACGCCAAATATTGCAGACGCCTATCAATACTCAACACCAAATCGCGTCCATCCTGCGGAACTTTCACCGCTTCTAAATCTTCTACAATATGGCCTTGCCTATCTTGAATCACGCGGCGACTGCCCGCCTTGCCAGAAAGCACGCTGTTTTGCGCCAACTCGAAACCTTCTTGACCGTTATCATCAATGCCTGTGAAGCCGACCAAATGCGCGGTGACGTCGCCTGCAGGATAAAAGCGCTTGTACTCACGTTGCAAAAACACACCTGGAATTTCTAGGCTCATTACTTTCGCGGCTAAATCTGGTGAAATGCGGCGCTTTAAATAGACAAATTCACGCTCTCTATTGGCAATTTTTTTGTCTATATCTTTGGTTTTTATCGTAAGTAATTTAGCTAATGCAATTTTTTGTTTTTTGTTGATTTCTACGTCTGGCGGACTTGCCCACACCGATTCCACTGGGCTACTAATCGCAAGCAACTCACCATTTCTATCAGTAATTTTGCCGCGATGCGCTTGCAGCACCAAGGCGCGGCTGTAACGCGCATCACCCTTTTGCTGTAAGAAATCTTTATGTAAACTTTGCAAATAGATGCCTCGCATAAAAAGGCCTGCAAACAGCACTAGCACGCTAATGAGTAGCACTCGCCTGCGCCAGGCGGGCAACTTAACAATGTGATGCTGCGGGTGGTTATAAGCCATGTTTACTGTTTCATTTCTTCAAGTGAAATCACTTGTATGCGTTTTGCGTCAGGCACTTGCATATTTAATTTTTTCGCCGCCAGCTCTTCTACGCGCGAGTGCATCGCCCAAGTGCTTTGTTCTAGCTGCAATTGACCATATTCTGTATCGTATTTCTTACCCAAGTTTTGCAACTGCTCTAGCTCAAAATACAATTTGCGCGCCTTATGTTGCGAGGTCACGATGCTCAAGCCCACCAAGATAAGCACAAAAAATAAGGTTAAATTGAGGCGCGTCATGTTGTAGCCGTTCGTTCTGCCACGCGCATAACAGCACTTCTGCAACGCACATTTTGTTTGATTTCAACGGCGCTTGGTTTGATGGCTTTACCTATCAATGCCAACCTTGGCTGCGGCAAATCTTTCGCTTTAATCGGAAAATTGCTTGGTAAATCATCACGATTCTGTTCGTTCTGAATAAAGCGCTTCACAATTCTATCTTCCAGCGAATGAAAACTAATGACCACCAATCTGCCGCCAGCGGCCAATAAATTCAGGCATTGCGGCAGTATTAGCGATAACTCCTCAAGCTCTTGATTGACGAAAATCCGTAAAGCTTGAAAGGTGCGCGTGGCTGGGTTCTGCCCCGGCTCGACCTTGGGGATTGCACTTGCCACGATCGCGGCAAGCTGTCCTGTAGTGGTGATGGCGCGCCCATCATTGCGCTCCTTAATAATCGCCCTTGCAACCTGCTTAGCAAACCGTTCTTCACCATAATTTTTTATAACCTCCCCTAATTGTTGCTCTGAAATTGTGGACAGCAGTTCTGCAACTGTTTTGCCACGCGTCTGATCCATGCGCATATCGAGTGGACCATCAAACCTAAAACTAAAACCACGCTCGCCTTCGTCGATTTGTGGCGACGAAATGCCGAGATCCAGCAAAATGCCATCAACGTGCGTTAAATTATTTTCTTTTGCCAATTTATTGATTTCTGAAAAGTGCTGATGCGAGATGTGAAATCGCGCGTCTTGAATTTGTTTGCCTGCTTCTAAAGCTACCAAATCTCTATCTATAGCGAATAGGCGACCAGTCTTGCCCAACTTGGATAATATTTTTTTGCTGTGCCCACCGCGACCAAATGTGCCATCAATGTAAGTGCCACTGGGTTTGATGTTGAGCGCTTCAACCGCCTCATTGAGCAAAACCGTAATGTGTGTTGAAACTGTTGACATTGTTGCTGGCGACACTGGGACTGGGGCTGTTGCGGGCGCCGAACTCGCGCCCGTCATCATAGTGAAAAACCTTCTAATTCTGCGGGCATCTCAATGCCATCGCCACCCATGACGTTTTCAAGCTGTTTGCGCCAAGCTTCCATATTCCACATTTCAAAATGGCTGCCTTGACCTACCAACATGACATCTTTTGCTAAACTTGCAAATTCGCGTAACACAGGCGAAACTAGCATACGACCAGCATTATCAATCGTAATATCTTCTGCATAACCTACCAGCAAACGTTGCAAGCCAGAAGACTGTTTATCAAAACTGGAAAGCGCCATCATTTTGGCTTCAATCGGCTCCCACGCGGGTTGTGGATACAACAATAAGCATCCGTGCGGGTGCGCAGTCAACACCACATTGCCCGCAGATTGCCTTAAAAGTGCATCGCGATGCTTAGCAGGCACTGCTAGCCTACCCTTTGCATCCATACTTAAATTTGTCGCGCCGCGAAACATGATTGAATAAAAGCCTTATAATTTCTTATCTTTATTGAGTAAAAAGCGAGGAATCACTAACTACCCCTAGCTTGAGTTAGTCATTCCCCACAAAAACCCACTTTTCCCCACAAATTGAACTATAGATAAAAAAAAAGCGCTTTGCAAGCACTTTTTGACATTTTTTCTTTATAAGACAAAGACTTAGCGCATTTTTGTTGAAAAAACAAAAATGTTAATAATCAATAAGTTATAAAATTAAGTGAATGTGAAATATCAGTATTACTGATTATGTGATTGAATTGCATGGATGGCGCAATTTAGAAAGAGTGAAGCTAGCCGATAAGCCGGGTTCTGTCGTGCATTGCTACACGCAACAGTCATTCATCTAGGCGCGCAATTACTCACGCGCTCAAGCAACCTACCCGCTGGCAGCGCGAGCCACGCCTATTGCCAGCCTATTTGGTCTTGCTGCAGATGGAGGTTACCGCGTTTCACCGTAACTTAATACGCTCGTCTCTGTGGCCCTATTCCGCACCTCACGGTGTACGGCCGTTAGCCGTCATCTTGCTCTTTGCAGCCCGGACTTTCCTCCCCCAATTGCTTGGCGGCGACTGTCTAGCTAGCTTCAGCGTTATTTTAACACGTTAACAAGGCGAAAATTTACTGCTCTGAGACCCAATATCCATGCGGCTTCCAGAGCATCTATTTTAATTACTTAAGGCTTAACTACTAAACCATTTTTAACCGATTTAACACCTTTTACACTCGCAGCGATTTGCTCGGCGCGATTTTTAGTGGCTTGGTCATTTACAAAGCCGCTCAAAATCACAATATTGTCTTTAGTTTCCACGCTCACTTTAAAACTTTTAATGCCTTTTTCCAGCAAATATTTAGATTTAATTTTTGTGGTAATCGCGCTGTCAGCGGCGGCCTGCTTGGCTTCTTTTTGCTGTACGGCTGATTTATGAGTGGAATATTCATCATAGCTTAAGCTGCCATTGTGATTTTTATCTGCTTTGCTGAAACTGCTAAAATCATACATGCTGTCTTTTTTAATTTCTGAAGCGCTTAATTTTCCATCGCTATCTACATCTAGCATTTTAAAATCATGCTGCAGACTAGTTTGATTAATTTCATCTGTGTCAAAAGCAAGCACTGGCGTGCTTTGCAGGCCGATTAAAATTACAAAAATTATATTCATTTGTCGCATTTTTATCCCAAACTTTAAATGAGTTTCCAGTGCACTTGTTGCCCTGCTCTTAATGGTACTAGACTGTCATTTTCCAAAGGTAGTTCATTCGGCACGGTCCAGCTGGTTTTTTCCAGCGTAATTTTGCTCGTATTTCTTGGCAAACCGTAAAAATCTGCACCGTAAAAACTAGCGAATGCTTCTAGCTTATCGAGTGCATTGGCGGCTTCAAACGCCTCCGCATAAAGCTCAATCGCCGCATGCGCCGTGTAGATGCCGGCACAGCCACAAGCCGCTTCTTTCGTGTGTTTGGCGTGCGGTGCGCTATCGGTGCCGAGGAAGAATTTTGCGTTACCAGAAGTCGCCTCTTTCACCAAAGCCAGCCGATGCTGTTCGCGTTTTAAAATCGGCAAACAGTAATGATGCGGCCGAATGCCGCCTTTGAACATGTCGTTGCGATTCAATAGTAAATGATGCACCGTAATAGTAGCGGCAACGTTATTTGGCGAAGCTGTCACAAAATCGGCGGCGTCTTTGGTGGTGATATGCTCAAACACCACTTTTAAGGCTGGAAAGCGCTTAAGCAAAGGCGTCATGTGGCGATCGATAAAAACCTTTTCGCGGTCAAAAACATCCACATCGCTGTCTGTCACTTCTGCATGCACCAGCAGCGGTAAACCTGCATCCTGCATAGCTTCCAGTGCATTTGCACATTTCATTAAATCCGTCACGCCAGAATCAGAATTGGTCGTCGCCCCTGCTGGATAAAGCTTAACGCCGTGAATAAATCCGCTGGCTTTGGCGCGTTTTATTTCATCAGCGCTCGTGTTGTCAGTTAAATACAAGGTCATCAAAGGCTCAAATTCTGCATCTTTTGGTAAAGTAGCCAGAATGCGCTTTTTATAGGCTTCCGCGAGCTCAACCGTCGTCACGGGCGGGCGTAAATTTGGCATCACAATCGCGCGTGCAAATTGGCGCGCCGTATCGGGCAAAACCGCCTGCAAAGCCACGCCATCGCGCAAATGCAAGTGCCAATCGTCTGGGCGGGTGAGGA
The DNA here is from genome assembly GCA_040079935.1 of Methylotenera sp. Taxonomy (GTDB): domain Bacteria; phylum Pseudomonadota; class Gammaproteobacteria; order Burkholderiales; family Methylophilaceae; genus Methylotenera_A. The sequence continues at coordinate 101,691 of JBEBJI010000003.1, forward strand.
TAAGTTTAGCTGTCATACTTAATTATCTTTTTTCAACTTTAAAGCAAATTCATAAAGGTCATTTTTTTTCAAATGCGTAATTTCTGTCGCCAGCGCCACTGCTTGTTTCAGCGGCAATTCCGCCAGCAAGCATTTTAATACACGTTGCGCTTCTGCGCTGATTTCTTGTGTATCCACCACTGGGGCGGCTTCTATTAACAAAACAAACTCGCCACGCTGTTGATTTGCATCGGCCTGCAACCAAGCACTGGAGCGGATTGCAGGGCAGGTATAAATCGTTTCAAATGTCTTGGTTAATTCTCTGCAAAAGGTGATTTGCCGCTCGCCGCCCAAGACTTGCGCAATATCTTCCACACATTCCACAATACGATGCGGCGCTTCGTACAATACCAAAGTCACCGTTTGCGACTTTAAAGTTTCTAAAATTTTGCGCCGTGCCGCGCCACTAGCGGGTAAAAAACCATGAAAATAAAAACCGTTTTGCATAATGCCGCTGGACGAAAGTGCAGCAACCACGGCGCTTGCACCAGGAATCGGCACCACTTTCACGCCCGCCTCACGCGCAATTTTCACCACAATTGCCCCCGGGTCGCTAACTCCAGGTGTACCAGCATCCGTCACCAATGCGATTTTTTCACCATTTTTAAGTTGCGCTAATAATTTTTCGGCCGATTGCTGCTCGTTATGCTCATGCACAGCGATAAGTTTTTTCGAAATGCCGAAATGATTCAATAAACCTGAAGAGTGGCGTGTATCCTCGGCCGCAATCGCATCTACACTTTTTAAAATTTCCAGCGCACGTAGCGTAATATCACCTAAATTACCGATTGGCGTAGCGACAACATATAATATGCCTTCTTGCTTCATATTCATGATTTTAAGCGAAAGCCTTCATATCGCCTATGCAATTAAACAAAAACAATGCTGGCTTGGAAGCAGAAAAATTAGCTGCAACTTTTTTAGCGGATCATGGCCTTAAATTGGTGGTGAAAAATTATCACTGCCGCTTTGGTGAAATAGATTTAATTATGATAGATGCCAAAACCCTTGTATTTGTTGAGGTTAAGCTGAGAAGCAACAGCCAATTTGGTGGGGCTGCCGCAAGCATTACGCCGCAAAAACAGCAAAAAATGATTCTAACCGCTCAACATTATTTACAACAGCATGTTAAAAACCAAAGCCAAAGCGCATGTCGTTTTGATGCTATTTTAATGAGTAAAGCCGATTTAAGTAGCATCGAATGGATTCGTAATGCTTTTGAAACATAATTGGCGTATTATTCGCAAAATTGATGCTTACAAACTACAATTCTAGTATTTATCTAAATACTTTCAAGCTTAGCCTTTAACCTTAAGGAGTTATCAATGCTTCAGTCTTACAAACATATCATCGCTAAAGTAATTTTGGGTGTTGCCGTAATTACACAAGTAACTGCATGTTTTCCTATTGTTGCTGGGGGAGCAGCTGCAGGTGGCGCAGTTGCAGCAGATAGACGCACTTCTGGCATTTATGTGGAAGATGAAAATATCGAGCTAAAAGCGGTTAAATATGTAGAAACTAATTTAGGTGAAAACGCGCACATTAACATTACCAGTTATAACACCAATGTATTGTTAACGGGTGAAGCACCTGATGATGCAACTAAAGCGAAAGCTGAAGCTTTTGTAAAAAGCATTGAACATGTACGTGCGATTACCAATGAGATTGTGGTTGGGCCAAAATCCTCACTCGGCTCACGTAGCAATGACACGTATTTAACTTCTAAAGTTAAAACGAAATTTGTAACTGAAAACCAGTTTCCAGCCAACTATGTAAAAATAGTCACTGAAAATAGCGTGGTGTACTTACTCGGTATTGTAAACAAAACTGAGGCTGACGCTGCTGTTGAAATTGCGCGCAATACCGAAGGTGTGGACAAAGTAGTTAAAGTATTTGAGTACATGAACTAAACAACCCAACTAAAGCATATAGAAATGAAGAAAAAGATGACGAATAACCCAGTAGAAATTACAATCGAAGGCCTGACGCGCGCAGGCAAGCCATTCCGCCCAAGCGATTGGGTGGACCGCATGTGCAGCACATTTGCCACGTTTGGCGAAAACCGCAAATTGCGTTATTCTCCGTATTTGAGACCTGAAGTGGTTAACGGCGTGCGCAGTTTAGCAGTAGACATGAAGCTAAAAGACACTAACCCAGAAGGTTTTGAACAACTGATGCAATTTGCTGACGAAAATCAATTAAATATTCTGGATGCAGAAGGCAACAGCATCCCGGTGCCGCTTAACAGCTAATTTTATTGCTTTTCACGCACCATAATCGCTTCTAAATATTGCTTGGTTATAAGGCCGTGCTTAGTTTTAATCAACTTGCCGCTAGGGTCGTAAATAAATGTGGTAGGCAACACTTCTGAGTGGCCAATTTGCTTGGTGACCTGATCGTCACCTAGCACAATTGGGTACGACATCAGCATGTCATCCACATAATCCGCCACTTCTTTCGCGCTTTGATAATCAAACGCAACGCCAAGCATCATCACGTCTTTATTCTTTCGGCTATCATACAAAGCGACTAAATCTGGCACCTCTTCTAAACACGGCGGGCACCAAGTCGCCCAGTAATTGACAACCACCCATTTACCTTTGTATTGAGACAAAGTGTGCTTTTTTCCAGCCATGTCTGTTAGCGCAAAATTATTTGCAGCGTAAGCAACGGCGTGCATACCAAACAGAATAGTAATTAATATTGCATGTAAAATTGATTTTTTATACAACACAAGCCTTTATAATCTTAGATATACCATTAAAAATAAAGCAAAAAAGTGACAAACTTAGAATTACGCTCTAATATAGGGCGTTGCACATGTTTTAAGTATTATCAGCGGAGTTTGCATGCCAATCAGCCTTAAGCTACCAAGTCTAGATGATAACCCAATTTTATTGGCAGAGACGCGTACGCATAAAATTAACGAATTTATACAAAAACTGCCTTTTGGTGACCCGATTACCGCCGCGACCGATTTAATCGACGAATTACAGATTTTAAACAGCCAAAAAGTTGCCTTTGCTAATCGCCTCAACACATTAGAACAATATCGCCCGAGCGCAATTCAGATTTATCAAGATTTAATCCCGCATTTTAGCAATGCAAGCCTGCCAATGAGCAAAAACGAGCAAGCTTTTGCTGATGCTGCCATACAATTATGGCAAGAATTTGCCTTTGGCTACAAATTTGCCTTAATCGATTTGCAAAACAAAATACTCAATATCAGCAGCAGTAAATCTACTGCACATGTTGTACAGCGAGCAATTCATGCGCTCAAAGAAATAACTTTAATACACCACCTTAGCTATCGCACGCCTCCCTCAAACGTGTGGGTAGAATTACATCAGTTGTATTTTTGTGCATTGCAGCAATCTGCTGAAAAGCTAAGCCTACCAGAGCAGCTTGCTAACAATAACGTCAGCTCAGTCAACTTGGTCTACACACAAGTATTATTGATGGCGCTAGCAGATCCGCAACATCTTGCCAATTCGGACATTTTAAAAACCAATACTTACTTATCTAATGTTGCCGCACAGGCAGAGCTAAGACCGTTAGGCTTGGTGGATAACCCTGTTGGCGTATTCTTGGTTGCGCTTGACGGTGACAAGCCTCCTGTTCCATTTGCTAAAAATCAGGATGTACCCAACGATGCCACGGACATTCTTTTGGTCACGCTTAATTTAGCGAGACAAATTCATCAGCACATTAAATCCTTGCAAGATGGTGTCATTCCTAATGATGGCAACTTGCCTATCAATGCGCTGGAAAGCCACTATGAAGATTTGCTAACACGCCTCATCAAGAATTTTGGTAAAGCACAACATCGCATATTTTCTAGAACTAAAAAAAGTGATGGCGTAGAACTAGGAATCGGCTTAATCGCCTCACATCACTTGATTCGCGATGGTGGCAATACTTTTGCTAACGCGAACAACTCACCTAGCGCAATTAAGCCTTCACGCTGGCAAGTATTAAATGTGAGTGCTGGCGGCTACGCTTTACGCAAATTTAACTCATCTCAAGCATCAGCACGCATTGGTGACGTTGTAGCTATAAAAAATAGTAAAAGCAGTCTATGGGAGTTGGCAGTATTGCGTTGGGCTAACATAAATGAACTAAATCAATTAGATGTTGGCCTTGAGCTAGTTTCACCCAATGCTACGGCTGTTACAGCAAAATTTGATAATAATTCTTTAGAAGGCGAAGCCTTGTTGTTACCAGAACTTGGTGGACTAAAACAAGCGGCAAGCATCGTTGCCGCACGCGGGTTCTGCAAAATAGGCGATACTTTAAGCGTTAATGCGAAAAATAATTCCAACAAAATTGTGATTCAGAAATTAGTTGAGCGCACGGCTAGATTCGAACGCTTTCAATACAACTTGATATAACGCGGGCGATGTTGTTATACTTACACTTAGGGTTATACTTAAGATAACGCGCTAAATTAACGTTTAATTTCTTAATCACAATTTCCAGCCAGCAAAATAAAAATAATAAGGTTATTGCACAACATCTGGTAATTCATATAGTTTCTACACTGAGGTCACAATGAGCGAACATATTACCCATTTAAGCGATGCTGCTTTTGAAAAAGAAGTATTGCAATCACAACTCCCTGTTTTAGTAGATTACTGGGCAGAATGGTGCGGACCATGCAAAATGATTGCCCCGATTTTAGAGGATATTTCTAAAGAATATGCGGGCCGCCTAAGAGTAGCCAAACTTAATATTGATGACAACCAACAAACGCCACCAAAGTATGGCATTCGCGGGATTCCCACATTAATGTTATTTAAGAACGGCAATGTAGAAGCTACAAAAGTAGGCGCTTTATCTAAATCTCAATTGATGGCATTTATAGATAGTAATTTATAGTTTTCAATTTTTCATTTAACTTTTTTACCTTTATTATTTGGGCGGCTCTCTATTGATGAGACCGATTTTCTAAAACCATTATTTTTCTATAGCAATCCCCACCCCTTCTAGCGAGCTCTCACATGCACCTATCCGACCTTAAACTCCTTCCTGTCACCGAATTGGTAGAAATGGCTATTACCGACGAAATCGAAAATGCAAGCCGCATGCGCAAGCAAGATTTGATTTTTGCCATTTTAAAAAACAAAGCTAAAAAGGGTGACAGCATTTTTGGGGATGGCACACTAGAAGTGTTGCAAGATGGCTTTGGTTTTTTGCGCTCACCAGATACTTCATATTTGGCGGGGCCAGATGATATTTATGTATCTCCGTCGCAAATTCGACGTTTTAACTTGCATACCGGCGATTCAATCCAGGGCGAAATTCGCATCCCAAAAGATGGTGAACGTTATTTTGCATTAGTTAAAGTAGAAATGGTGAACGGCGAGGCGCCAGAAAACACCAAGCACAAAATTTTATTCGAGAATTTAACGCCACTATTCCCTACTATTCCGCTCACATTAGAACGAGATATTCGTGGCGAAGAAAATATCACCAGCCGCGTGATTGACATGATTGCACCAATTGGCCGCGGCCAACGTGGCTTACTCGTAGCTAGTCCAAAAAGCGGTAAAACGGTGATGATGCAAAACATCGCACATGCCATTACTGCCAACCATCCTGATGTAATTTTGATTGTATTACTAATTGATGAACGCCCTGAAGAAGTAACGGAAATGACGCGCTCCGTGAAAGGTGAAGTGGTTGCTTCAACATTTGATGAGCCTGCAACTCGCCATGTGCAAGTGGCTGAAATGGTGTTAGAGAAAGCCAAACGTTTGGTTGAACACAAAAAAGATGTGGTAATTTTGCTTGATTCCATCACGCGCTTAGCACGCGCTTACAATACAGTTATTCCATCATCGGGCAAAGTACTCACAGGTGGTGTGGATGCTAACGCGTTACAAAAACCAAAACGCTTTTTCGGCGCGGCACGTAATATTGAGGAAGGTGGCTCGCTCACCATCATCGCTACTGCACTTGTGGATACTGGCTCGCGCATGGATGACGTCATTTATGAGGAATTTAAAGGTACGGGCAATATGGAAATTCATCTTGATCGCCGCATGGCCGAAAAACGCCTCTACCCAGCCATTAATGTTAATAAATCTGGTACGCGCAAAGAAGAGTTACTCATCGAAAAAGATGTGCTACAAAAAATTTGGGTATTGCGCAAATTGCTCTACCCGATGGACGATTTGGAAGCGATGGAATTCTTGTTGGATAAAATCAAAGCCACCAAAAACAATGCCGATTTTTTTGACAGCATGCGGCGCGGCTAGGCAATTAGTTTTTCGGCGATCGCTTGCAGTTTTGGCGATCAAACTTTATACGCACTACGCCGTTTCCATAACCTCTATAAACTCTTGCACAATATTATCTGATGGTTTTAGCTAAGTACTTATACTCTAGTGAGGGTTTATTTTGAGATTTCGCAGCAATTGAAATATTGCTAATTAGCTCTTCAAGAGCCGCTTTATAGCCACGCTCAAACACCCAATATTGACATTCGTCCATCTTCACTAAATTTGTAGCATTTAACTCTTTGCATAAACTATTAAAAGCTTCCAAACATACATTATTTTCTGTTAGATTCATTTCCGTTCCCTTTCATATGCCTATATTATTTTTGTGTTTATTAACACAACAAATCATTTCTAGCACTTATCATGCCAACATAAATTTATTGTAATTAAGCCAAATTTAAAGTTAATAAGATAAATGCCGTTAACTGATTTATAACATTTAAATAATTAATTAGTCCTATAGCTCACCTCGTGAAATGGAAGTGAAAATGAAAATTACCGATAGAAATGCTTGCATGGAAGCGTTCCAGACCTTATGCGACGAAGTGCATAGCGATGAAAATATGAGTTTATATGAATGCCAATACTGGATATTTGAGCGCGGCTATAGAGCTGCAGTTCAAGAGTTAATGACTATTGCAGAAACTGGCGTCCAGATGAAGAAATTCGTCTCCCCTAAGCTACAAAACCTTGCCGAGAGATTAATTTGCGTCACTGATTGCGTGTAATCAAAGCATAATCTTTCTAAGAGGCTTATTCTCTTAACCTAGATTATTACTACAGAATATTGCTATTTATACGGTTTTAATTCATAATGCGCGGCTTGACTGAAACTGCTTAAATTTAGAGAGAAAAGCATGAAAGCTGAAACGCATCCAAACTATCCAGAAATCAACGTTACCTGCAGCTGTGGTAACAAGTTCAAAACGCGCTCTACACATGGTCGCGACATGAGTATTGAGGTTTGTTCTCAATGTCATCCTTTTTACACTGGCAAACAAAAAATATTAGACACGGCTGGCCGTGTTGAGAAATTCAAACAAAAATACGGCATGTAAATTACACAATTACTGTCGAATTTTTGACATAAAAGGCAGCTTCGCTGCCTTTTTTATTTTTTGCGGTCACACAATGTTAAACTTCTGTTAATTTAACAAAACTAATAAATTATTTTTGGCACGCATGCGTTTCGATCTCGACCACGACTGGCAAGGCAATATGTCCACTCCCCACGCAAAAGTGGGCGAGCGCGCTAAAACGCATTTGCTTATTGTATTGTGCACGGTTTGGTTGTGCATGGGTTTGATTGGCCACGCACCTTGGAAGCCTTTTGAGTCGCACAGCATCAGCACCATCAAAACAATTCTCGATACTGGCAATTTTCTCACGCCCAGTGCCGAAAGCAACAATCACATAGTAAATCCACCGCTGTACTACTTAAGCGCTGCGGTCTTAGGCAAAGCACTTAGTCCAATATTACCCATGCACGATGCAGCGCGCATCGCTACGGGAATATGGATGATGATTACTTTGCTGATGATAGGCATGACAGGCCGCGAATTGTGGGGCAAAGGCTTTGGGAGGCAAACCACTTTTGTATTCATCGGTTCGCTAGGCTTGGTATTAAGCGCGCATACGTTAATGCCCGCTGTCAGCGCATTAACAGGCGTCGCCACAGCGTTTTATGCGCTTAGTCTCTCCAAAAGGCGCCCCTACCGTGCCAGTATTCTCTTGGGCTTAGGAATGAGTGTGAGCTTTTTATCTACGGGCTTATTACCATTAGCTATTATTTTAGTTACCTGCTTTGCTTTGCCTTGCCTGTTTAGCATTTGGCGCAACCAAAGCTACGCCAGCGTGGTTGGCTTATCGCTTTTATTTGCCAGTCCATTTATTGTCGGCTGGGCTATATTATGCCAATACTTTTACCCAGAAGCATTCAATCAATGGTGGGCGTTATCATTAGCGCAGTTTAGTCATAGTGAACACCTCTACTTCTTAAAAACTTTACTATGGTACGCTTGGCCTGCTTTGCCATTGGCTGTTTGGGGATTATGGCGCTTTCGCACTCAATTATCAAACAAACCAAGATTTCAACTCATCATCACATTTTTTGTGGTTTCTTGGGGGTTTATTGGCTTTGGTGAAGGTAAGGAAGTATTTGCATTGCCCCTGCTAATTCCGCTAACAGCGATGGCCGGCGGTAGCATAGAATCACTTAAGCGCGGCACAGCTGGCGCACTCAGCTGGTTTGGACTCATTTTATTCGGGCTAATGAGCGGCCTGATTTGGATAGGGTGGCTGGCAATGCTTACTGGCAGCCCAGCCAAATTTAAAGAACGCTTAACATTTTTATCTGGCATGCCGCACATTAATTTCAGCATGATTGCTTTTGTTATTGCTGTTGCGCTCACACTCATTTGGTTATTTGCAATTTTTCGCACGCAACACACAAACCGCTCCAGTGCGACCAATTGGGCGGTTGGCATGACCGCTGTGTGGACTCTGCTGATGACGCTTTGGCTACCGATGATAGACTCAGCTCGCAGTTATCGCGAGGTGTTTACTAACTTAAAAAATGCGCTTCCCGCCAAATATGCTTGTATTAGCAGCAATAATCTAGGTGATCCACAACGCGATTTATTGCATTATTTTTCTAATGTAAAAACGCAAAATGTTGAAACCGAAGGTGCACTCAATTGTGATTTGTATTTAGTTCAGGATGAAAAAAATCGCGAAAAAATCGAGCCTGGCGCTAATTGGAAGCTGATTTGGAGCGGAAAACGTGTGAGTGAACGCAAAGAAAGTTTTAGGTTATTTCAACAACGCAATTAAAACAAAAGAATTTTCTAACAGCATTTTGCTGCCCGCGAACAGCAATACCAGTGCTAATAATTTCCTAATCGTCGGGTTTGCCAATTTTTTACTACCAAATTCTGCACCAATTAAGCCGCCCAAAATCGCTGCCAAAGCCCAATAAATAAGGCCTGCAGGAAATATGGGTGTTTTTGACAAAAATCCCAACAGACCAGATATTGAATTAACCAAAATAAAGGCGGCAGCTACGCCAGAAATCACTTTGGTTTTTGCCCAACAAAAATACAGTAAAATGGGACTTAAAAATATGCCGCCGCCCACGCCAGTTAATCCCGCCAGAAACCCCAAACTCGCGCCCAAACCTAATAATATTGGCTTTGCAACTGGTTTTAATTCAACATCATTTAGTTTGTTCGCATGCCTAAAAACTGTCCAAGCCGCGTAAATTAAACATAAGCCCACTAACATTTTATAGTTTTGATCGGGCAAAGTGATTTGGCCACCAATAAATGCAGCAGGGATAGATGTGAGCGCAATTGGCCAAAATAATTGCCAATCGAACGCATTGACTTTGTAAAATTTATACAGCGCGATTGAAGCTACCAGAACGTTTAAGCATAAGGCTGCAGGCCGCATGGATGTTGGCGCTAGTGCCAAAAGTGCAAATGCGGCCAAATACGCAGATGCGCCGCCGTGACCAACTGACGAGAATAATAATGCCGCTAAAAAAATCAGCGGAATGAGTAAAAAAACTTCTGACGCCATGAATTAAAACTAAGGATTTAAATGCGCGGAAATAGCAGAAATAACTTGTGAGTGCAGACCTGCGCCGCTTTTTCCTTTAACATGCGCGGCGATTTGGTTCCGCATATCTTTGGTCCAAAAACGGTTAAGATGTTGAGCGATATCTAATTGCGCTTGCGTTATATTTGGCTCGGCTTCAAAGAAATCACCAATTTGATTGGCCATTTTGATTAATGTTTCTGTTTGCATAATGTTAAATTTCTATCCGTTTGTCGTGCGTATAAATTACAAATTGTTGATGGCGCAAAAACCCCACTAATGTCACGCCATAAGCTTCCGCAACTCGCACTGCTAAGCCAGTTGGCGCGGAGATTGCAGCAAGTACGTGGTGGCCAGCAACCGCCACTTTTTGCACCATTTCCACGCTTGCGCGACTAGAAGTCAGCACAAAACCTGCATCCTTCGGTGGTGATTTAGCTAGTGCGCCTATCAATTTATCCATCGCATTATGTCGTCCCACATCTTCGCGCAACATTGCAATTTCTCCCTGTGCGTTTACCCAAGCGCAGGCGTGCGTGGCGCCAGTGGCTTGCTGCAGCGCCTGCTTGGTTTGTATTGCATGAAAAGCAGCCTCAATACTTGTTGCTTTAATTCTTTCAAAAGATGCTCTGGAAGCCGCATGGGTATTGGTCTGCAGGCTATCCATTTTAGGAAGCCGCAACGCCTGTTCTAAACTTTCCGCCCCGCACAAACCACAACCTGTACGCCCTACCAAGTTTCTACGTCGATCTTTCAAATTTGCAAAAGCTTTAGTTGCTACATCCAATTGCAGCTCAATTCCGCTTTCTTGCGCCACAATTTCTACACCATACAATTCGCTTTTATCTTGCAAAATTCCTTCGCTAAGTGAAAAGCCTAAAGCAAAATCTTCTAAATCTTGCGGCGTCGCCAACATCACCACGTGAGAAATTCCGTTATAAATCAGGGCGATCGGCGTTTCTTCAGCAATTTTATCTTGGGCGTCTGTTAATTTTCCTTCTCGCCAACGTTTCACGCTCACTTCGCTCAACGGCGCGTTTGCAACAATAAAACTGGTTTTGGTCAATTTTGCGCCACTCAATTTATGCGGGCTGCTGCGCCTTCTTACTCAATTTATTTTTTGCAAAATCAATTTGCGCGTCGCTAAAAGTTTTGTAATGTTTTTGCCAATCAGAGAGCTGATTTACTCGCGTTACTTGCACCGCAGTCACCTTGAATTCTGGGCAATTGGTCGCCCAATCGCTGTTGTCTGTGGTAATAACGTTGGCGCCAGATTCTGGATGATGGAAAGTGGTGTAAATCACACCAGCTTGTACGCGCTCCGAAATCGTCGCACGCAACACCGTCTCGCCCGCGCGACTGTTGATGCCTACCCAATCGCCTTGTTTAATGCTGCGCTCTTCAGCATCGTGCGGATGAATTTCAACCACGTCTTCGTGATGCCATTCCACATTTTTAGTGCGCCGCGTTTGCGCGCCCACGTTATATTGCGAAAGAATGCGACCTGTCGTCAAAATCAGCGGATATTTTGCATTGACTTTTTCGGTCGTCGGCACATATTGTGTAATGAAAAACTTGCCTTTGCCGCGCACAAATTCATCAATGTGCATGGTCGGCGTGCCCATTGGTGCTTCGTCGTTGCAAGGCCATTGTATGCTACCGAGTTCGTCCAATTTTTTGAAACTCACACCTTTGAAAGTTGGCGTTAAAGCTGCAATTTCATCCATAATTTCGCTAGCGTGGTTGTACTTCATAGGGTAGCCCAAAGCTTCAGAAAGCTTAGTGGTAATTTCCCAATCCTCATAACCATTCTTAGGACTCATCACGCGGCGCACTGGTGAAATACGACGCTCAGCATTGGTAAACGTACCGCTTTTCTCTAAGAAAGATGCGCCCGGGAAGAACACATGCGCGTACATCGCGGTTTCGTTCAAAAATAAGTCCTGTACGATTACGCATTCCATACTTTCCAGCGCGTGCGTCACGTGTTGCGTATTTGGGTCAGATTGCGCGATATCTTCGCCCACGCAATACAGCGCCTTAAATCTGCCTTCGCCCGCAAGGTCTAACATATTCGGTATGCGCAGGCCAGGTTCGTTGCTTAAAGGTCTGCCCCAAGCCGCTTCAAATAAGGCTTTGGCGGCAGGGTCTGATACGTGGCGATAACCCGGATATTCATGTGGCATGCTACCCATATCGCAACTGCCTTGCACGTTATTTTGGCCGCGCAATGGGTTGATGCCTACGCCTTCGCGACCTACATTGCCAGTCGCCATGGCGAGATTGGCAATGCCCATCACCATCGTAGAACCTTGGCTATGCTCGGTAACGCCCAAGCCATAATAAATCGCACCGTTGCCGCCAGTGGCGAACATTCTTGCAGCCGCGCGCAAGGTTGTCGCGCTGACGCCCAAAGTTTCTTCAAGCGCTTCAGGGGAGTTTTCTGGCTTCGAAACAAAATCGCGCCACGCCACGAAAGAATCCCACTCACAACGCTCCCGCACAAAATCTTCTTTGACCAAACCTTCAGTTACCACCACATGTGCTAAAGCAGATATTAAGGCCACATTGGTGCCAGGACGTAAATTCAGGTGGTAATCGGCGCGAATATGCGGTGAATTTTCTACCAAATCAATTGCGCGTGGGTCGGCAATAATTAATTTAGCACCTTCGCGCAAACGGCGTTTCATTTGCGATGCAAATACAGGATGGCCATCAGTCGGGTTAGCACCAATAATCATAATCACGTCTGATTGCATCACTGAATCAAAAGTCTGCGTACCAGCGGATTCACCAATGGTTTGTTTTAAGCCATAGCCAGTCGGGCTGTGGCAAACTCGCGCGCAAGTATCCACGTTGTTGGTGCCAAACACCGCCCGCACTAATTTTTGCGTCACATATACTTCTTCGTTGGTGCAACGGCTTGAGGTAATACCACCCATCGCATCTTTGCCATATTTGGCTTCTATGCGTTTAATTTCGCTCGCCGCGTAGTTAATCGCTTCATCCCAGCTCACTTCTTGCCAAGGGTCGCTGATATTTTTTCGTATCATTGGCGTGGTGATGCGATCTTTGTGAGTTGCGTAACCCCAAGCAAATCTTCCCTTGACACAAGAATGGCCATGATTGGCGCCTCCGTCTTTATTGGGCGTCATGCGCACTACTTCTTCACCCTTCATTTCGGCATCAAAGCTACAACCCACGCCACAATATGCGCAAGTCGTAGTGACACTATGCTCTGGCGTGCCTGCGTCGATGACAGTTTTTTCCATCAAAGTCGCGGTTGGGCAAGCTTGTACACATGCGCCGCAAGATACACATTCGGAATCCATAAACAATTGATTACCAGCAGAAACTTTACTACCAAAACCGCGACCTTCTATGGTCAACGCAAAAGTGCCTTGCGTTTCCTCGCAGGCGCGCACGCAACGGCTGCACACAATACATTTGCTCGGGTCGAAAGTGAAATAAGGATTACTTTCATCCTTATCTTGTTTCAGGTGATTCTCACCTTCATAGCCGTAACGCACGTCGCGCAAGCCCACTGCGCCCGCCATGTCTTGCAGCTCGCAATCACCATTGGCGGCGCAAGTCAGGCAATCTAGCGGATGATCCGAAATGTACAACTCCATCACGCCACGGCGTACATCGGCTAATTTCGACGTTTGTGTGTGTACTTTAATGCCTTCTGCCACAGGCGTTGTGCAACTGGCTGGATAGCCTTTACGGCCTTCAATCTCAACCAAACAAAGCCTGCACGAACCAAATGCTTCTAAACTATCCGTCGCGCATAATTTTGGTACGCTCACACCGCTTAATTGCGCCGCATGCATAATGGATGTGCCTTCTGGCACGCTGACTGTTACACCATCAATATCAAGCGTGACATTTTTTTCTGCGGTAGATTTCGGAGTTCCGTAATCTTTTTTCGGGTCATATTTGTTCACCGAATTTGAATGTGTAGAATATTTAATATCGTCCATCTTGCACCTCCTGCCGTTTAGGCAGCTACTTTCTTGGCTTCCAACCCAAAGTCTTCACCAAAATGATTCATCGCACTCAATACTGGGTAAGGCGTCATGCCGCCCAACGCGCACAGCGAGCCGTTAAACATCGTATCGGACAAATCGCGCACCAATTGCACTTGTTTAGCATGTTCTTTTGCATTGCTTTTATTCGCAATAATTCTATCAATCACTTCCACGCCGCGCGTAGAGCCGATGCGGCACGGCGTGCATTTTCCGCAACTTTCAATCGCACAAAATTCAAACGCATAACGCGCCATTTTGCTCATATCCACCGTATCATCAAACGCCACAATGCCGCCATGGCCGAGCACCGCCCAAATTTTACTAAACTCTTCATAATCTAGCGGCGTATCAAATTGACTCTCGGGCAAATATGCGCCTAGCGGACCACCAACCTGCACCGCGCGAATATTACTTCCTGTGGCAGTGCCTCCGCCAAAATCGTACAACAATTCGCGCAACGTTGCGCCAAATGCCAGCTCCACCAAGCCAGTTTGCTTGATATTTCCCGCTAACTGAATTGGCAATGTGCCACGCGAACGCCCCATGCCGTAATCGGCATAAAATTGCGCCCCTTTGTCCAAAATAATCGGCACCGTTGCAAGTGATATGACATTATTTACTACAGTTGGTTTACCAAATAAACCTTCAATCGCAGGCAATGGTGGCTTAAAGCGCACTTGGCCGCGTCTGCCTTCTAAGCTTTCCAACAGCGAAGTTTCCTCACCGCAAATATAAGCGCCCGCAGCGCGGCGAACTTCTAGCTTGAATGTGTGGTTTGAGCCGCAAATTATTTCGCCCAAATAACCTGCTTGCTCTGCTTTTAATATCGCTTCATTCAAGGTTTTTAGCGCATGTGGGTACTCACTACGCAAGTAAATATAACCCTGATTTGCACCCACCGCGATGCCCGCAATGGTCATGCCTTCAATCAGCACAAATGGGTCGTCTTCCATAATCATGCGGTCAGAATACGTGCCGCTGTCGCCTTCATCGGCGTTGCAAACAATGTATTTTTGCTCAGATTTACAACCTAAAACTGTGTTCCACTTGATACCTGTCGGGAAAGCGGCGCCGCCTCTGCCACGCAGACCAGAATCCGCCACACTTTTCACGATTTCAGCACCCGTCATTTTCAGCGCGTTTTTCAGGCCCTTGTAGCCATCGTGTGCGATGTAATCTTCTAATGAAACTGGGTCGGTAATGCCAACGCGCGCAAATGTGAGGCGCTGTTGTTTTTTAAGCCATTCAATTTCTTCAGTTAAACCCAAATTCAGCCTATGCGCTGCTGCCGTTTTTGAATTAGGATTTAAAAAATCCGCATCAAATAGAGAAGCCACGTCTTTTGGCTGCACTGGCGCGTAAGCCACTCGGCCTTTGTCTGTCGCAACTTCTACAAACGGCTCTAACCAAAACAATCCGCGTGAGCCGTTGCGAATCAGCTCTATATCAATGCCGCGTTTTTGCGCTTCGGCTACAATCGCTTTGGCAGTACGGTCTGCACCTAAAGATAAAGCCGTAGAATCGCGTGGCACATATACTTTAACCATGGCACACCTCGCTCAACAGCTCCGCCACTTTGTCCGCATCCATTCGGCCATAGACTTCCTCATCCAACATCACCGCTGGTGAACACGCGCAATTTCCCAAGCAATACACGGGCAGCAGCGTCAGCGCGCCGTCTTTGGTAGTTTGGTGGTAATCAAGGCCGAGTGTCTTTTTGACTTGCGCTTCTAACTTGGCGGAGCCCATGGCTTGGCAAGATTCTGCACGGCAAATTTGCAAAATGTGTTTACCCGCTGGGTGGCGGCGAAAATGATGGTAAAAAGTGACCACGCCGTGCACTTCTGCCACTGAAAGCGCCAGCGCCTTCGAAATCGGCAAATAGCAATCTTCTGGCACGTATCCAATGTCATCCTGAATAGCATGCAACAAAGGCAGTAGCGCACCTGGCACGGTTTTGTGCGCCGCGATATGCACGTCAATTTTTGTTAGTTGTTGCACGGATAATGCATTTGCCACAAATATCTCCAGCGATAATTTAACTAAAGTATCAATTAAGCATATTATACCTAATTACACGCTTGTTAAAGCCCAAAAAGGGCTTAGAATATAGGCTTATTCAATATTTTTAACCACATTAAAAGCATGGATTTACCCAACTTAATTGACCAATTCGGACGCAAAGTCGATTACATTCGTCTTTCGATTACCGACCGCTGCGATTTTCGCTGCGTATATTGCATGTCTGACGACATGACTTTTTTGCCGCGCAACGAGGTTTTGAGCTTGGAAGAATGCGCAAGATTAGTCAAAATATTTGTGGGTTTGGGCGTAAGCAAAGTGCGTATCACGGGTGGCGAGCCACTCGTTCGCAAAAACGCCATGTGGCTATTTGAAGAAATCGGCAACTTGCAAGGCTTAAATGAGTTAGTGCTTACTACTAATGGAAGTCAACTGGAAAGCCAAGCAACAGCACTTAAGCAAGCAGGTGTAAAACGTATTAACATCTCAATCGATAGCTTAAAGCCTGAACGATTTAAAAAAATTACCAGAACAGGTGATTTAAATAATGTATTAGCAGGTCTGCAAGCCAGTATCCATGCGGGGTTTGAAGGCATTAAATTAAACACGGTTTTAATGCGTGGTAGTAACGATGACGAGGCGGTTGACTTAGTACAGTTTGCCATCGACAAAAAAATCGACATCAGCTTTATTGAAGAAATGCCGCTGGGCGAAGTTGACCATACGCGCGAAAGCACTTTTGTGAGCAATACTGATACATTAAAACTATTGCAAAGTCAGTACTCGCTATTGCCTAGCACCGAGACCACAGGCGGCCCAGCGCGTTATTGGCGCGTTGCAAATTCTGCTACAAAAATCGGCTTTATTTCACCACATTCGCACAATTTTTGCGAAAGCTGCAACCGTTTACGCATTTCGTGCAAAGGCGAGTTATTTTTGTGTTTGGGGCAAGAAGACAAAGTGGATTTAATGCCGCTGTTACGCGAATACCCAAACGATGATGCGCCAATCATCCATGCGATTTTAAACAGCATGAAAATAAAACCCAAAGGCCACGATTTTGATTTGCGTCGCGCAGAGCCTGCGGTGGTGCGCTTCATGTCTCACACTGGCGGCTAATTGTCCATCTCCTCAATTATTCTTGCTGGTGGCCGCGCGACACGCATGAACGGCGCAGATAAAGGCTTAGTGCTTTTACAAAACAATTCGCTTATTCAGCATGTGATTGCACGTTTGAAGCCACAAGTGGATGAAATACTCATTAACGCGAATCGTGAAATTGTTACTTACGAGACTTTTGGTTACAAAGTTTTGCAGGATGAAAACGATGATTTTCTCGGACCATTGGCAGGTTTTTTGTTAGGCTTTAAACATGCCCAACATGAATATGTTTTAACTGTGCCGTGCGATTCACCTTTGTTGCCGTTAGATTTAACAAAAAGGCTTTACAATCGCATGACTGAAGCCCGCGCGGATATTGCCGTTGCGAGTAGCGATGATAACGCTCACCCTGTATTTTGCTTAATGAAAAAAAGCGTACTGTCCAGCCTGACAGAATATTTAGCCAACGGTGGGCGCAAAGTGAGCGCCTGGCAAAAAAGCCAAAAAAATGTGGAAGTAGATTTTAGCGACTGCAACGAAGTTTTTGTGAACCTTAATACTTTTGAAGATTTGAGGGCGCTAGAATTAAAATTAGGCAATTAAAGTTATGACAAAACCAACACTAAATCAAATCGCCACTAATCCAAGCTGCATGGATGATTACGACCCAAACGCGATGTCAGTCGCACAAGCACGGCACTTTATCAAACAATTTTTAAGCCCTGTTGTTGATACTGAAGCTTTACCTTTGCGTGAAAGTTTAGACCGTGTGTTGGCGGCAGATATTATCTCGCCCAGCAATGTACCTAACCACAATAACAGCGCGATGGATGGTTTTGCGTTTAAGTTTAGTGACAATATCAAAACGCTCAAGATCATCGGTACCGCTTTTGCTGGCAAGCCCTTTGAGGAAAATGTAAGCGCTGGCGAATGCGTAAAAATTATGACTGGCGCGGTAATTCCCGCTGGCGCAGATACGGTGGTAATGCAAGAGCGCATCGCCATAAAAAGCGATCGTATTACCTTGCTAGACGCGCCAAAAGAGGGTGCAAACGTACGTTTAGCAGGTGAAGATTTAAAACTAAATCAGACCGTGTTAGCGAAAGGAAACGCCATGAAGCCCGCCGATATTGGCTTGGTGGCTTCTTTAGGCATCGGCGAAGTGCAAGTTTTTCGCAAATTAAAAGTGGCGTTTTTTAGTACAGGCGATGAGCTAAAAAGCGTCGGCGAAGAACTGCAGGAAGGTCAAATTTACGACAGCAATCGCTACACGCTATTTGGGATGTTAAGCAGAATTAGCGCAGAAATCAGCGATCTCGGCAACATACCAGACGATCCGAAATTACTCGAAAAAACCTTGCTGCAGGCCTCACAGAATCACGATGTGGTGATTACCAGCGGCGGCGTTTCGGTAGGCGAAGCGGATTATATGAAAGCACTTTTGGCAAAGCAAGGTCAAGTATTGTTTTGGAAAATTAACATGAAACCTGGGCGGCCATTGGCATACGGTAAAATCGGACTTGATAACAAAAATAATGCACATTACTTCGGCTTACCCGGTAACCCAGTTTCTGCCATGGTAACGTTTTATCAATTTGTAAAACCTGCCCTGCAAGCCTTATCTGGTGCGGCTTGCAGGGCAGTGCCTTTTTTTAAAGTGGAATGTACAGAAAGTATTAAAAAAGTAGCTGGGCGCACAGAATTTCAGCGCGGTATTTTGTTTGAAGACGTTAACGCAGACAAGGGAACTTGGAAGGTAAAACCCTTGCCTAATCAAGGCTCTGGCGTACTCAGCAGCATGAGCGCCGCAAATTGTTTTATTGTGTTAGATGACACAACTGGCAACTGCGAAGCAGGCGAAATGGTGAACGTGCAGGTTCTGGAAGGCATTATTTAATATCTTATATTTAACATAACTTCAATATTATGGCTGTAATAAACCATAAACATCTCTTATCAATCCACCTTAAGCTGTAGTATAATCAACAGCTTAGCTTAAAATTTACATTTAGAAACTAGCACTTTTGGATATTTCAATTAAAAACTCCAGCATGAATGAAAGTACCCTGATTTGGGCAGTTGTCTGCTCCATTTTGCTACATATTTTGTTCTTTGTGGTAGTGCCAAATTTTAAATTTGATGCGATAAAAAGAATCCCCGATCAATTGACGGTTGAAATCATGCAACCTAAACCGCCTGAGCCTGTGGTAATTCCTGAGCCTCCAGCGCCCGTAGAACAAGTAAAACCTGAGCCTATTAAGCCCCTGCCAAAAAAAATACCTAAGCCAGAACCAGCACCAATAAAGGATGTCAGCCCAGAGCCTGTGCAACATGAGCCACCGCCACCACCCACGGTAATTACCGCCGCGCCGAAAGTAGATGCGCCACCCGTGATTACCGTGCCTCCGCCACCGCCTGAACCGCCTGTAAATACAGAACCTAACGAAGACGAAATAAACTCTGCCAAGGCCGCATTCACAGAGAGCATTCAAAACGAATTACGTCGAAATCATCGTTATCCTAAAATTGCTGCAGCAAGAGGCATCCAAGGCGAAGCCAAAGTTAGCATAGTGCTCGACAAAGAGGGTAATTTAGTATCTGCTACTATTATTGAATCTAGTGGAAACGACACTTTGGACGAAGGCGCTATCGCCACTGTAAAACGTTCAAATCTCAAGAAACTTTATCCAAGTATTTTACGTGGGCGAACTTACACAGTAACTGTGCCCATTTCATTTGCCATAGCCAACCCCTAACGCAGATGCGTAAGCCGAAATCTCTTCGCGAACTATTATTAGCGCATGAGCTTATTTTTATTGCGCTGATTCTACTAGCGGTTGCTGGCGGCGGCTACGGCATTTATTTGTGGGATAAATCGTCTAAGGAATCGCAGCGCATTCATTCACTTGTGCAAGAAATTCAACAAACGCGAGGCGATTTGTATCGCCAAATGAAAGAATTGTTTGATGCGTTTTTGTTAGAAGATGCCGACGCCAAAAATGAATATGCTGCCTATACACAATCAATATTAAAGCACTTTAAACAGCTGGATAAATTAGCCGTTGGCACAGAAGAAAAACAAGCCATTCAAGACCTAGAAAACAACTATAAAAGTTTTGAAAGTGAAGCACCTGCCTTGTTTCTGCGCTATCAAAAAAGTCCTAGTCATGCCTCACGCAAATCACTTTACAAAGATATGGAAACAGGCATTTTTAGCCGCTACGAGGCCGTTTCAAAACGTGCTGAGGATTTGCTCACAATCAAACAAAATGAAATGAAATCGCGTTTGGATGACGCCAAAAAGGCCTCAATTACAATTTTAATTATTCCTATACTATTGGCTGGACTGTTGCTAATTTTGTCGCGATTATTTCTAAAACGCGCCATCGTCAACCCCATTCACGCAATCATGCAGGCCACCAGCGAAATCAGTGCCGGCAATTTACAGCACAAAGTACCTGAAACTGGTGCAGCAGAACTCGCAACACTTTCAATGGAAATTAACAAAATGGCAGATGAGCTGCAGACCAATAGGGACGCGCTTGTGCAGAGCGAAAAGCAGGCTGCTATGGGTTTGCTGGTGCCGATGTTGGCGCACAACATTCGCAACCCGCTGGCCAGCATTCGCGCCACCGCACAGTTGCTAGATGACCCCGCTCATGACAAAGAAACGCGTGAATCGCTGAGTGGAATTATGGCTTCGGTTGACAGGCTGGAACGCTGGACTAGTGGTCTGCTGGCTTATTTGTTACCTATTAAACCAGCGCTAACACACGCTAATTTAGAAAAGATTTTAGATGGCGGCTTGATTGCGCTCACACAAAAACTGCAAGAAAAACACATTAAAATTGTTAAAAAGATCAGCTCCGTTCAGCAGAAAATTACTACGGATGAACACTTACTGGAGCAAGTGATTTACAACTTAGTGTTAAACGCAGTAGATGCCTCGCCTAAAAATAGCACGATTAACATTGAAGCAAAACTGGAAAATAACCACTTAATATTAATCATTCGAGATGAAGGTAGCGGCATGCCATTTGCACCAGACCCTTACGCACTAAGCCCTGGGCCGAGCACCAAGCGTTTTGGTACAGGCCTAGGCATCCCGTTTGCTTTTAAAGTCTGTGAAGTGCTTAGCGGTAAAATTACTTTTGAAGCTTCGCCACCGCAAGGCACGTGCATCACGCTCACTCTGCCGCAATAAGTCCCTTCAACTCAACTCAACCAAAATAATTTCTATTTGTCATAATTTTAGGCTTGCTTAAATCCTAATTTTTTACAACAATAGGAATGTACTCATATGATATCCATTATGCTCAATCAAACCGTTCCCGATTTCGAACTCCCCGCTACCAGCGGCAAAACTTTTAAGCTATCTGATTATCAAGGCAAAGCGCTTGTAATCTATTTTTACCCCAAAGATAACACCCCTGGCTGCACCACGCAGGGCATGCAATTTCGCGATAATTATGCTGAGTTCCAAGCCGCAAACGCCGAGATTGTTGGTGTGTCGCGCGACAACTTGAAATCGCACGAAAATTTTAAAGCTAAATTCACGTTGCCGTTTGAATTGCTCGCCGATACTGAAGAGTTGGCCTGTGGCATTTTTGGTGTGATGAAAATGAAAAATATGTACGGCAAGCAAGTACGCGGCGTTGAGCGTAGCACTTTTATAATCGACAAAAATGGCACGCTAGTACACGAATGGCGCGGTGTGAAGGTGGATGGTCATGCGCAGGAAGTATTGAATTTTATTAAGGCACTTTAAAATAGCTATGGCAAAAAAAACAGCACCAAAATCGAACAGTCATACCAAATTATTCGTACTTGATACTAACGTGCTAATGCATGACCCTTCCAGTTTGTTCCGATTTGAAGAACATGACGTTTACCTTCCTATGGTTACGCTGGAAGAGCTTGATAACAACAAAAAAGGCATCACAGAGGTTGCCCGCAATGCACGTCAAGCCAGCCGCTATTTAGAAGAGATTGTAGGCACCGACCTTGTAAATTTGGAGCTTGGCTGCCCACTTGCAATTAACGGCAACAAACACTTACCTGGCCGCTTATTTTTGCAAACCTCGCAAGTCAATATTGATTTACCTGGCCTAGCCAGTAGCAAAGCCGACAATCAAATTATTAGCGTGGTATTGAGCTTAAAAAAACAACAGCCAAATCGCCAAGTTATACTCGTCAGCAAAGATATCAACATCCGCATCAAAGCTCGCGCCATGGGCGTTCCAGCGGAAGATTACTTTAACGACAAGGTGCTGGAAGATACCGATTTGCTCTACAGTGGCATTAAAGAATTGCCGCAAGATTTTTGGGATAAACACAGCAAGGCGATGGAATCTTGGCAAGAAGCGGGACGCATGTTTTATCGCATTTCTGGTCCATTAGTGAAAACGTTTTTAATTAATGAATTTATATTCTACGAGTTTGATAAGCCTTTTCACGCCATGGTGCGCAAACTGGAAAATAATACTGCGGTGCTAGAAGTAGTACATGACCACATGAACCCCAAACATAACGTTTGGGGCATTACCGCACGCAACCGCGAGCAGAACTACGCACTGAATTTGTTGATGGATCCTGACATTGATTTTGTGACGCTACTCGGCCAAGCAGGTACTGGAAAAACTTTACTTACGCTAGCTGCCGCATTAACACAGACTTTAGATAAAAAAATCTATAGCGAAATTATCATGACGCGTGTAACGGTGCCCGTTGGTGAAGATATTGGCTTTTTACCAGGCACGGAAGAAGAAAAAATGGCGCCGTGGATGGGCGCGCTGGAAGATAATTTAGATGTGTTGAATAAAACCGATGAAGATGCAGGTGAGTGGGGACGTGCTGCGACGCAAGATTTGATTCGCACACGCATTAAAGTGAAATCGCTTAATTTTATGCGCGGCAGAACCTTTTTGCACAAATTTTTGATTATCGACGAAGCGCAAAACTTAACACCCAAGCAAATGAAGACGCTGATTACCCGCGCAGGACCTGGCACCAAAGTGGTTTGTTTAGGCAATATCTCGCAAATTGATACGCCGTATCTCACCGAAGGAAGCTCAGGGCTAACTTATGTTGTCGATAGATTTAAAGGCTGGGAACATAATGGTCACGTGACTTTGGTGCGCGGCGAACGCTCACGCTTGGCAGATTTTGCGGCAGAAGCACTCTAATAATGTAACCCATGAATTATTATACTAATTAATGAATAGAGGGTTTTACACACTATTAATTGCGCAATTTTTTTCCGCCTTGGCAGATAATGCTTTGCTTTTTGCGGCAATTGCGCTACTTGCGGAACTAAACTCTCCCGACTGGCACACGCCACTTTTACAGCAGTTTTTCGTTATTTCATATATATTACTTGCCCCTTTTGTTGGGTCTATCGCAGATGCCTACCCGAAAGGCGGTGTGATGTTTTTCTCCAACTCTGTAAAAGTAGTTGGCTGTATTGGCATGATATTTGGTATACCTCCACTTTATGCTTATGGTATTGTTGGCATTGGCGCAGCTGCTTACTCCCCCGCAAAGTACGGCATATTGACAGAAATGTTGCCTAGTAATTTGCTTGTGAAAGGAAACGGATGGATGGAGGGCTCTACGGTCACAGCCATTATTGTGGGTGCGATTATAGGGGGGAAATTAGCGAGCGATGACCCTCACTTTGCAATGCTTATTATTACAGGGTTATACATCACTGCCGCTTTTTTTAATTACTTTATTCCTAAGTTACCCATAGAAATAAAACTAGAAAGTAAAAGCGCTTTTTACATGCTGAGAGATTTTTGGCATGCATTTATAACGCTTTGGAAAGACCCACTAGGACAGGTTTCGCTTGCGGTTACCACGCTGTTTTGGGGTGCTGGTGCCACGTTAAGACTGGTCGTGCTAGCCTGGGCGGCTATAGCTTTAGAGTTTGATATTGAGCAATCTACGCAACTGATTGCTACCGTCGCGATTGGCATTGCTGTAGGCTCAGTTGTCGCTTCAAAATATATTAAACTGGAAGAGTCGACCAAGGTATTACCAGCAGGCATCATAATGGGTTTGCTAGTTATTCTAATGGTGTTTGTCAACGATTGGCGGGTTGCAGCACTGTTACTGTTCTTTATTGGCGCATTAAGTGGGTTTTTTGTCGTACCTCTTAATGCTTTACTGCAACACCGTGGACATCAGTTGATAGGCGCAGGGCACTCTATAGCAGTACAAAATTTTAACGAACATATCGGCATTTTAATAATGCTTGGATTTTATTTATTGATGGTTAAGGCTAACATTGCAATCAGTGCGATTATCGTCGCGTTTGGTCTGTTTATCATCCTTAGCATGAGCATAATCAACAGAATATACCGTACGAAAACCACGTCTTAGTCAGCGCCCTACCCCATAACTCAATGTAATTTCACTTGCGGCTCTGTGCGGCGCGTAATAAGCTTAGCCAAAGTTTGTAAAGCCACTTCAAATACGCCATGCAGCGTCATTAAATGCATTTTGTACAGCGATTGGTACATCAATCGCGCAAGCAAACCCTCAATATACATACTACCGCCAGAAAGTGCGCCCATTAAGCTACCCACGGTGGAGTAACGACCTAAATTCACCAGCGAGCCATAATCTCGATACCGATAATTTGGCAAATCTGTGTTACTTGCTACACGTTTTTTCATCGTTTTATACAGTAACGAAGCTTGTTGATGTGCAGCTTGCGCCCGTGGCGGCACATTGCCCTCATGCCCAATCCAAGCGCATGCGGCGCAATCACCAAAAGCGAAAATGCTCTCGTCTAACGTAGTTTGTAGTGTTTGCTTCACCACTAATTGATTGATGCGATTGGTTTCTAAACCATCCAACTGTTTCAAAAAGTCAGGTGCTTTAATGCCCGCAGCCCAAACTACCAACTCTGAAGGAATAATGCGTCCACTGTGTGTAGTAATGCCTTTGTCGGAAACCTCAATCACACGTTCGCCAGTTAACACCTGTACGTGCAATTTTTTAAGTTCTAATTCAACCGCCGCTGAAAGCTTTGGAGGAAGTGCTGGTAATAGGCGCTCACTAGCCTCAATAATCGATATTTTAACATCACGATCCGCATCAATTTTATCTAAGCCATAGGCAGCCAGTTCGCGCGTAGTATTATGTAGCTCGGCCGCCAACTCAACACCTGTAGCCCCCGCTCCTACAATCACAACTTCAAGCTGGCCAGACTGAATGGGGGCGACTTGAGTTTGTGCACGCAATAGAGCATTGTGCAAACGGCGATGAAACTTCTCTGCTTGGCCTTGCGTATCCAAGGCGATAGTGTGTTCTAGCGCTCCTTTAATGCCAAAGTCATTGGTCGTGCTTCCAACAGCAATCACCAAGGTATCATATTTAAAGGTACGGCGTGGAATCACCTCAGCACCATCCTCATCGAAATGTGGCGCGATAGTAACCTCTTTTGAAGCACGATTGAGACCGTCCATACGACCCAATCTAAAGCGGAAATGATGCCAATAGGCTTGCGCCATGTATTCAAGTTCATGCTTGTCTGGGTTCATGCTGCCCGCAGCAATTTCATGCAAGAGTGGCTTCCACACGTGCGTTCTGGTGCTATCAATCAATGTAACAAGCGCTTTTTGCTTTTTACCTAAGCTATCACCTAGTCGCGTTGCAAGTTCTAAGCCTCCAGCACCACCGCCTACGATAACAATATGATGCAAATCATTTTCTTTAGTATTTTCCAAGTAAACCTTAAATTAAAAATCTGCGATTGTATAAATTAAAACGACTACTGTAATTATACAGTAGTCGTTTAAGTTAGCGTGTATCAATCAGCTTGCGGCTGTCTGACACTTAAAAAGCTCAACATTTAACTCATCCAGGGCGTCTCGCCACCGCCTGTATATTGTGTGCGCAACCAAGCTATAATTTTCAAAATAGTATCTGTATCTACACCATCCCCTGAATGACCAGGTAATTGATTATGCCATGTCAACATGCTGCCTCGAGCAGTTGCACCTTTACCAAGCGTACCGCCTGCGATTGTCTCAAACATACCTTTATCTGTATTATGTTTTGTGTATTCCCATTGTGCGTCAATAATGCTTGGCCCCATTAAGCCATTCGCATTGCCGCCATGGCAGCCGCTACAACCTTGAAACGCATATTGTTTTTTGCCAGCCTTTGCCGCTTCAGCATCTTTAGCATAAAGTTTTGTATATGGATTAATACAAGTTTCTATAAACTGTTTTGCTTCTGGGGTGTCAGTAGCAACGACCTTAATAACCAACGGGCTATCATCTTTTGTAGATACAAAATCACATGCCCCACCACCAGAACTGGCGGCTGTAGCTTCAGCACTTGAGCCTTTAGTAGGCGTATCTGATGCACCAGTATCAGCTTTGTTACATGCAACTAAAGCAGATAACATCAAAGCAAAAATAACACTCATTTTTAGATGCTTCATTTATTTCTCCCGAATTATATCTATAGTAATTGTAATTAAAAAAACGGCTACTGTAATTATACAGCAGCCGTTTATTTGTTACTATTTTCTAAGTTAAAAGTTTATTTTAACCAAGTTTTTTCGCCGTCACCTTTGTACTGCGTACGAATGTAAGCAACTGCTTTAAGGATTTGGTCTGTTGATAAGCCATCACCTGTATGACCTGGCAATTGATTATGCCAAACAAACATGGTGCCACCAGAAGTACCTGGCGTACCAGCAGCAATGGTTTCAAACATACCTTTATCGGTTGCATTTTTTGCATAAACCCATTTTTGGTCATATGCGCCTTGGCCGCCTGCTGTATTTTTACTAAGTGATGGCGCCATAATGCCTTCTAATTTACCACCATGACAACCAGTACAATTATTATAGTTGTACTCACGTTTACCTTTTTTAGCAGCCTCAGCATCCGCCATATAGATTTTTGTGTATGGATTCACACAAGTTTCTAAAAACTGTTTTGCCTCTGGCGTATCTGTATCAACCGCTTTAATCGCTAAAGGTTTATTATCTATTGTAGAAACCAAATTACACGCTGCATTTGCTTGAAATGAAAGTGTAAGACCTGCCAATGCCAACATAGAAACAACTAAAGTTGACTTAAGTGCTTTATTGCCAAACATGTTTTCTCCTAATCTATTTTATACAATATGAGCAACGTCTTACATGCACTTGCATCTCGAACGTCTGCTAATTAAACGAACATCTTTCTACTTGGTTGACATTATTTTGTCACAAAATAAGAAACGATATTCTACTCGGTTTTTGGCACAACTGCACCCCGTTCTTTATTAGGATTTTTACCTTTCCCTTCCTCAACAACAGGCACATGCGGAATGCCATAGTCATCTAATATTTTTATAATTTTGTCTGCATTGCGGTCAAGTGCAGCTTGAATTTTTTCCATACGCTCTTTATCTTTTTTACGTACACCTACCGAAATATTCCAAAACTCTTTACCTTTTGCCTTGCTAACCGCGTCATGCCCTACATATTCTGGAATCATTCTAACCTCCATTGGCACGCTGTTTTGTTTTGCAAAATAGCCCCCAATCGGCCCCCAAGCCACTGCAATATCAATTTCTTTTTTAGCTAAATCATCAATCAAATAGCTTGGTGGTAAATTTAAGTCGCGCTGCATACGATAAGGGCGCGCATTACCAATTAAACCATTCTCATCCATTGGAATAGTAGCAGGGCTTTGCCCGACGACACCAATCACACCTTTTTTCAAATCTGGAGAAGTCCAATCCGTAATATTGTAGTTGCTCTCTTTCCGCCATACATAGACATGACCAGAGCGATAGTAAGGTTTAGATGTGCGCAACACATCATTGCCATCTGCAGTGCCCATAATTACATCGCAACGTTTAGCGTTAATAGTGTTGCGATAAAAGCCCATGCGGTCTGGCCAAAACTGATAAGTGAGTTTTAAACCTAAATCCTTAGCTAATACTTCTGCAATTTTATTTTCAAAACCTTCTTGTTTTGAGTTTGAATAAGGCATATTTTCAGGATCTGCACATACTTTAAATTCAGTACCATCGTCCACGCGCTGCGCTTCCCCTCCGCGACCTGAGCTTAAATCAATGTTTGCTAAATCATCTGCTGCATAACTTACGTTGGCCGTAATTGCCAATACAGCAACGACACTTGCCAACAAACTGGATTGCTTAATATGTTTCAACATTATTTGAATTCCTTATTAAAATTACATATAAATTAACTACACCACTGCGTGTGAGTGTAGCTAAAAATAAAAGTTCTTACCCACTAAAATTTCGTACTATCAATGACAAGCCCTAGCATTGTAAACAAATTTTTATTTTTAGCTATACTCTTCTGTATAACGCTTAATAATTCTTCTGGATGACTGAATATTTTTAGCACAAATAAAAACACCTCGCCGAAGCGAGGTGCTTTATAGAACGTATCTAACTAGTAATTAAAATCTAATTATAGTTTGAATACTGTTAATGCACCGCCGCCAGGAGCAGCGTTGTATTTAACAAGTTCAGCATAACCACCAGCAGCACCAAGTGCGTCTGTTGGATTAGTCATACCAAGGTTCATCGCTACACCAGCCCAGCCACCAATGCCTGATAGCACGCCAACGTGTTGTTTACCTTTGTGACCATATGTGAATGCATTACCAATCACGCCAGAACCTACTTGGAATTTCCAAAGTTCTTTACCTGATTGCGCATCTAATGCCTTCATCCAGCGATCAAGAGTACCGTAGAACACTAGGTTAGATGCTGTAGTTAACGCACCGCCCCAAGCAGAGAATTTCTCTTTGTTGTACCATACTTTTTTGTTGGTCATTGGATCATAAGCAGCAAAGCCACCCATTACGCCATCTGGACCTGGGAACATAGTTAATGTTGCACCAACCCAAGGTTGACCAGCAGTGTATTTAGACTCAACTGGCTCGTATGTCATACATACGTGGTTAAGTGGTGAATACATTAAACCAGTTTTTGGTGAGTAAGCAGCTGGTTGTTGGTCTTTAGTACCCAATGCAGCTGGGCATACGCCTTTAGCATTGTAGTCTTGGTGAGTTGAAGCTGTCGCCACTTTTTGTGGAACGCCAGTTTTCATATCAACGCCAGTTGCCCAGTTAACAAATGGGTGTACTTTCTCAGCAGCAACTAATTTACCGTTACCTGCATTGAATGTGTACGCAAAACCGTTACGGTCATGGTGCCATGCGTATGTTTTGCCACCTTTGTCGAACAAGATAACTTCGTTGATGCCATCATAATCCCACTCATCGTGTGGCGTCATTTGATAGCCCCATTTAGCCATACCTGAATCTAAATCACGTGCAAAAATAGTCATAGACCATTTGTTGTCGCCTGGACGTACGTCTGGGTTCCAAACAGATGGGTTACCTGTACCGTAGTACACTAAGTTTGTGCGTGAATCATATGGCCACCAGCCCCATGTAGAGCCACCACCATGTTGCCAACCATCTTTAACTGCTTGTGGTTTCAACCATGTACGTGTACCCAATTCTTTTTCGCCGATTTTGATTTCGCCAGCTTTAAGCGCTTCGAAAGAACCGCCTTGTTTGTTGCCACCGTTGATGTCTTTGTAAACTGACAAAGCACTGTACTCTGGTGTGTCAGCATTGAAGCCGTCACCAATCAACATTTCAGCATCTGGGCCTGTTGAGTAGGCTTTCCATGCTAAAGAACCATCTTTTAGGTTGTAAGCAGCGATAAAGCAACGTACGCCGAACTCAGCACCTGAGCAACCAGTTAAGATTTTGTCTTTGATTACGTGTGGTGCATTAGTGTTAGTTGCGCCAACTTTTGGATCGTTTACTAATGTTGACCAAACTTTAGCACCAGTTTTAGCATCAAGCGCTACTAAGTTACCGTCATTTTGTTGAAGCATGATTTTGCCATCGCCGAAACCAAGACCGCGGTTTACGTTATCGCAACATAAAACAGCTTGTACTGATGGATCTTGTTTAGGGAAATATTGCCAAACGATTTTTTGATTATCGTTTAAATCTAAAGCATATACGTTGTTTGGGAATGCTGTATGTACATACATCATGTTACCAACAACAACAGGTGAACCTTCGTGACCACGGTTTACACCAGTTGCGAATGTCCAAGCAGCTTTAAGGTTTTTTACGTTACCTTTGTTAATTTGTGCAAGTGAGCTGTAGCCTTGGTTCGTGTGATTACCACGTGGGTGAGCCCAGTTGTTTGCATTTGCCATCGCTGCCTCTTGGTCTGCTGCTGCTGATGCAACCATTGGCATTGCCAATGTAGCGCCTGCAACTAAACCTAAAGCTAGCTTAATTGTATTGAATTTCATCTTTTATCTCCAAAGTTATATTACTAAGGGTTAATTACAAAGTAAACTCGAATTTTGCAACTCTTACTTTTGATAATTATTGCAAATTTAAAGCATACTTTTCGTCACATTATTCATGTGAGAGTTGCAATATAAATCAAGTTAATATGAATTGCAACACTTTGGTTACAATTTATTAACAAATAATTCAATTAATTTTTAGTGGCATTTGCGGCATTTTTCTAACCGTGTAAAATAGTGAATAAAATCAAATAGAAAGCATAAAGATAGCGATGTATCAAAGCACTTACAATTTGTATCCCGAAATCGAACCTTTTAACAAAGGTCGCCTAAAAGTTAGCGATTTACATGAGATTTACTACGAGGAGTGTGGCAGTCCAGATGGTGCGCCAGTAGTATTTCTGCATGGCGGGCCTGGTAGCGGCTGCAACCCGACACAGCGGCGCTTTTTTGATCCAAAACATTATCGAATCATTTTACTAGATCAGCGCGGCTGTGGGCGTAGCACGCCGCAAGGCGAGGTGCGCGATAACACTACGGATGATTTAGTTAAAGACATAGAAGCCTTACGTCATCATTTAGACATCGCTAGGTGGCACGTATTTGGTGGCTCTTGGGGCAGCACATTAGCACTCGTCTATGCGATTAATCACGAAAGTTGTATTATTTCTTTAACCTTGCGTGGTGTTTTCTTAAGTCGCGAAGCAGAATTGGCTTGGTTTTTAGGTGGTATAGAAGGATTTTATCCCGAAGTCTGGCATAAGCTAATCAGTTATTTACCTGAAAGTGAACGCGAAGACGTGTTAGCCGCTTACTCTAAACGCATTTTTTCTAATGACAGCCAAATAAACGTGCCAGCAGCTATTCAATGGAATGCGTTTGAATCTTCCATCATGCGCTTAAAACCTGCTGAAACTAGCGCCAACTCCGCCCCAAAAACTGCTGAAGATATTCAAAAAGAACAGCCGATTGAGGTAGCGCGCGCGCGCGTTCAAATTCACTACATTCAACATCAATGCTTTATTGATGGTAATGCAATATTAAGTACGACCACAAAATTAAATCACATTCCTACCGTGATCGTGCAAGGGCGTTATGACATGGTATGCCCCCCGCAAACCGCATGGGCGTTATCTCGCAGCATGCCAGATGCTGAATTTGTAATGGTGGCCGATGCAGGTCATTCGGCCATGGAGCTAGGCATTGCCAACGCATTGGTGGCGGCAACCGAGAAATTTAAAGCTTTAACATAAAAATTAAAATATGGCTTTTATCAACGCAGAAAAACTTGCAAGGCTAAAAAAAATTGCTAAGCTAGAAAGTTTAGCGCATCACCCTGCGCTTGTTAAATCCATTAGCGCTTACGCCAAGCGCGAATATGCTACACCCTTATTTGTATTACGCGAGACTTTGGCTGGCTTTGCGCGTCACAATGTGTTTGGCATGTCGGCCTCCTTGTCTTTTTACGCGCTTTTTGCACTGATTCCTTTAGTATTGCTAATTTTCTTTTTATTAAGCCATTTGGTATTTTCATCCGATTATGCCATCGTCAAACTGGCGATTCTCACTGGTAATTTAGTGCCCGAATTCAGTAGCAAAATTATGGTAGAAGTTTACAGCGCCACACAAACCAAAGCGGCATGGGGCGCACTGGGCTTATTTGTATTGCTATGGACGATTACACCACTGGCAAGCTCACTTCGTTCCGCTTTTTATAACATTTCTTCCATGGTAGAAGCGCCTTCGTACTTCAAACGTAAACTCAAAGATGTGGTTTCTGTACTCGGCATTTTGTTGCTGTTTTTCTTATTTACTTCGGCAGGCTTTATTATTGAAAAAGTAGTCCGCTTTTTAGCGGTGCATTTACCCGTGCTACAACTCAACACCGTCGGCGCTATTGGGACGCTACTACTTACAGCGTTACTAATTTCCATCTTTTACAGAGTGTTTTTTCCCATGCGCGTCGCCTTCATACACTTACTGCTAGGCGCTTGTTTAACGGCTTTGCTATGGCTGCTGATGAGACCCGCATTTGGCTTATTTTTGTCGATTAATAAAGACTACGGCGCAATTTTTGGTGGCATGAAAACAATGTTCGTTTCCATTACTTGGCTTTATTTAAACTTTGCGGTGTTTTTGCTGGGTAGCGTACTTATCTCCACTTTGCGCAAAAAAGATGTCTTGCTACTGAAAGGTTTATTTAATAGCTCTCCTAATAAAGTCAATTATATAGAAGCGCTGATGACGCGATATGGACTCACTTTGCGACGGGGCGAGTACATTTTTGAGCGCGGCAACACCGAACGCAATTTATATTATTTAGTGGAAGGTAAGGTCAACCTAAGTAATAATGGCGCGATTGCGCGTGAAATAGGCGCTGGCGATTATTTTGGCGAACTGGCGATGCTTACCAAACAGCCGACCACTTCAGACGCCATTGTGGCTTCTGATGAGGCGCGTATTATTGTGGTTTATGCTGAAAATATCGACAGCATGTTAGAAGATGACCCTAAAATTGCCATGCAGTTATTAAGGCAAATGGCCGGTCGAATACAAACAAACTTTAGCTAAGATTTTAGACATGGCAAATACACTCACATCACAACCAAACCCACAAGAAGTGCAAAGCCTTGTAAATGCATTAAATAATGGTCAACTTGCGCAAGCTGAAAGCCAAGCCAAAAACTTAATCGCCAGGCATGCCAACGTGTTTATTTTGCATCACGTGCTTAGCCTAGCTTTAGATGGCCAACAGAAATATGCAGAAGCTGTTGTAAGCTATAAAACCGCACTTAAATTACAGCCCAATACACCAGATTTGCTATTTAATTTAGGCATCGCGCTCACTAATATAAATCAATTGGACGAAGCAGAAACTGCCTACCGCCAAGCGATTCAACTTAATCCGAATTTTTTTGAAGCCCATGGCAATTTAGGCACGGTTTTACAGCGCCAAGGCAAGCTGAAACAGGCGATTGCATGCTATCAAAAAGGCTTAAAAATTAATCCGCAAGATGCGCGCGGTCACTTTAATTTAGGCACAGCGCAACGTGATGAAGGCTCATTAGCAGAGGCCATTGAGAGCTATCAAAAAGCCATTACCTTATTTCCCAACTATACAGATGCCTACAATAATCTGGGCGAAACGCTGCGCGACCGGGGCGACATGGATGATGCGGTTAAAAGTTACCAAGCCACGCTTAAGCTTAATCCAAACCATCCTGGCGCAAACTACAACATGGGTGAGTTTTTGTATCTTGCCAAAAAATATGATGAAGCGATTCCATATTTTGAACGCTCACAATTGGACGATTGGCAAGCACGGAAACTATATTGCTTGTATAAAGATGAACAATTCGATGCCTTCAAGACCTATAGGGACGAGCTTGCTGGCGGCATGCCAAATACGTCACCATTTCTTGCAACATTATCTACTCATTACAGCATTAATTTTAACGAAACTGACCCTTACAGTTTTTGCAAAAACGGGTTGGATTTCGTGTATCAAAATTCAATACTGGATAAAAATAGTCCACTTTTAAAAGACTTGTTAAACGACATTCACAATGCCGACATAGCACAGCGCGTGCAGGGCATGCTGCACAATGGCAAACAATCGGCTGGCAATTTATTTAAACGACCAGAAGCCTCATTCCGCGCGCTTGCAGAACTAATAAAGCAAGAATTTATTAACTACAAAAATAAATTTGCAGGCGCAGATTGCGAACTCATAAAATCATTCCCAACCGAGCTGGAATTCACCAGCTCGTGGTATGTCAAAATGCAGCAAGGTGGTCATTTAAGCGCGCACATTCATGAAATAGGCTGGATTAGCGGCGCGGTTTACTTGGCAATGCCTACACCAAAAGATGGCTCAAACGAAGGCGCTTTTGAATATGGCACGCATGGCGACGATTATCCTCAGAAACACAAAAACTTCCCTGTTGCGCATGTAATGCCAAATGTTGGCGATATTGTGCTATTTCCCTCTTCTTTATTTCACCGCACTATCCCTTTTAATTCTAATGAGCAGCGCATTTGTATTGCGTTTGACCTAAAACCGGATGGCGATATTTTTATTAAAAATAGCTACTAAAATTTTCCTTACAACGCATAATAAATGTGTCAAAATTATGTACTTAGTTGACGAAATTCGACCGCCTGAATTTCAACATTAATAACAAAACTGTCAATCTAAAAATAAGTTATACGAAAAGCATGTGTTGAAAAAATCTATTACCCATTGATTTTATTCAATAATTTTACGTTTTTGTGCTTAATTTTTTATTCTCGCTAATTTTTAAGTTAAATTGGCTTAAACATTGCTTTAAATATCATTAGTAGGCCATACACGAGCCTATACCAGAGGGAAGATACAAATGACGAATGAACAACTATTTGATGATTGCTCGGTGTTGATTGTAGATGATCAATCTACCAGCAGAACTATACTCACGCACGTCGTCAAAAGTATTAACTCTAAAATCAAAGTGATCGAAAAAACTAACCCAGAACAGGCGTTGGAATGGGCGACAGAACATAAAGCAGATTTAGTATTTGTAGATTATGTGATGCCAGAAATGAACGGTACCGACTTTGTTCGTTTACTTAAAACATTGCCACAATATGAATCTGTACCTGTAATTATGATTACGATTAAAAAGGATGCTGACACACGCTACGCAGCGCTTGACGCTGGTGTGGCTGATTTTTTAAGCAAACCTGTTGATATTTATGAGTGCACTGCGCGTAGCAAAAACTTGCTCACCATGCATCAGCAACATATTGCGCTACAAAATCGTAGCAATTTGTTTGAAAACTTAGTAAAAGCCGCCACCGGAGAAATTAAGTCGCGAGAAAAAGAAACTTTAATGCGGCTAGCGCGAGCTGGTGAGCACAAAGATTATGACACTGCCATGCATTTGCAGCGCATGTCTTTATATAGCCGAGCCATTGCTGAAACAATTGGTCTTAGCGACGAAGAAGCTGAAATTATCGAGCTTGCGGCGCCCTTGCATGACATTGGTAAAATTGGCATTCCAGATAGCATTTTGCTTAAAAAAGGCAACCTAGATGACCAAGAGCTGAAGTTGATGCGTAAACACCCGATAATAGGGTATGAGATTTTGCAAGATAGCCCATCGAAATATTTACAAAAAGGTAGCGAAATCGCATTAGCACACCATGAACGCTTTGATGGCTCGGGCTACCCCTATGCCCTCAAGGGAACAGATATTCCGCTCTCTGCACGCATAGTAGCGATTGCAGATGTGTTCGATGCGCTAACTAGCGTGCGCCCTTACAAAGAAGCTTGGAGTATCGACAAAGCGCTTGAATACGTGCGTGAAGAAAGTGGTAAACATTTTGATCCTGACTTGGTGAAAGTCATGCTAACTATGCGGAGCCAACTGGAAAAAATTCAGAGTGAGCACGCAACAGCTATTCACTAAAAATAAAACGAGACCTAACAAATATATTGTTGGCCTCGTTTTATAAAAAAGTCCTCAGTTATTTAGGCAATACTTTTACAGAAATTGCCCTTTTTAGAGATACTTGAAGCACATCAAAATAGCCTGTTTCAAAGCAACTACTTGCACCAGTAAAATAAGTCCTGTAGTGCTCAAACAACTCTTCTCCATAACGCTCAATGATAATGTCTTTGTTAAGCTCTAGCCTTCTCTTCCACTCTTTTAAAGTAGGCACATAATCTAGTCCAATTCTATTCAGCGTAGCAATTTCATACTTATCTACTATGGCTGCCTGAATATCACTAATACTGGCCATTGCAGATCCTGGAAATACTCTTTGTAAGTATTTAGAACCTCTCAACTCAATTAAATTTTTAGGCGGCCTTGTAATAACAATAGTTTGAAGTGCTAACTGTGCTTCTGGAGTTGAAATACTTAAGCACCAGTCAAAGAAATTTTTATATATATCACGATGGCGATTTGCAATATTATCCTCCTGCGTAGCAAAATGCTCAAAAGCACAAACAGACACAATTGCATCAAACTTTTTTTCTGGAATCGCGTAGCTTTGCCAAGGACAAAGATCGGCAGAAACATTCGCTTTTTTTGTATGATTGATATATTTGAATTGTTCTGTGCTGATAGTTAAGCCATGCACATGCGTATTAGCAAACTTACCAACTATATCGTTCATAAAGCCACCCCAACCACACCCAACGTCCATCACATTATGTGTGGGCTGAATATTAGCGTACTGGCTTAACCTATCAAATTTTGCTTCTTGTGCTTGCTCTAAATTTGTTGCGCTTCCCCATAATCCTGTAGTGTAAGCTAGGTATTTTTTATCCAAAAAAAGTGCAAAAAAATCATTATCCACATCATAGTGAGCTTCAATATCTGCTTGTGTAGCCATTTATACCTCTGCCAAATAATTCCAAACGTCTAAATTATAAAGCTTAATCAAACTATTGCAGGATTAATTTAGAGAAACAAAATACGCTATATCAATAAGAATATTTTGCGATAGTTCATTTATTGTCACTTATGACAATAAATTTCAGTTCTTATAATAAATAACTCTTAAAAATAATTAATAACCATCTGAATATAAACAATTATTTATCGTATTCCGCACTGGCATAACCCTTGCTTAAGTATTTCTATAATAAAAATTTATATTGAGGAGAATTTTTATGAGCGAAATATTATATTCACCAATAAAAGCATTAAATTTCATGAGTGGCATCAAATCAAGACTTTCTAATATATTTAGGCTAGTCGAGATTGATAAGCATGGTGATGAGTATCAGCAAGCCGTGGCTAGGCTGGTACTGATGAGTTTAACCATACTCATCATACTGTTTTCTTATCAAAATATTCAACCTTCCATTTATGCAGCCATGGCTGGCTACGGCTTGATTACAATCGGTTTATTAGCTCACACGAGAATTAAATCTACCCCTAGCCAAAAAAGGCAGTTATTTGGCATTGTTTTGGATGTTTGCGCTACATCTCATGCGATGTATCTTACGAATGATGTAGGCGCTGTTTTTATAGGTGTTTACTTATGGCTAGTAATTGGCTACGGACTGAGATATGGCCGAACTATGCTTATACTAACTTATATAGCTAGTTTGATAGGTTTTGTTGGTGCGAGCGTTCTAAGTAATCATTGGCAATTGAATCTAGTTGCATTTTATGGGCTTTTATTTACGCTCATTAGTGTCCCTCTTTACGCAATCATTCTTCTTAATAAGTTAAAGGACGCCACCAATAAAGCCGAGAGTGCTAACAAAGCTAAAAGCCAGTTTTTATCACACATGAGCCATGAAATACGCACACCACTTAACGGAATCGTGGGTGCGTGCAGTTTGTTAGCTAACACAACAATTAGCAAAGAACAAAAAAAACTATTTGATGTTGTTCACTCATCTTCAGAATTATTGGTGCAGTTAGTGAATGATGTACTAGATATATCTCAAATTGAAAGTGGCAAAATTGTTAGCAAGGCAGATAACTTTAATTTACGGCACTTAATAGAAAGTGCTGTAAATCTGTTTAGCTCCCAAGCGCAGGCAAAAAATATTTTACTTAGCTACGATATTGCAAATGACACCCCGCTTATGTTACGGGGTGAGCTTTTACATATTAAACAAGTACTAGTTAATTTAATTGGTAATGCCGTTAAATTTACCGAGAGTGGTTCTGTAAGCGTCACTGTAAAAGTGACTAAACAGACTGAAGGCCAAGCTAGTATTCTATTTGAGGTTGTTGATACTGGCATTGGCATTGAAGAAGGCGCAATTAAAACGATATTTGAAAGCTTCACTCAGGCCAACAATTCAATTAAAAACAAATTTGGCGGCACAGGCTTAGGTACTACCATATCAAAAAATCTAATTGCCTTTATGGGCGGTAACTTAAACGTAGAAAGTAAATTAGGCGTTGGCTCTAAATTTTGGTTTGAGCTTACACTAGGTAAAACTAGCGCAAATGAAATGGAGTACCAAATTGAGCCTAATTTGGTTAATGCCCAAGCAAGCTCTTCAGAAATAATAGTACTTAGCGACTTTAAAAAGCCTGCTAAAAAACAAATAAAATCGTATCGTGTTTTAGTCGCTGATGATAACGAAATAAACAGCATGATAATTACGCAAATTTTATTGCAGGAAAATCATCAAGTTGATGTAGTTAAAAATGGGGAGTTAGCCTTAGATAAACTTCGCGACTCAGATTACGATTTAATGATTTTAGACGGCAATATGCCAATTATGGGCGGCTTGGAAGTTATTCAAATATACCAAGCGCTAAATATTGGTCAGCCACAAGTGCCTGCCATTATTTTAAGTGCCGATGCGACAACAGAAACCATAGAATCATTTAAAGAGCTTGGTATTGGCGCTTATTTAACCAAACCTATCCAAGTTAATTTATTAATACAAACGATAGAAGACCTTGTTTCACAATCCAACTTTAAAACTGCTGAGGTGATTGACTACTCTAACGCAAAACTAGATAGTCAAAATGATGTAGTCTTATTAAACGTAAGTAGATTAGATGGCCTGAAGCAGCTCGATGCTAATAGCCGCTTTATTGAAAAATTAATACTTGATTTTATGGCAGATACAGAGCAAAGAATGGTATCGCTAAACACTTATACCAAAGCGCGGGACTTTATAAAAATGAAAGCTTGTGCACATACAATAGCTGGCAGTTCTGGTAACGTAGGTGCTGAAGAATTAGCTAAGTTATGCGAGAGTTTGAGCCATATCAAGCCATCTGACAACTTTAAAGAAATTGAAGTATTAGTTGGTGATGTACAAGATATTTATGTGCGTAGTAAGGTGTTTTTATGGGATTACTTAAACCAACAAAGCATCGACCGGCAGATGCCATAATAATAAAACCCGTGCGAACGGGTTTTATTATCTCGCTAAATTAAGCACTTTGTCTTAATGGCACCACATTATTGACTGTAGGCACCGTCATATATTGCTTCTCTTGGCTGTAGATAAAACGATCCATGATACTAAACTCTCTATCAGACAGCTTCAGAGCAACATCTACCCATA
This sequence comes from Methylotenera sp., assembly GCA_040079935.1. GTDB lineage: Bacteria > Pseudomonadota > Gammaproteobacteria > Burkholderiales > Methylophilaceae > Methylotenera_A. The sequence continues at coordinate 141,138 of JBEBJI010000003.1, forward strand.
GTCTAGTGATGTCCATTAACTCATCATTTGTAATTGGGTTAATATGGTTTTTAGCTTTTTGAGCTGCTAAATAACCATTAGAAAAACGTTTGTTTTTTTCTATCCAGTTATATACCGCTTTTTCACCTTCCCCATCATCTACGAGCACGTCCACCAAGCCCATATCAAAGGCTTGTTCAGCGGTATATTGCTTGCCCTTAAGAATCATTTCATCTGCAATTTTAACGCCCGCTTTTCTAGCAACCAAGCTATATCCTCCCATGCCTGGGAACATATTAAATAAAATCTCAGGAAAGCCAAACACACTTTTACGCTCGGCAATCACAATATCGCTGGCTAACACTGCCTCAAGCCCTCCACCCAAGGCAAGCCCCTGTACCAAACTAATATTAATAATGGGCGAATTATTAAAGCGCGAAAGTTTATTGGTTAAAACATCAATGCCTTTGGTTGCATAATTAAGCAATGCTTCTCTGTGCCTGTTAATAGACAGTTCGCGAATGAGCGCCAGATGCCCGCCCAAATTAAAAACATTAGGTGTAACAGAGGCCGCAACTGAGTATTTAATATGATGCACTTTATCGCCGTCATATAAAACGCCGCATGTGCTTTGAATTTCATTTTGGTGTTGCGTTAGCTCATCTATAAGCTCTCGGTTAAAGCAAGGGATAATGTTTTTTTGATTAAAGCAGGTCCACAATACTTCATGACTTTCATCATATCGTATCGATAACTGCTTGAAATTGTTGCTCAGACCGCTATTTTGAATATTCATAAAATACCTTCAATTACCAGTATAATGCCTTCAATTATCAGTATAATGCCAATCTAACTGTATTGCTTGGATAGAATCTAAGCTTAATAATAAATGTAATATAACCTATTTGGGTTGTCAAAGGATATAAGTTTATGGTTGAACAAGCAATTTCACTACAAAATGAAATTAAGGACTTCTTGGTTGATGTATTAAAGCAAGAAAATAAAATTGATGTCACTCAGTTAAAACTTGATAGCCACCTGAAAGATTTAGATATAGATTCGTTTGGTTTTTTAGAAATAATTTTTAATATTGAGCATCAATACAATATCTCTTTCCCGAAAAATTTTGACCATATTAAAACCTTGCAAGATGTAATCAATGTAACGCATGATTTAGTGCTTGCAAAAAATATAGCTGCTTAAAAATGTTGATCTAGCCTGACATGTCAAACTACCGTCGCGTTGTAATTACCGGCTTTAGCGTCGTATCCCCGTTAGGTAATACCATAGAAGATTTAACGCTTAACGTGTTTGCGGGCAAATCGGGCATTAAGGTACTGGAAGCCGCATTTACAGATAAGTTAATATGCAAAGTTGCAGCGCAAGCTAATTTTAAACCCGAAGATTATTTTAGTAAAAAAAGTGATTACGCTATTCTTGATCGCAATGGTCAGATGGCGCTACACTCAAGCATTGAAGCGGCTAAGCACGCTAAATTACAGTTAAATGATGAGCAAAAGTCGCGTACTGGTGTGTATGTAGGCACTGGAATGGGTGGTGCATTGTCAGTTGAAGATGGCTACCAAACGCTTTATACCAAAGGTGAAAATCGTCTAAAACCATACACGGTTTTAATGTGTATGTATAACAGCGCGGCCGCGGCCATCGCAACACATTTTGCTACTTCTGGCCCAAATCATACATATTCAACAGCGTGCTCATCTTCTGCCGTGGCTATTGGCCAAGCGATGAGAGATATTAGGCACGGCTATGCTGACATTGCATTAGCAGGTGGCACTGATGCCATTTTATCTTACGCTAGCATTAAATCTTGGGAGGCGATTAGAACTCTAGCCGATGAGGATAAAGACGATTTGAGTGCCTCATGCAAACCTTTCTCGGCCAATCGTACAGGCTTGGTTATTGGGGAGGGCGCTGCCATGCTGGTGTTAGAAGAATACGAACATGCAAAAGCACGTGGCGCTAAAATTTATGCTGAAATTGTAGGCTATGGCGCTGCAAACGATTATCAACATATTGCAGTACCGTCTGTTGAAGGGCAAGCGGCCACCATGGCAGCAGCACTTAAAGATTCTGGCCTAAACCCAACGGATATTCAGTATATTAATGCGCATGGCACAGGCACTGTTTTTAACGACATTACCGAAACCGATGCCATTAAAAAAGTATTCGGCTCTCATGCTTACAATTTAAGTGTCAGCTCAACCAAATCTATGCACGGGCATTTAATGGGCGCTGCAGGCGCACTTGAGGCAGTGATAACCACGCTGGCTGTTTACTCAGACAAATTACCACCGACCATTAACTTAAAACTACCCGACCCAAAATGTGATTTAGATTATGTACCTAACATCACAAAATCTGTCCCGCGACTAGATTATGCAATGTCAAACTCATTTGCTTTTGGTGGCACAGGGGCCAGTTTAATATTTAAAAAACTCAATTAGAAAATATTTACTAGATTTCTTCAATTGTTGCAATAAAACAACATTAACCAACTAAAGTTATGGCTGAATCTGTAGCTAAAATACTTTAAATCAATCGTATAACTTATCCACATGATATTATTTATTCGGTTTTACTTACATATCTGTGAAGGCTAGTACTATGAAAAAAATATTATTAAGTTGTGTTATTTTTACAACACCAATCGCCGCACATGCAGCGGGTTTTGCGCTCATCGAACAAAGCGGTAGCGGCATGGGTAACGCCTATGCAGGAGGCGCTGCAGTTGCTGAAGATGCTAGCACGATATTTTTTAATCCCGCTGGCATGACTTATATTCAAGGAACACAAGCGGTTGGCGCTTTGCACTTAATCAAGCCGAATGCGGAGTTTAACAACCAAGGCTCAGTTGCTGCTGACTTCCCTGGCCCTTCGCCTGCAAAACCGTTGGGTAATGAAGGCCCGAATGCTGGCGATTTAGCTTTCGTACCAAACTTTTATTTCAAAACAGACTTAAACGAGAATGTAAAATTAGGCCTTGGAATCAACGCTCCTTTTGGCCTCAAAACCGAGTATGACAAAGAGTGGCTAGGCCGCTTTCAGGCAGATATGTCTGAAGTCAAAACTATCAACATTAACCCATCCATCGCTTTCAAAGTCAGTGACCAACTTTCGCTAGGCTTTGGCTTTTCCGTCATGCGCGCAGAGGCCACGCTTACGCGTGCAGTGAATTTTCCGGGGGGGGCAGGTTCGCAAGGCAGTGTAAAGATTGAAGGAGATGACTGGGGCTTTGGTTTTAACCTTGGCGCTATTTACCAAGCCACTGCTGATACGCGTATCGGATTAGCATATCGCTCAAAGGTAGAGCAACACTTAGAGGGTGATGTCAAGTTTAGACGACCTACAGGCATCCCATTCGCTGCAGCCCCTGACGGTGATGTAAAAGCCGATGTTTCTCTTCCGGGAAGTTTATCCTTTAGCGCATTTAGTCACTTAAATGATAAATGGGATTTAATGGGTGACGTCACTTGGACACGCTGGAGCCAATTTGAAAAATTAGCGGTTTATCGTGATAACGGCACTTTATTAACCGTCACGCCAGAAAACTGGGAAAACACCATGCGCTATTCTATTGGTGCGAATTATCACTACAGTGATGCCGTTAAACTACGCGCTGGCTTGGCTTATGATGAAGAGGCCATTAAAGATGAATTCCGTACGGCGCGTATTCCTGGCAATGACAGAAAATGGTTATCGCTAGGCGCAAGCTATGTGATGTCGCCTGCGTCTAAGTTTGATGTGGGTTATTCGCATTTATTTATTAGTGACGCTTCAATTGATGATAACCAAATAGCTACAGGTAATGGTCGTGTACGCGGCGATTTTGAAGGCAGTGTAGATATTTTAAGTATGCAATATACGCACAATTTCTAATCAGAATATTTAAAAATATGTGCTCTGCAACCCGCATGGATATTGGCCTGCAGGGCATATAAACCTAGATTGAATATGCTAAAATGGCTTGCACTAATGCAAGCCATTTATATTTGGTGAGTCAATTACTTCTTTGCTATTTTTTAGTGCTTAACGCCTTTGCTTCAGCAATATTAGCTGCGACATCGTTTGCCAACGCGGTGTCTTCTTTGCTAATGAGCGGCTGTAGATGTTCCCAAATGCCAATGGCTTTTTTGTAATCCGCATTTTTAAATGCAATGGTGCCCGCCAGCAATAAAGCTTTGGGATGGTTTGGGTCTAACTTTAGCGCTTTTTCTACCAGCTCATTTGCTTTTTCATCAAACTGTCCTCCTGTGGTAACCGCCAAAGCATCTGCGTAATCGGCAAATAATTGCGGATCATTCGGTGTCAAATTCACGGCTTTTTCAAACGCGCCTACCGCATCTTTATGTTGCTTTAATTCAACATAAGAATGCGCCAGTAGCGCCCAACCATCAGCATTTTCAGGGTCTTTTTCTAGCTTATCTGCCAACCTTTGTGCCATTGCGCCTAAGTCGCCCATTTCATGTCCACCCCCCATTGCAGGCGTAGCATCCATGCCCATAGATGGCATCGGCATGCTTGGCTTGCTTACACTAGGCGCATCTGGGTTACCCGCTTTCCAATAAATTAAGCTAGCCATAATGGGCACCAGCAAAACAACTCCCAACATAGGATTGATTTTTGAGATTTTTTCGCCTGTTGTGTTTTCATTAACGACAGGTTTTTTAAGCGCAGAGGTAAAAATATAGGTCGCAACTACGCCCAAAATAAAACCGATGATTAGCGAGGTCATATTCACACTTCTTCTCCTTTAATTTCATCACTGCCAGCGTGTTTTTTAAGCACTCTGTATAAAACAAATCCACCGATGATTAATATTAGAAATGGCCCAAACCACAACAAAGCCGTACTGTTGTTGACTGGCGGACGATAGCGCACAAAATCGCCATAACGTGCCACTAAATAATCTATCACCTCTTGGTCAGTCTTACCTTCACGCATCTGCGCGCGAATTTCTCTGCGCAAATCTTCGGCTAAAGGCGCATTAGAATCTGAAAGTGTTTGATTTTGACACACCAAACAGCGCAATTCATGCGACATGGCTTTTAAGCGCGCTTCCAGCACTGGGTCTTCTGCCAGCGGCTTTGCTTCGCCCGCAACTACTGCATTATTCATCTGCAAAAGTATAAAAGTGAGGAATACTAGCGTAAAGAATCGTTTCATTTTTCCAATTCTTTCAACAAAGGGACGATTTTGGTGAATAAAATTTCGTCAGTTATCGGGCCAATTTGCTTATAGCGAATCACGCCAGCCTTGTCGATTACGTACGTTTCTGGCACGCCATACACACCATAATCGATGCCAATTTTACCTTCAACATCCGTAAAAGTTGCTTTATAAGGGTTGCCTTCTGCCGCCAACACAGCTTGCGCATCAGCATCTGTATCTTTGTAGTCTAGCCCGTAAGTAGCGATTTTGTTGGTTTTTGCCATTTCCATCAATACGGGATGCTCATCTTTGCAAGCTCCACACCATGACGCCCAAACATTGAGTAACCACACCTGGCCTTTCATGTCTTCGCTGCTAAAAGTCTTACCCGCTTTTCCCAAAATTGGCGCAGTAAAAGCAGGCGCAGGCTTGCCCACTAGGGGCGAAGGCACTTCATGCGGATCTAAATACAAACCTTTAAATAAAAAAACCACCGCGATAAAAAACAAGATGAGCGGAATTAAGAATTTGACCAATCTAATCATACTTTATTATCCCAAATCACGCGTCAAAAGCCTCTTGTACATCTTGTGTTTCTTTAGTGAGCCTTTTATTCGCAATGCGGTAGCGGCGATCCATAAGCGCTAAAATACCGCCCAGCGCCATTAAAATGCAGCCAGCCCATATCCACTGCACAAAAGGTTTGATGTAAATCCGCACGCTCCAAGCACCATTTTCAAGCGGCTCACCTAGTGAAACGTACATGTCTTTAAACACGCCTGCCTCAATATCTGCTTCAGTCATCACCGAGCCTTGCACTGGATAAAAACGTTTTTCAGGATGCAATATTGCAATCTCCTTAGTGTTGCTAGTGACTACAAACTTGCCTTGTGAAGATGTGTAGTTTGGGCCTGCTATCTCTTTCGCGCCTTCAAATTTGAATGATAAAGCACCTACTTTAGCCACATCATTTACTTCCATACGCAAATCTTGTTCTGATTCGTAACCCTTCACTAAAGTGACACCCAAAATAAATACGCCAATGCCAAAATGCGCCAACAGCATGCCATAAAACGCCAGCGGAATACCTTTGATATTTTCGAGCAAGTTTGGCGTAGTGACTTGTCTTGATTTGATTCTGTTAATAAGCAAAATCAATGTGGTGCTGACGACCCAAATGCCCATAAACACGCCCACAGCTGACATTAAAGTGATTTTACCCATCGCAAATGGCACAAGTAACGCAGTTAATACACTAATCACTGCTGCCACTCTCAAACGTGTGCCGATTTCAGGTAAGCTAGTTTTTTTCCATCTTGCTAGCGGACCTAAACCCATCAGAAACAATCCTGGCGCCATAATAGCGACAAACACCGCATCAAAATATGGTGGGCCGACAGAGATTTTCCCTGCGCCTAGCGAATCCATTAGCAATGGATATAGCGTGCCCAATAGCACTGATCCTGCTGCTGCGACCAGCACGACATTGTTGGCGAGTAGCATCGATTCCCGCGAAACTACATCAAACTTTTCGCCCAAGCCTACTGTTGGCGCTCGCAATGCAAATAGCAGCAAGGCGCCTCCTATGACGATGACCAAATAAAGAAGAATAAATAGGCCACGACCTGGATCAGTGGCGAACGCATGCACCGAAGTGAGCACACCAGAGCGCACCAAAAATGTACCCAGCAAACTTAATGAGAAAGCGGAAATTGAAAGCAATACCGTCCACACTTTAAACGCATCGCGTTTTTCAGTGACTGCCAGCGAGTGCATCAAGGCCGTACCGACCAGCCACGGCATAAATGAAGCATTTTCAACCGCGTCCCAAAACCACCAGCCGCCCCAGCCTAGCTCGTAATAGGCCCATTTGCTTCCAAAGGCAATACCAAGCGTTAAAAATACCCATGCAGCTGTGGTCCAAGGCCGCGTCCAGCGCGCCCAAGCATTATCTAGCCTGCCGTCAAGCAGCGCCGCAATCGCAAACGCAAACGCCACTGAGAAGCCCACATACCCCATATAAAGTACAGGCGGATGAAATACCATGCCAGGATCTTGCAGTAGCGGATTTAAATCACGACCATCTAGCGCAGCAGGAATCAATCGCTCGAACGGATTAGATGTAAATATAATAAACGCCAAAAAACCAATGCTGACCATACCCATCACTGAAATCAACCTGATTCTAAAGCTATCGGGAAGTGTTTTGGCAAAGAGTGTCACTGCCATTGTCCACACCCCTAGAATAGTCACCCACAGCAGCATTGAGCCCTCATGCCCGCCCCATAAAGCAGCTAGACGGAATGCTAAAGGTAAATGCGAATTTGAGTTGGAGGCGACATATAGCACCGAAAAATCATTGGCATAGAAAGCATAATCTAAGCAAATAAAAGAGATGATGATAAAAACAAATTGCGCGCGCGCCGCTGGCACAGCCAAATTATATAATCCTGTCTGATTTTTCCATACGCCAATTAGTGGCAATGTGCCCTGAACAATAGCAAAGCAAAATGCAAGAATGAGCGCAAACTGACCAATTTCTGGAATCACATTGCACCTTCTTTCATTTTTGCTTTTTTCGCTGCCTCTAGCGCTGCTGCCGCTTCTGGCGGCATATAGTTTTCATCGTGCTTGGCTAATACTTGATCAGCCACAAACAAACCATCTTGATTAAACTCACCTTCTGCTACCACACCTTTACCTTCTTTAAACAAATCCGGCAGAATACCTTTGTACACTACATCCATGGTTTTTGCCGTATCAGTCACTCTAAATTGCACGCGTAATCCATCTGGCAAGCGCTTTATACTGCCATTTTCGACCAAACCACCAATTCTAAAGCTACCCGACTTTGGTGCCTCGCCGCTCTCTACTTGCGTAGGCGTAAAGAAAAATACCAAATTACTTTTGAAAGATTTGGTGATTAATACTACGGCAATGATCAATAAAATCATTCCCACTGCTATTAAGCCAAATCGCTTGTGACGTGCTTTCATATTACTTTGCCTTTAATTAAATTGCTTCTTGCTTGACTGCTTGGCTGACACTCTGACGGCGTTTATTTAATAGCCACAACTCAATCGCCATCACCAAAAAAGTAATGCCAAACGAGCCCCAAACATAGAAACCATAACCACCCATTGCTAAAAATTCACTCATGCTATTCCAATGCATACTTTGTCCTTATCAATCTTGCCTAAGCATTGAAGTTTTGCTATCGCGCTCTAAAATTTCGCAACGTACGCGCATTAAAATAACCGCAATGCTGTACAGCCAAAAACCAATCGCCATAATTAGCATACCTTGTAGCATAATCGCTGCCATGGCGGGCGCTTTGGTTAAACTAATAGAAGAACCTTGATGTAGAGTATTCCACCATTTCACTGAGAAATAAATAATCGGTACATTAATCGCACCCACCAGCGCCAACACTGCACTGGCTTTATCAGCTCGAGTTTTATCGTCTATCGCCGCTTGCAGTGAAAAGTAGCCAATATACAAAAATAGCAAAATCAATTCAGATGTTAATCGCGCATCCCATACCCACCAAGCGCCCCACATCGGCTTACCCCACAGCGAACCTGTGACCAAAGCAAGAAAGGTAAACATGGCGCCAGTAGGCGCAATGGCAGTCGCCATCATATAAGATAGTTTGGAGTTAAATATCAAGCCCATGCCTGCATACATGGCCATGAGCAAATATAAAAACATGGAAAACCAAGCAGCAGGTACATGCACGAAAATGATGCGGTAACCTTCGCCCTGTTGGAAGTCGGTCGGGGCGACAAATAAGCCAATGTACAAACCATAAATAATCAGCACTGCAGCACTGATTGCGCACCATGGGATTAGCTTACCAGCGAGCGGGTAAAAGGTTTTTGGTGAGGCGTATTTAAACCAATTGAAGTCTTTTTTTGTTTCCATATTTACTATGCCTTACCAGTAATTCGCATTTATTCTAACGCAATTTTTAACGCTGCTGCCGACGCGAGCGGAGAAAATACTAACGCCATCGCCAATACTGCACCTAGCAGCGACAGCGCGCCATTCGGGCTCATCCCGATAGAAACCGCATTTACCGCACCTGCGCCAAACACCAGCACTGGAATATACAGCGGTAAAACTAAAATCGCAATCAACACACCAGTGCCGCGAATACCTAGCGTGAGAGCCGCACCAATACTGCCTATCAGGCTTAGTGCTAGCGTACCCATCAACAAGGATACTGCTAGCACCTGCAACTCTGCAGCACTCAAGTTAAACTGTAGGCCAATTAACGGCGCCACAAGCACTAAAGGCAAGCCAGATAGCATCCAATGCGCCAAAATCTTCATTAACACAATCAGCACCGTTGGTTGATTAGAAAGCATCATCTGCTCTAATGTGCCATCTGCATGATCGCTCGCATACATTCTCGAGAGTGATAACATGCAAGATAACAACGCTGTCACCCACAACACACTAGGCGCCATCGCCTTCAATAGTTTTGGATCTGCGCCCGAGCCCAGCGGGAACAAACTCGCCGCAATAATAAAAAAGAAAAACACCGCTGCAACGTCCGACTGGCGGCGCAGTGCCACTTTAATATCGCGCGCCAAAATGCGATAAAGTACAGAAAATGTGCTGAGCTCCTTTTGCATCTTTATTATGCGTCTAGACGCAATTGCTCTAACTTAGGCACTTTTAACGCCACGTCTTGATGTGTCGTCATCACGACCATGCCGCCATCATTCGCAAACGTTTCAATTTTTTGTTTTAAAAGCTCGGTTGCGTTAGCATCTAAGGCGGTAAACGGCTCATCTAAAATCCAAAGCGGCAAATGCTGCAACCACAAGCGCGCTAGGGCTACACGCCGCTTCTGGCCTTGTGACAACATACGCGTAGGAAAATTCAACCCTTTCGCCAAACCCAACAATTTAAGTGCTTCAGTAGCCTTATCTGCAGAAATATGTGCGCCTGATAAGCTTAGCGAAAACTGTAAGTTTTCTAGCGCAGTTAAATCTTCTTTAATTCCTGGAAGATGGCCAATGTACAACACATGTTTGAAGTATTCTTCAGCAAGTGCATTGATGTTTTCGCCGCACCAATTGATGTTGCCTTCATATGGCTTGGAAAGCCCACAGATTGTGCGTAGCAGAGTGGTTTTTCCAGAGCCATTCGCGCCTTGAAGATAAAGCACACTACCGCTTTCCAACTTGAAATTTAGCTTTTCAAACAGTATCCTCTCACCACGAACACCAACTAAATTATCTGCGGTGAGCTCACGATTACCTGCTAAAAATCCCATCTATATCCAACAAACATTGATTCACGCGTCGTTTTGGTTTTACTGTCCAGAACAGGGTTGTCTTCATAACCCCTTTCGAAAGCAAGTTCAGCCTCTAGCAAGCCCGCATCTGTCACTTGGTAAGAAACACGCATGGTTGGCGCCACTTTAAATAATTTTAAATTGCTTAGACTTGAGTCACTTTTTTGATGATAAAAATTAATCGAACTCGTCACGTGCCATTTGGTGCGGAATGTCGCTACATTAGTCAAGCCAAGCACTTCGGCATAATAATGCGGATCGTCCACATAACTGCCATTAATCACCGAGGTATCATCCGCAAATATGGTGTTTGTGCCAATTGCCTGCATTGAATAGGTATAGGCATTGCCTGTGGCTCGCGTAGCAGCAATACCTGGCGTGAACTCAATACCCGTCCCGCGCGTGCCAGAGGTGCGATTCAAGCGAATATCACCGCCTAATTGCCATTTTGGCGTTACTTGTTTTGTAAGTCCGAATAAAGCTGTATCTGTATCTGCAGTGACTTCATTCACTGTTCTAATAATTTGCTTTTTAGTCATTAATTTTTGCAAGCTGCCTACAGATCTAGCGCCTGTCACGGCAGGAATTGCTGTCTCAGCATATAAAATGGGTGATTTACGATGATCTAGCAATACGTTGTAGGTAATGTCGTAAATACCCGTCCAGTTGCCTTGTAGCAGAGCAATATTCACTCTATCGTAAACGGTGTCGTAGTCAATCAAGCCGAACCAAGAAGTTGTATTGTTGAAGTAACGTAGCTCGGAGCCTACGGCGCGCCTTTCTGTAAAGCCATCCGCATTTTGCTGAATCGCATAAACATTGCCGCTAACGTTACTCGCTGGCGTACCGAACTCGATTGCAGATCCATAGAACTGGCGGTCAGTAATAATCTTAGAATGTGAACCATCATCAGGCACACCCGCCACGCCTGTGATTCTAAAATTATCATTGATATTGTATCTTGCAAAACCTCCATCAAATCTACCCAGCACACCTTGCGAGTTACCTGGTTGGCGGCCTAAACGGAACATATAGCCTAAAGATTTATCTTCGTGATCCCAGTAGGCGGCATTTAAACGATTAATGTCTCTAAAGTTATCGCCTGGTGGAAAATTGTGTGTTTGCGCATCACGAAATACGATTTTGTCGTCGTACTGATTATGACGCCAGCGTCCAGTTATATCAAAACTCGTCACCAAGGCAGATTGATCTGTGGTACGGTCATGGGTTTTCACCCCAGCGGTATTGGTATCTGTCGCCGTTCTGCCACCATAGTAATACTGCGATAAGCTACCATATACATTGGTTTGATTGACTTGGTTGATTTGTTTTTTGGTCGAGAATTTATTATCTGCAACCTTTGCAGTACCATCTTTAATGGCCGCCAACCTTGTATTCACTCGCAAAGCACCTTCAGTGCCTGGGTAAAGTTTCAAATAAAGGTCGTACTCAATTTGAGCCTTAGCAAAGTCACCATTCTTTTCACGCGAATTGCCCACCAGCTCTTGTGCTTCTTGCGAATAATCATTGGGTGGTAAATTTAGCAATCGATTAAACATTTGGGTAGCATTTTCGTACTCGCCTGCCTCCATGGCAGCCTTACCAGAAACCATCAACTCTTTAGCAGATGCCCCTTCTGGAGGTGCTGTCACAGTAAATTTTGGCTCCACAAAAGTAGCAATAGGCTCACCAATCAAAGGCACTCGCACAATAATACTGTGGTTATCTTCACCTAGCCTGATTTTGTAAGTGTTGATGTTAGCAAATTTAATTAACAGTGTTTTATTAGTATCTACGCTTCTATTGTTTGTCACACGACAAATAGCATTACCTTTTTTAGAAACACTTATCACTTCAGGGAAGGTAAGTGTAAAAGGCGTAATTAATCTAGATGATGAGCTTTTGGACTCTTGAATACGCAGTTGTTCTGCCAAGCATGGGTCAGGAATATCAAATGAAATACGTAAAGTATCGCTTGGGCCATCTGGGAAATGCCGCAAATAGGTGACTGGCACTGTAAAGTTAATGCGAATTTCGGCATCATCCCCAACCGCCATCACTTCTGGCTGATCAAGTATCTGCGCCACTTCTGAAGATGCCGCGACAGCCGCGAGAGCGGGTAGCGACAATAAAAATAGAACTAATAAGCGAAAACTGCGCATTATAACTCCTCAAATCTTATAGTTTTCATGCGCTTAGTATAACAATTTAATGCGATTTAGCAAATTTTTTACCGCCAAAACCATTCAACTTACAACCAAACAACACATTTACAACACAACTTTACTTATCAAATGTACTAGTGCTATGGCAACCAGAATTATTACAATCTGTAGCCGTAGATTTTTCATGGGTAACTGATTTAGATTCCACACCTAAGAACTTAGCACCGTGACACGATTTACATGTGCTGCCTGTGAGCAATGCATGGTTAGGTTTTTTAGTTGATCCAAATGAAGTGGTGCTGGTATGGCAAACATCACAGGAAAGTGCTGCAATCGGCACATGATTTGCTACAACACCTTTAGCCGTTTTCCCATGGCAGCTTGAGCAAGTCCCAGGAGTCACACCCGTGTGGTTGAATGCTGCACCACCAAATGATGTGGTTGATTTATGACAAGTTTCACAAGCCGCTGTTGTAGCAATGTGACCAGTAGACTTGCCTTTAGCAGTAGTGCCATTATGGCAAGTTGCGCAACCCGACACGATGCCTGTATGGTTGAACGCAGCACCAGCAAATGATGTAGTAGACTTATGGCAAGTCTCGCAACCCGCACTTGTAGCAGGGTGAGTTGGTGTTTTGCCTTTAGCTGTAGTGCCATTATGGCAAGTTGCACAGCCCGTCACAATGCCTGTGTGGTTCATTGCCGCACCAGCAAACGTGGTGGTCGATTTATGGCATGTTTCACAACCCATGCTTGTCTGAACGTGCGTGGGTGTTTTACCTTTAGCACTTGTGCCATTATGGCAAGTGGCACAACCAGTCACAATGCCAGTATGGCTAAATGTAGCGGGGATCCAAGCGGTAGTGCGGTGACATGTATCGCACGAAGCGGTTGTCACAATATGTCTAGCTGGTTTACCTGTAGAAGTTTTGCCGTGGCAAGTAGCGCATGAGCCTGGCGCAACGCCAGTGTGATTAAACACCGTACCAGCAAACGATGTTGTTGATTTATGGCAAGTTTCACAGGCTGCACTGGTCACAATATGCGTCGCGGGCTTGCCTAGCGCTTTGGTACCATTATGGCAAGTTGCACAACCTGTGGTAATGCCAGTGTGGTTCATTGCGGTACCAGCAAACGAGGTCGTTGATTTATGGCAAGTTTCGCAGCCAGCACTAGTAGTGACGTGGTTTGTAGGTTTGCCTAGCGCCTTGGTACCATTATGGCAAGTTGCACAACCAGTCACAATGCCAGTATGGTTCATGGTTGCACCACCAGAGAAGCTACTAGTCGATTTATGACAAGTCTCGCAACCAGCACTGGTAGTGATGTGGTTTGTAGGTTTGCCTTTAGCTTTTGTACCATTATGGCAAGTTGCACAACCTGTGGTAATGCCAGTGTGGTTCATCGTGCCACCGCTAAAGCTAGAGGTAGATTTATGGCAGGTTTCACAGCTAGCGCTAGTTGTAATATGGCCAGTTGATTTACCTTTGGCCGTTGTGCCGTTATGGCAGTTTGCACAACCTGTGGTAATGCCAGTGTGGTTCATCGTGCCACCGCTAAAGCTAGAGGTAGATTTATGGCAGGTTTCACAGCTAGCGCTAGTGGTAATATGGCCAGTTGATTTACCTTTGGCCGTTGTACCGTTATGGCAGTTTGCACAACCAGTGGTGATGCCTGTGTGGTTCATCGTGCCTGTACTAAACGTTGTGGTTGATTTATGACATGTTTCACAAGCCGCACTAGTAATAATATGACTTGTAGGCTTGCCTTTGGCTTTTGTACCATTATGACAGCTTGCGCAGCCCGTGGTGATACCTGTGTGATTCATCGTCGCACTACTAAAGCTAGAGGTAGACTTATGGCAGGTTTCACAGCTAGCGCTAGTAGTAATATGGCTGGTTGATTTACCTTTGGCCGTTGTACCGTTATGGCAGGTCGCGCAGCCAGTAGTGATCCCTGTGTGGTTCATTTTTCCACCTTTAAAGCTGGTGGTAGAGGTATGGCAGGTTTCACAAGCTGCACTAGTAATAATATGACTTGTAGGCTTGCCTTTGGCTTTTGTACCATTATGACAGCTTGCGCAGCCCGTGGTGATACCTGTGTGATTCATCGTCGCA
>JBEBJI010000062.1:0-2572 GCA_040079935.1 Methylotenera sp.
ATTTTGCGATGGGTGATTTTCGAACATCACTTTCTGGTCGCCATTCATGTCGAGTTGCATCCATTGCACCAAACCATAACAAATACCAGATTTTTTAACCTTAATCTCAACTGTTTTAGTTTGGGCGGGGGAGTCGATGCCACCTTCAAAGTCAAAACTGAACGCTGCTACGCCGTCGCTCAACAATTCAATATCCAAATCGTTACGGGCAATCATGCGTTTGCTTGAGACGATAGAATTAAAGCGCTGCAAGTTAAATCCAAATGAATCCTCTACAATTAAATTTCGTTTAATATCGTCGCCCGTAAAAAGCGCAATCATAATGTTGCCTGCGGCTGGGATGACTTTGCCTTTTGGCTTTAACAAGCGGCGCTTGGCGTCTTCCAAGCTCGGCAATACGTATTCGCCCAATAACTCACTAGAAAATATCTCGGAAACCAAGATATCCGCTTGTGCAGGCATGTCTTCGCCAACTGCAATGTCGGTCGATTTTTTGGCGATGACATTAATGGTATTCTCAAATTTATTATCTTTAATAATTTGGCTAGCCGTTTCTGCAATCAGCGGCACGCTTTCGCAAGTGGTGACTTGTTTTGCGCCCAGTTTGGCTGCCATCATCGCCAGCAAGCCAGAGCCAGTGCCGATTTCGAACACACTTGAATCTGGTTTAATCACTGCTTTAAGCGCATCAAAATAGGCTTGGTTGCGCGTTTGCTCGTTCATCATCGGCACGTGCCATTCAGGCACGGTGCGGCTTAGCGCCAGATATGCACCTTGCTGCGCGGCAATATTCGTCGGCGAAATTTCTAAGACTTTGCGGTAGTAAATAAGCGCCTCATCAGGCGCGGCCATTTCTTTTAACAGCGCGTCTAAATTGGCGAAAGTTTCGGCAGAATTGGGCTTAAGCTCAAGCGCACGTAAAAAACTTCTAGCCGATTCAAGCAAGTTTTCCTGTGCCTTCAACACCACACCCAAGTTGCTGTGTACTTCAGCGTAATTTGGTCGTAGCGCAAGCGCTTTGCGATAGCAATCGGCGGCCTCGGTGAAATTATTTTGTTCTTGCAAAGTCGCACCCAAATTCACATAAGCTTCCACATAATTTGGGTTGAAATTTAAAGCCTTGCGCATTAATAATACTGCGGTCTTAAAGTCACCTTTTTGTTTGGCGATTAGGCCTAACAAATGTAGCGAATCTGGATGATTAGCGTTGGTTTGCAATACTTGTTTATACAAGACCTCAGCCTGCGCTAAATTGCCCGCTTGATGCTGCGCCATGGCGGTTTGCAGGGCTTGTTGTGCATTAAAGCCAGTCGGCGCGGCTTGCACTATTGCACCAGTTTTCTCGCAGCATTGCTTGTATTTTTTGCCGCTGCCACATGGGCACGGGTCGTTACGACCAACTTTTTGGCTTGTCATATTTTGTATTATTGCCTTTATAAAGCAAGGCTGGCGCTATAATTGAGCTGTTATTGTACCAAAATTAAATTAAAATATTTGTTAGCTGATTTATACTTAAGCCCATGAATAAATTTATGAATAAAAACCTCAAAATGCTTGTCTGGATTGTCGTTGGCTTGCTCGGCACTTTTGCGTTAAGTACCATTGCATTAAACCGCGGCGAGAGCATTAACGCGCTGTGGCTAATCACTGCTGCGGTGTGTATTTACGCAATTGCCTATCGCTTTTATGCCGCTTGGATAGCCGCGAAGGTATTGGTGATAGACGAAACGCGCGCCACGCCAGCTGAGCGGCTAGATAATGGTCGCGATTACATGCCGACCAATAAATGGATTGTTTTCGGCCACCACTTTGCAGCAATTGCTGGGCCAGGGCCGTTAGTAGGTCCAACGCTGGCGGCGCAGTTTGGTTATTTGCCAGGCACATTGTGGATACTCATCGGCGCGGTATTGGGCGGCGCGGTGCAAGACATGGTAACGCTGTTTTTCTCCACCCGCCGCAATGGACGCAGTCTCGGCCAAATGGCACGTGATGAAATTGGCGTGATAGGCGGCACCGCTGCGCTTATCGGCACGTTTATGATTATGATCATCCTTATCGCCGTGTTGGGGTTGGTGGTAGTGAACGCAATGAAACATAGCCCGTGGGCGACTTCGACTGTTGCCGCGACGATACCGATAGCGATGATTATTGGCATTTATATGCGCAACATCCGCCCAGGCCGCGTGCTGGAGGCTTCAGCGATTGGCGTGGTTTTATTGCTACTTTCTGTTTTCGCAGGTGGTTGGATAGACCACAACGAAACCCTGCGCGTGCTGTTTGACCACGATGGTTTGCCGCTGGCTTACGCAATTATTGTGTATGGCTTTGCTGCTGCGGTGCTGCCCGTGTGGCTGCTGCTGGCGCCGCGCGATTATTTATCGACTTACATGAAACTGGGTACGATAGTTTTGTTGGCGGTGGCCATTATAATTTTACGCCCAGAAATACATATGCCTGCCGTAACGCAATTTATTGATGGTACTGGGCCGATTTTTGGCGGCAAGCTGTTTCCATTTGTGTTTATCACTATCGCCTGCGGCGCGATTTCGGGTTTTCATGCACTAATTGCTTC
>JBEBJI010000014.1:0-52072 GCA_040079935.1 Methylotenera sp.
TGAAAATACTGGCAGGTACTTGCAAATTTGGGGAGAGCTCGGGGAGATTTACGCAGAGATCAAACTCGGCCTCTGCCGTCATGGTTCTCACAAGGAAGGTTCTGACGGCACGATTGCAGGAAAACTAGTCGAAGTAAAAACTATCTCTCCAGAGAAAGCCAACGATCATGTCCTTGTTAAGAGCCAAGGAGACTTCGAGCAACTGCTCATCGTTCGCATTGATGAGGATTTTCAGTTCACAGGCAAGCTATTTAATCGTAGCGAGCTAAAAGGTGGTTCCGGTAAATTCCTCAGAGGACAACTCAAAAATGGCTCAGGCAATGTCTAACAATTCCCTACGCCGCAACGCTCACGACAAACGCTGACTGGCAGCTTTGGGGATGTTGCAGCCGACCAGCCTTGATTCAAGTATGACTGGATCGGGTCGTATTTGAGACAGTTAACTAATTTTTAAAATATCTTTCCAGCTTGTCGTATAACTCGGACTTTTATTTTCTTGCCTCATCTTCCATGGCCGCTTAAAGCCTTCACTAGCGAGCTTGATCGATTCTTTACCCATCTTACGATTGATCTTATCCATCGCAATCATCAGGTCATCGGATTTATTGGATATTTGCGCTTGGCTAAACAAATCCGTTTGAACACCTGCAACTGGCACTAGCTCACCCAACATCACACCTGCCTTCGCATAGTTATAATTTGGCTTGTATAGGTGTTTTAAGCCCCATAGTGCCACTTGCACCAGTCGCCTAGTATCATCTGTTGTGCTAGGCAGTGAAATGGTCATTGAGTTGCCATAAAATGGTTGGTCAGGCTTAAATGGACTGGTTGTAATAAATACATAGACTGACCCTGCAAATGATTGTTGCCTGCGCAGACGTTCTGCTGCGCTACTCATGTATAAGGTGATGGATTCGGCCAAGCTATTGTATTCAGTAACCGGATGACCAAAGCTTCTTGATCTTAATATCTGTTTTTTGTTGGGACTGATCTCTTCCATCTCAATACAAACCGTACCGTTTAACTCACGGATCGTTTTTTCCATGACGACGCTGAATTGCTGACGCAGTCTTTCTGAGTTAGCACGTTTTAGATCAAGCACTGTTTTGAAACCTAATGCCTGTAATTTAGGAGCAAGTTTTCTGCCAACACCCCAGATCTCACCCACATCCAATTGGCCAAGTAAGCTATCTAATTCCATGTGTGACATGTTATTGAAGTTACACACACTGTTAAATTCTGGTCGCTTCTTAGCGCAATGATTTGCTAATTTAGAAAGCGTCTTGGTTGAACCAATGCCAACACAAACAGGTAAGCCCGTCCATTTCAGAATACGGCCACGCATTTGCTGGCCGTATTTAACTAGGTCTCGTGATTGAAACCCGGTAAGGTCTAAGAATGATTCATCAATGGAGTACACTTCTTGGTGGGGGCTGTAATGTCGCAGGATGCTCATGACACGATTGCTCATATCCGCATAGAGTGCATAGTTGGATGACATGGCAACAATGCCATGTTGCTTAGCCATGTCTTTAAACTTAAACCAAGGGGCCCCCATGCCAACCCCTAATGCTTTGACTTCATTGCTACGTGCAACCGCACACCCATCATTATTACTCAGTACAACGACTGGTTTATTTTTAAGCTTAGGATTGAACACACGCTCACAAGAGACGTAAAAGTTGTTCACGTCGATGAGGGCAATACTGCGCATGACTACCTGGCGAAGCGTCTAAACGAACCTGTGACCACACCCCATATCTCGAAACTCATGCTTTCAGTAATATCGATCGGTGAATAAGCACCAGTCGAGTTAGCTGGAAGCAATCTTGGCGAACCATCTTTCTTGCGAGCTAATGTTTTAATGGTAAATTCACCATCAATGACAGCTAAAACAATATCGCCAATTTTGGGTTTTTTAGAGCGGTCTATGACAGCCTTATCATTAGGCATCAAGCCGACATCAATCATGGATTGACCTTGGATTGTCACAAAGAAGGTAGCGTCTTTCTGATCGATTAAAAATTCACTTGGGTCCAGTCGCTTTTCCACATGCTCTTCTGCTGGAGATGGAAAACCCGCCGAGACTTTAGAAGAATACAAAGGTAACTTAATGGGTTGAGCATGCAATGCAGGCAACTCAAACTCAGCAATGGCATCTAAAGTCGTCGCTAATCTTTTACGTTGATAAGCGGCCAAGACGTCTTTGATCACCGGTTCTTGGCTGCTTGGGATTCTAATCGCAATAGTAGATTCACCAAATTTACCTGTACCAGACTTACGTCCTGCATCTGTACGTTTACCACCACGCTTACTAATTAATATATTGTCATTACCCATTTGATTATTGTACAACAATCAAATTAGAAACCAGCAGTATTTGAAATATTATTAATCGAATTTAATTGCTTATATTAACTTTTCTTAAATTTGCTAACATAGATGCTAAATACCCAGCCATGCATCATCTCTCCGTCAGCATTCAAATAAGTAACTTCTGACCAACTTTTGGTTTTTGATACTAACGTTACTACCAAGCCTACTTGTAATCTATCCAATATATTACTTTTAGAGTTAGGTGTTATCCTTAAAAAAACGTTACTTGCTGAAATAAAGCGCATATTCTCAAAATTAATTTCATCATGTTGAATCTTTTTAATGACATTTATTTTTTCTTTGTCAGTGCCATCAAAATCTATAATTTCTTGAATATACGGAGTCATCAAATTCGCAGTTATATTATTTACTTGAGCCAATAATATGTCATGAGCAATAAATATTAATAATAATTGAAGCCATGCTGGTAGTTTTACGAATCTTGCTAAAAATCCAGAATGAGTTTTAGCCTTCGATAGTTCCTCTATGTTTTTTTCAATTTCTAAATTACTAAATTCCGTTTCATCTTTTAATGAAGAATCAGATTCTAATTCAAAGAGAATGGCATCTATATATTCACTTTTAGTAAGTAATTTGGACGCATCTATTAAGGCTTTATTAATGCTATGCGAAGCCAAAATGGACGCTGAACTAAATTTATCAGTTAGGCTATCGAATTGCCTCAAGGCTTGATTCATGCTTTGAGAATTTTCTACAAGGGTTTTGTTGAAACCAAGTGAAACTAAAGAAGATGCTGAGCTAAATTTATCAGTTAGTCTACCAAATTGCTTAAAAACGTCACTTGTACTTCTAGAGTTTTCTAACATGGCCTTGTCCAGTCCATGCGAAGCCAAAATGGACGCTGAACTAAATTTATCAGTTAGGCTGTCGAATTGCCTCAAGGCTTGATTCATGCTTTGAGAACTATCTAAAAGGGTTTTGTCGATCCCATGTGAAGCCAAAATGGACGCTGAGCTAAATCTATCAGCTAGGCTGTCGAATTGCCTCAAGGCTTGATTCATGCTTTGAGAACTATCTAAAAGGGTTTTGTCGATCCCATGTGAAGCCAAAATGGATGCTGAACTGAATTTATTACTTCTCATATAGAAATCTTACTCTTAACATTTATTTTAAACAGTATATCTGTCATGATTGATTATGTTTTAATATTTTATATACCGTGAGTCTAGTAACAACAATTTATGTGTGGCGGTGTTCAATATACAGATCAGCAGAACAAGGTTTGGAAAATTTACTTTCCCAGCCCTAAAGCCGCACTTCCCGTCATTAAAAAAAGTGGCGAAATTGAATGGGTCACTTGGGGTAGGCGCAAAGAAGAAAATGTACCCTACTTTCCTAACGGTGGCTGGGCAAGATTAGACTCCATCTATGAAGGAAAATGGCAGCGATTTCACCCTATTCCTGTTTTAGTACCAGTAAATGCTTTCATGGAAAAAGACCATGAGAAGGTATCTCACTGGTTTGATGTTAAGCCCGATGAAGTCATTCAAGGATTAATGACTATTCACGATGATACGGCAAGGGTTTACGTAGTAACTACTGACACGCCTCCAGAATATAGTTATATACATGACAGATGGCCAAGAGTCATTCAAAGAGTTGGTGCTTCATTTAATAAAGTTAATCATTGATTTATGTTTCTATCTTGTTGAAAATTTGGCATTATCTGGATTGAGTATTTTAAAATCAAGAAAATGAGTCAGAATGCAGCACACAGAACATCAAAATATTGTTGGTTTCATTTGGAACATAGCCAATAAACTACGCGGACCCTATCGCCCTCCACAATACCGTAAAGTCATGCTGCCTCTCGTCGTGTTGAGACGACTGGATTTAGTCGCTTCAAGAACTAAAGATAAAGTTCTTGCAACTAAAACATCCCTTGAAGCCAAAGGTGTTGAAGGTGATGCGTTAGCAACAGCATTATCAAAAATTGCCCCTGTTTATAACACAAGTGGTTTTACGTTTGAGAAACTGCTTGGTGACCCAACCAATATAGCTAGCAACCTTGTTGCATACATTCATGGCTTTTCACCTCGCGCAAAAGACATTTTTGATAAGTTTGAGTTTGAAACTGAAATTGTCAAACTCGATGAGGCCAATCGACTTTACCTAATTCTGCAAGAGTTTTGCTCGGCAAACATTAACTTATCCCCCGACAAAATCAACAATCTACAAATGGGTTATTTGTTTGAAGAACTTGTGCGTAAGTTTAACGAACAGGCCAATGAAGAGGCTGGAGACCACTTTACCCCTCGCGAAGTCATTCGCTTGATGGTGAGCTTAATTTTTACAGGTGAAGACGATGTATTTAAAGCAGGTATCTACCGCACCATTTATGACCCAACAGCGGGTACTGGCGGCATGTTGTCAGTGGCTGAAGAGTTTATTAAAAGCCAAAACCCAGATGCTAACCTAGCCCTTTTTGGCCAAGAATATAACCCAGAATCATTTGCTATTTGCTGCTCTGACTTGCTTATTAAAGATGAACCGATTGATAACCTAGTCTATGGCGATACACTAGGCATTAAAGACCCGAAGAACAAAACCAATGGCTTTGTGCCACATGATGGTCACCCTGATAAAAAGTTTCACTATATGTTAGCAAACCCACCTTTTGGTGTGGAATGGAAGCCTGAGGAGGACTTTGTAAAAGACGAATATGAAAGTAAAGGCTTCAATGGGCGTTTTGGTGCTGGCTTGCCTCGCATAAATGACGGCTCCCTGCTCTTCTTGCAGCACATGATTTCAAAAATGCATCAGACACCTTATGAAGGTGGTGATGGTTCTAAAATCGCAATAGTGTTTAACGGCTCCCCTTTGTTTACAGGGGATGCTGGTGGTGGTGAAAGCAATATCCGCCGATGGATTATTGAAAACGATTGGCTAGACGCCATTGTCGCCTTGCCTGATCAAATGTTCTACAACACTGGCATATATACATATGTTTGGATTGTTACCAATAAAAAACCTGAACACCGGAAAGGCAAAGTGCAGTTAATTGATGGTACAGCCCATTACAAAAAAATGGATAAGAGCCTGGGCAATAAGCGCAATGAATTATCCGATAATCATATTAAAGGGCTTACTAAACTTTATGGTGAATGCCAACATGATGCCGTTATTGAAGTTAACACTGACGGCAAACTCGGCACAAAAACATGCAGCAAGATTTTTAATAACCAAGACTTTGGCTATATCAAAATCACTGTTGAGCGCTCATTAAGGCTTAACTTTCAAACAAGTGCTGAGCGAATTGAAAGGCTGTGGGATCAAAATGCATTTGCTAATTTAGCAACCAGTAAAAAGATTAAAGATGCCAAAGCATATCAAGATGAAATAGAAGCTGGCAAATTAGAGCAGTTACGTATTATCAACATATTAGAAACAATAAATGCCACAACTCTTCACCTCAATCGAGATGAGTTTGAAGCCATCCTCGACAACGCTTTTAATGCCATTGGCCCCAAACTCCCTGCACCCATTAAAAAAGCCATTCTCAATGCACTTTCTGAACGCGACCCAGATGCCGATATTTGCTATGACAGCAAAGGCGACCCAGAACCAGAC
Organism: Methylotenera sp.; assembly: GCA_040079935.1. GTDB lineage: Bacteria > Pseudomonadota > Gammaproteobacteria > Burkholderiales > Methylophilaceae > Methylotenera_A. The sequence continues at coordinate 5,968 of JBEBJI010000014.1, forward strand.
GCTGAGTTGCGTGATAGTGAGCTGGTAAGCTTTCCCACAGGCATTTCCCTGCCTTTACCAATTGGCTACGATAACGAAACAGGCTTAGACAAACTGCTGGCATTGGTGAAAGACCACTGCGAAAGCTATCTGCAAGCAGAAGTGCTACCGCATGTAAAAGATGCTTGGGTGGATTACAGCAAAACCAAAGTCGGCTATGAAATCCCGCTCAATAGACATTTCTACGTTTACCAACCACCTAGACCACTCGAAGAAATCGCGGCGGAGATTGGTGCGCTTGAAAAGGTAATTATGGCGATGTTGGCTGAGGTGGTTTGAGTGAAGTTTGACCAATATAAGTCTTACAAAAAGACGAATATATCTTTGTTTAGAGAGGTACCCTTAGCATGGAATGTTGTAGCTTTACAATACGTCGCAAGGTTGAAAAGTGGCTTATCAATTACTGCACTAGATTTTGACGAAGAAGCAAAATACCCAGTTTACGGAGGAAATGGTTTTAGAGGGTTTATTGATAAATTTACACATGAAGGAACCTATGTACTTATTGGAAGACAAGGTGCGCTTTGTGGAAACATTAATATTGCCAAAGAAAAGTTCTTTGCTACAGAACACGCTTTGGTTGTAACCCCAACGAAAAAACTAAGTACGAGTTGGTTAGCCTTCACATTAACAGCAATGGAGTTGAATCAATACTCGGTATCTGCTGCTCAACCTGGTCTCTCTGCTGAAGTACTAGCACGTTTGAAGATTGCATTACCGTCAATCGAAGAACAACAAAAAATCGCTGATTTTCTAGATTTCAAAACCGCACAAATTGACGCCTTAATCGCAAAAAAGGAAGCCTTACTTTTAAAACTACAAGAAAAACGCTCTGCCCTTATCACTCAATCCGTCACAAAAGGCATAAACCCAAATGCGCCAATGAAACCATCGGGTGTTGAATGGTTGGGAAATGTACCTGCGCATTGGAAGGTAATCCCTATAAAGTTTGCACTTGACATGCCAATAACTGATGGGCCTCATAGCACCCCAGAGTTTTTTGATGATGGAATCCCCTTTTTATCTGCTGAGTCTGTAAAAAATGACCTATTAGATTTCAATAAAAAACGAGGCTTTATTTCACTAGAAGACCACGTACTATTCTCTAAAAAATACAAACCCCAAAGAGGTGATGTTTACATGGTTAAGTCTGGCGCTACAACAGGCAATGTTGCTAGAGTTACAACTGATGTGGAATTTAATATATGGTCACCACTTGCTGTATTAAGGCCGCATAAAACCAAATCAATAACAGACTTTATTTTTTACATATTAAAATCTAAAGCATTTTTTTATTCAGTAGAGTTAAGTTGGAGCTTCGGGACACAGCAAAATATTGGTATGGGTGTTATTTCAAACATACGCATAGCACTGCCTCCAGTATCTGAACAAATAGAAATCTGTAAATACATAACCCCAAAGATTGCATACTTAGAGCTTCAAAAGCAGAAGATTGAAAATGCAATAGCGAAACTTCAGGAATACCGTCACGCATTAATAACTAGTGCAGTGACTGGAAAAATTGATGTTAGAAACTTTGACATCAATATCAAGGCTTAAATATGGCCTTGAATGCAGAAGGCTATTTTCATGGGCTTGCAGAATATCTTCATAAAAATTTTAAAATAGCCGGTGTTGCTAATAATAAAATCGTTTTAGAAGAAAAATTATATATTGATCGTGGTGAAGTTACTCAAAAAGTAAATTTAGTCTATCAAGGCCAAGTAATCGTTATTAAGTTAGATTTTGAACCCAAAAGAAAAACTAAGGACAAAAAAGATAAAGATGAGGATGAATTTTCTGGTTTATTTTCATTTCTTGCTAATGATGCAAAGCCATGGGCAAAAAGGTGCGACTTTGTAATTTTTCAGCTTTTAAAAAACAAGTTGAATATATATTGTGTTGAATTTAAAAGTCAGACAATCCCTCCTGATGCGCCAGACCAATTAAAAGCGAGCGTTGCTTGGTGCAAGTCACTACATGCAATCATTAAGTCTTACACTAACGAAAGTAGACAGTTTAATCTCAAGCGATTTCTATTTTCAAATTGTGAAAATCCTGCATATTTTGATGCGGATAATAAATACTTACTAAGGGATAATACTATTAGGCACTATCTCTACAAAGATGTTAATGGATTGAACTTGAGCGATTTAGAAAATACAAAAGTTGAGATAATTAAGTAATAAAGGGGCATTCTGTGCATAGAGAAATCGACTTTGAAAATGACATTGAAACGGCTTTAACCAGCCATGGAGGATATGTTAAAGGCAAGCCAGAAAACTACGATGCAGAAAGTGCCCTGTTTCCTAGCGACATCGTCACATTTATTCAGCAAACACAACCCAAATTCTGGCAACGGATTGTTGACCTCAATAAAGACAAGGCCGATAAAGCCTTAATCAACAGCCTTTGCAAAGAAATTGAGAGCAAAGGCATTTTAGCCGTGCTACGTGAAGGTTTTAAATGCGTAGGCAAAACAATACGAATCGCCTATTTTGCCCCCAACACAGGTTTAGACCCTGCGGCGGCTGATCTTTATGCAGCTAATCGATTAAGTATTATCCGCCAAGTTAACACCAAGTCTGGCGCTATCCCCGATATTGTATTAGCTGTGAATGGCTTGCCTGTTGCAACGTTGGAATTAAAAAACACAATGTCTGCCACACGCTGGAATGTGGAACATGCCAAAAATCAATATCGTTATGAGCGCGATCCTAAAGAGCCTTTGTTTACCTTTAAACAACGATGCTTGGTGCACTTTGCAGTAGATACTGAGCTGGTCTATATGACGACCAAGCTAGAGGGTAAAGACACGTTCTTTTTACCTTTAAATAAAGGCGACAATTTTGGTGCAGGCAACCCAAAAGTTGAAGGCGATGTTCGTACGGAGTATTTGTGGCACGAGATATTGCAGCGTGATAGTTTGATGGATATTTTGGCGCGGTTTATTCACTTGGAAGTAAAAGAAACTGAGGTGCTGACTGATAAGGGTATTAAACGTCATACAAGAGAAACGATGATTTTCCCTAGGTATCATCAGTTAGATGTTGTACGTAAACTGGTGAGCCATGCTAAGGCAAAGGGTTCTGGTCATAATTATTTAATTCAACACTCTGCAGGTTCTGGTAAATCAAATTCTATTGCATGGTTGGCGCATCGTTTATCTAGCTTGCATGACGAGAAAAATGAAAAAGTATTTCATACTGTTGTAGTGATCACCGATAGGCGTGTTTTAGATAAGCAGTTACAAGATACGATTTTTCAGTTTGAGCACAAGTTAGGCGTTGTACAAAAAATTGACGAAAATACCCAGCAACTTGTTAAAGCGCTCGCCGATGGCGTGCCGATCATTATTTCAACTATTCAGAAGTTTCCATTCATCACCCAAGCGATTAAAACGCTTGAGGCTAAAGGCCAAGGTGTTGAGATTGCTACAGCCGGCAAACGTTTTGCGGTGATTGTGGATGAAGCGCATAGCTCACAAAGTGGTGAAACGGCCATGGAGCTTAAACGTATTTTGAATAAAGATGGCATTGAATCTGCCATTGCCGAACAATTACTAGATATGGATGACGATACGCTGACTGAAGAAGCTAAGAAAGAGATTGTTCGGGAGCAGCTAAAACGCACCAAACAGGCCAACATGAGCTTTTTCGCATTTACTGCGACCCCTAAATTTAAAACCTTGGCAGTGTTTAATGAGGCGGGTGAAAATGGGCAAGCCCCCTTTCATCATTACAGCATGCGCCAAGCCATTGAAGAGAAGTTTATCTTGGATGTGTTGGCTCATTACACTACCTATAAACGCTATTACAAGCTGATTCAGAAGGTCGAGGAGGACGACCCCTCAGTACCTCGTAGAAAAGCGGCTAAGGCCCTAGCTCGCTTTGTACAGCTACATGATTATGAGATTGCCCAAAAAGTTGAAGTAATTGTTGAGCATTTTAGAACACACACGAAGCACATGATTGGTGGTAGAGCTAAAGCTATGGTGGTCACTGGATCGCGCGAACATGCAGTGCGATACAAATTGGGGTTTGATAAATATCTTAAAGAAAAAGGGTATACGGATATTAAATCCTTAGTCGCTTTTTCTGGCGAAATCTCCTTGAAAGAATTTGGTGATAAGAAATTTACCGAAGTTTCAATGAATGGAGGCATTAAAGAATTAGAATTGCCAGATAAGTTTAATACCGAAGAGTATCAAGTTTTATTGGTAGCAGAAAAATACCAAACTGGATTTGACCAACCTTTATTACACTCCATGTACGTTGATAAACGACTGGGCGGCATTCAAGCCGTACAGACGCTATCGCGCTTAAATCGAACCACTCGCGGAAAAGAAAATACATTCGTGCTCGATTTTGTAAATGATCTAAATGATATTTATGATGCATTTAAACCTTACTATGAATTTACCCCAGTTGGGGAAGAGACTGACCCTCAACAACTGAATGACTTGGCCCATAAATTAGCCGATTGGAAAGTCTATACACAAGCTGAAGTCAATGAATGGTGTGAGATATGGTTTCGCAACCGAATGAGCCCTACAGGGGGAGAACATAAAAAACTAAATAGCATTCTAGATATTGGCGTAGATAGATTTAAAGAGCTTGGTGAAGAAGACCAAGGTATGTTTAAAGGTCAGCTTACAAGCTTTAGAAACTTATATATGTTTGTGTCACAAATCATCCCCTATCAAGATTCTGATTTAGAAAAACTGTATGCATATGGCCGTTTTTTGATGACCAAATTACCTAGAATCGAGGTGGGTAAAAATGTACAAGTTGATGACGACGTGGAGCTTAAGTATTACAGGCTTCAGAAAATTAGTGATGGTGCTATTGATTTAAAAGCGGGCGAACCTGAGACACTTGATGGCCCAACAGATGTTGGCACGGGTGAACCTGATGAGGATGTACAGCTTTCAACACTCGTGAGCAAATTAAATGAACGATTTGGCACAGAGTTTACACCCGCCGACCAATTGTTTTTTGAGCAGATTAAAGAAACAGCTATTGAAAATGAGCATTTACGTAAGGCGGCCAATGCCAACACAATGGATAATTTTGAGCCTGTGTTTAACAAAGAGTTAGAAAATCTACTTGTTGAGCGTATGGAGGGCAATGAAGAAATATTTGTACGCTTAATGAACGATGAAAATTTTAGAAGCATTGCTGCAAGCCATTTGATGAAAGCTGTATATAAGCAAATAAAAACTCAATAAGAAAATAAGAATACTATTCAAGTATTAGCAAACTATTATAAATGTGAAGGTTAAAAAATGCAGGCCAATCCAAGATCACTAGATGCGTTATTTAACTCACAACTACGCTATGTAGTACCGATGTTTCAGCGATTATATGTATGGCAAGAAAACCCACAGTGGACAACTCTTTGGGAAGATGTGTCAGAGAAGGCTGAACTTCAATTAACAGGGGAAAGTTCAAACCCCCATTACCTCGGTGCGCTTATCATAGAAGGGGTGCGCCCAAGTTCCCCTCGTGAGGTTAAGCGATTCTTGGTTATTGATGGACAACAAAGGCTAACAACACTACAACTAATTTTTTGTGCATACCGTGATATTGCAAGAAAATATGAATGGAAAACTTTAGATAGAGCAACTACACGATACTTGGAAAATGTAGACTCAGATGTAATGGAAAATCCAGATGAAGAATTATTTAAACTCTGGCCTACTACTCTAAATAGGGACATATTTCGATCTATTATTACGGCAGGTAGCTCTGCAGACGTAAGTAGAATATTTCCACTTATCAAATTACCTAGAAAACGAAATTTTGAACCACGAAGTAACTTAGTAGAAGCATATTTATATTTTTCAAAGTCTATTGAAGAATGGATATTAAATACAGAAATGCAAACGAATGAAGCATATGAAAAACGTGCGTTTGCATTACTTCAAGCCCTTCAACAAGATTTTTCGGTGGTAGAAATTGCACTATCTGATGGGGATGATTCACAAGAAATATTTTATTCATTGAACTCCCAAGGCCGTCCACTTTCACAGTCAGACTTGCTGCGAAGCCTAATTTTTATGCGTGCTGAAAAGGAAAAGCTGAACCGAGATATAATTTTTGATAACTATTGGAGCGAGTTTGAGAGTTCTTTCTGGAGTTCTGAAATAAAGCGGGGAGGAAGAACTTACTCACGACTTGACCTAGGATTGAGATATTTTTTGATGGCTAAAACTGGGCAAATGGTTGATGCGCGACGAGTAAATGAAGAATACCGCAAGTGGATTTCTGCAAACCCGCCACGCTATCCTTCAGTAGTAGAAGAATTAACTGACTTCTCAAAACATTCTCAAGTGTATAAAAAATATGAGACTGCTATATCTAGCAATCTACCTAGTACTGATTTGAAAAGGATTTTAATTGATTTTGATGTTTCAACAGCCCTACCATTAATTGCATATTTGGAGCTAGAGGCTGGTCTTGATGAAAATCAATTATTAGAATGTAATTTAACGTTAGAGTCTTTCATAGCAAGAAGAGTGATTACAGGCGAGGAAAATAAGGAATACAACAAATTTTTTGTTGAGGTGTTGGGTAGTTTAAGAGGAATTAAAGCTGATCAAGTGCACTTTACACTTCACAAAAAACTTCTTAGTGGAGGCGGAACAACTAGGATTTGGCCCAGTGATGAAGAGCTAACAAATAAAGTAATCAACAAAAAGCTCTTTAAAGAACTAAGAACTCCTGCATTAAGGTTGATTCTCGAACGCCTAGAATTGTTCGAACGAAATAAAAAAAGTGAAAGTACCGAAATACCACATGATCTGCAAATTGAACACATACTTCCTCAGTCTTGGTCAACATATTGGCTATTGGGAGGGAGGGAGATTCCAACAAAGGTTACTGAATATCCAAGATTCTACGCTAAAGATGATCTAGTAGAATTAGTTGATGATATTGAGGCTCGAAATAAATTGCTTCAAACCCTCGGAAACTTAACATTATTAAACAAATATCTTAATCCAGCAGCTAGCAATGGCTCTTACGAGATGAAAATAATAGAGTACAAAAACTCTGTTTTAAGAATGAACCGTTACTTTGATCACAAAATTGAATGGAATGAAGAGTCTATAAAAGAGCGGGGGAAATTATTAGGCGAACAATTATGTAAGATATGGCCCAAACCCTTAAGTTGAATAACAAATTAAATACAACGTTCTATGCACCTATTAAATTTAATGTTGTAAATTAATAACCATAAAGTTTTACCTCAACATGTCGTTTTATCTTGCAATATTAACTTTTGCAAGATAAAATATCAGTTAATGGGGGTGGCTATGGAAATACAATCAACAATTAGGAAGCGTTTGTTGCGTTTGCGCGAGACGCACGGAGTTTCACAAGAGACTTTATCCCATGCAATGGGGATAAATAATCGCCAAAGCCTGGCAGAATTTGAAGCAGGTAAACGCACGATTCAGCCTCAAGAATTATTGGCGGCAGCCAAGTTTTTTGATGTTGCCTCTTCTTACTTTACTGATCCCCTAGAGTTGGCTGGTGAGGCAAACTTTTCTTGGCGCAAATCTAGAGATTGTGATGTGGCGATTATTGATGAGTTTGAGCGCACTGCAGGTAGATGGATTGCGACATATCGTCATCTGGGTAGGTTAATGAATGTCTCTGTAAATTCTTCTTTAACACAAATTGGGATTACTAGAGACAGCACTCATGATGATGCGTGTCTTGAGGGAAGTCGAGTAGCTAATTCTTTAGAGTTGGGTGATATACCCGCCAACAAGCTTGCGGGTGTGCTAAGTGACAAGCTGGATATTTTGATTTTGTGTTTAGATTCTGTTTCTAGCATTTCAGGTGCTGCTTGCCAGTTGGGGCCATTGAGCACCGTTATGATTAATCGTAATGAAGGGTTAGCACGTAGAAATTTTGATTTGGCGCATGAGTATTTTCATTTGCTCACTTGGTTAAGTATGCCTCCAGAACATATTGAAAATGTCGAAAATAATACACAAAAAAAATCAAAAGTTGAGCAGTTGGCCGATGCATTTGCCTCTGGACTTTTAATGCCACAAAATAGCCTTTTAAATTACATTAATTCAAAAGGCATGCCCTCAAAGGATGATGTGCAATGGATTAAAGATGCGGCTACACATTTTAAAGTGAGTGGTGCTGCCTTGAAGTGGCGTTTGACTTCGATGGGTTATTTTACCCCAGCGATTGCAAAAAGAATTGACGACTCGACAATAAGAGTCGATTTGACTGATGAAAAACCTAAGCTTTTTAGTGAGACATTTGTAAAGCGCCTGCACTGGGCAATAGAAAATGGTGAAATGTCAGTGCGTAAGGTTGCAAGTACATTGCAACTGACCATTGATGATTTGGAGCAGCTGTTTTTAAGTTATGACTTAGTTGCTCCTTTTGATTTGTAAGCGCGAGTAAATTGTTTAATAAAAATGACATCGTTCTAATAGATACCAATGTCATAATTGAGGCTTATCGTGTGAATTGCTGGAATACACTTGCACAGTACTTTAATTTGCACACTGTTGAAAAAGTCATTGAGGAAACGCAAACGGGCTTTCAAAATAGGAGCCTTGAACAGTTGATAGACGAAACCTCATTGCGCAATAGCTTCGGCCATATTCAAGCAATTTCGGAGCTTCAAGTTATTCAATTTGATATGACCAATGTAAGCCAACCGCTTGATGCTGGTGAAAAACAGCTAATTATTTACGCGCATACACTGCAACAAAAAGTTTGGTTTTTAAATGGCCCAGATAACGCTGCTGTTAAATATGCCTGCAAAAATGGCTGGGGCGATCATCTCATCTCTCTCGAAGCGATGAATCAACATTTAAGGTGCCATTTAAAAAGTAAAATAGAGCGTAATTTCACAGAGAGTTGGTTGTCCCAATCAAAACTAAAATTCAATATGGGCTTGTTGTAACAAAAATAGCTAATTAAAAAAATATTTACAACATCTTGGCTTCAGTTTTAAAGTATTTTAATAAAAATTAGAGTGCATCGAATAAATTGGGGTAACTTTACGGGGTAACTAAATTACACCAGAAGTATCAACCCTTGCATCTGTTGACTTGCATCAACTTGTTTGAGGGACTCTTTCACCACCACTCACAACGCCCCTCTCGAAAGACTGGGGCGTTTTTTTACTGATTTTCTCGGTTATTAGCTATCTAGTTTATTTCTCACCAATTCAGTTTATTTTTATTTGATTTTTAGTTGAGGGGTTTATTTAGGTTTACTGTTAGGCGAACTTGGTTTGCACTCTAACAACTTGAGTTCTGGTTTTAATTTCTCTAATTTGGCATCAACCAGAACCCTAAAATCCTCAGGGTGATTAAATGCGTGCTTAGCTTTCCAATAATAATACCCACGAACAAGTAACGGATATGTCTTTAAGTTTACATACACACCATTTTCAATTCTTTTTGTCCACATTTCTTCAGGAATCAAACCCTCTTTATATAGCCAGTACTCTTCAGAATATAAGTTGAAGTATGATCTAGCCCACTTTTTTACTTCATTTGACTGTTCTGAAAAAGGTACGCATGTATCAGTTTCTACATTTTCAGGCATATTTGAATACCAACTGTAATACCTAAGGTTCATAGCGTTATAGTTTTCCCACCTACCATTCTCATTACCTTCGTACAGTTGATAAACAACCAAAAGCAAACCAAAGAACGTTAATAATTGGGCAATAACAGAGTCATGCTTTTTTATGAAACTAATCATATAGCTTCTAACACTCCCCTCTCAATCATAGCAAGTGTAAAAACGTAATCATTGTGATTAAATGTGTCCCTGAGAGGCCGGGCAGTCGTAAACCAACCTGCACCATCAGTAATCCATACAAACTTGAATTTATTATCTAAAGTATCGAATAAATTTCTATATTCACCAGCAGTTGATTTAAGCTTTGAACCACCACCACTATAAAAGTTAGTTTCGAAAATAATTAACTCTTTGCCATTATTCACTACGAAGTCATATCTTCTTGATGACTTATCAACTGGCACATTGATTTGCCATTTTTCATAAATCTTGACTGCATTGGCCTCTTTTAAATACTCATAGCCATTTCTATTGCAATGATCTTTAATAAACCAATCAATAATAGCTTCCATTGATTGACCGCCGCGATTTTTTCTTCCATTACTATCGAGGCCAGCCTCTACACCAATCATGTAATCAACAAGGTTCTTAATCTTTTGAGAAGTAATTAACTCTTTCAAACCCGACTCTTTAACAAAAGTTAGGTATGCTTCGATATCTTGTTCTGTTGGGCTTGCAATTGAAAAGTCATAATCTTCATACACAAATTTTTTATTGGTGTAATCAATTAGTATTTTGAATTTAGTGCTGTTGCTGCCATCTCTAACAGCAAGTGAAGGGATAGCTTTTGCTAATTTTGGATTTTCTTTTAGTAAGTATTTAAACTCACTATCAAAATCCTCTTTGCCTATAAGGTAATTTAAGTTATTAAGTGCAACTTCAATCTTTTTTGTATTTTGAAAAACTTTGTCCCAATTCACAAAGTAATTCCACAATAAAATACTTGGCTTTAGATTTTTAATAAAGTAATCAAAAACTTCATCAGGAGTATGGCAATTTAGTGTTTGTTTATAAAAATCTAAAAATTTCATGAGCCCTAGCCCTTAATTATTGTTATCTAATTCTTTTATTCTTGGTATTGCTAGTCTATCAAGATATTCAATGCTGGAATCAATACCTATAAATCTTCTGCCGTTTTTTAATGAAGCTACACCTGTTGTTGCTGAACCACAAAATGGATCTAGTATTAAATCACCTTTTTTGGTTGATGATCTAATAATTCTATCCAATAATTCTAAGGGTTTTTGAGTGGGATGCTTACCATGTAATTTTTCATTTCTTACAGATGGTTTAATTGACCATACAGATTTCATTTGCTTGCCCTCATTCTCATTTCGCATTAGGTCATAATTAAAATGATGTTTGGACTTTTCATTTTTTGCAGCCCACAAAATAGTCTCGGTCGAATGAGTAAAATAACGGCAGGATAAATTAGGTGGTGGATTCGGCTTTTGCCATGTTATTTCATTCAATATTTTCATACCAAGTTGTTGCATAGCAAAACCAATGGAGTGAATCACATGATGCGTACCACTTACCCAAATCGTTCCATCTTTTTTAAGTAATGTTTGGCATCGTTTTAACCACTCTAGGTTAAATTGGTGGTTTAACTCTGGACCTTGAGACTTATCCCAATCTCCTTTATTCACAGAAACCATTTTTCCATTTTTACAAGTGATGCCGCCATTTGATAGAAAATATGGTGGATCTGCAAATATCATATCAAAACAACCATTAGGATATTTCTTGATAACGGCATCCATTAATTCTAAACAGTTGGCATGATAAAGGTACACACCTTTTTGTATGTCAGTATAAATGAGTCTATTTGATGAGGTTTTAGAAGGGCTAGCAGCAATTAATTGGAATAAATCAAATTCATGAGTATGGATTCTCTCCTCTACTAATGAATACTCATCCATCCGATTTATGCGAAAACTGCCAAAAGCTCACCGACAGCATTTCTGTTCTTGGTGTCACTAGAAATGAACCTTTGAACATTAAACTTAATAATCTCCGCTGGTTTATAAACTTCATTTGTAAACTCAGTATCATGATTTGAAATAACAACTGTAATACCTCTTGATTGAAGTTTTTTAGCCATACTAGCTAAGTCTTGCTGCTCTTGAATACCAAACCCGCCAACAGAGTAGCTTGTAAAGCTTGAAGTTACTGATAGTGGCACATATGGCGGATCGCAATATACAACGTCTCCAATTTTTGCTTTTTCCATAGTTTCTCTAAAATCAGCTACCTCAAAAATTGCATTTGCCGATTTTTGATAAAAAGAGAACATATATTCTTCTGGGATTGCAGGTTTTGTATATCTACCAAAAGGAACATTGAATCCACCTTTTGAGTTATATCTGCATAACCCATTAAAGCAATGTCGATTTAGATAAACAAATAGTGCTGACTTTTTACGAATATCTGTTGTGGTATTAAATTCCTCACGAAATTGATAAAAAGCTAATTCATTGTTATTTTCTGGGACGAAAAAAGAACTACAATAATTTATGAAGTTTTGACCTTCATTTTGCAAATTCTTGAATAAGTTTATTAAATCTGGATTTGAATCTGTAAGAAAATAGGATTTGTAATCAGTATTTAAAAACACCGCACCTGAACCCACAAAGGGTTCAATTAAGCGATTACCTGCTGGCAAGGCTGATTGAATACGATCTATTAATCTGTATTTACCGCCTGCCCATTTTAAGAATGGCTTCATAACTACATTCTACATTAATGACCGTATTGTGAGAGCAGAGAGTAATAGATAACAGACCACGTTTTCTGTATTTTAGATTATACTCTTCACTTTTAACATGCCCTGCAAGCCAATATCCATGCGGGCTGCAGAGCATATGTTTTTACATAAAACCCCGCGTTAATTATAAAAATAAAAAAGCCCAGTGATTTCTCACCGGGCTTTTAATTTAACTAAACGCTTAAAGCTAAATTAAGCGAGGTTGGCGCCAACAATGGCGGCCATTTGCATCATATCCACGGTTTCGCCAACTTTAATGTTGGTTAAGTCGGTTAATTTACCTGTTTTGCTGGTTGATTTTGTATTTTTGAAAATTGGGTGCAATTTAGCATCGCAAACAATATATTTGCCAGCGTTTTCCGCTTTGCCATTTACAGTTTTAGTCTGTAATTTGTTGGCTTTAATGTAATCCCATATTTTTTTGGTGATTTCTGTGCGTGGTAGTGAAGCCGCGCCAACTAACGCTGCTAGCTCGCTTTTCATTTTTACTGGGGTGCTTAAACCTTTTGCTTCTGCCATTTTACTATCCTCATTTTGCTGTTTAGGGTGTTGATAAACTTTGTTAGTGTTTAAGTATGGCACATACAAGCAGATGAGGGCAAATAGATTATGACAAACATGCGCAATTGCTTAGATGATATTTTTGGCGTTTTGGATAATATTCCACATATTTTACCTGCCTGTACCAGTGCTTGGCATCACCATTCTCGCTAAGTGCTTAAGCACTAAGTCGAATGCGAAAGGCAATACCCCAGGGCACCTTCTCTCAAGCTAACTTCATGAGTTTGATTCACCTTGTATCCATGCGGGTTACAGGGCAGATTTTTTACTATAAACTACTCAATAATTACAAAAAACAAAAAAAGCCCAGCGATTTCTCACTGGGCTATCAAAATCTGGAGCGGGAAGAAAGTCTCGACCTGACACTTCGGCCCCGGAAAGGCCGCGCTCTTCCTCTTAAGCTATTCCCGCGTTGAATCAATTAATTGAGCACAGTATCATCTATATCTATTCAAAAATAAATAGCCCGAAAGAGCTATTGTACGTAACATGTGCCAATGATAACTGCCATTTATTGAGTAGTTAACCATAGCAATAGAAAATATTTACGATGAAACTTAAAGCCTTTGATGTTCTGCTTATTATTTTGTTTTTGGCTTTGCCTGCGCACGCTGCAAAGGTAGAGCCCGCAGCCATTGTTGCCGCGCATAACCAGTTGCGGGCAGATGTGGGCGTAACAAAAAAACTAAGTTACTCCAAAACTTTAGCAGTGAGCGCGCAGGCTTGGGCTGATCATTTAAAGCAAACCAACGCTTGCAAAATGCGCCATAGTGAACCCAATGGAAAATACGGCGAAAACCTTTTTTGGGGCAGCGCGGTTGATTGGACAGATGGTCGCAAGGAGCTGCAAAAAATATCATCTAATCGGGTGGTAGAAAGCTGGGGTAGCGAGAAAGCGGATTTTGATTACAGCAGTAACCAATGTGCGGCAGGTAAGATATGCGGCCATTATACGCAGATAGTTTGGAGCAGTACGACTAAAGTGGGCTGTGGCGTGGCTGTGTGCGAGGACACTAAAGAACAAGTGTGGTCTTGCCAATACCAGCCTGCTGGCAATTGGGTAGGCAAAAAGCCTTATTAATTATTCACTTGGGTTGATTGTTTGGCAAAAAAACCCAGCGATTTCTCACTGGGCATTTGTAATTTAATTAAACCTAATTAAATTTATTTGTTCATTACGTACATTGTTACTTCAAAGCCAAAACGCATTTCTGTAGCTGCTGGTGTTGTCCACATGATTCGGTTCCTTTAAGTTTGGCGATTCACAATGAATTCGCTTCATATGTTGCATTATGCGCGCCCTTTTAAAAACCACCCTATGCGCTTGGCGTAAAAATGCCTAATGATTTTACTTAATTAGATTAATAATTGGCTTTTGCATTGCAAATAGCAATTAGGTTAAACTCATCACAACTTAAGGGGATAATAAAATGCATAAAATTATCTTAATGTTCTGGTTGTTGATTGCGAGCACTAGCGCGCAAGCCGCGTGGGCACTAGTAACCAGCAATGAAGAAGCCGCTATTTATGCTGATATTTCATCCCTTAGCAAAAGCGGTGACATAGTAAAAATGTGGGATATTTCCGACTTTAGGCAAAAAGTTGCTGGCGTTAACTATTCGTCGGTTAAATCGCAGCGCGAATATGACTGCAAAGGCAAGCAAAATCGCACACTTAGCTACTCCTCCATGTCAAAAAATATGGCGGGCGGGTTGGTTGTGAAGAGTAGCAATTTTGCGCGACCATGGTCGCCAGTTTACTCGGGCGGCATTGTGGCGGCGCTGTGGAATACCGCTTGCGCTAAACGCTGAAACTGGAATTTACTCACAAAATATTCAAAATACAATGCTCTGAGAGCCAATATCCATGCGGCTTACAGAGCATGTGTTTTTAGGTTGTTTTACAAAATAAAAATGAACGTCAACTCAAATTGCTGGTCAACGTTAGTGTGGCTGGGAGTTCTAAATTTGTTAAAGGAGTTTTTATGAAGGTTTTACATATTGTAGCAACAGTGGCTTTGGCTTTGGGTTTAACACAATTGGCTTATGCTAATCACCATGAAGGTGGCGACGGTAAAAGCTGTGACCGCAAAAAACATGGCATGATGGATAACGATACCAACAAAGATGGTGCGATTAGTCGCGACGAGTTTATGAGCGGCCATCAAACGCGTGCAGATAAAATGTTTGCGAAAATGGATGCCAACAAAGATGGCAAAATTGACCAAGCAGAACGCGATGCAATGCACGCAAAGTGGAAAGAGCATCACAAATCTGGCGAGATGGAACACGGCCCAGATCATCAATAATTGTTAGCAATAATGATGAAAGCCACATCTTGCGATGTGGCTTTTTTTTCGTCTATTACCATTTAGCTTAAAGTTTTTTAAAAGCATGCCGAAATAGAGTTAAGCGAATTAACAATTATTGATCACTATTTTGGGATAAACATAATGGAACATGGCGTACACTCAATTGGCAACTATGCTCTTGAAACCTTAGATTTAAGTGAATCTTTGGCACATTTGTATGAAAATGATGACCAAGCAAAACCGCATGAGCATTACTTTCCTCAAGTTGAGGCTGTGGAAGCTCAATCAATTTCTAAATTGCAATTACGTAAATCTTTAATTTATTTTGAAGTGCTCGAGCAAGTTGAAGAGGCAGTTGCAGAAGCAAGCCAAGAAACACAGGATAATTGGTACTCTACCAAGCATATTGAGCGAGATGATAGCTATTTAAACGAAATAGCTAAAAAGTTGCATTTTACAGATCGCCAAATCGACTTTATTTTTGAGATGGGCATCAAAATGTAAAATATTTTGCTGCGCCTTTTAAAGCCACCCTTACAAGTGTGGCTTTTTTATTTTTAAGGCGGATAATTACTTATCGATTTGTGGAGAATAACTATGAGTGCTTATCGAGTTTTGATTACTGGCGCCAACCGCGGCCTTGGTTTAGAGTTTGCCAAACAATACGCAGCAGATGGATGGGACGTGCTGGCTTGCTGCCGTCAACCCCAACCTGCAACTGCCTTGCAGAGCATTGCTAATACGCACTCCAATGTAAAAATATTTGCTTTAGATGTAGCTAATTTTGCACAAATTGATGCGCTGGCATTGCAACTGAAAGACCAAAGCATCGATGTGCTAATTAACAACGCGGGCATTTACCCACAAAGCGAATTTGGTGATACCAATTATGATGAATGGGCGAAAGCATTTAAAGTGAACAGTATGGCGCCCTTAAAAATGGCGGAGGCATTTGTGCAACATTTAACGCGCGGTCAGCTTAAAAAAATCGCCACCCTTACCAGCAAAATGGGTAGCATAGACGACAATACCAGCGGCGAAAGCTATAGCTATCGAGCCAGCAAAACTGCGGTAAATATGGTGATGAAAAGTTTATCGATTGACCTTAAACCTTATGGCATCAGCGTAGTAACACTGCATCCAGGCTGGGTGCAAACAGATATGGGCGGCACTAACGCCCTAATTAATGCGCATACCAGCGTAACGGGCTTGCGTAATGTGATTGAGCATTTGAACATAAGCAATACAGGAAAATTTATTGCGTATGATGGAAAAGAGATTGCTTGGTAGTCAGGAATTTTTAAAGGGTACGCGCTCTTCAAGCTCGCTGGTGTAAGCAGCTATGCCTTCAGACTCTCGTCTCAAAAACTGTTTGATGGCTTCTTCAAAATCTGGATGCGCAATTTTATGGTATGAACAAGTCGGACGCGGCTCAAATCCTCGCGCTAGCTTGTGCTCACCTTGTGCGCCGCCTTCAAAAAAAGTAATTTTCTCTGCTATACAAAACATCTGCGCTTGATAATAACAAAGCTCAAAATGCAAGCCAGAAACAAACTGCGTAGCGCCCCAATATCGACCATAGAGCGTGGTTTTATTGTATAAGTTAAGTGTGCTGGCAATTGGCTCACCACCAACTTCTGCCACAATCAGCAAAATATTTTTTGGCATGGTTTTGCCAATTTCGCTAAAAAAAGCACGCGTTAAATATGGCGTGGAATGATGCTCGCGGTAAGTATTTGCGTAACACTGATAGAAAAAATCCCAATCGCTTTCCTTGATTTCAGCACCTTTAATCCAGCGGTAAACCACGCCAACGTTTTGAATTTTTTTACGCTCTTGATGAATTTTTTTGCGTTTGTCATGGCTTAAAGTCGCCAGAAATGCTTCGAAATTTGCGTAATTTTTATTCTGCCATCTAAACTGCACGCCAGTGCGTTTTAACCAACCTGCGGCTTCAAACTGCTTTGCGCTAGCGACGTCAGGAAAAAGCACATGCGCGCTTGAGAGTTGGTTGCTTAGCATCACTTTTTCTAATGCATCTATCATCAGAAATTGCATCTCTGCACTTTTGCTTAATAACCGCTCGCTAGTAATGGGCGAAAATGGAATCGCCGACAATAATTTAGGGTAATAATTTAGCCCGCTACGCTCGTAAGCATCTGCCCACGCCCAATCGAATACATATTCCCCATACGAATGGCTTTTTAAATAAAGTGGAATGGCGCCAACCAGCTTTTCGGCTTGTCTTACGATCAATGGTTGAGGGTTCCAGCCCGTACCTTGACCAACCGAGCCTGAATTTTCTAACGCCCTCAAAAAAGCATGACTAAGCAAAGGCATGCTGTCAATTAGCGCGTCCCAATCGGTGGCTGAAACTTCATTAATACTGGTGATGAGCGCTACGGAAATGTTGGATGCCATAAAAAACACTTTGAGCTTATGTGCCCAAAAAATCAAGGTTTACAGGAAGTATTGCGGAGATATCTAACTAGGACGTTTGCGAGTGCTGGCGGCTTGCTTATTAATTTTAGATTTACTTTTACTTTTAATTGCGGCTTCAGCTTCTAGAATCTTTTGTGCTTCCATTTTGGCCTCTATTGCTTTTTGGCGCTCAATTTGTTTGGCCTGCGCCAACTCAAGTTCATCTAGAGTTATCAAGCCGTCTTCATCAATATCCACCGAGCTAAAACGGCGAGCGATTTGCGGCAAGCATAACGTCGCTTCTTCGCGGTCAATAGAGTCATCTGCATCTTTATCGCAACCGTTAAAACGCGCTTCAACACTCTCCTTCATGGCCTTGCGTCTTATCTCTATTTGCTCATGCTCTGGGTCGGTAGATTTAGCATAATCTGAAAGCGCTTTACGCAAACGGGCTTGATCTTCTGGGCTGAAATTGTGCTGAAGTGTTTGTTCTAGACCAGTATCGTCAGTATCGACAGGTACGTCTTTTGTGAGATCCTCTGGCACTAGCGCGCTTTTACCTCCGGCAAACGCAGGCAAAACCAACACCAACCCTATAGATAAAAGTATTAAGGATATAAGTGAATTATATGGAGATTTTAAAGCCACACTCTTATAGCATCCCTCTTATAACGTTTCTTTGTTATTGTTTATAGATAAACTACCCGAACTATTAACTATGAATTAAGGTTGTAAATGTAATGTTTCATATTACCGTATAATTGTAACTAATTGTAATATCTGCTTATTTGATACTTTAAAGGCTTAAAAGTTTTTTCAATTCTAGATTTATTAATTCTTAAAACATATACTACTCTAATCAGTAGTTATTACAATATTGTTAATTCGATTGTAAATTACAATCGTGAGAAAGTTTATAGCCATGGCTGAGAATAGCAAAAAGATATTAATGGTGGATGATGATGCGCGCATGCGAGAATTGTTACAGCGCTATCTTACCGAACAAGGTTTTAACATTAAAACCGTCGCTGACGCCACAGAAATGGATGTGGCGCTGAGTTCAGATAACTATGATTTATTGGTGCTAGATTTAATGTTACCAGGTGAAGATGGCTTAGCCATTTGTAGACGCTTACGTGCTAACAATATCACCAAGCCAATTATCATGCTCACCGCGCGTGGCGACGAAGTTGATAGAATTATCGGCCTAGAAATGGGCGCGGATGATTATTTACCCAAACCATTTAATCCGCGCGAACTGTTAGCTCGTATAAACGCGGTGATGCGTCGCCATGAATATAGCCCAGAAAGCGAAAGTACAGGCAAATCTGAAGCGTTTAATTTCGGTGAATTTGTGTTCGACCCTTCTACCCGTAGCCTTAGCCGCAACGGAATGCAAATTACCATAACCAGCGGCGAATTCGCCTTGCTTAAAGTGTTTACTGAACACCCGCGCCAACCGCTTTCGCGTGATAGACTAATGCAACTTGCACGTGGGCGCGAACTGGATGTATTTGACCGTAGTATCGATGTACAAGTGTCGCGCTTACGCCGCATCATCGAGCCAGATCCCACGCACCCACGTTATTTGCAAACCATGTGGGGCTTTGGTTATGTGTTTATTCCAGATGGCGAAGCTGCGCACTAAATGTCTTTATAAGCCGCCATATTGAAGTACCTACCACGCTCTCTACTCTCTCGCTTAATGCTACTTATCGCCCTATTATTGGCGATAAGTATTTATGCATCGCTTAAGATTTTCGATTATTTCGACCGCGAACCACGCGCCACCACAGCCGCCTTGCAAGCCGTCACCATCGTCAATTACACACGCGCTTCTCTTATCGCATCGCATGAAAGTCGGCGCCTAGCTTTGCTTACTGAACTTTCAGGTCGCGAGGGTGTACGAGTTTATGTAGCTGATTTTTTAGAAGACATTGAGCCACTTCCAAATGATCCATTCATCAATTTAATTGCTAATAAAATTCGCGAGCGACTGGGCGTAGAGACTATCATCACAGTGAATCACTACGGCATTCCAGGCTTATGGATTAGCTTTAATGTGGAACAAGACGATTTTTGGGTGGTGATTCCCAAAATCCAAGTGGACAGACCATTCCCTTGGCATTGGCTAGGATGGGGTGCAGTGGTTGGTTTGCTGTCTTTACTTGGCGCTTATTTAATTGCCGCGCGTATTAATCGGCCACTTAATTTATTGGTACAAGCAGCCGATAGATTACGTAATGGCGAACCTGCACCTCGCCTGCCAGAAGACAGCATGGATGAACTACAAGAAGTGAGCAAAACCTTTAATGAAATGGCCGAATCTCTCGTTCGGCTGGATAATGAGCGCACCCTACTGCTAGCTGGTGTTTCACATGACATTCGCACTCCGCTGGCAAGGCTACGCATCGCGGTAGAGCTATTGCCAGAAGATAGCTGCAACAACATGAAGCTAGGTATGATCGAAGATATTGCCGATATGGACAGTATCATTCACCAGTTTTTAGATTTTGTGCGTGGCGTTGAAGGCGAGCCCACCAAAATGATGGACATTAACGTGCTATTGCAGGCGTTGGCAGAACGCCAAGCACGTGCTGGGCGTGAATTGAAACTAAACCTGTCGTCTACTTACTTTATTCCACTACGCCCGCTTGCCATGCAACGTTTGCTAGATAATTTGGTAGGTAATGCTTACGCTTACTCAAAAGGTAAGGTAGAAGTCAGTAGCGAAATTACCGCCGAAAAGATTATTATCCGCGTGCTGGATAATGGCCCTGGCATCCCCGCCGAACATGCAGAACGGCTACTAAGGCCTTTTGAGCGCATGGATAGCGCACGCAACAAAAATGAAGGGGGTAGCGGCTTGGGTTTAGCTATTTGCAATCGCATCGCTAGGTTACACCGCGGGAGTTTGGAATTAATTAATCGCCCTGAAGGCGGCCTAGAAGCTAGGCTTACGCTGCCGATACAGCATTAATCAGCTATAAACTTGATTTTTGCCTGCCTGCTTAGCTAGGTATAAATTTTTATCCGCGCGCATCACCATTTCATCCAAATTTGCGCCTATGCCTTTGCAAACGCCAATACTACAGGTGTACTGCAAAACAACCCCATCTAATTGAATCTTCTCGTTTTCTACATTTTTTCTAAACGTATTGATACGATTGATATTCTTTAAATATTGCGGCGATTGGCTAATGACAGCAAACTCCTCGCCACCAATGCGCGCCACAATGTCATCAGGAAATTGATTTTTTAATAAGGTAGCGAAGTTTTTAATCACCAAGTCGCCTACATCATGTCCATGCCCATCGTTAACTTTTTTAAAGTTATCAATATCCATCATCATGACCGTCATTGGGCTGTTAGCATCAAGTGTCGAGAGTAGTTTGCCACCCTTCTCGAAAAAATAACGACGATTGTATAAGCCGCTTAAATAATCCACATTGGATAGACTTTTAGCCAATTCAATCGCATCTAGCATATCCAAGTTTCTAGAAATACGGCACAGCAACATTTCATAATTGAATGGTTTAGCAATAAAATCGTTAGCGCCTGCCTTGAGAAATTTGACAGCAATGCGCGGATCGGCAGAACCAGAAACGCCAATAATAATTAACTCATCTTTACTAAAGTTAAGCCGCGCTTGCTCTACAAAGGAATAGCCATCCATCACAGGCATTTTACTATCCACCAACACCAGCTTAATATCTGGCTGTGCGTGTAGCGCTTCCAGCGCTTCTGCACCATTGTTAGAATGCACCACTTCAAATTTCTGCAAGGCGAGCTCTCTCGCTAGAATAAATCGTGAAACTTTTGAATCATCCACCACCAATACTTTAATTTCACAATTTTTTATCACTCTCGCAATCAAATCGCAAATATAAGCATTGTCAAATTTATTACCTTTTACTACATAATCTATCACATGGCGTTTAATCAGCTGATCGCGTATGCCATCCTCATACTGATCCACCACAACAATAACTGGTAGATTAAATTCTTCTAAAAAATCCACATTTTCAAATGCAGATAGGTCTTGAACGCTTGCAATATCAATGCTAGTTACACCGATAAAGAATCTATTGGCATCTTGCTTCAGGAGTTTTTTTGCTTCTTCTAGCGTGTGCGCAACAGTCACGACAACTGGTAGACGAGTCTCTAAGGCCTGCTTAAGCACGCTTGCATAGCCCGCATCACCACCCAACAACAGCACATTAAACTGGGTCTGCTTGTTGCGACTTCTTGCACCTTTTCTAAATTTTGCTTGCTGCATGAAATATCCTTAAACAAAGCTCTCAACCAAGCCTGTTACGTTAAGCCAGTTCGTTATGGATTGAACCAGTTTAAAGTTTCGCGCAGTTTCACCACCTCGCCAATAATGGTTAAGCATGGCGGCTTCATTTCAGCGGCAATCACTTTTTCAGCTAAATCTACCAATGTTGCAGCAACTACTTTTTGCCTTTGAGTGGTGCCTTGTTGCACCACCGCAGCTGGCATACTAGCAGATACACCATGTGCAATCAATTTTTCGCAAATTTCCCTTAAACCAACCAAGCCCATATAAACCACCACGGTTTGATTTGGGCGGCTCATTGCCACCCAATCCATGTCGATGCTGCCATCTTTATGGTGCCCAGTAATAAACAAACAAGCTTGTGCATAATCTCGATGCGTCAGTGGAATACCTGCGTAACTAGAAACGCCGTTGGCAGCAGTAATACCTGGCACGACTTGAAAAGGCACGCCACGTTCCATCAGCGTTTCAATTTCCTCGCCGCCACGCCCAAAAATAAACGGATCCCCCCCCTTGAGACGCAGTACCCGCTTGCCCTGCAGGGCAAGTGTTGCCAGCAATTCGTTAATTTCTTCTTGCGGCATGGTATGTTGATCGCGTGATTTACCCACAAAAATCAGCTCCGCATCGCGCCGCACCAGCTCCATCACTTCTGGACTAACCAATTTATCATAGACGCAAACATCGCATATTTGCATTAAGCGCAATGCCCTGAAGGTCAATAAATCCGGGTCTCCCGGACCGCCCCCAACCAAAAAAACTTCGCCTTGATTTTTGGTATTATCGACATTCTCAATTAAGTTTTTCAGCAAATCACGTGCGGCTTGTTCTTGCCCTGCCAGCACCCGCTCCACCATTGGGCCCTGGAGCACTCCTTCCCAAAAAATTCTGCGCGCTTGCGTAGTAGCAAATCTTTCTTTCACTTGCTCACGAAACTCACCCGCAATCGCAGCGATACGTCCGTAACTTGCTGGCAGCATGGTCTCAATTTTAGTACGAATAAACCGCGCCAATACAGGCGCATTCCCTTCTGAAGACACAGCAATTATTACTGGGCTTCGATCGATAATCGAGCCCATGGTAAAAGTACATAAATCGGGAGAATCTACCACATTGACAGGGATATTTTGTGCTCTGGCGGCTACTGACACCGCCTCATTTACCGTCTGATCATCTGTAGCCGCAATCACCAGACATGCGCCTTGCAGTTGATTTTCTGCAAAATCAACTTTTACATATTTGATTTTTTTCGTTTCGACTAACTCTTGCAACTCGCGACAAATTTCGGGCGAATAAAGCGTTATCGCTGCATCCGCTTTCAACAACATGGTGACTTTGCGCGTGGCAACTTCGCCGCCACCGATGACCAAACAATGACGGTTTTTAATATTAAAAAAGATAGGGAGTGCTTGCATGTAAAAGCTCAACTAAATATTGAGCTATTTTACTCTACTTACAAGATAGATATTAATTTGAAACTATTCGAATTCAAGTAGAACTTACAATATTCACAACACGTACTGTGCCAAGACATCTAAAAATTACTTACTCAATAAAGATTTCACACTGTCTTTGATTGATTTAACAGCCTGTTTTGCATCACGCAAAGTTTGTTCAACAGGCATTGCAACATGTCCTTTAACCCATTCAGTTGGCCTAGCCTTAAAAACCGTCGAATGCTTAGTGCCATCCCAGCCCTCTGGTGCTTCTTTAGTATAATAATAAACAGCGCACGAGCGGCGCATCATCTCTGGCGGGCAAGTGACTGGCGTAACACCATGCCAGCTGAACTCGCTTGTAGCAAAACCAGCAGCACGATTAAAAATTGGAGCAAAAGAACCATAGCATTTTTTGACTTCCTTATCCCAAACATCCAAATATCCACCGTATTCTTCTTTCCAATCTTTGTTAAAGTAAATCAATATATTGACACGACGATGCCAGTTTTTTTCTGGAATGTAATTAAAATCTACATGCACATCCAAGTGACCACCTGAGTTAGTTTCATGAATGCCACCCCCAATTAAATCAGAGTCAGCAAGCAAATTGGGGATCCCTGTCATTTCCTCTACTTTGGCGATAAACTCTGGGGATGCCAAGATTTTATGCAAGGCCAAGATTGGTGCAGGAAACTTACTAGAGTCTGTAATTTGAATTTTACGCTTCTCATTTACCGCTGCAAATTCGTGTCCTAATTCCAAGGCCTCCTGATAAGTAGGAAAAGACTGATAGACTTCATTAGCGAAATCCTCGCTCAAAAATTCATCAATGCAAAAATGCGGGAATGGTTGATTAATAATGGCATCTTTATTAATTTTTTCTAGATTAACTAAATCTACATTGATCATATATGTAACCATTTCGCTTTAACAAGATTGAACAGTTTGATTGTAGTTAGTCTTCCATTCATCTTGTTTGACATAAATCAACCTTCAATTAAACGATGTAATATATTTTTCCAATAAAACTAAAAATGCTAGCACCTTTGAAGCAACTAGATATTCAAATGGTCTTAGGCAAACTTAACATCGTCCTTGTCAAATAAGCTAAAATTACGCTTTAAGTTTAAGCTCAACACTTTGAAATCTACCAAAAAAGTCTTTATCAAAACCTTCGGTTGCCAAATGAACGAATATGATTCATCGCGCATGGCAGATTTGCTACATGCGGACAATGGTATGACTCAAACTGAAGATGTGAATGAAGCTGATGTTATTTTGCTCAACACTTGTTCGGTCCGCGAAAAAGCGGAAGAAAAAGTGTTCAGCCACCTTGGGCGATTTATTCCATTAAAAGAAAAAAATCCTAATTTAATCATAGGGGTAGGTGGCTGCGTAGCGAGTCAAGAAGGCGACAATATTATCAAGCGCGCGCCTTATGTAGATGTGGTGTTTGGTCCGCAAACCTTGCACCGCCTGCCTGAGATGATTTCTGCTAAGCAAAAAAGTGGTCTGTCGCAAGTCGATATTACGTTTCCAGAAATTGAAAAGTTTGACCATTTGCCACCGCCACGCGTCGAAGGTGCAAGCGCATTTTTAAGCATTATGGAAGGCTGTAGTAAATATTGTAGTTTCTGCGTGGTGCCTTACACACGCGGTGAGGAAGTTTCGCGTCCATTTGCCGACATATTACTAGAAGCCGCACAGCTGGCAGAGTTAGGCGTAAAAGAAATCACGCTTTTAGGTCAGAATGTGAATGCTTACAGGATGGACTTTGAAGGTGTTGAAGCCGATTTGGCGATGCTGATTGAAACCATCGCCGAAATTCCGCAGATTGAACGCATCCGCTTTACCACCAGCCACCCAAACGAGATGAACGAGCGGCTGATTGCCTGTTTTGCTAGCGTGCCAAAACTAGCGGTGCAATTGCATTTGCCGGTACAAGCAGGTTCTGACCGAATTTTAATGGCGATGAAACGCAATTACACCGCATTGCAATACAAATCGATTATTCGTAAACTTAAAATTGCCAATCCTAGTTTAACCTTTACTTCTGACTTTATTATCGGCTTCCCAGGCGAAACCGAAGCAGATTTTGAAGCAACAGTTAAACTGATGACCGATGTTGGTTTCGATGCCAGTTTTAGTTTTTTATATAGCCCACGCCCTGGCACGCCTGCAGCATTTATAAAAGACGACACGCCGGAAACTACTAAATTAGAGCGCCTCGCCAAACTTCAAACCATTAATGAAGCACAAGCAAAAGCAGTATCAGAAGCGATGTTAGGTACTGTCCAAAGAGTATTGATTGAAGGTGCATCGTGGAAAACCTCGAATTTATTGGCAGGAAAAACGGATAATAATCGCGTGGTAGATATTGCTGGTGACACCAATTTAATTCACCAATTTGTGAACGTCAAAATCACCGATGTTTCTAATCCACGCCGTTTACAAGGTGAAATCGTATAATGGAAATTACATTACAACCAGAAGACAACACCCGCCTTGCAAATCTTTGCGGTGCGTTGGATGAGAATATAAAGCAGATTGAAACCGCATTAGAGGTGAATATTAATCGTCGAGGCGGCACTTTTAATATCAGTGGTACGCAAGATAATATGCGGCTTGCGGCGCAGTTGATTGAGAATTTTTATATACGCGCTAAAAAACCTCTCGAGCTTGAAGACGTGCAATTAGGCTTAGTGGAAATCGACAAACTGAAACCTGAAGATGTTGCGACAAGTGCCATGCCCGTATTAATGACTAAGCGTGGCGATTTGCACGGCAGAACACCGCGCCAAGTTGAATATTTACAGCAAATTCAAGATCACGACATCACCTTTGGTATTGGTCCCGCAGGCACGGGTAAGACGTATTTGGCTGTTGCCAGCGCGGTGGATGCTATGTCGCGTGACCGAGTGAAACGTATTGTGCTGGTGCGCCCTGCGGTAGAGGCTGGCGAAAAATTAGGCTTTTTACCGGGTGATTTAAACCAAAAAGTAGACCCCTACTTGCGCCCGCTATACGACGCACTGTATGACTTGGCAGGCTATGACACGGTAAATAAAATGTTTGAGCGTGGCGCGATTGAAGTCGCACCGCTGGCTTACATGCGCGGTCGGACGCTTAATCAAAGCTTTATCATTTTAGACGAGGCGCAAAACACTACGCCAGAGCAGATGAAAATGTTTTTAACACGCATCGGTTTTGGCACTAAGGCCGTAATTACTGGAGATGTGACGCAGATTGACTTGCAAAAACATCAAAAAAGCGGCTTAGTAGAAGCGGCGAAAATCTTAAAAAATGTCAAAGGCATTGCCTTTACGCACTTTTTATCAGCTGACGTTGTGCGGCATCCGTTGGTGCAAAAAATTATCAATGCTTACGAAGAGTACGAATCAAAACAACAAGATAAGTAAACGGCTTTCAATTCAATGAACTAAGTACTTTTTGTGTACCAGCTACATCAACCAAATAGGAATACTTAGGATTAATATCGAGAAGCACATTGTTTATCATTTAGGAGTACGTTATGGCACTCGTTTCACTGCGTCAATTATTAGATCATGCGGCTGAGCACGACTATGGGCTCGCTGCATTCAATGTAAATAACATGGAGCAAGTGCATGCCATTATGCAGGCGGCGGATGAAACCAATAGCCCCGTTATTTTGCAAGGCTCAGCGGGAGCACGTAAATATGCGGGCGAGGCTTTTTTGCGGCATTTGGTGCTGGCTGCCATTGAAACTTATCCACATATTCCTATTGTTATGCACCAAGATCACGGTCAATCTGCCGCGGTATGTATCCAAGCCATGCGCTCTGGCTTCTCTAGCGTAATGATGGACGGCTCGCTGATGGAAGATGCCAAAACACCCTCTACTTATCAATACAATGTGGATGTCACCAAAAAAGTAGTCGAAATTTCGCATGCCATTGGTGTTTCGGTTGAAGGAGAATTGGGCGTGTTGGGCTCGCTAGAAACAGGCTTAGCAGGTGAAGAAGACGGCTCTGGTGCTGTTGGCGTATTAAGCCACGAACAAATGCTTACCAACCCTGAAGAAGCGGCAGATTTTGTGCGAAAAACTGGTGTTGACGCACTTGCAATCGCAATTGGCACTTCGCACGGGGCTTACAAGTTTACCAAGCCGCCAACGGGGAAAACCTTAGCAATTAGCCGTATTAAAGAAATTCATGATCGTATTCCAAATACCCATTTGGTCATGCACGGCTCATCCTCTGTGCCGCAGGAGTGGTTACACATCATCAATGAATTTGGCGGCGACATGGGAGAAACTTATGGCGTACCAGTAGAAGAAATCGTCGAAGGCATTAAACACGGCGTGCGCAAAGTAAATATTGATACGGATTTGCGCATGGCTTACACCGGCTCAATCCGCAAATTTTTTACCGAAAAACGTAAGGAATTTGACCCTAGAAAATTTCAAAGAGCTTCAACCGATGCGATGCGCGATATTTGTAAAGCGCGCTATGTGGCATTTGGTTCAGCAGGTCAGGCGGCTCATATTAAACCCATATCGTGCGAACAAATGGCAGTGCGCTATTTAAAGGGTGAATTGGACGCAATTGTTAAATAAAAAGCTTATTTTTGATGATAGGTAATTAATCGATTCACTTCATTCGCGCTACCCATCATCACTGACACGCGTTGATGTATATCTGTTGGCTGAACTTCTAAAATTCTCTGCACGCCTGTCGTCGCACCGCCGCCAGCCTGTTCAACAATAAAGCTCATAGGGCTAGCTTCATACATTAAGCGCAGCCTACCGCCTTTTGCCTTAAGTTTGGCGTCAATGGGGTACATATATACTCCTCCACGCACCAAAATACGGTGTACTTCCGCCACCATCGATGCCACCCAGCGCATATTAAAATCTTTTTTACGCTTGCCCTCTTTGCCTTGCAAGCACTCATCAATATAGCGCTGCACAGGCTCCTGCCAAAAGCGATAATTGGACATATTAATCGAAAACTCTTCTGTATCTGCAGGCACTTTTACATCTGGGTGCGTCAAAATAAATTCGTCCGATTCACTATCTAGCGTAAACCCATTGACGCCATTGCCAGTCGTTATCACCAACATTGTCGATGTGCCGTACAAGGCATAGCCAGCGCAGACTTGCGCGGTACCTGGCTGCATAAAATCCTTTAAAGTTGGCGTTTTATTTGCACTTTTTAATATGGAAAATATCGTGCCTACCGAGATATTTACATTCACATTTGACGAGCCATCCAGCGGATCGAACAACAGCAAATATTGACCATTTTTCTTATGTTTATCGGCGATTTCAATCATGTCATCCATCTCTTCCGACGCCATGCCTGCCACATAACCACTGCGTTGATTACATTCAATAAAAATGTCGTTGGTAATCACATCCAGCGCCTTTTGCACTTCGCCCTGCACATTTTCAGAACCCAAACTACCCATATTGCCAGCCAGTGCGCCGCTTTCTATCGCCACCGCTATTTGTTTGCAGGCAGCTATAACATCGGTCAACATTGCGCTCAATGCTACCGCATGTTCACCTTGCAAGTGTTGTGCTAAAAATTTAGTAATATTGGTGTTTTTCATCATGCCTCGATTATAAGCCTTGTGAAGTATTAGCGTAGCATCATACGCCGAAAAATGCTTTACTCACAGTATGCAGGCTAAAATTGCACGCCCTGCAGACCGTATGGATACTGCCTCCCAGAGTATTTTTTTGAATAAAATTAACTAAATATTGATTTTTAATTTCACTTTCACGCTGTTGCCTACTGCAATTTTTTCTTTTTTGCGCACATCGGCTTTAACAGGCAAAATATAAGCCTTTTGCTTAGACGATGGAAAGATTGATGTTTCCCAACTCGTCACACCAATCGTCACCTGCACTCGCACTGCGCCCCAGCCGCGGCGTTTTTCGTGCATGTTTTCGTCAAAAAATTTGATTTCTTCAGATTTGTCTTTAGGCAAAGTAATGAAATACCAAGCGCCTTTGCCCTCTTGCCAAAGCCAGCACTTCCCAGTAAAGCTAAAACTTAAATCCAACACAGCTTTCCTCACTCCAAGTTTGTATATTTAGATGTCTTATTTGATTATATAATTGTTGAATGCCTAAGTTATTTTTTTCTCTGCAAAACGCAAGTGCGTTTGCCAAAATCCCAGCCAAGAATATGTTCAGAAAATGGGCAAAAGCCACGCAGCGTGTGGATTGCGAGGCCACAATCCGCATCGTGAATGAAGACGAAGCTCGCATTTTAAACAGCACCTATCGTGGCAAGGATTATGCGACCAATGTGCTCACCTTCCCGCTCACCGAAGAGCCGCATTTGATGGGCGATATTATCATCTGCGCACAAGTGGTTGAGGCTGAAGCAAAATCACAAAAAATATCTCTTGAAGCGCATTTTGCGCATCTCACCGTGCATGGCATATTGCATTTACATGGTTACGACCACGAAACCGAGCCGCAAGCCGAGTTGATGGAAAGCCTAGAAATTTCTATTTTAGCCAAATTAGGGTATGCTAACCCTTATCTCATTACAGAGGACGCCACTTAATGGCCTCCGAACCGGAAAAGCAAGGTACCAAAACCAGTTTATTAGAGCGCTTAAGCAATTTTTTGCTGCGCGAACCCGAAGACCGCGAGCAGCTAGTCGAGCTACTACACGGCGCGTATGAAAACCACCTGATGGATGCTGACTCGCTCGCCATGATAGAGGGTGTGTTGCAAGTGAGCGAGATGCAAGTACGCGACATTATGATTCCACGCTCGCAAATGGATGTCATCGATATTACTGATTCTCCCGAAAATTTTATTCCGCATGTCATTGAAACCGCGCACTCGCGCTTTCCCGTCATCGAAGACGACAAAAACGATGTCATCGGCATTTTGCTAGCCAAAGATTTGTTACGCTATTACGCGGGCGAAGATTTTAATGTGCGCGATATGCTTCGCCCAGCGGTGTTTATCCCAGAAGCTAAGCGATTGAATATATTGCTAAAAGAGTTTCGTAGCAACCGCAACCATATCGCCATTGTGGTGGATGAATATGGCGGTGTGGCTGGCATGGTGACGATTGAAGACGTGTTGGAACAAATTGTCGGCGACATTGAAGATGAATACGATTACGACGAAGATGAAGACAATATTTTAAAAGATGCTAGCGGTCATTTCCGCGTGAAAGCGCTGACCGAAATTGGCGATTTTAATGAAGCAGTAGGTACACAATTTAGCGATGAAGAGTTCAGCACTATTGGCGGTTTGGTGGTGAATAAGTTTGGTCATTTGCCCAAACGCGGTGACAGTATTGTCATTGGCAACTTGAGCATTAGCGTACTACGCGCAGATAGCAGGCGCTTACATTCTATACTGGTTGAGGTGATCCCTGACGAACCTTTTCCGATTGAATCGACCTAAAAATTAAGCCAAAGTTAAATATAGCGAACTAAAATTAGTTTCACATCTCTTAGAGTTATAAATTGGAGATTTCGATGAAAAATTTAGCCTTTGCCGTTTTATTTGCAACTAATACTCTGTTTGCTGGCATTTGTTTAGCAGAAGAAGCGCAACCTTTAGCCAGCAAAATTCCCACTGAGGAAAAAGCGTTTGTGGACGCGATTAATAAGTTAGATAAAGCCAAAATCATTGCTCAGTTTGGCGAGCCTGCCAAAGCTGAGGATGTGAAGATTAAAGGCTCAGGCAAAATTGTCGCTTCTATCTGGCATTATCACAACCTCAATACCGCGGAAGATGGTAGCTTTTATCCAACTACTGAGCTTGATTTTATAGATGACAAAGTGGTGCAAGTGGTATTTTTGAATAATGATGGTTCGGAAGCGAATGACGGCAAAACCTACGAATTGCCACAAACTGAACCAAATATGTAATGGTTTCAAGTAACAAAAAAGGCGCTTAAAGCGCCTTTTTTATTTTAAAACCCTAACTTATTTCTTTTTTAAGCCGTCACGAATTTCACGTAACAAAATAATATCTTCTGGTGTTGGTGGTGCTGCAAGAGGTGGTTCTGCTTTTTTCATTCTATTCATCATTTTAACCAATTGGAAAATCACAAAAGCCAAGATAATGAAGTTAATTGCGATTGTAATAAAATTGCCGTAAGCCAATACAGAGCCTGCTTTTTTAGCTTCTGCTAACGCCAAACCTGCTTCTTGACCACTCAATGCCACGTACATATTTGAGAAGTCAACATTGCCGATAATTTTGCCGACAATAGGCATAATAATATCACCCACCAATGAATCTACAATTTTGCCAAACGCGCCGCCGATAATCACACCAACGGCTAAGTCCATCACATTGCCTTTAAGAGCAAACTCTTTAAATTCCGATGCCATACTCATATTTATTCTCCTATAGTTATTTTTTATAGATACCTTACCACGGCGGAAATATAGGACTTTAGTGCGCTATCTGTCAATCACTTAAATGCGGCTTTTTTGCAGAAAACCATCACAAGCACGTACAATTCGCATAATTCTTTGTATCTATTACACCATTTATGCCAAAAAACATTCCTCCATTTTTAATCGCATTCGCGTTGGGCGCTGCAACGGTGTTGGGCTTTGCGCCATTTTACGCTTTCCCGATTCCTATCATCGCAATCGCAGGCTTATGCTATTGTTGGCTAAAAACAAGATCGCCAGCAAGCGCATGGATATTGGGCTTCAGCTATGGTCTTGGCTTATATTGCGTCGGCATTTATTGGATTTACATAAGCCTGCACGATTTTGGCGGCATGCCCTGGTGGTTCGCGGGGTTTTGCACATTTTGTTTGTGCGCGTTTATGGCGCTATTTGTCGGTTTGGTCGGTTATTTCAGCAAAAAACTAAGCGGTAAAAATCAAGCCTTTTTGTTACTTAGTATTCCTGTTTTATGGGGCTTAAGCGATTGGATTCGCAGCTGGATATTTACCGGATTTCCGTGGTTAACAATGGGATATTCTCAAGTTCCGCACAGCCCACTGGCAGGTTACATGCCAATTGTGGGCGTTTATGGCGTTTCGGTGCTAACCGTATTTTTAGCTGTATTAATCGCCTATTGGGTTAACAAGCCCAGCTTAATTTTCAAGCGCAACAGCATCGCCGCATTTGTGTTGCTAATCGTCGTCGGCAACGTGTTAAAAATCGTGGAATGGACAACGCCATTTGGCAAACCAATTTCAGTCGCATTGATTCAAGGCAACATTTCACAGCTGGAGAAATGGTCACCCGAGACCGCACAAAACACGATTGATCAATATTTGGCAATGATACAAACCAGCAAAGCCGATCTGATTATATTGCCAGAAACCGCGTTGCCAGTGATTTCCAGCCAACTAGATGCACCTGTGAAGAACGCATTAATCGAATATGGCAAACAACATCCGCTCATCATCGGCATGGTGGAATATAAAGAGGACACCGCAGAATATTTCAATAGCGCCATTAGCTTTAGCGAAACCGAAAATCAAACTTACAAAAAAAATCATCTTGTGCCGTTTGGTGAATTTATTCCGCTCAAAAAAATCTTCGGCTGGATTTATCGCGATTGGCTCAATATGCCATTAAGCGATTTATCAAGAGGCGGCTGGGAGCAAGCACCCATGAGGGTTGCAGGGCAGAATATTGGAGTGAATATTTGTTACGAAGACGTATTTGGTGAGGAAATAGCACGTCAATTACCTGCGGCAACTTTATTAGTCAACATCAGCAACGACGCTTGGTACGGCCAATCTTACGCTGCAAATCAGCACATGCAATTTTCGCAAGCGCGCGCTTTAGAAACGGGCCGCTACATGCTACGCGCCACTAATACTGGCGCGACTGCCGCCATCGACCAGCATGGCTATGTGTTCGCCCATGCCACGCACGATATGCAAACCACGCTAAAAGTGACCGCGCAAGGCTTTAGTGGCAGAACGCCTTATGTGATTTGGGGCAATTGGCCATTTATTGTGTTTTGTTTTGGCGCGCTAATATTTAATGCAAGTGCTTTTATGATTCAGCGTAGAAATTCAGGCAAAAATGAATGAGGCTGCACCAGTAGAACCATTCAGCACTAAGACTGCACAGCCTTATGCCAAGTGGCTTTGGCTATGTGCAGGCTTATTTGCCTTTCGAGTTGTTGCGCAACTAGCAGCTTTGCTATTTAAACCAAACTTTCTACCCACGTTTGAATCGTGGCATGGCGGCGTGTTGCCTTACCCGTTGTTACTAACCACGCAAATCCTCATTTTAATTTGGTTGGCGTGGACTGCGTCGCAATTCTCCAAAAACAACTTACAACCGCGCCGCCGACTAGGAATGGCAATTGTTATCTTGGCTAGCCTGTATTTTTTGCTGATGTTATTGCGTTTATTGCTAGGCTTAACGATATTGAGCGAACACCGCTGGTTTGCTAGTTACCTTCCAGCATTTTTTCATTTAGTATTAGCGAGCTATTTATTTTTGTATGGTCACTTTCATTTTCGTCACGGTAAGTAATTGAGGAGATTTATATTGCAAAAATTAATCCCATGGCTGCATTACCCATTGGTGATGACTTCCGTATTTGTCCTTTTCGCACTTTTGCAATCCCAAGGCATCTCACTGGCGGCCAGCACTTACCTGCCCATCATCATGGCGGCTGTGCTAATTACTTTACTTGAATTCAAATTTCCGCATTCAAGCGCTTGGAAGCCGAATTTTTCTGAATTACGCGTGGATTTGTTGTTCATGACTGTGGTGCAGCTAGTATTGCCGCCTTTAATAAGTTTTACTTTTATTTATTTGCTAGTTGAGCCAATTAAAGCGCTGAATTTACCACTTACTCAACTTTGGCCACATGCTTGGCCCATTTGGGCGCAAGCTATCGCTATGATATTAAGCGTAGATTTTCTACGTTATTGGTTGCATCGCGCCGCCCACACCAATCAATATTTATGGCGCCTGCACGCCGTGCATCACTCGGTGCAACAGCTTTACTGGCTTAACACCGCGCGCTTTCATCCGCTGGAAAAAATATTACAAATGATGATGGATAACTTGCCGTTTTTACTACTAGGCGTGAACGAGCAAGTGTTAGCAGTGTATTACCTTGCGTATGCTACCAACGGTTTTTTTCAACATTCCAATATTCAATTACGTTTTGGCGCACTCAATTATTTACTTGGCACCGCAGATTTACATCGCTGGCATCATTCACGACTGCCAGAAGAATCAAACGCCAATTATGGTAACAATGTCATTATTTGGGATCTACTATTTGGCACGTGGTTTTTACCTAAAAACCAGAGCATCAACAACTTAGGTCTGCTCGAAACAGATTATCCGAAAACATTTTTTGGGCTATTGCGCGCGCCTTTTAAGCGCTGATTTCCAAATGCAACAATTTATATTTCGTGCGGGAATGTTGCTTTATAAACATCGCCACTGGCGACCTGTGAAGCGCCTCACGCAACAGCCAGCCACGGCACAAATGAACGTGCTGCAACGATTGCTGTTTCAAAATCGTGATACACACTTTGGTAAAAAACATCGATTTTCTGAGATACATAATTACTCTCAATTTCAACAAAATATACCAGTACAAACCTACGAAACGCTTCGCCTGCATATTGAGGAACAAAGGCTAACCGGCGCTAATGCGCTCACTGCCGAGTCGCCCAAATTTTATGCTCAGACAAGCGGTACGACTGGCGAACCAAAATACATCCCCATCACGCCAATGACGCTAAAAATGCATCGTGACGAGCAATCTTTATTCTCGTATTTGCAATACCGTGCTTGCCCAGAAGCATTTTCTGGAAAAGCCCTAGGCATCATGGGGGCGGCTGTAGAAGGCCATCTCGATTCAGGTCACGAAGTCGGCTCTGTTTCTGGCAATTTGTATCAATCGCTACCCAGGATCATTCAATCGCGCTTTGTGTTGCCGCCGGCTGTGTCTCGCATTTCAAATTATGATCTCAAATATTTGGTCATACTGAGATTGGCGCTAGCCGAGCCTAATATTACCTACGCTGGTTCACCCAATCCATCCACTTTTTTGCGGCTTCTGAATGTCTTAAACGAACAGCGCGAATTGCTTACCCAATCACTAGCTACAGGCAAGTTGACTGAAATAGACAGCCTTGATGCGGATTTACAAAATCAACTTGCGCATATATTTAAGCCTGACCCAGTAAGGTTTGTGCAGCTTAGCAAGTTATCTGAATTAACTTTCGCCAATGTCTGGCCAAACCTAAAGTTACTCACCACCTGGACAGGCGGTAGCTGCGGCATTGCGCTTACTGCATTGCGAGAGAAATTGCCGCCAAAAACCAAAGTAATGGAGTTGGGTTATCAATCCACCGAATTCCGCGGTAGCATTGCCTTGCAGGCCGAAACTAGCGCAGGCCTGCCACCATTGCACCATCATTTTTTTGAGTTCGTTGAGCAAGCACGATGGGATAACAATGACCCAGAATTTTTAATGCTAGACCAACTTACTCAGGGCAAAATTTATTATATCCTCGTCACCAATGCTTCAGGTTTATACCGATATTTCATGAATGATTTAGTACAAGTCAGCGGTTTTTTTAATGCCACACCATTGCTGAGTTTTGTACAAAAAGGCAAAGGTGTGACCAATCTTACGGGTGAGAAACTTTATGAGGCGCAAGTAATTAGCGCAGTGCAGGCAATTTCCTCTGAGCTTGGTCTGATATCAAGTTTTTATATTTTGGTTGCCAATGAAACAACCATGTCCTACCAACTTTTTTTAGAAGTCAATGAACCCAACTCAGCAAACAATGCAACATTATCTAGCTTGCTTGACGAGAAACTAGGCGAGCTCAACATTGAATACCAATCCAAACGCGACAGCGGAAGGCTAGCGCCGCCAACCACCACTTGGCTAAGGCACGGAACCGCTGAAGCCTATAAAACCAGCTGTATGAATTTGGGTCAACGCGAGGGGCAATTTAAGCCAACTGTTTTACAATACCTTCAAAATCTAAATCTACCACTCGCAGATTATGCAGTTAAATAAATTTTAATGACTAAGCCGCCTCATTTTAAGCTCGTTTTAAATCAAATCTCTATCCCGTTCAAGGTAAAATTTCGCCATGCTTCTGCCGAGCGGGCAGAAACCTCTAGCCTTTGGGTTGAGGCGATTTCAGAGAGCGGTCTAATCGGCTATGGCGAATCTTGTCCAAGAAGCTATGTGACAGGCGAATCGTTAGAATCTGCACAGTCTTTTTTTTCGCAACACCAAAATGCAATATGCAATGAAATAACTAGCCTCAGCACCTTGTGTGCATGGGCGACAAAGCACCAAAACGAACTGGATGCAAACCCCGCCACTTGGTGCGCCATCGAACTTTCCATTCTGGATTTGCTAGCCAAGCAAGAAAATAAAACCATTGAACAATTTTTAAATCTGCCCGCCTTACATGGCAGTTTTCAATATTCAGCCGTATTAGGCGATGCGAATATTGATACATTTAAACTGACTGCGGATCAATATATACAACAGGGCTTCACCGATTTTAAGCTAAAACTTTCAGGTGATATTGAACGAGACAAAGAGAAAATAGCTGTCGTGCGGCAATGGAAAAACAGCGCGCTTAGAATTAGGGTAGACGCTAACAATTTATGGAAAAGCGCTGACGAAGCGATTCAGTTTTTACAGATGCTAAATTACCCTTTTTTCGCAATAGAAGAACCGCTTCTACCCAATGCCTACTCTGAACTTTCGCTTATTGCAAAATCTCTCAACTGTAAAATCATCTTGGATGAAAGCTTTTTGCGAGTAGAGCAATTCGCAAACTTGCAAAATTCACCTCAGCACTGGCTAATCAATCTGCGCATTTCAAAAATGGGTGGTTTGTTAAGATCACTCGCAATTATCGAATCTGCACGAAAATTAGGTATCGGTCTAATTATTGGCGCGCAAGTGGGTGAAACCAGTTTGCTTACTCGGGTTGGGTTAACCGCCGCACTTGCCGCATCAGGCATACTTATCGCGCAAGAAGGCGCATTTGGCACACATTTACTAGAAAACGATATTTACAAGCCACCGCTGATGTTTGCTAAAGCTGGCTTGCTTAATGTTGCAAATTATCCCGCTTTAATTAAACCTGGCTTAGGCTTTACCTTTCAAGAAAAACCCAGCTTCATTTCAGAGTTAGTTTAATACTTGTTTCGCAATGCATTGCACAGATAGATTCATGCGAATTTGAGGTAAAATCATACTTTTCGCAATTATAAAAAACATAAAATGTTAACGTTTCAACAAATCATATTAAACCTGCAACAGTACTGGGATAAACAAGGCTGTGCCTTGTTGCAACCTTACGATATGGAAGTGGGCGCAGGTACTTCGCACACCGCCACATTTTTGCGCTCGCTTGGCCCAGAGCCGTGGAAGGCCGCTTATGTGCAACCAAGCCGTCGCCCCAAGGATGGCCGTTATGGCGAAAACCCGAATCGTTTGCAGCACTATTATCAATATCAAGTGGTACTAAAGCCTGCACCAGCCAATATTCTAGAGCTGTATTTAGGCTCTCTCGAAGCCTTGGGTTTTGACCTGAAACAAAATGACATCCGTTTTGTAGAAGACGATTGGGAAAACCCGACGCTAGGCGCATGGGGCTTAGGCTGGGAGGTGTGGTTAAACGGCATGGAAGTGACGCAATTCACTTATTTTCAACAAGTTGGCGGCATCGATTGCAAACCAATTACTGGCGAAATCACCTATGGTTTAGAGCGCCTCGCCATGTATTTGCAGGGCGTAGATAGTGTATATGATTTGCAATACAGTGAAAACGTGAAGTACGGCGATGTGTTTCACCAAAATGAAGTCGAGCAATCCACATATAATTTTGAGCATTCTGACGTAGAGTTTTTAAGCACTGCGTTCATCGCGCACGAAAAACAAGCCAAAAATCTGGTCGAGCAAAAACTCGCCCTGCCTGCTTATGAGCAAGTGTTAAAAGCCGCGCACACGTTTAATTTGCTGGATGCGCGTGGCGCGATTAGCGTGACAGAACGCGCGGCTTATATTGGCAAAATTCGTAATATTGCGCGCGCTGTTGCCGCCTGCTATCTCGAAAGCCGCGCTGTGCTTGGATTCCCGCTTGCCTCAAAAGAACATGCTGCAGAAGTGCTATCAGAATTAAATAAGAAAGCGGCTTAATGATGGAAAAAAATCCGCATAATAAAAATCTATTAGTAGAATTATTAGTAGAAGAGTTGCCACCAAAAGCCTTGAACAAACTAGGTGAATCGTTTGCAAACGTGTTATTTGAAAGCCTAAAAGCACAAGGCTTAACGCTTGATAATGCAGCCGTAACCGCATTTGCTACGCCACGCCGCTTGGCCGCGCACGTGATGTATGTAAAAGATAAAGCTGATGACAAACAAGTATCACAAAAACTCATGCCAGCCAGTGTGGGCTTAGATGCCCGCGGCAAAGCAACCCCAGCTTTATTGAAAAAATTGCAAAGTTTAGGTGCAGATGAAAGCGCAGTTGACCAACTTAAAAATGACAATAACACCTTATTTCTAGACGCGATGCAAACTGGCGTAACGTTGCCCGATGGCTTACAGAAAGCCCTAGATGAAACGCTAAATAAATTGCCGATTCCCAAAGTGATGACTTACCAACTTGAAAATGGTTGGGATACGGTGAATTTTGTGCGCCCCGCGCATGGTTTGGTGGCGATGCATGGTAGCTCAACTATTGCGATTAGCGCACTTGGGCTTAATTCTGGCAATATCACACATGGGCATCGCTTTGAAGCTAAAGCTGAAAAAATTGTGCTTAATCATGCCGATAGTTATGCAAAGCAATTATTAGAAGAAGGCAGCGTTATTGCCAGCTTTGCTGAGCGCCGTGACGAGATTGTTAAGCAATTAAACGCTGCGTCTGCCAAACAAGGCCTTAAACCAATCAATGACGATGCGCTGTTAGACGAAGTGACTGCGCTGGTTGAGCGCCCGAATGTGTTACTCGGCCAGTTTGAAACTGAGTATTTAGAAGTACCGCAAGAGTGTCTGATTTTGACTATGAAGGCGAATCAAAAATACTTTCCACTTTTAGACAAAAATGACAAACTGACCAATAAGTTTTTAATCGTTTCTAATATTTCGCCAAAAGACCCAAGCGCCGTGATTCAAGGCAACGAGCGCGTAGTGCGACCACGTTTGGCCGACGCTAAATTCTTCTTCGGCCAAGACCGTAAGAAAACGCTAGGTTCGCGCCTTCAAGATTTATTTAAAGTGGTTTATCACAATAAATTAGGGAATCAAGCAGAACGTTCGATCAGAGTTGCTGAAATTGCAAAAGCTATTGGCGAAAATTTAGGTGGCAACACTTTAGCCAAAAGTGCAGAAACAGCGGCAGCATTATCTAAAGCCGATTTACTTACGGACATGGTAGGCGAGTTCCCAGAGTTGCAAGGCATCATGGGGCGTTATTACGCTCAATATGAAGATAAAGATGATGAGATTGCATATGCCATAGAAGACCACTATAAACCAAGGTTCTCTGGGGATGAACTGCCTCGCAGCAAAGTTGGACTTTGCGTTTCATTAGCTGACAAATTAGAAACTTTAGTAGGCTTATTCGGCATAGGAGAAAAGCCTACAGGCGACAAAGATCCATATGCATTAAGGCGTCATTCTCTAGGTGTTATTAGAATTTTAGTTGAGCACAAACTACCTCTTGAGTTCGGATGGCTAATCAAAATCACCTTAGCGTCATTTCAAGATAAACCAATTCAATTAAGTACTTTTCATCCCAGTGGCCTGCTAGACTCAAACAGTTATGGGGTGTTTGGATTATTTGTTTATGAACGCTATGGAAGCATGTTGCGTGAAAATGGTGTTTCAGCTCAATTTATAGAATCAGTAATTTCATTGAATCCCGAAAGATTTGATTTAGTTTCAGAGCGTTTGGAGGCTGTACGAGAGTTTAGTACTTTGCCAGAAGCCCCAGCCCTCGCAGCTGCTAACAAGCGCGTGGGCAACATTCTGAAAAAAGCAGAAGGTGAAGTGAAGGCAGAGGTGAAAGCCAATTTACTTAAAGAGCCTGCTGAAATTGCTTTAAACGATGCTTTAAGCAAAGTAAAACCAGAAGCAGATAAGTTATTTGAAAGTGGTGATTACACGGCATCTTTACAAGCATTGGCGGCGCTAAAAGCGCCAGTGGATGACTTTTTCGATAATGTAATGGTGAATGCGGATGACGTTGCTTTAAAAAATAACCGCTTAGGTTTATTGGCGATTTTGCACCAAACCATGAACCGCGTTGCGAATTTATCTAAGTTAGCAAATTAGAAAGACAAGCGAGCTAACTTATGAAACTCGTTATTTTAGATAGAGATGGTGTGATTAACCGGGATTCTGCCAATTTCATCAAAAATACGAATGAGTGGATTGCGCTGCCGGGCAGTTTGGAGGCGATTGCGTTGCTCAATCAATCTGGCTTTCGCATAGCGATTGCAACAAATCAAAGCGGCATTGCACGCGGTTTATTTGATATGACGACGCTAAACGCGATTAACGACAAAATGTATCGCGCACTGGGCCAAATGGGCGGGCGTATTGATGCGATGTTTTATTGCCCACACGCGGTGGATGACAATTGCAATTGCCGCAAACCCAAAACTGGCATGATTGAAGATATTGGGCGAAGATTTTCGGTAGAATTGAGCGAAGTTTACGGCATTGGCGACTCATTACGCGATTTACAAGCATTTAGTGATGCAGGCTGCAAGCCAATATTGGTGAGGTCTGGCAAGGGGGAAGAAACGCTGGCACAAGCCAAGTTACCAAACCAAAGTCTGCCAAAAAATACGCTGATTTTTGCCGACCTAAACGAAGCCGCGCAGCACATAATTGCCGAAGAGTTGTAAGGCTACTGCTTAAATGATTATTTGGTTACGGTCACTTTTGTTTTTTTTAGGCATGCTCATCATTTCGCCAATATTTTCCATATTAATCATTGTGATAGCGCCATTCACCAGCGGCATTACACGCAGCCGTATGGCCAGCTATTGGGCACATTGCAGTTTATTTTGGCTCAAATTCACATGCAATTTAGACTTTGAAGTACGCGGTCGCGAGAACATCCCCAATCATCCGTCCATCATTTTGTGCAAACACCAATCCGCTTGGGAGACGATTGCGTTACAAGTGATTTTTCCGCCGCAAATTTGGGTGTTAAAGCGCGAGCTTTTGTATATTCCTATCATTGGCTGGGCATGGATGGCGATGGACACTATCCCCATTGACCGCAGCGCAGGCCGCGAAGCGCTTAAAAAACTCGTCACGTACGGTAAAGATAGACTCGCCAAAGGTTTATGGGTTGTGATTTTTCCTGAAGGTACGCGCATTGCGCCTGCCGCACGCAGCAAATATCATATAGGCGGCGCTTGGCTTGCGACGCACACACAGACGACTGTGGTGCCAGTCGCGCATAATGCAGGCTTATTTTGGCGCAAAAATGCCTTTTTAAAATATCCCGGCACGATTACCTTAAGCATCGGCAAGCCAATTGAAACTGCTGGTTTAAAAGCAGACGCGCTGAACCAACAAGTGGAAGATTGGATTGAGGCGGAGCAGTTAAAACTTTGAGTGCTTTATAAAAACATGCAAAACCAAATACTTACATTGCAAAATGGCGAGACGATTTCGTATTTGCTCGAACGGCGTCCGCGTCGCACCGTTGGCCTAAAAATCACTGAAAGCGGCCTCGTTGTACACGCACCAAAACGTATTTTTGAGTTTCAACTCAATCAAATTTTGCTGGAAAAATCTAATTGGATTTTAAATAAACTACAAGCGCGCGAAGAGAATCAGGTTGAAAAAATTGAGTGGACTGATGGCGAACATTTGTTGTACTTGGGTAATGATATTCAACTCAGCATTTCGCCTGATTACCGCAATAAAAAGCCTGTTTTTGATGAAAATAAACTAAAAATAACTGCCCTGCATGCCAATACCCATGCGGGTTGCAGGCATGCCATTATTCAGTGGTATAAGCAACAAGCAAAGTTAGACTTTAGTCGCAGGTTAGAGATTTTAGCCGCGAAATTGGGCGTTACCACGCCGCCGCTTACGCTATCAAATGCGCAATCGCGCTGGGGAAGCTGCAACAGCCGCGGGCAAGTGCGCCTGAGCTGGCGTTTGTTGCAAGCGCCACCGCACATCATTAATTTTGTCATCTGCCACGAGCTGGCGCACCTTAAACAAATGAACCATTCCGCTAAATTTTACGCGGTGCTAGAAAGCCTATTCCCCAATTACAAAGCAGCTGAGAAAGAGTTGAAACTACTTTCGCCACAACTACATCGAATTTAAGTCACCTCATGTAAATTATCCCCATATTTAAATTTGTGTTAAGTTAACGTTGTAACACGCGACTCATTTTATAAGGGGATAAAAATGTCTTTTATGGATTCAATCAAGCTGTGTTTTGCTAAATTTGCAGATTTTAACGGACGTGCCAAACGGCCTGAATTTTGGTGGTTCGCACTATTTTGCTTTGTAGGCGCACTCGTTTTAGAAATTGCTAGCAGCTATATTTCATGGGCATTTTCACTTGCCACTTTGGTGCCATCTTTGGCAGTTGGCGCACGCAGGTTGCACGATGTGAATAAAAGTGGCTGGATGCAATTGCTATGGATAATTCCAATTTTGGGCTGGATTTATCTCATTTATGTACTCTCACAGCCTGGCGATGCGGGCGATAACAAATACGGCGCACCTGTAGCTTAAGTAACACAAAATGAGTAACACAAAAAATTAAGGGAGCAGATGCTCCCTTTTTTTATTTCATCTATTATTTAAAGCAGTTGTTTTATGTCGCTCACAATATCCACTGGCTTTTGACCGTAACTCATATAAAGCCGAACTTTTCCTAATTTATCAAATACATACATACCAGCGCTGTGATCTATGCTGTAATCATTCTCACCTTTTCCTGGCACTTTAGAATAATAAATTTTAAAGTTTCCTAAAGTTTCAGCCGTCTCTTGCAAACTGCCCCACAACCCAATAAAACGCTTATCGAAAGAAGGCACAAATTTTGCCAATACTTCTTGTGTATCGCGTTGTGGATCTACCGTTACAAACAACACTTGTACTTCATCTGCCTTTTTGTCTAATAGTTTCATGGCTTGTTTTAAGTCGCTCATGGTCGTTGGGCAGACGTCCGGGCAATGCGTATAACCAAAAAACAGCACAACAGCCTTACCTTTAAACTCGGTCATATTGCGCTTGTTGCCGTTGTGATCAGTCAACGTTAACGTTTTGGCAAAGTCTGCACCCGTAATATCCGTTGCGACAAATGGTACAGGTGTTTTAGCAAGACTGCATGCGGACAACATTAACAAAATGGCGAAAATGAATATTTTTTTCATGGGTTTTTATCACAAAATACCTAATTAACAAGCATTTGATTCTAACATAAGCAATAAATTCACTGCTTGGTTTACAATATTACTTTTACAAAATTTGTATAGAAAGTAGCAATATGGCAATACCAAGCTCAATGGCAGACCGCGACGGCGTTATTTGGTACGACGGCAAACTAGTAGATTGGCGCAGCGCAACTACGCACGTGCTCACCCATACCTTGCATTACGGCATGGGCGTGTTTGAAGGCGTTCGCGCCTACAAAACCGACAAAGGTGCGGCGATATTCCGCCTGCAAGATCATACCGACCGCCTATTTAATAGCGCACACAT
The DNA here is from genome assembly GCA_040079935.1 of Methylotenera sp. Taxonomy (GTDB): domain Bacteria; phylum Pseudomonadota; class Gammaproteobacteria; order Burkholderiales; family Methylophilaceae; genus Methylotenera_A. The sequence goes on from JBEBJI010000014.1 coordinate 50,156, forward strand.
TTTGCAAATGAAAATGCCGTTTGATAAAGTCACCATCATGGAAGCGCAAAAGGCCGCCGTGCGCGAAAACAAATTAGAATCTGCCTATATTCGCCCGATGGCGTTTTACGGCGCGGAGGCGATGGGTATTGCCGCAAAAACCTTAAGTACACATATCATCTGTGCGGCTTGGAGCTGGGGTGCGTATATGGGCGACGAAGCGCTCACCAAAGGCATTCGCGTTAAAACATCTTCATTTTCGCGCCATCATGTGAATATCACGATGTGCAAAGCCAAAGCCAACGGCAATTACATGAACAGCATTTTAGCGCACCAAGAAGCCGCTCAAGATGGCTACGATGAAGCCTTGTTGCTGGATGTCGATGGCTTTGTTGCCGAAGGTTCTGGCGAAAATGTATTTATTGTACGCAAAGGCAAGCTCTACACGCCCGATTTAACTAGCGCGCTGGAAGGCATTACGCGCGATACGATTGTTCAATTGGCGAAAGAAATCGGCTTAGAAGTCATCGAAAAACGCATCACTCGCGATGAAGTTTATACCGCCGATGAAGCATTTTTTACCGGCACTGCAGCTGAAGTGACGCCAATCCGCGAACTGGATAACCGCGCAATTGGTAGCGGCACGCGCGGCCCGATTACCGAAAAACTGCAAACCATGTATTTTGATGTAGTTAAAGGCAAGTCTGCCAAACACGCAAGCTGGCTAACGCTTGTTTAAATCACAAGTCCAAATATGTCTGACACAAAAGAAATAGAAGTTACCGCGAACGACCTGCCGCTACACTGCCCTACTGATGCAGTTGCGGCTTGGTCGTCGCATCCACGCGTATTTTTAGATATCACAAAAACAGGGCAAGTAGCTTGCCCTTATTGCGGTACGCAATATAAGCTAAAAGCGGGCGAAGTCATTTCGCATCATTAATCCAGCCCGTAAATCAAGTTTCGTGGCATCCAATCAAGGTGATACTTTAGCCCAATTAAAAGCGGGCAAACTACAAGGCACTAAGCAACTTAAACTCTCTTGTGGCTTAACGCAATTTCCCCAAGAAATCTTCGATTTAGCTAATAGCTTAGAAATATTAGATCTCACAGGCAATGCGCTTAGCGACTTGCCAAGCAATCTAAATCGCTTAACACAACTGCGCATTATCTTTTGCTCATCTAACCAATTTACGTACCTGCCAGAAGTGCTGGGTGAATGCCAAAACTTAAGCATGATTGGTTTTAAAGCCAATAAAATTGAATACATTCCAGAAAGCGCTATTCCGACAGCCAGCTTGCGCTGGTTTATTGTGACAGACAATGCGCTAAAAGCTGTGCCAAACGCACTGGGGGAGTGTCGAAAATTACAAAAACTGATGCTGGCGGGTAACGAACTCACAGCCTTACCAGAGGGTATGGCAAATTGCCGAGCCTTGGAGTTGCTAAGAATTTCAGCCAATAAATTCAAATATTTGCCAAACTGGTTATTCAGCTTACCAAAGCTAAGTTGGCTTGCCTATGCAGGAAATCCATTTTGCGACAAAATTGAAAGTGCACTACTTGCGCAACTTCACATTCCCCAAATTGATTGGGACTCTTTACAATTGCAACAGCAATTAGGTGAAGGGGCTTCTGGCAATATATACCAAGCAATTTTGCAAACTGAAGCTGGTAATAAAACTGTAGCAGTCAAAATTTTCAAGGCTAATTTAACCAGTGATGGTTTACCGCGTTGCGAAGTGCATGCCACGGCACTAGCAAATCAGCACCCTAACTTATTAGGCTTAGAGGGCATTATTTATAACCACCCTGCCAATGCAGCTGGCTTAGTAATGCCGTTAATGGATGCTGACTTAACCGTGCTAGCAGACCCACCTAGCTTTGAATCTTGCACCCGAGATGTATATGCTCCAAACACACAATTTAGTTTGCAAA
>JBEBJI010000063.1:0-2471 GCA_040079935.1 Methylotenera sp.
GCATTGCGGCCGACGATAAAATTATCGAGCGTGGGCGCGGCCGCTGGTTTGATATCTAAAAGTAGCTGCTTCATATTGCTTTACTTTAAATAGGCATCGCTATCTAAGTAATTATCGTGTGCGTGGCGTAGCCCAACAGCAATGGCCGCGCTAACAGGCAAGGCGAGCAGCACGCCCGCAAAGCCAAATAATTGGCCGCCAGCCAGTAGCGCAAAAATTACAATTACAGGGTGCAAACCAATACGGTTGCCGACTAATTTTGGCGTAAGCCACATGCTTTCGACCAATTGACCAGCGCCAAATACCAATAATACGGGAATCACTTGTCCAAAGCTGGTGAATTGTAATGCCGCTACAAGTAGCGCCAAGCCTAGGCCTAGGGCAATGCCTAAATATGGCACAAAGCCAAGCAAACCTGCGATTAAACCAATCGGCAGCGCCATATCTAAACCTGCAAGCCAAAGTCCCGCCGCATAAAATATACTCATGGCGAGCATGACAGAAAGTTGGCCGCGTAAAAATTCGGCTAATACCGCGTCAATTTCTTTTGCGATTTCAACAGTTTTGTCATGCCACTCGCGCGGAATTAAATCGCCAATATTTTCAACAAAAATATCCCAATCGCGTAGCAAATAAAATAAAACCACGGGTAATAACAAAATATTCGCCAGCACGCCAATAAGTGCCATGCCGTGGCTGCCAGCGAGTTTTAGCGTGTCACCAAGCAAATCACCAGCGGTTTTCCAGTTTTTGGTGATAATTTCTTGAATTTTTGCGCTATCGACATTGAAATGAATGCCAAAATTTTTATCTAGCCAAGGTTCGATGGTGTCGCGCAGGCGGCCGATAAAGGCGGGTAGCCGCTCGGCGATAAGCGAAGATTCTTTTTGTAACAGCGGAATTAATATTAAAAATAGCAAAAATATGGCGCCAAAAATGGCCGCCATCACCAAAATAGTAGAAAGCGTTCGGCCAAATGTTAATTTGCCAATTTGCAGTTTGCTGAGTTTATCTACCAGCGGATCGCAAATATAAGCGAGTATGGCCGCGATTAAAAACGGTGTGAGTACGGGCAGTAGCAAGTAGAGCAAAAACGCGAAAGCCGCAAATAAAATCAACCAGCGATTATTTGTGAGCAAATTGCCCGTGCTATTTTGGGGTTGACTATTTTTGGGTTTGTTTGCCATATGAGTTAAAATTATACTTAAATTAACCTGCAACATGATATTTAAACTTTTGAATAGTAAGCGAGCCGCATTTTGACAACACAAACCAATGATAAAACTTCCATTAGCTACCGCGATGCAGGGGTTGATATTGAAGCCGGCGACGCATTAGTTGAGCAGATTAAGCCTTATGCCAAACGCACTATGCGGCCAGAAGTGCTGGCGGGCATTGGCGGTTTTGGCTCGCTATTTGCTGTGCCGAAGAAATTTAAAGAGCCGATTTTGGTTTCTGGCACCGACGGCGTGGGTACTAAACTGAAATTGGCATTTGAGCTTAACAAGCACGATACCGTCGGCATCGACTTGGTTGCCATGAGTGTGAACGATATTCTTGTGCAAGGCGCAGAGCCATTGTTTTTCCTCGATTATTTTGCCTGTGGCAAGTTAGAAGTGGGCGTGGCGGCGCAAGTAATTAAAGGCATTGCCGAAGGTTGTGAGCAATCTGGTTGTGCGCTGGTGGGTGGTGAAACAGCGGAAATGCCAGGCATGTACCCAGCGGGCGAATACGATTTGGCGGGCTTTGCGGTGGGCTGCGTAGATAAAAAAAAGATTATTAATGGCACTACCATTAAAGCGGGTGATGTGTTACTGGGATTGGCTTCTAGCGGCGCGCACAGCAATGGTTATTCGCTTATTCGCAAACTCATAGCAAATTCTGGTATTGATTTCGAATCAGATTTTCATGGACGTAAATTTAAAGATGTCGTGATGGCACCGACTAAAATTTATGTGAAATCACTGCTTAAATTAATTGATGCAATTCCTGTAAAAGGCATGGCACACATCACGGGTGGTGGCATTACTGAGAATATTCCGCGTGTATTACCCGCAGGGTTAACCGCTGAAATTAGCGCAAAAAGTTGGTCGCTACCGCCCCTGTTTCAATGGTTGCAAGCGCAAGGCAATATTACCCACAGCGAAATGTATAAAACCTTTAACTGCGGTATTGGTATGGCGATAGTTCTAGATAAAAGCCATGTGGCACAAGCTAAACAATTGCTAGAAGCTAATGGCGAAACTGTATATGAAATTGGTCATATTCGCACACAAACCGCGGATGAAGTAGCTACAGTTGTTGTTTAATTGACAACTGGTTTAGCTGCCAAGCGTTAGATGCTTTTAAACAGGAAAGAACCGCATGTTAAAACTCATATTAAAGCTGGCGCAAATTATTGTTTTATTTTTTTTAGGTACAAGCCTAGCATTCGCATATCCCAAAAGCATTCAACTTGAGTATGATGTCGC
>JBEBJI010000046.1:0-11426 GCA_040079935.1 Methylotenera sp.
CCTTTAAAGCCAGCGGGCAGGGCAAATGTACTTCCAGCGCCAAATTCCTTAGCGTTGCCATTTAAATCGGTTAAGCGCACACGACCTTCTAAAATAACGCATACCTCTTCCTCAGTGTAATTCACCGTTTTTGCACCTACACTGCTTTGCCAAATGCCTGCAAAAAATTGTTCGGTGGGGTCGGTGTAATGATTCAAAGTGACGGTATTAATCTCATTAGCAACATGCCCTGCAATACCCGTGGTTATTAGCTCGTGGGACACTGTTTCTAGCTCTTTTTCGGCTAGATTTGCGGCAAAATCAATGACGTCATTAATATTTTTTAGTATAGCTTTAGTCATTTGTCAGTTCCTTTAAGCAATCATTAAATAGATGCACTAATTTTTTAACATCCTGCTCGGTTGTTGATGGGCAGATTAACATCATGTTATGAAACGGTGTGAGCAGCACGCCGCGATTGAGCAAATATAAATGAATGGCAGATTCAATCGTATCGTTTTGCGCCTCGCGCGCTTGCTGCGCGTTTTTGGGCAAAGTGGCACAAAATTGCAGCTCTAACCGTGCGCCAAGCCGCGTGATATTCCATGGCAATTTGTAGGCGTTTATTACTTCTACTAAATGATGCTCCAGAAGCCTCGCCAGTGCTAGCATGTAGGCATATGTTACTTCAGTCGCAGTTTCAGTCAAAGTCGCGTGAATAGCCGCAAGTGTCATCATGTTGCCAGATAAGGTCGTGCCAATGCCAGAATGCCCAGATGGCGCGCTGTCTTTTGCTGTTTTCATGCGCGTGGCCATCTCGCTGCTAAAACCATAAGCCGCCGCAGGCAAGCCGCCAGCGATTGGTTTGCCGACGACTAAAAAGTCTGGTGTAATGTTATTCGCTTTCGCCCAACCGCCGCGTGCGGTGGAAATGGTATGCGTTTCATCCAAAATTAAAAGCGTGCCGTATTTGGTGCAAAGTGCGCGTAGGCCTTGTATAAAGCCATCTGCAGGCAATACCATGCCGCAATTGGTAAGCGCTGGTTCTGTGAGCAGGGCGGCGAATTCATTGGTTTTTAAGGCATTTTCGACTGCCACTAAATTGTTAAACGGAACTGATGTTGAGTATTGAGTTAAATCTTGCACTTGGCCGAGTAAGCTTTGCCTATTAACAACTTTCCCATCGATGGTATCTAACATGGTGTCATCTACCGTCCCGTGATAACAACCATCAAACACCAACACTTTTTTGCGACCCGTCACTGCGCGCGCCCAGCGAAGCACAAAGCGGTTGGCATCCGTTGCTGTAGTAGCGAGTTGCCAAAATGGCAAATTAAAATATGCCTCGAGAGCCGCGCCAGTATTGGCTGCTAGAGCACTTGGTAACATCGTCGTAAAGCCTTTTTCTGCTTGACTTTTAATCGCGTTAGCAACTGCTTGCGGGCTGTGGCCGAACATCGCGCCTGTGTCGCCCAAACAAAAATCTGTGTGATCGATTCCATCTGCACAAGTAAAATGTGCGCCGTTTGCGGCCACTACAAATAGCGGCACAGGCGTGCCCCAATCATTCATCCAGTGCATCGGCACGCCGTATAAAAAATGCTGATTTGCACGTTGAGATGATTCAATAGAACTTGGGTGTAGCTCTAGGTAGAGCTCGCGCTCAGTTCCTATCATTTTTTGCGCATTGATGACTATTTGTTGCATTTAATTTTTACCTATAAATGGTTCTAACATTATTAAATAAATGGCACTATTTTTAAGACCAACATTAAATTAGTATTCTACATATAATGCTACATCAGCCAAGTGCTGTAGATAATTTAAGTGAATTAAATTAAAGAAAATCATGCATGAAATTGATTTAAAAGCCACGCAAAACTCTTATTACGCCGCCAGCGCCAATGAGCAGCCTGCATATCCAAAGCTTGAGTCTGACATTGAAGCCGATGTATGCGTCGTGGGTGGCGGTTTTGCGGGATTGTCTGCGGCGATTGAGTTGGCAGATCGTGGTTATAAAGTCATCGTGTTGGAGGCGCATCATATTGGCTTTGGCGCGAGTGGTCGCAATGGCGGGCAGATTATTGCGGGTTTGGCTTGCGAGCAGGATGTGATTGAAAAATCGATTGGTTTTGAAGCCGCCAAACAAGTGTGGGAAATGACGCTGGAAGCCTTGGATTTAGTGCGTGAGCGCGTCAAACGCTTCGACATAAAGTGTGATTTTGTCGATGGATTTTTGGGTGTTTCAATCGGCGATAAAAAAGGTAAAAAGCTGCGCCATTGGTACGACGGCATGGCAAAAAATTACAATTACGACAGCGATGCAAAATGGATAGAACCCGCGCATTTAAAGGATTGGATAGACAGTCCGCGCTATTTTAATGGCTATTATGACAAACGTTCTGGCCATTTGCATCCACTTAATTATTGCTTGGGTTTGGCGCGCGGTGCGGCCAGTTTGGGTGTGCAGATTTTTGAACATTCTCCTGTAGGTAGCCTACAGCAGGGCGATACAGCGAAAGCGCAGACAGAAACTGGTTCAGTCAAAGCAAAATTTATGGTCCTGGCGGGCAATATTTTTCTATCCGAAATTGCGCCGCAATTAGCGCCTAGTTTAACCAAGCGCATTATGCCAGTTGGCACGTATATTATCGGTTCGGAGCCGATAGACCCTAAATTAGCGAAAAAACTTATCCCCTCAAACGCGGCGATTTGCGACACCAATTTTGTGTTGGATTACTTTAGGTTTTCTGGCGGCAATAACGCAACAAATCCACGCATGATTTTTGGCGGCCGCGTCAGTTACAGCACCATGACACCGCGCAATCTTACAGCTATTATGCAAGCACGCATGGTTGCGGCGTTTCCGCAGCTCGCCAATACCAAAGTGGATTACACTTGGGGCGGCTTTGTCGATATTACGATGAACCGCGCGCCAGATTTTGGTCGGGTGGCGAACAATGTGTATTATCTGCAAGGATTTTCAGGTCACGGCGTAGCATTAACAGGCCTGGCAGGCAAATTGGTCGCAGAGGCGATTTCTAGCCAAGCCGAGCGTTTAGATGTCATTTCGCGCATTTCACATCACAATTTCCCGGGTGGAAAGCTAATGCGTACACCTGCGCTGGTGCTGGGCATGGCGTGGTATCAACTGAAAGAAAAGCTGGGTTAGAAGCGATTTAATTTCTTAAAATAGATGCTCTGGAAGGCTCATGGATATTGGTCTGCAGGGCATATTGTTTAAGTGGTATTAAGTTAAGTTTTTGCTATAAGTATAAAAAATCTCATCACGCTTCCAGCCAAGTGATTCATACAGCGCTTGTGCGGCGAGATTGTTTTTTGCGGTACTTAAATCTAAGCGCACCATGCCATTATTTGCAGCATATTCGTGCGCAGCCAGCATTAAAGCGCGTCCTGCGCCAGTTTTTCTTGCTCTGGAATCGACAAATAAATCGTACAAAACACCAATTTTTGCAGCAGCGACTGAGCAAAAACTGGGGTAGATTTGGCAAAAACCAATCAATTTTCCTTCATTATTTTCAGCTACAAAAATCGCTGAATCTTTATTATTTAATCGCGCCTCAACAAAGTTTTTTGCTAGTTCAATATTAGCTGTTTGTTTGTAAAATTCACGATAATGGTCGAATAGTGAGGCAAGCGCTTCTAGGTCGCCGATGCAAGCGGGACGGATGGTGAGCATGATTTTTATGTGTGTGGATTAAACGTTGAAGTTGGGTGCGCAATGCTGCCATCGCCATAAGCGCGAATGACATTGGCAATCACAATTTGATAGCCACTCAGCCAGTTGGCTTGTTTAGACTTGGCATCAAGGTGTTTTGGATGGCTCATCAATGTTTGTAGACTTTTTAAATCTTGCCAATAATACACATTGCAAACCCGGCTAGTTTCGGCATTCTCCCAGCTTTCTTCTCCCAGATAGCCTTCTGTTTCTTTAGCAGCTGTAGCAATGGCATTATCTAGTTCGTAAAATGCAACATCAAATTGTTTTTTATCAAAAATAAAAGTGGCGGAGTACATTTATAATCCTATTGATTTGTTAAATTAAGCAATACAACACCAATGACCACCAATATAAGGCCTGCTATTTTAAAACTGGCAATCGATTCGGCATAAAAAACAATGCCGAGTAGCGCAACAATAGCGGTGCTGGCGGCCGCCCAGACCGCGTATGCAATGCCCATTTCAATCTGCTTGAGCGAAATGGACATCAGCCAAATTGAGGTAATAAAGCAAGCAACTGCGCCGGCAGTTGGCAGTAAGTTGCTGAATCCATTGGAGTATCTAATAGACAGCATGCCGAAAACTTCGAACAATATGCTGGCGATAAGAATTAACCAAGCTATGATTAACGGGCTCATCAACACTCTCCTTTTAACGCGGTTTGAATGACATTTGCCAATGCACTGCCGTATTGCGAAATGTTTTCTGTCGCAGAGTAGGCATAGCCAATAATTAAGCCTTTTTCGCGACTTTCTCCTACACAATAATTTGAGAGCGGATATACGCGTAAACCTTGTTGGGCGGCTAATTCGGCCACAGCTACATCATCAATATTATCGCCAAACTCCACCACCAAATGTAATCCAGAATCCACCATAGAAAGCCTTGCGCCTACTTTGGCGACGCTGGCTAATGAGGCTTGCAGTAAGTGTCTGCGCTCTCCATACATTTGGCGCAAACGTCGTATGTGGCTAGCAAAATGACCTTCTTCGATAAAATCAGCCAGTGCGGCTTGAATCATGACTTGCCCAGGGCGCTGTAGCTCGTATAAGCCAATTTTGAACGCATCAACCAATTGTGGCGGAATCACCATATAGCCCAAGCGAATGCCAGGATACATGACTTTTGAAAATGTGCCCAAATAGAGCACGCGACCGTGCTGGTCCATGCCTTGCAGCGAGGATATTGGTCGGCCTTCGAAGCGAAACTCGCTGTCGTAATCATCTTCAATAATCCATGCACCACTATTTTGCGCGTAATCTAGCAACAAGCGCCTGCGGCCATAGCTCATCACTGTACCTTTTGGGTATTGGTGCGACGGAGTAGTGTAAATGAGGCGTGGCTTGACGCGAAAATCTGCAGTGCTGGGTGCCATACCTTCTTTATCTACTGCTACAGGATGCAGCTGCAGTCCATTCACTTCTAACACTCTGCGTGCCGCCCAGTAGCAGGGGTTTTCTACCCAAACGCTGTCATTGTAATCAGTGAGTAAACGTGCGCACAAGTCTATGGATTGTTGGGTGCCAGACGTTATTAATACTTGGTCAACCGTGAGATTAACCGCACGTGAAACACGTAAATAATCGGCAATAGCTTGCCGCAAAGGTAAATAGCCACCATCATGGCTGGAATCAAGTAGTTTGGGGTTTAGTGCGCGCCAATGGCGATTCAGCAATCGCCTCCATAAGGCGATGGGAAAGCGAGAATAATCATCTTCACCAGGTGTAAAGGGCTGTACCTCATGGTTGTCAGGCGAATCAGAGGCCGCTAAGCCTCGCTTAGAAAGTGTAATTTCGCCTTCGGGTTTAAGTGGGTTGATGGTACGGCTATGCTTAGAGATGTTTTCTGTTTGTTGGTTAAAAGTATCGATTTGTTTGTAGGAAACATACGTACCACTGCCCGTTTTGGCAGTTACATAACCTTCATCTAATAGTTGATCGAATGCTGCCAAAATAGTGTTGCGCGAAACACTTAAATCATCTGCCAAACTGCGTGTGGAAGGTAGGCGGCTGCCCGATGGTAGTACTTGTTCAGTAATGGCGCGGCGAATCGTCTCGTACATGCGTCTGTGATTGGGCATGCGTGTGGGGAACTTGCCATGACTAAGCTGCGTGAGCAGCCATTCGGATAAGACTAATTGTTTCATTTGGCAGAAATTTTTATAAAAGTGGCTCTATCTAAATAACTTAAATGGCTCTTGTAGCGTTACCAATTAAAGCGATAGTATACTTGTAACTAAATTGTTGCAATCTTAAGTTTGATTATGTAGTGCTCATTAATTGATAGGCATATAATCAAACTTGTGCTGCCAGCAATCTGACTAAACATGAAAACTCACAAGCGAAAACCAATCGTTCTAATTCCTGCGGATGTTAAGCAGATTGGAGAACATCCTTTTCATGCAGTCGGGCAAAAATACATTTTGGCGGTGGCAGAAGCGGCGGGCGCTTTGCCTTTGCTGGTTCCGTCGATTAGCAGTCAACTTGAAATTGAAGAGTTATTAGCTATTGCAGATGGCGTGATGTTAACAGGCTCTCCTTCCAATGTGCATCCATCGCACTTTGGTCAAAGCGTGCTCAATCCAGATCTGCCATTAGACCCTGCGCGCGACGCGCTTACCTTAAAATTAGTTCGCGCTGCTGTTAATGCTGGCGTACCATTGTTAGCGATTTGTCGTGGATTTCAAGAGCTGAATGTGGCGTTTGGTGGCAGTTTGCATCAGGCTGTGCAAGAAGTGGCAGACTTGAACGACCATAGAGAAGTAAAAGATTTGCCACTAGATACGCAATATGCCGTCGCGCATGCTGTTAAGCTGGTTGCAAGTGGCCAATTAACCAAGATACTGGGTACAGATAAAATCATGGTGAATTCTTTACACGGGCAGGGCGTCGACATGCTGGGTGCAGGTTTGATTGCAGAGGCGCATGCGCTGGATGGCTTGATTGAAGCGGTGTGCGTGGGTGGTGCTAAGACATTCGCGCTAGGCGTACAATGGCATCCAGAGTGGAAGGTAATGGAAAACCCGCAATATTTGGCGGTTTTTAAAGCGTTTGGTGATGCTTGCCAAGCAAGAGCACAGCGTCACAAGCCACCTGATTGATCAGAAATACAGCTTTTTAGCTCAACAAAAAATAACTAATTATAAAAATACAACAAAAGAATGCTGGAGAAAATAATGCCTGATTTAAAAGATTTTGAACTTGCAGATATGGATCGTTGGTTAACTGAAAATAATGTAACCGAAATTGAGTGTTTAGTGCCCGATTTGACTGGCGTTGCGCGTGGCAAGATATTGCCACGCGAGAAATTCAGCATAGAGCGCGCGATGCGTTTGCCCGAGGCTGTGCTTGGTGTTTCGGTTACTGGCGAATCGCCAGAAGGCCATGAAGGCTATGATAGAGTGATGGGTTTTACTGATAAAGATATGGTGTTGGTGCCAGACCCGACCACGCTTAGATTGGTGCCTTGGGCAACGGACCCAACCGCACAGGTGATTATGGACTGTGTAGGACATGATGGATCCCCTATTGATTTTGCGCCGCGGAACGTGTTGCGTCGCGTAGCTAATCTATATAAAGATTTAGGCTGGACACCAATCGTTGCGCCAGAATTAGAGTTTTATTTATTAGCTCGTAATACCGACCCTGATTTGCCGTTAACCCCACCTATTGGGCGCAGTGGCCGCAGGGAAACTAGCCGTCAACTTTACAGTATTGATGCTGTCAATGAGTTTGATCCGCTGTTTGAAGATATTTATGATTATTGCGAAAGTATGGGTTTGGAGCTCGATACACTGATTCACGAATTTGGCGCAGGACAGATGGAGATCAACTTTTTGCACGGTGAGCCGATGATTTTAGCCGATAAATCATTCTTTTTTAAACGGGTATTGCGTGAGGCAGCTATGCGTCATGATATGTATGCGACGTTTATGGCAAAACCTATGCAGCATGAGCCTGGTTCTGCCATGCATATTCATCAAAGTGTAATTGACACCAAAACAGGAAAAAATATTTTTAGTAAGCCTGATGGTGAGGCCTCACCATTTTTTCTTCATTATATAGCAGGGTTGCAAAAATACTTACCTGCTGCGATGGCATTGCTCGCGCCGTACGTGAATTCGTATCGTCGTATTGTGCGTGATGGTGCAGCGCCGATTAACATTGAGTGGGGTTACGATAACCGCACGGTAGGTATTCGTGTGCCAATTTCTGATCCATCAGGTCGCCGCGTCGAAAATCGAGTGGCAGGCGCAGATGCAAACCCTTATTTAGCCATGGCAGCGACACTGGCTTGCGGCTATTTGGGCATTATAGAAAAACTAACGCCAACAGAAGTGACCACGGGCAGCGCCTACGCGCACGATTATCAATTGCCGCGCGGTTTATCTGAAGCGCTGAGAGAACTAGAAGCTGCGGAAGCCTTGAAAGAAGTGCTAGGCAAAAACTTTGTGGATGTGTATTTGGCTGTAAAAGAAACCGAGCACGATGAGTTTATGCGCGTGATTAGCCCGTGGGAACGTGAACACTTGTTAATGCACGTTTAATTTTTAGAATTGAGAATGCCATGAATACAATGACAGATTTGACCACCAGCAATATTCAGACAATAGATTCTGCGCACTATATGCACCCATTTACTGATCACAAAGGGTTGGCGGAAAAGGGCGCGCGCATTATCACTAAAGCGGATGGCATCTATATTTGGGATTCTGAAGGTCATAAGATATTAGATGCTATGTCTGGCTTGTGGTGTGTGAATGTTGGGTATGGTCGTAAAGCCTTAGTGGATGCGGCTTCCAGACAGATGCAGGAGTTGCCTTATTACAACAGTTTTTTTCAAACTGCAAATATACCCGCGGTAAAGCTAGCTGAAAAAATCGTCGCCTTGGCGGGAGATAATTATAGCCATGTGTTTTTTAGCAGTTCAGGTTCGGAATCTAACGATACAAATATCAAAATGGTGCGCCATTATTGGGCAACATTAGGTCAGCCAGAGCGCAAAGTAATTATTTCACGCAATAATGCTTATCATGGATCCACCATGGCAGGCGGTTCTTTGGGTGGAATGGGTGGCATGCATGCTCAAGGCGGCGTGATTCCAGACATTGTCCACATAGAGCAACCCTATCATTATGGATTGGCGCCGAATGAAGGTCGCGACTCATTTGGTTTGCGCGCCGCGTCATGGCTAGAAGATAAGATTTTAGAAGTTGGCGCAGATAAAGTTGCTGCCTTTATTGGCGAGCCTGTACAAGGCGCGGGCGGCGTAATTATTCCACCCAAAACTTATTGGCCAGAAATCCAGAGAATATGTGATAAGTACGGTATTTTGCTGATTTGTGATGAAGTGATTTGCGGTTTTGGTCGCGTTGGTAAATGGTTTGGCTCACAATTATTAGGCGCCAAACCCGATTTGATGACCTTTGCAAAAGGCGTCACTTCGGGTTATTTGCCATTAGGTGGAGTGGTAATAGGCAAGCAGGTTGCAGAGGTGCTGATTGAAAAAGGTGGCGAGTTCAATCACGGCTACACTTATTCTGGCCACCCAGTGGCCTGTGCTGTGGCGCTGGCAAATATCGATATTATAGAAAAAGAAGGCTTGGTGGATCGCGTATTTAACGAAACTGGACCCTATTTAGCACAAAAATATGCAGAATTAGCGCATCATCCATTGGTAGGTGGGGCAGAAAGCATCGGCTTAATGGCAGGATTTGTGCTGATGCGCGACAAAGCCAAACATATTGCATTTGATGAAGAAGTGGGCGTGGGTATGATTTGCCGTGGCCATTGCTTTAGCAATGGTTTGATTATGCGCGCGGTGGGCGACCGCATGATTATTGCGCCACCACTAACCATTACCAAAGCGCAAATTGATGAAATGATGGCGCTGATATACAAGTGCTTAGACAAAACTTTAGTAGATTTGCAAAAGCTGGGCTTGATGAAATAAATTTGTAAAAATATTGCAAAGCCTAGGCCGCAAATAGTATGGTGATTGCACATCACATGATGTAAGATTGTAAGTAAGAGTAAGCTTGGTTATGTCCGTTTTACAAGCACTGTCTTGGTGCGTAGCGATGGCTAAATCAGGAAATTTATATGTTGGATTTTTAACTTTTAAGGGGTAATTAAACTATGCATTCATCTTGTAAAAATATTCTGCTCAGTTTGCTTTTTGGTGTTGCAGGCTTAACGTTGGTCGCTTGTGGCAACAAAACTGAAGAAACTGCTGGTACAGCGACGCCAGAAGCTACTAGTGCAGCAGCGGTCGAAGAAGAAAAGATTCTTAATATTTACAACTGGTCAGATTATTTAGCTGAAGACACGATTCCTAACTTTGAAAAAGAAACGGGTATTAAAGTCCGTTACGATATTTTTGATAGCAACGAAATTTTGCATGCAAAAATGATTGCAAAAAACACGGGCTATGACATTGTGGTGCCCTCTTCAAACTGGGGTGCCATGCAAATAGAAGGCGGTTTGCTACAAAAACTAGATAAAACCAAGCTGACAAACTGGAAAAACCTAGATGAAAACGTCTTGGCGCAAATGGCTAAGCTTGATCCAGATAATCAATACTTGGTGGATTGGCTGTGGAGCTACACCACAGTGGGCATTAATGTGGATAAAGTAAAAGCTGCGTTAGGCGATATGCCTATGCCAGAAAACACTTGGGATTTAGTGTTTGACCCAAAATATACGAGCAAACTTAAATCGTGCGGTATTGCGATGTTGGATGCACCGTCTGAAGTGTTCCCCATCGCGATGCGATATGTAGGCAAGCCAGAGTTTAGTAATAATCCAGATGATTACAAAGTGGCCTTTGATATGCTGATGAAAGTGCGCCCAGATATTAAGCGCTTTAATTCGGGCGGTCAAATTGAAGATCTTGCCAGCGGCAATATCTGCGTAGCGCTAGGCTGGGCGGGCGATTTTAACTTAGCACGCAAACGCTCAATCGAAAATAAATCCGAGCAAAACATTGAGGCACTCATTACCAAAATGGGCGGCTATATGTTTATGGATACTATGGCGATTCCAGCGGATGCTAAACATCCAGGTAACGCGCATAAATTCATCGATTACATTTTAAGAGCGCAAGTACATGCAGGTTTAACTAATGCGGTGACTTACGCTAACCCAAACAAAGCCGCAACGGAGTTTGTTGACCCTGAAATTAAAGACAACAAAACGATCTTTTTACCAGAAGCAGATGTGAAAAACTTGATTCCACCAGGCAATGTGGATAATGCTACTCGCCGCGTAACAACAAGGTTATTCACCCAATTCAAAACTGGGACATAATAGATTATGTTAGCCTGCAAGCCTCATGGATATTGGCTTGCAGGCCTGTTTTTTTGTAATTCACTCAATCTAAAGGGGTTTTATGGCAACCGCACCTAAAGAAATGAACAAGCCAGCACCAGAAGTCTTGCTGCGCGTTGAGAATGTCACTAAAGTTTATGATGGCACAGTGAAAGCAGTGGATGATGTTTCGCTTTCAGTCAATAAAGGTGAAATTTTTGGTCTATTAGGCGGTTCTGGTTGTGGTAAATCAACCCTATTGCGCATGATGGCAGGATTTGAAAAGCCGACCAAAGGTAAAATTTATTTGGCAGGTCAAGATATTACCAATGTGCCAGCGTATCAACGTCCAATAAACATGATGTTTCAATCGTATGCGCTTTTTCCACATTTAACGGT
>JBEBJI010000064.1:0-2435 GCA_040079935.1 Methylotenera sp.
GTTATGCTGCCACCTTTACATGGAAAGCCATCAGTACCTAAATTGAAACCTTGAGTAGCTTGGTTTTGTTGAAACCAGTCTTTGCAGTCAATAAAGTCCTGATTTGTCTGAGGATTTATAAATTGCTCGCTAGGTCCTTTTTTAAACACATAGTCTAAATCAACAATCGCTTTAGGTTTATAGCCTACTTGACTCAGTACTTGCATGATTGGAAAAATCGAATCACTACCTCCAGCTTCTATCATGCATGTTTTATCATGGCCTATCGTCCTATTTTTTAGAATTCTATAGATTTCAGGAAGCAGCATTTTTTCTGTTTTCCCTTCAGCTATAAATACTTTTTCAGAAAATAATAAATATGTTGAATGTTGTAGTGAAAAAATTGTACTGGTTTGATGTGGATGGTTATTTAATACACTCGTAGCCACACCAAGTTTTTGGCGGACTTTTGTTTGATTTTGTTCTTTAAATACTATAGAAGTGTTAAGAATTTTCTCCTGACTTGCCAAAAGCGGGGAGTGTGTTGAGAAAATTATTTGAAAGTTCTGCTTAGATAACAATACCAAAGATTCACTTAAAATCTCAATTGCTTGAGGATGTAAGTAGAGCTCTGGCTCATCTATTAGCAGGACAACTGTTGGTAAATTCAGCTGTAGATTTTGAATTTGAATCGCTAGAAGCTGAATTAATGCCATTTGAACTGATCGTTGAGCACCATGACCATATGACGAGAAGTTACGTATCTGACCAGTTTGTTCTGAAAGGTCGATTGAAGCACTTTTAATCAAATCATCGAGGCTTGGGGCTGCTAAATTGAGATGTAAAGAAATGCCTGGGAAGAAATTATTAATCGCAGAGGTTGCTTGCGTTTCAAATGCACTGAATTCATTAATTCTGTTTTGACCAGAAAGATGATTCTCAACAGTTTGAAGAGCATTTTCTAGAGATTGTAGTGCCGCTGCATTATTCTGACGAATTTGGTCAAGGGTGTATTTAAGTAAAAGGCCAATTGTATTTTTTGCAGCAAACTTCCCAATATCATCCGAAGCGTCTTTCATTGCTTCAATGTAAATGGGCTCAGGAAATAAGAGCGCTAATGAGTTATCAAGACCTGCTGGATTAGCCACCCAATTGTTGTTATTAAAGTCAAAAACGTCGATTCTGATTTGAGCGGCAGATGTCTGAGGCGTGTCTTGCCGTCGCCTAAATTTAAGAAGACCGTTATTTAAGTATTGAGCAACAGCTGGTTGTTGGTTGTCAGGTAGGAGTTGTAAGTTTACGTTAGAAACTTCACCTTCAATAGTTATCGCTGTATTTATATCGAAAAAACTAGATTGTGACAAAACAGACTTTTTAAGAAGCCAGTTAATTGCCTTTAAAATATTAGATTTACCAGAGTTGTTGTAACCTACTATGGGGGAATATCCATCAAGTTCGAATTCAACTGACTGGCATGAACAAAAGTTATTTATTTTTACCTTTTCAAGTTTCATGTTAATGAGCTCCTTCCCAGTTACCTCCCACGCCAACCTCCGCCAGTAATGGCACAGATAGTTTTGCTACATTTTGCATCAGTTCTGGCAAAGTTTTCTTAACTAGTTCCAACTCACTATCCGGTACTTCTAGTACCAGTTCATCGTGCACTTGCATAATGAGTTTGCTTTGTAATTTCTCGTCACGCAGCCACTTATCCACGGCAATCATGGCGAGTTTAATTAAGTCAGCCGCGGTGCCTTGCATGGGAGCGTTGATGGCGGCACGTTCTGCGCCGTTACGCCGTTGAACATTCGCGCTGTTGATTTCTGGCACCCAAAGCCTGCGCCCAAAGTAGGTTTCTACATAACCTTTTTGTTTGGCTTCTGCGCGTGTGTTTTCCATATATGCTTTAACGCCTGGGTAGCGTGCAAAGTAGCGTTCTATATAGCTAGCGGCGTCTTTGCGGTCAATATTGAGGTTTTGCGCCAAACCAAATGCACTCATGCCATAAATTAAACCGAAGTTAATCACTTTGGCATAGCGGCGTTGTTCACTATCCACAGCATCGCGTTCAACCCCAAACACTTCAGCTGCGGTATGGCGATGGATATCTTCGTTATTGGCAAAGGCGGCTAACATGCCTTGATCCTGAGAAAGGTGCGCCATAATGCGCAGCTCAATTTGTGAGTAATCGGCAGATACAATATGCGAACCTTGTGGTGCAATAAACGCTTCACGGATGCGGCGGCCTTCGGCGCTTCTAACGGGGATATTTTGCAAGTTTGGGTCGCTGCTCGCCAAGCGCCCCGTAATTGCAACGGCTTGGTTGTAGCTGGTGTGCACGCGCCCCGTGGCAGCGTTTATCATCTTCGGCAGTTTATCGGTGTATGTGGATTTGAGTTTTGCTAAACCGCGATACTCTAATAAAAACTTAGGCAATGGATGGTCGAGTGCAAGTT
>JBEBJI010000015.1:0-48536 GCA_040079935.1 Methylotenera sp.
TCCGACTCCGACTCCGACTCCGACTCCGACTCCGACTCCGACTCCGACTCCGACTCCGACTCCGACTCCGACTCCGACTCCGACTCCGACTCCGACTCCGACTCCTGCCCCAAGTCCATCAGCGGGCGCAAATATCATACAAGTGGACTTAATGCCAGCTGTGGATATTAGTAAAAATATTGTAGCTGCGGCAGGCTACTCAAGCATGCGTATTCAACCTACGTCCGAAAAGGCCCCAGCAAGTAACGAGGGTGGTGCGTTTAGAATTTCCTGTGCTCCAAGTCATATGAGTAACGATGACCCGATGGTGTATCCTAATCAGCAAGGCGCAACGCACCATCATACATTTTATGGAAATACATCGATTAATTACAAAAGTAATCTAAATATCTTGTCTACAACAGGCAATAGTACGTGCACCGGTGGCACAATGAACCGCAGTGGTTATTGGCACCCTACTATGATAGACACTGGCACAAATACACCTGTACTACCTGACCAAGGAGCTATCTTTTACTATAAAACTGGCTGGGTACCTCCCAGTTTAGTAAAAGCCCCGCCAAAAGGTCTACGTATGTTAACGGGTAATCCTAAAGCCACTTCGACGGCTGAAGCGCAAGCCGCTAAATACGTTTGTATGAATATTGCTTTGCAACATAGCAATGGTATGGCCTGGCAAAAATCAATCCCAAATTGCGGAACAGATAGCTATCTACAAATGGTTGTTGAATTCCCGCAATGCTGGGACGGTAAGAATTTAGACAGCCCAAATCACAAAGACCACATGGCATATCCGGGAAGCCAATATTCAACTGCTAACAAGTGCCCTACAACTCATCCAGTAGGAATTCCTTTAATTACGTTGAACATGAATTATAAGATTAAAGCGAATGGTCAAGCTGCTAAATGGCGCCTAGCAAGTGATAACTATGCTAAGACATCACCTGGTGGCTACTCAGGTCATGCTGATTGGGTAAATGGTTGGGATGAAGCGTCAATTAATGGTGTTGTTAAGAACTGCTTGAACGCAGGTAAGGATTGTCATGCACATCTATTAGGTGACGGCAGGATGTTTAATTGATTAAGTCCTAGATGCAATTACTGCGCTAGCTACAAAAAGTCAGGCAATTTGTCTGGCTTTTTGTATTTTCAGAACAATTATGAGCTAGATGATCTGGCTATTACGGATTTGTAATAGTCGATAGTCTGTGCTGCTACCACCTCAGGCGAAAATCTTTTTTTACAGTCTTCAATAGCATTTTTAGATAATAGTTGCATTTTTATAGGGTCATCAATAAGCTCTAGTAGTTCAATAGCAATACTTTCTGATGAAGGTTCTGCTAGCAACCCATTGTATCCATCAACAACTATTTCTGTCATGCCCCCTACCGATGTCGCTATAGTAGGGCATCCTGCAGATAATGCTTCTAAAAGAGAAAGAGGAAAGTTTTCATATCTTGAGCACACTACAGTGACTAAGGAGTTTTTGCGTAAGTCTGAAATTTGATCTTGGCTGCAGCTACCTAAAAAGCGAATACGATTTTTAATCGTCTGTTCAGGAATATACTGTTCAATATACTGGTTAAAATGAATGGTCTTACCTTCAATAGAAATTCCTCTGTCAGGCCCCACAAATACAAGCTCAATATCTTTGTTTCTTAGAGCGACAAGGCGGAATGCTTCAAGTGCCAAATCGCCACCCTTATGTAAATCGAATCGCGCAACTATTAGAACAAATGGGACATTATTAGGATTATATTGCCATTGATCTTGTATGCTGACCTCACAAACTGGGTTTGGGATAACTTCAGCATGAGGCAAAGCGATGTCATAGTATTCCCTGACTTTTTCTAATACATCTAAACTTGGTGATGTGACGCCATGAGCTGCTTTTATACCTTTGCCCTCATGACAAACTCTGACTTTGTAGTCAGGCATTTGATCCATTTGCATAATAGGGCCGTGAATAAACCATGGCCCATGCAGACGAGTCACAACAGCTACGTTACTTATTTTTATAAAGTAATTAGCAACGCCAAAAGTTTCTTCCATTTCCAAAATATCCAGCGGTTTTTTTGATTGTTGAATTGCCGAGGCAATATCATGCGCTAATCGCGTTAACCATCTATGATATGCAATTGATTGGGTATATGAGAATTTTAGCCTATAGAAAGCCTTATCGATTAATATTTGTAGAGAGCCACTATTTCTAGCGAAGTTTGGGATGTGGATTAAATCATCTCCAGGCTTAGAATCTATAATTGTTTCAGTTAAAACAACTGGCTGGATTTCATTGCTTAGGCCGACCAAAAGATTCTGAACATATGTACCTATCCCGTTGGGTATGTGGTTGAGTGGCCAACTGGGTGCGGTATAGCCTACCCGCATGATATTTTTTTTGCTGGTGCTGGTCACTAGAGTTTATCTTTCATTTTTTAACAAATACCTCTGTTTTTTTAAAAATTCCGACTGCCCCAATAGCGCGCCCGCCAATAGTAAATGCATAGATCCCCCACCACTATTGGGTACCGAATCAATAAGGGCAGTAGCTAAAATCAAAGCTAAGGTGGAAAAATAAATTTTATCTCTGGGTTCTTGAATATACCTGATATTTTTTACGGCGTAATACAGCGGGGTTATTAAGATTGCGTAGTAAAAAAAGAAACCAAAAGCGCCATAAATGCCAAATTGTATAATCCATGCCCCGTCGGTGACAGAAATATCTTTACCAGAGGCGTCGTATATTCGATTTCTACCCCAGCCACCCCAACCAAAAAAAGGCTTTTCCAAGGCACGTTTTAACAATGCTTCTTCATTTTCGAATCTGAACTCTAAAGATTGCCCTCGATCAACATTGTATTCATTGATGGTGCTAATAATTTCTTTATCCGGAATTATTTGCATAATTTTTCCAGCAGGATAAAGCAGCACAAAAGCAGCTATTAATAATCCCCATTTAGCTTGCTTGCTAGGTGATAATTTATAAATAAATATAGCACTTAAGCTCACATAAAAAAGGGCTGACCATGTTTTAGATAAAACAAGAATAGCTGACAGATAAAATATAACCATTAAGGGTGAAAACTTACCGATACGCACTTTGTTTTTATGTAACGACATAGCAGCTATACTACAAGTTGATATGATAAATGCTAAAGGTAACCCATGCCCCACGAACACTGCGGGCCTAAAGCCACCATCACGTACCTGTTGCACGAAATCAAATGCATGATAGCCATATACGATGCGGTGTAATTGTGGGCTAAATCTAAGCTCATAGAGCATCGGTAACGAATATATCAACGCCAATAGCACGAGTATTTTAAAAATATTTTCATTGTCTTTTATGCTGCTAAAAAAATATCTGCCAATAAAAAAAGGAATTAACCAAATAAGCGTTTGCACAAAGCTAGAAAAAGCATCGTAATAAGTAAGCCCAGGTAAGAATTTCCCCCCTACTGTTATTGGCGACTGGTTAAGATGTGCTGATAGTAGTGTTACGCCTAAATAGGCAATTATTAGCTTGGTAATTATCCCTGATTTGTCGATACGTAATTTCTTGCCTAATAAAAACAATAAGACTACTAGGGATAGTGATGTGAGTGACTCTTTATGTAGAGGTGGCAATAGCGGTGGGTCAATAATAAAATTGCTAGGCAGTAACAATATCGATAGTATAGTTGCAGTGAAAATCGCATGCTTAGCCGGATACTTAATAAGCAACCAAAATACAACAATGGGCCAGCTCCAAAAAACCAGATAAGCGATTGTATTCGGCATTATTTGTATCTATACAAAATTTTTATTAAATATGTGCACATGTAATTAATCACTTGGCCTGTTTTTTAATTGAGCTGTGAGAATGTTTGAACAATTGAATTGTGCACTTTTTAATAATATCAAACTATTGCCTCTAAACTATAAAAAACCTAAAACAAGCTTGCCCAGAGCATATCCTACGCCAACAATAGGCAACATCCTTATTTCTTTAGAAAATGTAAATACAGAGTTTTTTGCTAATGTCCAATAGGTCAATGGTAACGATATCCAAACATTTAATGCCACCACCCAAGTAGCCCCATAAAATCCAAATAAATAGAAGAATACCGGCAATCCAACAAACAGCCCTATTGTTCTAACCAACATAACCCACATTCTTACCTTGGTAATAGAGAGGGCAGATAGACACTCCATCGACACTAAAGACAAGGTGTTGCCAATGACCGAGAAAACTAATATTTGCAAAATCCATCCAGCATCATTATAACGCTCGTCGTAAAGAGTGTGTATTATTAAAGGACCAAGTGCGATCAGAAGCCCTGCTACAAAAAAAATGGGAAAATCCAAATACAAACGCACTTTATAGTATTTATCTTTTAGTAATTGCCGGTCGCCATGTACTTGTGAAGAGAAAACAGGAAATACGATTTTTTCTGCTAGCGTTTGTGTCACGGTAGTAAGCATTGCAACCAGCATAAAAGCAATGCTATATACACCAAGGTCGGCCGCATCAATCTTAGCTGCAAAGAACAGTTTGTCACCCTGAGAAAATAGATAGGTTAGCGCAGACGCAATCACTATCCATTTGCTAAACTGAAATACTTCTTTAACAATGGCTTTATCCCATACGAATTTATGCCGAAAAGGAAAAAGAGAATAGCTTAAATAAGTACTTATTGTTAAAGATATAAGTCCCGCGGATAACAAAGCCCAGATAGAAGGGTACAGCCATACCCAGATAACCATAACTGATGTCCCTATTGTTTGAGAGACTAGTTCAATAACTTCAAGTTTACCCACCTCTAATTTTCGATGCATGACGGGTGAAGCCATTGATCTATAACCACCTATCACTGACGCAGTGCCTGCGATTAAAATTAGTATTGGCAAACGTGGGTCGGCGTATATTCCGTGGAAATAATCGGGTATGTATCGATTTCCGACAACTAGAATTATTACTGCTCCTAATATGGCGAAAAATACTAGCCAGCCGCGCACCACTTGTATACTCCAGACAGCGTTTAGTATATGTGGGTCATCATGATTTTTGTGCCGAACTACAAAAGCCCACAAACCTAGGTCAGTGAACATTCCTATGCCGAATATCACCACATAAACAACTGCCATCACCCCAAACATTTCTGGCTCAAGCAGTCTAGTAACGATTAGGTTAGAACCTAGTCTAATTAGTTGACTCAATCCAAAAATTAAAATTACCCAAATACTCGCAACAAAAATCTTTTTCTTTTCTAACACCTTTAGTCCTAAAATTGGTAATTATGCGATTGTAGTGGGTGGCTGAATTAAGCCACTTCATAGCTTATTATTTAGCTACAGACTTCATATTCTACTGGTAAAATATTAATCAGTGTTGAGTGCCATCTTAATAACATGGTAAATTGGCTCAACATAATCAGCAATAATTAGCATTTACTCGAAAAAGCAAAGCTTCTATGGATAAATTTAAGAAAAATACTGCATAATCATCCTATCTGTTCGATAACTAAATCGTGTTTGGTTTACTTTAAGTTGGATATTAAGCCTTCATTAATTGTAATAACATTAAAAAGAGTATTGAAGTTGATATTTAATTTGCATATTTATATATTTAAAATGATGTTGGGGAAAACTTAAATGATTGAGGTGCCAAGAAAAAAAACTGAGTCGGTCGCTGCGATTGTCCTTGCTTTTTCCAGAGAAGAAGATATTAAAAATGTTATTCATCATTTAAAAAATCAGACAAGAAAACCAAATGAAATCATTGTAATATTTCAGGGGACTAACCTCAGAATTTTAGAGTGGTTGAATCAACAATCTGATATTACTGTTTATCAGCAGGGCAATGTGGGCAGTGCAGGCGGCTTTACCACAGGAATGAAAATGGCTATGGCTAAAGGTCATCAATGGTCATGGCTGTTAGATGATGATGCGGTGCCTGAACTCAATGCGCTGGAACAACTGACTAGTTGCGTACATTTTGACTCATCAAAAACGGGGTTTTTAGGTTCGGTTGTGGTTAATCCAGACAGAAATGTTTACATGTCTCCAGCAGCGGATGAAGCAAATACGTGGTACGGCTCTGTTTTGGAAGATGCTTGTGTGCCTGTTACTGGCGCCACCTGGATTGGCTGTTTAGTTTCTTCTCAGTCGATACTGGATTTTGGACTTCCTATAGAAGAATTTTTTATGTATGAAGAAGATTTGGAGTTTACATCTCGTGTAGCACGCTCTAGAAAATGTTACTGTGTGATTAAAAGCATCATCGTACATTATCAAAAACCTAACTTCGATCCCTTTACTTCAAAAGTGGACATGTTAAAGCATGGATATTATGTTAGAAATCACTTTGCTGCTATCAGATTGTCGGATAGATCCTTTATTAAAAAATTAGCAAGAGTTTGGCTTTGGTTTTTCAAAAATGCATTTGAAATTATCACTGGTAAAGTGCCATTGAAAACGATTATTCCGTTGTTTAAGGGTCTGCTTTTCTTTCGGCCAAAGATTAAATTTATTAAATAACTGAGTATTTTTAATAATCACTTGAATTTTTGGAGGTTGTTTGAGTAAGAAGCTTGTTACCTGGATTATCACGATTAATTACCGAACAGCCGATCTGGCTATACAGTCGTTACACGCTCTTGCGCCGCAGAAGGGTGCATTGGAAGGGGGGCAGGTTGTTATTGTTGATAATGCGTCTGGTGATGGCTCTGTAGAAAAGGTTTCATCAGCAATCCAATCAAATAGCTGGTCTTCTTGGGCGAGTGTAGTTCCAATGAGCTGCAATGGCGGATTTGCATTCGGCAATAATGTCGGATTTTCTCAAGCATTATCATCACAAAATCATGTGGATTATCTGCTGTTACTGAATCCAGACTCTGCAGCACGCCCAGGCGCGATTGAAAAGCTGATCACTTTTATGAATGAACATCCTGATGTCGGAATCGCTGGAAGCCGTTTAGAAAATGCGGATGGAGGCATAGAATGCTCTGCACACGCCTTTCATTCGCCACTCAGCGAGCTAGTTGAGGGTGCACGCTTAAATTTATTGACGCGCTGTTTATCCGCTTATGAAGTGACGCCACCACTTCGTAATGAAGCGCATCGCTGTGATTGGGTTTCTGGATCAAGTATGATCATTAGGCGCAAAGTCATCGAAGACATTGGGTTAATGGATGAAGGCTTCTTTTTGTATTTTGAAGAGGTTGATTTTTTTCAAAGAGCTGCCAAAGCGGGTTGGCAAACGTGGTATGTTCCCGAATCTGTCGTAATGCACATTGAAGGCGCGTCTACTGGCATTAAAAGCACAAAGCGACGTCCAGCTTACTGGTACAACTCTCGTCGGCGCTATTTCGTTAAACATTATGGCATCACAGGCCTGATAACTGCAGATTTATTATTGTCAATTGGCCGATTAAGTTTTTGGTTGAGACGTTTGTTAAAGTTAGGTGCGCAAGGTAAGCAGCAAGATCCCAAGTGGTTTATGTTTGATTTGTTATGGAGCGATTTGCGCGCTATTCTAACTGGTAAAATCTGGCGCATATAAAAGAAAGTATTAAATGTTGTATAAGAAGAACACAGATAACACTGCAACCATTGGAATTGTTGTCATTGGTAGAAATGAAAGCAAAAGATTGTTGCTTAGCCTTCAATCTATGCAAAGCAGTCATTGCCCATTGATTTACGTTGACTCTGGATCAAGCGATCACAGCGTTAGTATTGCTAAACCATTAGCAGATAGCGTACTTCAGTTAGACCCAGCAAGGCCATTTTCTGCAGCTAGAGCAAGAAACGAAGGGTTCGAACGCCTTACTTCTTTATTCCCTGCATTGGAATTTATACAGTTTGTAGATGGTGATTGCGTATTATCCGAGGGCTGGTTAGAAGCTGCCAAACAAAGTATGCTGAGCGATTCTAAGCGAGCTGTCATCATTGGCCATCTTCAAGAATGTAATCCTGACGCCAGTATTTACAATCGTCTTTGTGCAATGGAGTGGAAATCTCCTCCCGGCGATTTAAGAAACTTTGGTGCGCTTGGTGGCATTTTTATGGCGCGTGTCGAAGTGTTCCGATCATTAGGTGGGTTTAATGCGCATGTGATTGCAGGCGAAGATTCTGAGTTTGGTGTGCGTTTAAGTTTAGCAGGCTTTCTTGTTACTAAGATTAATCATGAGATGGCGATACATGATGCAAACATGACGACTTTCGCACAGTGGTGGACAAGGTCGGTGCGAGCCGGTCATGCAATTGGTCAGCGCGCGCACTTAAATGGGAAAACAACAGTAAAGGATTGTGTTAAAGAGAGGAAAAGTACGCTGTTTTGGGGTGTGTTTGTACCAATACTGGCATTTTTATTGCTTATCCCTACACGGGGCCTGAGTGTACTTTTATTGCTAGCTTATCTTGCTCTAGCCTTAAAAGTATATTTATTTCGACGCAATCAAAATGAGAGCGTCAGCGATGCTATTCTTTATACTAAATTTATTGTGCTGGGAAAATTCGCAAACGGTTTAGGCTTGTTAAAGTTCTATTTTAATAAGTTAAAACAACGTTACGAAATAATTGAATATAAATAATTATTTGGTTTCAAAGCTTTGTACATGTGCATTATGTTTATTGAATATTAATTTGGAGTAGTAATGAATAAGAAGTTAAAAGTGGGATTGCTAGGCGCAGGCTATATCATTGATTCACATGCAAAAGCACTTAAGGCACTTTCAAACGTGGAGATAATTGCTGTGTGTGATCGTGCAATTGAACGAGCTGAAGATGTTGCCAAAACTTATGCGATACCTCATGTATTTGGTGACTTGGCCGATATGTTGAATCTAAAGTTAGACGTTGTGCATGTGCTCTTGCCGCCCGATTTGCATATTGATGCAACTAAACAAATCTTAGAAGCTGATACCAGTGCTTTTTTAGAAAAGCCGATGGGTTTAAATGCTGCCGAATGCCAATCACTGGTCAATCTGGCTACAGAAAAAAAACTAAAATTAGCAGTTAATCATAATTTTCTTTTTCTCCCTGCTTATGAAGCATTAAGGGAGCAAGCTAAAAATGGCACGATTGGCCATTTGGATCAAATCACTATTAATTGGTTATATCCGCTCGGCTTAATACAGTTTGGTCCATTCAATAATTGGATGTTACGTGAGCCACAAAATCTTTGGTTTGAATTAGGGCCGCATTTAACCGCATTTATGCTGGATTTACTTGGCCCGGTAGATGAAATTAGTACGCAAGTTTCTAGGCCGATTGACTTACCCGGGGGTAGTCGTGTTTATCGTAAATGGCATGTTCACGGCATTAAAGGTAATACAAGCATCGATTTAAATATGTCGGTAACTCCAGGCTATACCGACAGAAGTATTTCGGTGCGTGGGCACGCGGCCACAGCCAAATGCGATTTTGACCGTGATATTTATTATCGTGACGAGCCAAGTGGCTATGGCATGCTGCTAGACAGTTTTTTGACAAATATATCTGTTGCACGTCAGCTTATTTCAAACGCACTTAAAAACGTAGTTAAATCAGTAAAACATACCTTAAAAAAATCGCCAGAAGCAAATCCGTTTGGTGTCAGTATCGCGCGCAGTGTAAAAGCATTCTATGACACTTTTGAAGGTGAGTTAGATCCAAGGCTGGAAGGCCAATTTGGGGTGAATGTGATTAAAGCTTGTGAATTAATTACCAAACAAGCCAATTTTGACATTCCAGTAACAGCCAAACAAGTGTGGACCGTGCTGCCGCCGACTAAAAAACCGACGATATTAGTGATAGGTGGAACAGGGTTTATCGGTAAATATTTAGTCAGAATGCTTACCGAGCAAGGTCATGGCGTTAGAGTAGTCACTAGAGGGATGAGTGCAGGCAACATAGGCTTAGCTGGTTTGCCGGTAGAGTTGATACAGGGCGATATTGCTGATGCTACCTTTATGGATAAGGCACTCAGTGGTATTGAGGTTGTTTATGATTTAGCGAAAGCGACTGGCAGTAAATGGGATGATTATTATAAAAATGATGTCCTAGTGACCAAAAATATCGCCGAATCTGCCAAAAAGCATGGGGTTAAGCAATTTATTTACACTGGCACCATTGATTCCTATTATTCAGCAGATGCAAGTAGTGTGATTACGGCAGATACCCCGCTTGATCAGAAAATGAAAAATCGCAACTTGTATGCCAAGTCTAAAGCCACATGTGAGGCGTTGTTGCTGGATATGTATAGAAAATCAGGTTTCCCAGTCACAATATTTCGGCCGGGAGTCGTCATTGGTAAAGGTTGCCCACCCGCACACTGGGGAGTTGGCATGTTTCAATCGGAGAGTCGTGTGCAGTTCTGGGGAGATGGAAGCAACAAACTGCCTTTGGTGTTGGTAGAGGACGTAGCTGATGCGCTTGTCTTGGCTTTAGATAAAGCAAGTATTGCAGGAGAAATCTTTTTGTTGACAGACGAACCTTTGCTGAGTAGTCGCGATTATGTCGATATTGTATCCAAAGAGAGCGGGACTAGGCTTCGCGCCACACCAACGCCGATATGGAAATTTTTTATTATTGATGCATTCAAAGAGGGTGCCAAAAATTTAATTAAACATCCAAATCGGAAAATGCCTAGCTATCGTGATTGGGATTCACGTAGCCATCGTGCACAATATGACAGCACAAAGACGAAACAGATATTAGGATGGCAGCCTGCCGGCACTAAAGAAGAGTTAATTGAGAGTGGTATTATTTCGGCAGTGCGTGAATTTAGTAAATAATGTGACCGCTCCGTTTAATAGAGAATAGACTTTTAGTAGGATTAATTATGACTTATCTGCCGGTTTTGTTCGGTTATCACGCCAACAATATTGGGAATAGCCACGTTCCTCTCTCGTTGTGCCGATTTTGGCATGAAGGGGGTAGAGCTGTTAAATTGATAGTACCCAGCACAGAAAGTAACATTAGCTATCCATGGCTTCAGCCTGCCATGAAGGGACTAAAGAAGAGCTTGATTTATAAGTTAAATATTAAAGATCAAGCGAGGTCTTTAGCTGAAAGAAAATTTGTTAAATCGGAGAAGTCTGCGTCTGTTGTATATCTTTGGGCGGGTTTATCACTTGAAGTTTTTGAACAGTTTCATAAAAATGGAACCAAAATTATTATTGAACGAATTAATTGTCATAATGCAACTGCGCGTTCAATCATACAAAATGCAGAGCATAAATGGGGCGTTAAAACAGATAATGTAATCAGAGATGATAAAATTGCCAGAGAAAATAGAAAGCTAGCACTGGCAGACGCAATTTTTTGCCCTAGTCCTATGGTGAGACAATCCATGCTTGAAAATGGAGTTCCAGCAGAGAAGTTGCTATCAACTAGCTATGGGTGGGAGCCAGAAAGGTTTTCTTCCATTTCTATTTCACGTATAGAAAACTTAAAGCCAGTTTTTTTATTTGTGGGTAAGTTATGCCTACGTAAAGGGTTGCCTTTGCTATTGGAGGCATGGAGGCGTGCTGAAATTGATGGAGAGTTGCTACTTTGTGGGGCTCTAGACCAAGATTTTCAAAGCGCTTTAGCTGAGCAGTTAAAACAAAAAAATGTCCGTCACTTTAGCTTTACTAATGATATAGGTGAAGTTTATAGAAAAGCAGATATTTTTGTTTTTCCTACCCTAGAAGAAGGTGGACCGATGGTTACTTATGAAGCAATGGCACATGGGATCCCCCCGTTAGTGACAGCAATGGGGGCTGGGGCTATAGTTCAGGACGGTATAAATGGCCTAGTATTGCCTGATATGGATGTTGACGCATGGGTTGTGGCCATGCGAGATATGGCTGAAAATAGACAAAAAAGACTCGAGATAGGAGAAAACGCAAAGTTGCGCGCTCAGGATTTTACTTGGAAGAATGTAGCAGAACAGAGAGCAAAATTACTTGAGGCTAAGTACCCAAAACTGTGGGCTAGCAATCTTTGAGTTATAGATTTCATTCCTTAAATAAGTTCCAAAAAGCCTAAAGATCAATGTCAATATTAAATAATAATTCAAATGGGATTTCCTCAGAAACACCTGATTGGTCGCGTGAATGCATGAGAGTGTATGGGTGGTCACCATCACGTTCTTTATTGGCGAGCATTCGTCATTATCAGCGTCTAGAGCAGTCTTCTAACATTGTTAACCGATTGATAATTAAAAGAATTGCTGTACTAAGGCACCGCTTCTGGAGTGTTATCACTGGTGCAGAGATTCCTTTGAATTGTCATATTGGAGGTGGTTTATTAATACCACACCCAAATGGAATCGTTATCGCACCTAATGCGATAATTGGCCCAAATTGCCTAATATTCCAACAAGTTACCATCGGTGCAAGATCGGAATCAGGTGTTCCTGAAATAGGCGGGCACGTCGATATCGGAGCCGGCGCCAAGATATTAGGTAAAGTCAAAATTGGAGACCATGTCAGTATAGGCGCAAATGCTGTAGTAATACACGATGTGCCTACCGGTAAGACTGCAGTTGGTGTGCCTGCCAAGATAATCAACTAAAGTAGCTGATTTTCAATTTTGATCAGATTTCGAGTGCTAAGTAGTTATTAAAGGGATTCAATGCGCATAGCATATTTTATTAACCAATATCCCAAAGTGAGCCATAGTTTTATTCGGCGAGAAATTCTCGCATTAGAGCGTCTAGGGGTGACAGTTCAGCGTATTGCTTTGAGGGGTTTGAATGATAAATTGGTAGATTCAGACGATATAAGCGAGCGTGCAAATACGCAGTACGTGCTGGATGAGGGTCTGTTTAGTGTATTGTTATCTGTTGTTAAAGTGCTTTTTTTAAGTCCCGTTACATTTTTTTTAACCTTAAAACTAGCATTGAAAATGGGTTGGCATGCCGATAGGGTATTGCCTTATCACTTCATTTACTTTGCGGAAGCATGCCAAGTTTTTCTTTGGATGAAAGCCTTTGGCGCGCAGCATGTACATGCGCATTTTGGTAGCAACTCAACTGAAGTTGTCATGCTGGCCCATGCACTAGGTGGGCCGCCTTACAGTTTTACAGTTCATGGACCAGAAGAATTTGATAAGCCACAAGCACTTAAGCTTAGTGAAAAGGTTCAGCATGCGGCTTTTGTCGTTGCAATAAGCTCTTATGGTAGAAGTCAATTATTTCGCTGGATAGAGCGTCGTTACTGGCACAAAGTGAAAGTTATCCACTGTGGGCTTGAGCAAACTTTCTACGAAGGTATATCTTCTATCTCCCCTATTAAAGCGCGTTTAGTATGTGTTGGCCGTTTATGCGAACAAAAGGGGCAGCTTTTACTGTTAGAGGCATGCCGAAATCTGAAAGATAAAGGTATTGAATTTGAATTGGTGCTTGCTGGTGATGGCGAAATGCGGTCTGAAGTTGAGCGAATGATTGCTGTTGCAGGGCTTAGTGATAGTGTAAGAATAACCGGTTGGATTAGTAGCGAGCAAGTAAGAGATGAAATACTGGCATCAAGTGTAATGGTACTGCCTAGCTTTGCTGAAGGTTTACCTGTTGTAATTATGGAGGCTATGGCACTTAAGCGCCCAGTTATAAGTACCTATGTTGCAGGAATTCCTGAATTAGTGAATGATGGAGTGAATGGATGGTTAGTAGCTGCGGGCTCAGTGCAAGAGCTTTCTGCTGCAATAGAAGAAGCAATTAGCACAACAAGTCAGAAATTAATGCATATGGGAGAGGCTGCTTACAGAAGGGTAACTGAACGACATAATATTGATATAGAGGCTGAGAAATTAGCGACATTATTTCATGAAAGTGCCAGATGAGTTTGGTTGAGATTTTGTTGGTGAGTTTTGCAATATTCTTACTCATTCCAACTTTGGTCATTTTTATCCAAATTGCATTTGCAAGCCTGCCTGAAAAGCATAAAGAAAATTTTTTGCCAAATTTGATAAGTATTGCCATTTTAATTCCTGCACACAATGAGTCCTCAGGAATTATTGCTACGCTGAATTCAGTTCGACCACAATTGAGAACGCAAGACTGTTTGCTTGTAGTTGCTGACAATTGCAGTGATGACACCGCAGAGATTGCATCACAACATGGAGCAGAAGTCATTGTGCGTTGTGACCCAAAAAATTTAGGTAAAGGCTTCGCCTTGGATTTTGGTTTAAAATATCTTGCTAAAAATCCCCCACAAGTGGTGGTGGTTATTGATGCTGATTGTATTGTTGAAGCCAAAGCATTGAACCAGCTTGCAGCAAGTGCTTTAGAAAATGGTAGGCCTGTTCAAGCGTTATATCTTATGTATGCGAAAGATATCAATCTTAAATCTAAAATATCTGAATTTGCTTGGTGTGTAAAAAACTTAGTGCGTCCTCTGGGCAATGCCAACTTAGGATTGCCTTGTCAGCTAATGGGCACAGGCATGGCCTTTCCTTGGAGCACAATAATAAATGCAGACTTAGCTAATGGCAATATAGTCGAAGATATGAAGCTTGGAATAGATTTGGCTATTGCGGGTACACCCCCATTTTTTTATATGGGCTCAAAGGTAACGAGCTATTTTCCTTTGGCATCTGAGGCTCTATCAGGCCAAAAAACTCGGTGGGAACATGGTCATTTAGCCATGATTATTTCGGAAGTGCCTCGCTTATTTATCACTGGAGTAGCAAAGCGAGATATAAATTTGCTGGCGATGGCATTTGATCTAGTAGTGCCACCACTTGCACTGTTAGTGATGCTGCTTTTTGGGTATTCAGCACTAACTTTCATTATCCTGTTGACCGCTAATATTGGACATTTAGCATTTAAGCTTACGATGTATGCTTTGGTTATTTTGACAGTGGGTATTGCTATTGCTTGGTGGGGCTGGGGTAGAAGCATAATTTCAATGCGTAGCTTGCTGTATGTTCCGATATACGTGATTTTAAAATTCCCACATTATTTTAAGTTTTTGTTCAAAAGACAAAAAACTTGGAATAAGACTGAAAGAGATTGAGAGCTGTTGATGGATGATTTTGATCGAGATGTGTATTGCATTGGTGGATTGCCTTTTGATGCAATGGATTTATCAAAAACAATGAATCGTCTACGCGATGCAAAACATACGAAAAAATCCTGTTTTTTGACGACCCCGAATCTTAATTTCCTAGCCTTATCACAACAAGACGCTGATTTTCGCAATTCAGTTTTGTATAGCGATTTTGTGATTGCAGATGGAGCTCCGATTGTTTGGATAGCAAAACTATTAGGCATTCCAATTAGTGAGCGAGTCGCAGGCTCAACTTTGTTTGAAGCACTGGGGAAAGAGTGGCGTCGAAAATTAACAGTTTATTTTTTTGGTGGACCATCTGGTGTTGCTGCTGAAGCAAGTAAACACATAAATCAGAACTCAACTGGATTAAATTGTGTTGGTTATTATTCACCTGGTTTTGGGTCGCTGGAGGATATGAGCGAGTCATCAATTATCGATAATATAAACTTGAGTAATGCAGACTTCTTAGTTGTTGCTTTAGGTGCTAAAAAAGGACAGGCATGGATTGTTAAGAATCTACCCAAAATTAAAACACCTTTAGTTAGCCATCTAGGTGCAGTTATTAACTTTGAAGCCAGACGATTAAAAAGAGCGCCTGTAAGAATGCAAAAAATTGGGTTGGAATGGGCTTGGCGCATTAAAGAGGAACCTCATTTGTGGAGACGCTATTGGGGTGATGGCTGGTTTTTATTGCGATATTTAATGACTAACATTTTGCCATATATTATTTGGGTAAAGTTCAATAGGCGTCGTTTAAATAACTTGTCACAAAAAAGCACTGTTACTTTAGACGATGCGGGAGTTAACATAAACTTAGTTGTATCTGGTGCAGTATTAGACCCAGTTTCACCTAATATTCGCTCGCTATTGCGGCAGGCCAGTTTGCAGAATAAAAGCGTACAATTGAACTTAGCCGATACAGAA
Source organism: Methylotenera sp. (assembly GCA_040079935.1). Classification (GTDB taxonomy): domain Bacteria; phylum Pseudomonadota; class Gammaproteobacteria; order Burkholderiales; family Methylophilaceae; genus Methylotenera_A. The sequence goes on from JBEBJI010000015.1 coordinate 15,924, forward strand.
TATCTTGGATTTGGTATGTTGGCTTTGTTGTTGTTGCTAAAAAAACAATTGGCTATGCAAGGCCATCAATTAAAAATTGTTCAAATTCAGCCCGGCATGAAAAGATTGCTAACTTGGAGTGGCTTGTCTTACCTTGTTTAGAAATTGGATAATTATTCACTTTCTATAACTTAAATTAAACTCTTAAAACTTAACCTTTAACCTTTAACCTTTAACCTTGAGCGTATGAGCCATGCATATTTACATAGATTGTATGCTGGATTAATTAGATTTCTTTCTTCAGATACAGGGATATTAATTGATCCATTTTCTAGAGATTACATGGTTGAACAGTTTGCAAGGCAGATTGATTTGCTTGCTGAAAATGCAGTTGTGAGAAAAAAACTTGGGGATGCCGCAATATTGCATGTAAAGCAAAATTTTTTATGGGAAGATAAAATTAATAAAATAATTGATATTTATCATTCTCTAGTTTGATAAAGATATATAGAGTACGTATAGTACGGTCATGATAAAAACTTTATTGAGCTATCAAAAATTAATTAAGGTATTATAAATATGTATGAAAGCTTCTACGGGCTGAGGGAGAAACCATTTTCGATTCAACCCGATCCGGAATTTCTGTTTTTTGGGCTACGCCATAGTATGGCATATGCTATGCTTGAGTATGGTATACAAAACCGAGCGGGGTTTTCTGTAATTTGTGGGGATATAGGTTGCGGTAAAACTACGCTAGTGCGTCATATGCTCAATAATTTAGGCGAAGAACTAACTGTTGGGATAGTTTATAACACGCACCAGCAGATTGATGACTTGCTAAGTTGGATTATGTTGTCGTTTAATCAGCCATACGAAGGGAAGTCACAATTAGCACTATTTGATGATTTTCAGCGATTTTTAATTAGGACATATGCTGAAGGTAAGAGAGTTGTTTTGATTATTGATGAGGCGCAAAATTTAACACCAAGTGCGTTAGAAGCTTTACGTATGCTCTCAAATATTAACGTAGATAAAGATCAGCTTTTACAAGTTATTTTAGTAGGACAACCGCAACTTAGAGACCTATTAAGACGTCCAGAATTACAGCAATTTATACAGCGTGTGGCAGTAGACTTTTTTATTCCCCCGCTAGAATCTTTCGAAGTCGACAAATACATTCTACATCGGTTGCATATTGCTGGACGTGACACACCTTTATTTACACCAGCTGCAACTAAGTTAATTGCGCAAGCAGCACGCGGCATTCCTCGTAGCATCAATATACTTTGCGACACCGCAATGGTATATGGTTTTTCTACTAATGCTGATAAAATTGACGTTAATTTAGTGCGTGAGGTTATTAAAGATCGTGCTGATTTTGGTGTTCTAAGTTCTTAGGATGTCAAATTGAGTATTTTGGTCACTGGTGGTGCTGGCTATATAGGTTCTCATACTTGCGTTGAGTTATTGGCTGCCGGCTTTGATGTCGTGGTGTTGGATAATTTCAGCAATAGCAAGCCGGAGTCTCTCAAGCGCGTTGAAAAATTAACTGGGCGTTCAATTTTATTGAAGCATGGCGATGTGCGCGACCGTACTTGTTTGCGAGAATTGTTTTCACAACATGATATTGATTCGGTCATTCATTTTGCAGGGTACAAGTCAGTGGGTGAGTCAGTTAGAATACCTCTCGTTTATTATGAGAATAATGTTTCCGGCAGTGTAGCTTTGGCGGAAGTGATGTCAGAGTTTGGTGTTAAGCAGATTGTGTTTAGTTCTTCTGCCACCGTCTACGATGTAAATGGAGACTTGCAAATATGTGAGGACTCCCCGCTCAAGCCAATCAATCCATACGGCCGATCGAAGCTGATGGTTGAGCAAATATATCGTGATTTAGCGAGCTCAGATAATGAGTGGAAAATTGTTATCTTGCGTTATTTTAACCCGGTAGGAGCGCATAAGAGTGGCATGATTGGAGAGGATCCTAACGGCATTCCAAATAATCTAATGCCATATATTTCTCAGGTGGCAGTGGGGCGCTTGCAAGAGCTGAGTGTGTTTGGCTCTGATTATCCTACGGTAGATGGAACAGGTGTGCGTGATTACATTCATGTGGTAGATTTGGCCTTGGGCCATTTAGCTGCATTACGAGCGCTGAATAATCATAGTGGATTTATGACAGTTAATTTAGGAACAGGCAAAGGTTGTAGTGTTTTGGAGCTGGTAAAAGCATTCGAAGCTAGTACTGGCATAACAGTGCCTTACCGCATGGTGGCGCGTCGACCTGGAGACGTTGCGACTTGCTATGCAAACCCAAGCCTAGCCGAATCATTATTTGGATGGAGGGCCAAGCTAGACGTTCATACTATGTGCCGTGATGCTTGGCGCTGGCAACAACAAAACCCTCAAGGCTATACAGAAACGCCATAGTTTCTATAAATAGTATTAGATACTGCATTTGGAGTTGATATGTAAGTGTACCAGCCACATATTTGGCCATATTTTTTCTTGTTAGTAGGCACCATCACCACTTAGTTTGAAGGCTGTAAGCAGTATTATTTTGATATCTAACCATACTGACCAGTTGTTTATATATTCAATATCAGATTCAACCCGCTGAACCATTTGATCAATATCTTTGGTCTCACCTCTAAATCCACGAATTTGTGCTAAACCAGTAATTCCTGGCTTAATATGGTGTCGTGCAAAATAGTCATAAATTCTTTGAGAGTATTCCTTGTCATGTTGTATTGCATGCGGTCTTGGCCCAACTAAAGACATATCCCCATTCAGTACATTAAATATCTGAGGCAGTTCATCAAGGCTGGTTTTACGAATAAAAGCACCTACTCGTGTGATTCTACTATCATTTTTTTCGGCTTGCTTTAACTTCTCCAGGTCTTCTTGATGAACATACATGCTGCGAAACTTCCATATTTTGAAAGGCTTGCCGCTCCAACCTGCTCGATTTTGCCTGAAAAATATGGGGCCAGGACTGTCCAGCTTGACCGCAATTGCAACAAAGATCAGTACTGGGCTAATCGCAATCAATATTAGAATAGATAGTATTTTATCTTCAATTGCTTTTAGTAGCAGTCGCATGCCAATCAATGGTGTTTCTGAAAGCGTAATTACTGGAATTCCAGAAATTTCTCGGACACTGTGATTCAATAAGCGTAGTGCAAATATATCTGGAATCCAGTGAATGGAGACATATTTATCCAATGTATTCTTATAGATACTTTCTAGAATCTTACATGATGCAAGTGAAGTAACAATATAAACCGTACTAATCTCATGTTGGTCAATTAAAGAGGGTAAATCTTCAATCTTTCCTAACACTTCTGGGTCAGGCTTTCTGCCAGAAGCTTTTCTTCCTGAAATGGTGATATCGTCATTGGGTAGCGCTATAAACCCAATGATTTGTTCTCCGATCCACGGATTGCTTGAAATTTTTTGTTGTAGATAATAGGCTAATCTACTTTGACCGACAATAAGTACTTTTTCATTTTGCTGGGACTTACTTAACTTTTTGTATGTAGTTCTAAATATTACATACAAAAATAATTGAGCAAAGTAGCCAATAACAAAAAGTTGACTCATAAAGTATCTGGAATAAACTTCAGTCTGTTTTGTCAAAAACGCCAATAGCATTAGTAATAGAAAAGTGAGTGACCATGCTTTTAAGAGGGTGAGTGCTTTGTTTATGAAGTTAGCATTGCTTCTATAAATTGCAAATTTATCATATGTAATTGCCATGTTGCCAAGCAATGCCAACAACATAATCATATATGGATCAGTTACACCACCAATAGCCAAGAAATGGTACTGAACAAGTCCCCACGTAACTCCGATAACAGCAATTCCATCAAGTAATTGTTGAATTACGTTGCTAAGGTTATTGCGTCTTTGCAAAATAGTTTGAGATTTTTTTTTTGTAAATGCCATTTAGTTTTGTCGATAATTTATATTAAAGAGCTCCAGTGAAAGGGATCGGTTAATTCTGTTTGTTTATAAATCTAGTTTTAAATTTTTTTATTTGATTTTAAATGACAATACTTATTCTAGCAAGACGAATCAAATTAATTGTTAATATAACTTATTGATATTTATTAATAAATTTGATGGTTTTATTTGTGTCCTATTAAGTCGACATTAAATTTGTTTAAATGAGTTTCTATAAAAATCGACAGCTATGTTACCAAGTTTAATATTACTAGCTTGTTAGCTAATATATTAATTAACGAAGGCGATTGAAATGTCATGGATGTTTCACCATGGATGGTTTGCGAGTTTCATAGTACAATGGCTGTTCAGGAATTTGTGGTAGAAATATTTTATAACTATCCGATATTAAAGGATAATTTTATTTATTGGTGCCCAGAAGAGGACTCGAACCTCCACATCTTTCGACACAGGTATCTGAAACCTGCGCGTCTACCAATTCCGCCATCTGGGCAACTTACCATCATTAAGCGCCGAATTTTATAGAAAGCAAATAACTTGTCAACAAAAAAGCATAATCAACGCAATAATGACCCACATGCAAAGCGAGAAGCCGCGCAATACGAAGCGCCTTTACCGAGCCGTGAGCTAGTATTGCAGCTACTGGCAGATCAAGGTATTCCTCTAAATGTAGAGCAGGTGTACACCTTGTTGGATATCGGTGTGGATGAGCGTGATAACTTTAATAAACGCTTAAATGCCATGGAGCGCGAAGGACAGATTATGCGCAACCGCAAAGGTGCGCTATGTTTAACTGAAAAAATTCACGCTATTGCTGGCACGGTGCAAGGCCACCCTGATGGCTTCGGTTTTTTAGTGCCAGACGATAGAACTAAACATCCTGACGATTTGTTTTTAGGCCCGCGCGAGATGGCGCAAGTAATGCATGGCGACCGTGTGATGGTGCGCATGAGCGGGCTAGATAGAAAAGGGCGACCAGAAGGCAAAATCGTTGAGGTGTTAGAGCGTAGCACCAAGTCGCTGGTTGGGCGCGTCATACAGGGCCAAGGCGTGACGATTGTTGCGGCGGAAGACAAACGTATTAACCAAGATATTTTAATTCCGTACCACCTTGATATGGGCGCTAAGCCAGGCCAGGTGGTGATGGTAGAGCTTACCGCGCAACCGTCTTCTGGTGCGCATCCGATGGGCAAAGTGGTGCAGATTTTGGGTAACTATGCCGATAGCGGCATGGAGATTGAAATTGCACTACGTAAACATAAGCTACCTCATGAATTTACGTCTGCAGCAATTAGCCAAGCAGAAGGCATTCCCAAACTGGTGCAGGCGGCGGATTATCAAGGTCGCATCGATTTGCGTGAGTTGCCGCTGATTACCATTGATGGCGAAACTGCGCGCGATTTTGATGATGCGGTGTATGCAGAACAACAAGGTAATGGTTGGCGCTTAGTTGTTGCGATTGCCGATGTGAGTTTTTATGTAAAGCCAGATGATACATTGGATAAAGAGGCATTTGAGCGCGGCAATTCAGTGTATTTTCCGCGTCGCGTCATCCCTATGTTACCAGAAGCTTTGTCGAATGGCTTATGCTCGCTCAACCCAGATGTAGAGCGGCTATGCATGATATGCGATATGCAAATTGATGCGGTAGGCGTTGTGCAAAAGTATCAGTTTTATCCATCGGTAATGCGCTCAAAAGCGCGTATGACTTACACCAAAGTTGCGGAAATGCTCGAGAATCCGCAAGGTGAAACCGCAAAAGAATACGCGCATATTATGCCGCATGTGCAAAACTTGTACGCGCTATTTAAGTTGATGTTGAATCAGCGCGAAAAGCGCGGTGCGATTGAGTTTGAATCGACCGAAACCATGATGATGTTTGACGATAATGGCAAAATTGAAAAAATTGTACCTGTGCAGCGCAACGATGCGCATAAGTTGATTGAAGAATGCATGCTAGCTGCCAATGTGTGCGCGGCAGATTTTCTGAAAACACACGAGCACGCTGCTCTGTACCGCATTCACGAAGGGCCGACGCCTGAGAAATTGGAAGCGCTACGCACCTTCATGGGGGAAGTGGGTTTTGGCGTAAGTGGTGGCGATAAGCCGCATGCCAAAGATTACGGCAAACTGATGAAGCAAATTAAAGATCGGCCAGATGCGCAATTACTGCAAACTGTTTTGCTGAGATCTATGCAGCAAGCGGTGTACAGCCCAGACAACGTCGGCCATTTTGGCTTGGCTTACGAGGCTTATGCGCATTTTACTTCACCCATTCGGCGCTATCCTGATTTGTTGATTCATCGCGCCATTAAAGCCGTGGTCAATGGCGAAAAATACAAGGCAAAAGATTGGAACAATTTAGGTGTACATTGTAGTATGACCGAGCGGCGCGCCGATGAAGCCACGCGCGACGTGAATAATTGGCTGAAATGCTATTTCATGCAGGATAAAATCGGCGAAGTGTTTGAAGGCACGGTGGCTGGCGTCACCAGTTTTGGCGTGTTTGTTGCGCTGGATGGCGTGTATGTGGAAGGGCTAGTGCATGTGACTGAGCTCGGCAACGACTATTTTAATTACGACAAAGCGCGCCACGAAATGGTGGGCGAGCGCACTGGCGTACGTTTTCGACTGGGTGACAGGCTGACTGTTAAAGTTGCTCGCGTGGACTTAGAAACTAGTAAGATAGATTTTAGTTTAATTAGCCATTCATCTCACTTAAAAATAGGTGGCCTGCAGCCCAATATCCATGCGCCTTCCAGGGCAGATAAAAAACATATTTTAAGTGCTAATAATGGTAAAGTTTCTGCTGATTTTAAACCGATGACGACGCGCGCACTAGAAAAAGCCAAGCATGACCGTAGCGGTGGAGGCAAAAAAATCGCCAAGTCGCCAGCTAAGGCCAAGCATAAACCACATTCTAAAAACAAAGGTAAAAAACATGGCTGATGCCCGCATTCTATTTGGCTTTCACGCCGTACTTAGTCGCATGCGTCAACACGCGACCAGCATCGAAGAAATTTTGATTGATAAAGACCGCATTGACGCGCGCATGAAAGATTTACTTAACTTGGCTGAAAACGCCAATGTGCGCGTCATGCAAGTGGAGCGTAGCCGTTTGGACGGCTTGGCTGGCTTGAATGGACGACACCAAGGCGTGTTGGCTCGTGTGGTTGATACGCCAATTCCTTACAAAGATATTCACGATATTTTAGATAGTGATTTAAAAGAACCGCCGTTTTTCTTGGTGTTGGATGGCGTGGAAGACCCGCATAATCTCGGCGCTTGCCTGCGTGTGGCGGATGCCATGGGGGTTCATGCAGTAATCGCCCCAAAAGACCGTGCAGTAGGCTTAAACGCGACGGTACGTAAGGTTGCTAGTGGCGCGGCCGAAACCGTACCGTTTATCGCAGTGACCAATTTAGCGCGCACGTTACGTGAGTTGAAAGATGCCGGTGTATTTATCGTAGGAACTACCCTAGAAAGCCCAGAAGGTAAGGCTGGACCATCTAGCTTGCTCAATACCAAGCTAGATGGTCCAATTGCGATTGTTTTAGGGTCAGAAAGCGATGGCATTCGTCGCTTGACGGCAGAAACGTGTGACGCGCTAGTGACCATTCCGATGTTTGGTTCGGTAGAGAGTTTAAACGTAAGCGTAGCGAGCGGCATATGCCTTTACGAGGCGCGCCGTCAACGCAGTCTAATTAAAGGCTAGATTAATTTGAGTGTTGCTGAAGTACGTTGGCGCACTTGTTTTAATAGAGCTGCATCTTCAATTAGCGACTCGCCATATGAGGGTACCAACTGCTTAATTTTTGCCTGCCAGCCTTGCGAATACATTTGCCTTGCAAAGCAGCGTTCAATCACGGTTATCATTGCTTGTACGCTAGTAGAGGCGCCAGGAGAAGCGCCGAGTAGCGCGGCTAAAGTGCCATCTTTTGCAGCAACAATTTCTGTACCAAACTCCAACTTACCCCATTTTTTGTTACATTTTTTGATAATCTGCACGCGTTGGCCAGCATTCTCCAGTTTCCAATCAGCACTCACAGCTTCTGGCAAAAATGCCCGTAAGGCATTCATGCGCTGCTCATGCGTTTGCGTGGCTTCTTTTATTAAGTATTTAGTCAAATCTAAATTGTGCCTGCCCACGCCCACTAGCGCTTTGAAATTGTTGGCTTTAACAGACTTTGCTAGATCTAACTTGGAGCCTGTTTTTAAAAATTTGGTGGTAAATCCAGCAAAAGGGCCAAACAGTAGGGCAGGTTTGCCGTTGATTAAACGTGTATCTAAATGCGGCACAGACATAGGCGGCGCGCCGATAGCAGCTCTGCCGTACACTTTAACTTGGTGTTGCTGAATAGTGTCTGGATTGTTACAAATTAGCCATTGCCCGCTTACTGGAAAACCGCCATAGCCTTTACTTTCATCGATGTCTGCTCTCTGTAGTAGCGGTAAAGCGCCACCGCCAGCACCTAAAAATACAAATTTAGCGTTGATAGTTCTAGTGTGTTTAGTTTCTAAATCATAAAGCTTTACATGCCAGCTATTATCCTTGGCACGGTCTTTAAGTTTATCTAACTTTCTAAGTTGTGTGTTGGTAAGTAAACTAAAGTTTGCTTCCGCTTTCAGGTGCGCTACCAAATGGTGTGTTAGTGCACCAAAATCAACGTCGGAGCCTCTATTCACATAGCTTGCAGCTAAGTGTTCTTTCGTGCTTCTATTGGCCATTATTAAGGGCATCCATGCTTGCAACTGTGCAAAACTATCGCTAAATTGCATGTCTTCAAACAAATGGTGCTTATTTAGTAGCTCGTAGCGATGCTTTAAAAATGCAGTATTTTTCTCGCCCCAAACAAAACTAATGTGTGGAGTTTTATTAATAAATTGTTCGGGCGCGGGGAGCTCTCCAGATTCTACTAAATGTGACCAAAATTGTAGCGAAAGCTCAAATGCAGCATTAATTTCTAGCGCTCGCTGAATAGAGATGCTGCCATCAACTGCTTGTGGTGTGTAATTAAGCTCGCAGTAGCCCGCATGGCCTGTTCCGGCATTATTAAGCGCAGCAGAGCTTTCTTGCGCGACATCTGACAGCTGCTCCACCATGATAATGTTTAGGCTAGGATCTAGTTTATGTAGCAGAACGCCAAGTGTTGCGCTCATAATGCCACCACCAACTAACAACACATCAGTTTCTAAATTTTTCATCGTATATAAATTAAGGCAATAAAAAAGCCAGCATTGACGCTGGCCTTTAAACAATTTTTGTTAGTAAGTGCGTCTTTTAGGCGGACTGTAGGGAGTTTTGGATTCAATATGGCGGAATGTGATGCGACCGTTATTGATGTCGTAAGGAGATAATTCTAGTGTGACTTTGTCGCCAGCTAAAATGCGAATATGGTTTTTTTTCATCTTGCCACCAGTGTAGGCAACGAGCTTGTGACCATTTTCTAGCGTCACGCGATAGCGCGAATCAGGGAGAATTTCATCCACCACGCCGTTCATTTCAATCAATTCTTCTTTAGCCATGCCACAACTCCAAGGTTTATCTAAGACCCCTAAACACAATATTGGGAATAGTGTAAAAAAACAACAAAGCGCATAGACACTACCAAACGCAGGCGCAGTATAGTCTTGCGGGTGAAAATAAGCAACTAATTACAAGGTTATTGCAATTAATTAGCGATATTACTTGACATGTGGATGAATTCTCCGTACAAAGACGCTTAGGCGTTTAGATTTTTAATTTATTGGGTCCTTCCGGGCTCTTTTTTTTTAGAAGTAGAGACTTTTTTGGGTGCCTCCCTTTTTAGTAAGAAAGTAATATTATGGCAACAGGTATTGTAAAGTGGTTCAATGATTCTAAAGGTTTTGGTTTCATTACTCCAGATGCAGGCGGTGACGATTTATTCGCACATTTCTCAGCTATCGTAGATAGCGGTTATAAAAGTTTGAAAGAAAATGATCGCGTTAGTTTTGACGTGACAGAAGGCCCAAAAGGCAAACAAGCTTCTAACATTCAAAAGGCTTAATCGCTTATTGTGTTTCAAACTAACGGATTCTAACTAGAATTCTTAAAAATGGCCCGTAAGGGCCATTTTTTTATTCAGCTTTAATGATGTATTAGCTCGCTGGCGCATGCGCTGGTTCAGCTACAAAAATTTCCACCCGACGGTTTTTAGCTTTATTGGCTGCAGTATCATTCGCTGCAATTGGCTCTCGCGAGCCGCGGCCATCAATTGCAAAACGGTTTGAGGCGACGCCCCTGACCGATAAATAATCGCGCGCGGCAATGGCACGATTAAACGACAGCGGATTGTTGACATCATCGCTACCAGAACTGTCGGTATGACCGATAATTGTGACGGTAGTGGCGGGATTGCTTACCAAGCCTTTGGCAAAAGTGTCTAATATTGTCCTGAAATTTGGCTTAATATCTGCGCGACCTACGTCAAACGAAATATCACTAGGAATATCTAATTTCAAGCGATTGTCGGGTGTTTGCGTTACCGCAACGCCTGTGCCCGCGGTGGCTTCTTCCATTTCTTTTTTCTGCGCCTGCATGCGTTTAGACCACACATTTCCAATAACGCCCCCAGCCACACTGCCAACCGCCGCGCCGATAACTGCGCCCTTTTTACCGCCCGCCACTGCACCAACTACAGCGCCGCCTGCAGCACCCACCCCAGCGCCTTTGGCGGTGTCTTTTTGTGTTTCCGTCATGCCAGAAAACATGCTGCAACCGCCTAGTGTTAATGTCAGTAAAACCGAGCTGACTAAAACTTTATTTTGATTTTTTCTTTGCACGATTATTCCCATCTGAATGATTGAATTGCTTACAATAAGCAACTAATCAAGTTTTGACACAGGAATTGAGTTAAAGTTTTAAGCAAACTAAACAAAAACACTTTAAAATATTTGTCCATGCAGCCAGAAGATTTACAGCGCCTATTAACTACCGCCATGCCTTACGGCAAACATAAAGGTCGTGTGATTGCTGATTTGCCAGGCAATTATCTCAATTGGTTCGCGCGTGAGGGCTTCCCAGCGGGTGAGATAGGACACTTGTTACAGCTGATGCAAGAAATTGACCACAACGGCTTGTCTGCGTTGCTAGAACCGCTACGAAATGTTAAGAAGGTGTGAATTAGCTAAGCCAGTATTTGACTTCACAAATTTTCTAAGCCACTAGGACCGTAAAGGTCTTTCCCACAGAATATATGTGCTAAAGCCATTATTCTGAGTGAAAGTGGCAAGGAAGGCGTGAAAAAAATGCTCTGCAAGCCTTATGGATATTGGCTTGCAGAGCATGTATTTCAAAAATATTTTGATGAAAACTGACTAAATTTAGCGTCGTCTTAGGCGCTCAACTATCACTCTGCCCGAATCATCTAAATAACCGCGTACCTCAACATAATTGCCTGGTCTAGGCGATTTATCAATGCGCGTGCTATTGCCAACCGCTAATTGCAAGCCGTCTAACTTCCAACCTGTATTTAAAATCCCATGCAACCTAACTTTTGCGCCAACAGGTAATGACGCGGGCTTGCCGTTCGCATCGCGTGCGCCATCCGACACCCAAGTCTCCAGCAGAGTGATTTCCGCATTGGATAGGTAGGGCGGGCCATCGTAAGGCATGCGCGGTAAAGCTTGCCCACGCACACGCCGTATTAGTTCGCTCGCATCGGGGTTGCCTGGAACAACGCGCACGCGATCTCGAGCGGATAGTGTAGATTCATAGGAGGTCAACAGAAAACCTTCTGGCGCAGGCCCCATTAGTCCTTGATTGGTGTGACATTTTGCGCAACGTGTTGCTAATATCGGTGCAATATGTAGATAAGTCACTGGTTCGCCCGCTTTCGGCAAAATGACGCTATTGCTGGCTGGTGTGGGATTTGTCGCATTGCCTTTAGGTAGGCCTACGCTTACCCATTTTTCAATCGTCGCAATTTCAGCATCGTTTAAATAGGGCGGCCCAGTCATCGGCATGCGCGGCAAGCTTGTGCCCTTAATGCGGCGAATCAACTCACTGCCAGCGGCATCAGCAGGCTTTACTACCACACCTTTGGTGCTGCCTTTTAAGATATTATCGAAGCTATCGAGCTTAAGACCGAGTGGCGCATTATCGCCCACGTGACACATCAAACAGCGCTGCGCGAGAATTGGCGCCACTTCTGAGTATGTTCCAGCATGGGAGATTAACGAAAAAAATGCTGAAAACATTGCTGCAAGCCATATTAAGTATGTCGTAAAATTTCTGGGGGTCATCGTGCATCTATCTAAAGTAAAGACACAATAAGTATAACGCTTACTTATAAAGAATAATATCCACCTGTGGCGTGCCTCGTTTACCAAGTGCGTTAGCTGTGCAAAACTAGCATTACGTGAACATTTTATTTTAATACACAGGCAATTCGTGTTACGCGATATTGTCATTATCGTGTGCGGCAAAGTGGAGGGCGAGGCGTGCTCAGTTTATTTGGATAAATAAGTTAGAGCGTATTGTGATATAAAAATCTCGCAAGTGCTACGGGGACAGTAAAAAGTTCATCTAAATTGATATCAGTATCCAAGCAAACAGATTTAGAAGATATTAGAGAAATCCTTTCTAATCAGGCTATTCAGCCAATGTTTATCATATGTCATGTAGAATGGCTGTAAAATCACTATTATGACAATTAGCCCGACTTTCATACATAAAAAGCCATTCTGAATGTTTTATATCTTTAAATTTAGGACAAAGCATGACTTTTAAAAATTACATATTTCTATGGGATTTAAGTGGAGATTTGTTTTATAAAAAATTCGGCATTTCCATATTAAGATTTAAATTCATGATAATGGCTTTCTTTTTATCGAGAGAAGTAGGGCTGTTATTGCAATACAGAAAGAATGTAGCTGTCAAAAATTTAATTTTGGAGCGGCCAGAAACGCTGGGAGCTATTATATGGCCATATCAATGTAATACTTGGGATGCAAAAACTCGACTGAGCCATATCGCAGAACACTACAATGCTATTGAAGACTTAAAATTCAAGATTGCCTTTCCACTTGATGGGGCACTAAAGCTTCTTGATTTAACTAATGTATATAAAGGTCTTCACATAGTGCTCGATCAGCCTAAGTGGTTCATGCGAGAAGGTCAGCTTGTCATCAATCTTTTCTTAGATAAAACGCGCATTTTATCTCTAGCATTTTCTTTCGCACGCGAATCAGGTAAAGTCGTCGCTTACATCGGTGCTATTCAGGGAAGAAACTTCGACTGGTCGCTCGACTTGAACCGTGATCTGACTAAAGCAATGCATGGCATGCGGCCACGAGATTTTTTATTTGAGCAGTTTAGAACTTTATGTCGCACAGTTGGTGTCTCAAAAATTTATGCAGTTTCAAATGCAAGTAGGCATCATCTAGATAGTTACTTTGGCAAAAAAAATGAAAAAAGAGAATTAGCACTCAATTATGATGAAGTATGGATTGAGAGAGGTGGCATTTTAGAGGATTCAGATTTTTATGTATTCAGTATGAATTTGCAGAAAAAGAATATACAACAGATACCAGCTAAAAAACGTTCGATGTATCGCCGAAGATATGAGTTTTTAGAGACAACAGAAGTAAGAACGCAGGAAGTATGTGTACACCTTGATAGTGACAAATTATTAGAATACCCGTTTAGCAGTCTTTAAGTTACGCGATATGAGTTCTTCCCAATACAATTTTGCTTACCTAGCTTACTAAACTTGATCGTATCGAGTGAATTAGCTGTGGTATTTGAATTGATTTTTATTGGATCTTCATAGACTTGGCTTAAAAGTTATTAGCTGATGTCTTTATTTATTACTATTGGTTTTTTGTAGTTTAAAGTTTGCTAAGAAAACTCTAAACAGTCTTGTTATCTTCAGATTGTCTATCGTTATAGTTTGACATGGTTTTGAACTTGGCAATTAGATGAGTAGGTTACCTTCGAACAGCTCAGAGTCGCCCTCTCAAGAGGCTAATTTAATAGGTGGCAAAATTTTGAACATCAATTATTTTGCTACTACATAATTCCCAATGACAAGATAATCTAAGCCAGTTGAAAAAAAACAGCGAATGGCGTCATAAGGTGATTCTACAATGGGCTCATCCATAATATTAAAACTGGTGTTAAGAACCACGGGGTGTCCGGACAGTTTGCCGAATTCACTAATCATTTTATGATACCGTGGATGTGTTTCTTTATTAACAGTTTGTGCTCTGGCTGTGCCATCTACGTGTGTAATCGCAGGTAAAACACTCATTTTGTCGGGTTTTACGTTGCATACTTTTAGCATAAACGGATCTTCAACAGTTAGGTCAAAGTATTCAGCGGCTGCCTCTGCTATGACAGATGGAGCAAATGGACGATACGCTTCTCGGTGTTTCACTTCAGCATTAATTTTATCTTTCATACTTTTATTTGTGGGATCTGCGATGATGCTACGTCCTCCCAGTGCTCTAGGGCCAATTTCCATTTTTCCTTGAAACCAGCACAAGATATTGCCAGCATGCAACAGTTCGGCCGTTTTTAGTTCTATGTTGTCATAGTGCTCATACCTTACTTTGCACTCTTTAAGTATGATTTCTATTTTTTCGTTGGAGTATTCTGTCCCCAGATAGGGGTTCATATGTGGCTCACCGCGCGGATTTTTTAAAATTGCGTTGTAGATATAATAGGCCGCGCCTATTGATGTACCGTTGTCTCCAGCTGCAGGCATAACATATAAATCTTTGAAGCCGCTTTCTCTGACGATACGACCGTTCATTACACTATTGAGCGCCACTCCTCCAGCAATCACCAAATGCTCAGCTTTCGTTCTTTGTTTTAGTATGGTGCAGAGTTTTAGCGCTACCTCTTCTAAACGTAACTGAAATGCTGCTGCCACATCCATATGGTGTGGTTCAAACTTTTGACCTGATAAGCGTCTTGGGCCAAATTTTTGGATGAATTTATTGCTTAGGTAATCAAACTGACCATCATCAAAAGTAAAATAGTCAAAATCTATTAGTAAATCGCCCTCAGGACCAACATCAATAATCTGGCGAACAACACTAATAAATCTTTCGCTGTTACCAAGCGGCGCTAGACCCATCGTCTTGCCTTCATCATAAGACGGTTTAAAACCACAATAGTAAGTAATTGCCTCATAGATGGAGCCCATTGAGTTAGGATAGAACACTCTTTTAAATTCAGTTACATCGATGCCATTGCCGTAACCCAAAGAAGCTGTTGCCCATTCTCCAGATCCATCCATAGACAACAGTGCAGCTTCATTATAAGGGGAAGCGAAAAAGCTACCCGCTATGTGTGATTGATGGTGGGGTATAAAATGCAGCTTTGGTTTTTTGCTGTTTATAAAAGTCGTGTTATACCATTGTTTTATAGTGCGGTAGCGCCAGTAATAGCGAAGTAAATGTAAGTTGAAATTTTTCAGTAACAGTGAAGGGTGCTTGAGTATAAAAGCAATTTTTCTTTGAATATCCAGCGTGGGCTTAAACGACAATCCGATATGGTCTATATCGTCGATACTGAGATTCGCTATTTCAAGGCATTTTTCAATACTTAATCGAGGAAATACGACATCGTGCTTATTGCGCGTAAATCGCTCTTCTTCGACAGCAACCACTAGCTTGCCATCCTTTAAAATGCACGCGCTAGAATCATGAAACATGAAGTTGATACCTAAAATTATCATTGTTCACTACCTTTAAAATTGGTAAAGATAAAGGGCTTGTCGTAAGTAATCATTAAAAAGTAACCCCTATACGTTTTTTAGTTGTAGTTTATGACTTTGCCAAATCTATGCCCATGCTATATGCCTTGCGGAACTATTCAATAGCCCGTTTGGATAGGTGTTAAGGGGGGTATTGATACCTCGTAAAGTTATAGTATTAAAAAAGCATGTGAATTATTATGCAATTCGAGAGCTTTTAACTAAAAATATCAATACATTATTAAAAATGTACGTCATTTCACTTCAATAGTTTGATTGAAATATAGCTACTTTACAGGCGCAATATGTAGAATTTATGTCTTACTTTAAAAACCTATTTTGAGTGAGTCTAGAGCTATATATTGGTAGCATTTTAGCAGAGTATGAATTTAATGAAAAATGTTGCTAAGGATTTTAAAAAATAAATGCACCACTAAAGGTGTTTTTATTCTTTAATATTTGATTCACCAAATTTGACAAAAATATGAACTGGATTATCCAGTTCGACTTATGATTGTTATGCCAGTTATCGAAATCTTACTGTAACTAAGCGAAAGCATATCCTAATTTGCCTTGTTTGGCTGCGTACATAGCCACATCAGCACTTTTAATTAAATCCTCTGAGTTGTCTGCATTTTTAGGAAATAATGAGACACCAATACTTAGTTTTACAACTAAATTTTCGTCAATATCTTCGCATGGCAACTCAATTGCTTTAATTATTTTTTTAATGACTTTAGTCACTTCACGTTCATTTTTCACTTCCATCAACAAATATAAAAATTCATCCCCGCCCAGTCGGCAAATCGAATCATCACTACGCGTGTTTTCTTTTAGTTTTTTGGCTACGGTTAATAAAACTTTATCGCCAATATCATGCCCATATTTATCATTAATTTGTTTAAATTTATCTAAATCCAAAAACATGACCGCTAAATTCCAGCCATGCCGCTTTGCTTGTTCCAGACCATGCTCAAGTCTGTCATAAAATAGTGCTCTGTTGGGCAGTCCCGTTAATAAATCGTGCAATGATGCTTCTGTAGCAATATCTTTTTCTATGATTACCTTTTCCAATTCCTTCTCGATAACTTCTCTCTCTTTTACTTCGTCTTTTAACGCAATATTCACAATATTGAGTTCGTCTACTGCTGACTGCACTTTATTTTCTACCTTTGAGTTTTTTTTGATCGCGTTTTTAATTGAAGGCTGTGGATTCTTAATCGACAATTCTTCTTTAAGTACTGTGTTTACGACAGATAAATCATCTGCACAAACTTGTACCTTATCTTTAATTGATTCGCTATGCGCAATAACAGTAGATAAATTTTTGTTATCTTTGATTTTTCTGATTGATTTTGGTTTGGTTATTTGCTTAGTCATTTAATGTGAAATGCTTACCCCATTTAATATAATAAGTTTTATCCACGCTCATGTAACACGGGGGTTTATAAATACATTTCGTGTAGATGAATAATACTCCAATCTCAATGAGATAGTTGCTTAGAGAATTCTTATTGATTGTATATTATGTGCGCTGTCGAACGGTGTTTGTGCAATTTTCCTTCTAAACTAGTGCATGAAACTCATTTTCTTTCGCTATTCATGATGATAAGCAATATTGATATTCTTAGTGCTAACATTCTCATAGTAGATGATCAGGAAGCTAATGTCTGTTTGTTAGAGCAAATGCTCAAGGAAGCTGGCTATTTGCATGTGACATCGACAATGGATCCTTATGCTGTGTGTGAGTTGCATCGCGTCAGCCACTATGACCTAATTCTACTCGACTTGCAGATGCCTGGAATGGATGGCTTTCAGGTGATGGAAGATTTGAAAGCTATTGAAGCCGAAGGCTATGTTCCTATACTTGTAATTACTTCTCAGCCCAGGCACATGCTGAAAGCGCTAAATGATGGCGCTAAAGATTTTATATGTAAACCATTTGACCTGCTGGAAGCTAAGATGCGAATTCATAATATGCTGGAAGTACGCTTGCTATATAAAGAACTTGGCCATCACAGCCGCACAATGGAGACTTGGGCGATGCATGATGCATTGACTGGACTGCCGAATAGGCGGCTTTTAATGGATAGACTCTCGCTGGCGATAGCACATGCGCGCAGAAATAAATGCACAATGACAGTGATGTATTTAGATTTAGACGGGTTCAAGCAGATTAATGACACCTTGGGGCACGATGCGGGAGACATGCTGCTTAAGATGGTTGCAGATAGGTTAGTGGCTGCTGTGCGTGAAGAGGACACAGTGGCGCGCATAGGTGGTGACGAGTTCGTGATTGGTTTTTGGGAATTAAGTCATGGTAATTGCATGTCAAATTTAGTTTCAAAAGTACTCTTGGCAGTGTCTCAACCATATTTTATCCAAGGACAGACTTTAGATATAACTGCCAGCATTGGAATTAGCACTTATCCTAAAGATGGCGAAGATATTGAGGCTCTGATTAAAAAGGCGGACATTGCCTTGTATGAGTCCAAACGCAAAGGAAAGAACGGCTAAAACACCACAGCTCATACTTGACATGATTACGATAACGTCAAGCCATATAACTTGATTTTAACCGTTTATAAATAACATTAAATTTCGTAGGTTGAATTTTAAGTTGCGAATATGATTCTACCAATTTTAGTAGCTAATATTAGCAAATTACATCTTAATGAATTATTAATTTCTTCCTGAAGAATAGTAGTTTATTCAGAAACTTCTAGCGCCATATTTAATTTATCCATGAATTCGTTGATTATTATTGGTTTAGTTATATAGTCGAAGAATCCTGCTTTTAAAGCTTTATCGTTATCGATTGGCAAAGCATTTGCACTAATGGCGAGTACTGGGATGTGAGCAGTTGATGGGTCTTCTTGCAGAATTTTTAGTGTTTCAAAACCACTAATGCCTGGTAGATTGATATCCAAAAGAATCACATCTGGAAGGTGCGCTCGCGCTAGCGCTATACCCACATTTCCATCGCTCGCTGATAGCATATTTATATTTGGCTGGTCCTCAAGTATATGCTCTACCAGCATTAGGTTGGCAGGGTTATCTTCCACATAAAGCACAACTCTCTTAACAGTGTTACTTTGTTCATCATGCTCCGATTTTGGAGGTGTTTTATTTTCTGTAGAATCTTGGGGTGAATTGTCACGAATGAGATCTACCCAGAACTCAGTACCTACGCCAATTGTGCTATTCACTCCGATCGTACCACCCATCAATTCGACTAACTGTTTGGATATCATAAGTCCGATGCCAGTACCTTGATTAAGGCCTTTTTCTTGTCCAAGGCGATTGAACGGTTGAAAAAGTTGTCCCAGTTTTTCTGGAGACAATCCAAATCCACTGTCTGAAACACTAATGCGTACTTTTTTGGGCGAAACTGCAAAAACCTTCACTTCGACCGTACCCTGTTTCTTATTATATTTGATTGCATTAGAAAGCAGGTTGAATATCACCTGTTTAAGTCGAGTTTTATCCGCTTTTACCATCAGTGCGGTATCAAAGGGTAAGATGTCAAAGTGGACAGTATGCGTCTTTGTTAGAGGTTCGATCATCATCTGGCATTCATATATGCAATCTGCTAGTAAAACCTGTTCTTTCAAAACTGATAACTTGCCTGCCTCAATCGTAGCGAGTTCAAGAATTTGATTAATCAGCTCCAACAGATACCATCCAGCTTTTGTGATTTGATTTACCTTTTTAGTCTGAGCTTCAGTTAGCTCAGGCAATCCAGTTTCTAACAACTGTGAAAAGCCTAGGATAGCATTCAATGGGGTGCGCAATTCATGACTCATATTGGAAAGAAATTCAGATTTTGCTAGATTTGCTTTTTCAGCTAAGCTCTTGGCGATTTCCAGCTCAGCTTTAGCTATTTTGAGGTTATCTGCTAGTGCTGTTGCATTAATGGTAGCGACAATCAGCTTTGAATTTGCCTGTTGCAACACATTCAAGTGCTCATCCGCTTCAGCATGTAACACTTCTGCCGCAGCAACCACATGCTCGCGCGAAGTGACCAAGGCTTCACGTAACTGAGCATGATCTTCTCTAGAGCAGGAGAGATTTTCGCAATCTATATTTTTTTCTTCACACTCTTTGGCAGCAGTATCCTCACTTCTTCTACCTTTAGCATGAGCAGTTAGTCTCCTGTCATTGCCTCGACTGGTCGTATCTGGCCGCTCAGAATCAAAGGAGATAGAAGCGCTTTTATCGTCATTCTTGTTCAATATCTCACCTTTCATCCAAAGTTTGCGTTAACTACAAGTTGATCGTAGGGCTTCCTGTCGTGATTCCAGCATAGTTTGATAACTTCTCGCCAATAATGATGCCATCGTCTGTAATCTCGAATAATCGAATATCTTTACTATGATCACTACCTCGAACTTTAACCACCGAGAGAACGCGCTTGAACTGACCCTCGGTTTCGATATAGCGCTGCACGATAATTGCATCTGCAAGAAAAGCGCTGCCATATGGACTGAAACGCAAATCGGTATAGCGATCTTCAAGTTCAGAAGTCATTAATATCGTTACACCCATACTAGTCAGTTCAGCAATCATCCTGTACAGCGACCCGCGAAAATCTTCGCTAAATTCAGGTGCAAGTGCAAGTTCAAAACCAGATAACGAATCTATGACTACGCGTTTTGCCTTCATTTTATTGATCATATTGATCAAATCATGCAAGGTTTCATCAATTGATAAGTCAAGTGAGCGCGTGTCGATCACACCAACATGTCCAGCTTCGAACAGTGAATAAAGCTTCTTATTACCCAATAGTTGACTAGGACTCTTTTCAAAAGCAGCTATAACCCCTTTCTCACCTCTGCGAACACCTTCGGCAAGAAATTCTGTGGCTAAAATGGTTTTACCACAGCCAGAGGGCCCCACCAAAAGTAACGAATAACCAACCGGCAAGCCGCCGCCTAACATCTCGTCTAACCTTGGTGTCCCCATCGTAACACGCTGCTTTTCAATTGCATTCGCGATTTCTGATTCTATTTCTGTGGCCTGTTTGATAATCGCACGTGGATAAACCTTAATTCCTTCATTATCAATCCTAAATGTATGCAACCCTGGGGCTTGGGCTTGCCCACGCATTTTGACCACTTGCATCTTGCGCACCATGGAATTTCGATGCATATTCTGAGTTAGCCAAAGGATGCCATCGGCCACGGTAAATACAGGGCTTGATTCTGCCTCAGGCAATAAATACTCACCTATTAAAAAAGTGGTTGCCTGCCAGTTTGTCATGTGCATACCTAGATGTTGTACAAACTTCTGCAACTCAAACATTCCTTTTTCCATGTGAGTTGCTGATTGGACAACCGAACGAAACGAATCAACAAAGACTAAGCTGGGAGAGTAATTTTTCACTTCTTCATCAATACGTGCCAGAACGCGCCCGAAATCTCCTTCTAGGAGATCTGCAGAGAGGTTGACGAACTTTACTGATTTATTCAATTTTTGAATATCGAAAAATGGAAATTGCTGTTGATAACGAAGCATCTTTAATGCTGGCTCCCCAAGTACCGTAAAGTACAGTGCTCGACTATCTGGGCTTGCAAGTGAAAACATGATTTGATGAGCAAGTGTTGTTTTTCCACTGCCCGGCGTGCCTGCAATTAAATTGAATGAGAATTCTGGTAAACCGCCTCCCAAAAGATTATCTAACCCTGGCACTCCCGTTTTCAAACAGCGAATGATTACTTTATTCTTCATTTTGGAATTCCTTGGTGACAATATCTGGGGCGACATCGCCCCAAGCCATACATAAAATATAGGTTGTTATTGGCTCGCCAACTAACGATGCCAAAATATCTGTTAAGGTGATTAAAAGATGTTTATTGGCTTCTTTAATATGAGCAGTTGGTTGCTTTTCAAAACAAATCTTTAATTCTGCGAACTGATTGCCAATTTCAGATTTTGGGTTATAGGACGCAAGCCAAGGGAATTTTGATGAACCAAGGAATATGCTTCTAATGTAAAGGGAGTGGAAACCGCTTTCACCAACAATCGAACTGATATTGGTTGCAATCTGCTGCCATAAGATAATTGCTGAATCGGCAACTTTATCGTTATCTTTTGCAGTTAGGGTTTCAACTATATAGCGCCGATGAAGATCGTCTTTATCCATGACTAATTTAACAACACTCAGTCAACATCACTAAGTCGATGAAATACAGTAGAGGCTTAAATCTCTTATGTACTAGATGCATTTGCTGAGGCTAGCCATGTAATTAGCTTTTGCGGTAGATGTACGTACTAGTATCACCACATAAACAAGGTGTTGATTCTTCATAAGTTTAGGCACCTAGGGTTGTTAATATCTGTAATTCTAACAGGTCAAGTATCGCACTAATTGGGGCGATAACAAAGAACATTTGCTAAATTTGAAGCGTCCTCTATTTTTAATATCATCACGACTTCATAACTAATAAGCCTTTATCGTCTAACACCATTACAAACGGCAGTTGCATCATATATTCATAATTTTCAGACATATGTGCGGTAGCGCACTGTTGCTTTTGACTAGACCAACGTAGACTGATCTATCAAATATCGCACAACTTTTGTGAGATTGTCAGCTATTCAATTTACAATTTTTTTTGTAAATTTGATTGAAGGTTATGATCAAAATTTATCTTACAAAGCTTCAAAAGTTGTTGCGCGTTTTTCGCCCGCACTCTATTGAAGAGCGAGATTCCACGCTACTGCGAGCAGAGTTACTTAGTATTGAACAACTTAAACGTCACGCGATCACGCTGGCAAAGCAACATCAAATTGACCCCAAAATAAGGCCAGATAAATTACTGGCGAGACTTGCTGATAACGAACGCGTAATTAGCAATGCCTATCAAGCTATTACTTCATCAAGTGGAAATAGCAATAAAGCCAATCAAAAACTTTCACCCGCTGAAAACTGGTTATTAGATAACTATTATCTTATTCAACAGCAATTTACGCTTGCCCGACGACATTTACCAAGAGGGTATAGCAGGCAATTACCAAAAATATCTGACGGTGCTTCCGATGGTTATCCACGTATTTATGATTTGGCGCTGGCTTTAATCTCACATACGGATGGCCGCGTCGACAATGACAACGCGACCGAGTTTATTGTCGCTTACCAAACAGTAGAACCACTTATGCTGGGAGAGTTGTGGGCTTTCCCTATCATGTTGCAATTAGCATTGTTAGAAAATTTACGCCGCGTATCTGTACGTATAGCTAATAGACGATGTGAGAAAGAAACAGCCATTATTTGGGCAGACAGAATGTTGGAAGCTGCAGAAAATGAGCCGAAACAATTGATTCAATTATTGGCCAGATTTGCAGACGCTGACATACCTTTAACTGCTCCATTTGTAGAAGAGTTTTATGCGCGCCTGCAAGACCAAGGTGCGGTAATGGCCTTTGTGCAAACTTGGGTAGAGCAACAATTGTTAATGCAAAATATAACCGCTACTCGATTGTTAGAATTAGCAAGTCGTACAGCCGCCGCCAACCAAATTTCTATCGCTAATAGCATAAGCAGTCTTAGGTTCATTGCCACCAAGGATTGGCGCGATTTTGTGGAAGAATTTAGCTTGGTTGAGCAATTGTTGAAACATGACCCAGCAGGTGAATACGCGCTTCAAGATTTTGCCACTCGTGACCGGTATCGGCATGTGATTGAAGACATAGCGCGCCTATCAGCACGAAAAGAGCTTAAGCAACAAGTTAAACAAAACAATAACCATTGTGCACAATATGAAATGAAAGCGGCGCATGCTGTTATTGATTTAGCAACCGCTGCCTGCAATGAATTGGGCATGCAGCATCGTCAAGCGCACGTTGGCTATTACTTAATTGATGAAGGTCTATATTTATTAAGGAATACACTTAATTGTCATGGTACGTTACTTTTTAAGTTTAAACGCATTTGCAAACCGTTTTGTCTAGGATTGTATGCAGGTTCAATTTTGCTGCTTACAGTATTACTCACAGCGGCGGTTGTTGTTATTTTAAACCAGCTAAATGTGAATACTTGGTTTGCATTGGTGTTTGGCTTATTAACGCTTATAGCTACTAGTGGCTTAGCTGTTGCCCTTGTCAATGTATGCATTACACAAACTTTTCATCCACATTGTTTGCCAAGGCTAGATTTTTCAAAAGGTATACCAGAGCCGCATCGTACCGTTGTGGTGGTGCCAACATTAATTGGTAGCACAGACGAAATTGATCATTTGCTTGAAGTTTTAGAAGTTCGATATTTGGGTAACCAGGATCCTAATTTATTTTTTGCATTGTTAACCGATTTTCGTGATGCAGCACAACGTGTTATGTTAGAAGATGCTGGATTAATAGCCCATGCACGCTCAGGCATTGAGGCTTTAAATGTAGCTTACCAAGCGGATAGGCCATGCATTTTTTATCTATTTCATCGACAACGAGAATGGAATAATGTCGACCGAATTTGGATGGGATATGAGCGCAAGCGAGGCAAGCTAGAGCAATTTAACACGCTATTGCGTGCTGGTGATATGGAGAGTGTCAGCCAGACAGCATTCACCGATATTGTAGGCGATCAAAAGCTATTGAGAACTTTTAAATATGTGATTACGCTCGATACCGATACACAGTTGCCTAGGGATTCTGCAAAGCAGTTAATTGGTAACATGGCGCATAGTCTCAATAAGCCAATTTTTGATCTGGCAATTGGTCGAGTTACACATGGCTATGCTATTTTGCAGCCTCGTACATCGATTAGTTTGGTGAGTGCATCACAAACATACTTTACAAAATTATATGCGGGTGAGGCTGGTATAGACCCATATACACGAGAAATTTCGGATGTATATCAAGATGTTTTTGCAGAGGGCTCGTTTGTCGGCAAAGGTATTTACGATATTGATGCATTCAGGCAAGCAGTAGACAGGCGCTTTCCCAATAACCTGATATTGAGTCATGACCTGCTTGAAAGCGGCTATGCCAGAAGTGCACTAGTGACCGATGTCGATTTAATTGAAGAGCATCCAGCGAGTTACACCATGGACATTAGTCGCCGTCATCGCTGGATACGCGGTGATTGGCAGCTATTAAGTTGGTTATTGCCACGCGTGCCATCGGTCGCAGGTAAGTTAGTGAATCCCTTAAGCGCATTATTCAAATGGAAAATGCTGGATAACTTGCGGCGTAGCTTGGTGCCAATCATTTTGACACTATTACTGATTACGAGCTGGGTAATTGTTGATGGGAATGGCGAGGCAAATACAGCATGGTTAGCGCTGGCAACAGTACTGCTTATTTTATATTGGCCGCCTATTTTAGGCGTGTTAATTAACGCGTTTAAAAAACCCAAAGAAAGTACTTGGCTGGTGCATGCAGCATCCGCCTGCCAATCGTCTGGAAATGTTTTGTTATTAGCTACATTGCAGCTAGTGTTTTTACCTTATGAAGCAGCAGTTAATATTGACGCAATTATCAACTCAGCTGGACGACTGTTGTTTACCAAGCGAGGACTATTGCAATGGTATTTGCCAATTTACGCACGGCGAAATATATGTAAAAGCTTGTTTGATTTTTATGCTGAGATGTGGATTGCACCTGTAATCGCTTTCACTTTAATTATCTTCTTAGTGGGCATTCAATTATTAAGTAGCAATTTACTAATGGTATGGGTACTTTGCAGTCCCGTATTAATTTTGTGGCTAGCTTCTCCTGCGGTCGCGTGGTTTATCAGTCGGCCAATAATATCAAAACATGTAGCTTTAATGCCTAGCCAAATAGAGTTTTTACATTCTCATGCAAAGCTCACTTGGGATTATTTTGCCCAGTTTGTCTGTGCTGAAGATAACTGGTTACCACCCGATAATGTGCAAGTTTACCCAACTGAGACAGTCGCCTCGCGCACATCTCCCACTAATATGGGCTTAGGCTTGCTGGCTAATTTGGCCGCTTATGATTTTGACTATATCAATTTGGCAGAATTGCTAAGCTTAACTGAAAATACCTTGGCGAGTATGGAAAAGCTAGCCCGTTACCATGGTCATTTTTATAACTGGTATGACACGCGTACTTTGCAGGTGTTAAATCCACAATATATATCTTCGGTTGATAGTGGCAATTTGTTGGGATGCTTGATTACTTTACAGGCTGGGCTTGCGGAAGTTAAAGACGATAGTAATGTACAAAAAGTAGATGATTTGTTTGAGCGCATTGGCAAGCTGGCAGAAATGGATTTCAAGTTTTTATATGATGATAAAACGGATTTGCTAAGTATTGGTTTTGATGTGGGAGAACGGCGGCGAGACCCATCTTGCTATGATTTATTAGCTTCTGAAGCGCGTCTAGCCAGTTTTATACTCATTGCTAATGGTCAATTACCACAAAAACACTGGTTTTCTTTGGGGCGTTTGTTAACAAAAACCAGTGGCGAAACCAGCTTAATATCATGGTCTGGCTCTATGTTTGAGTATTTAATGCCGCAGTTATTGATGCCTAATTTTGATAATACCTTGCTTGATCAAACCTGCAAAGCCGTGGTTAAACAGCAAATTAAATACGGTCAACAACAAAATGTACCTTGGGGTATTTCAGAGTCTTGTTATAACGTCACTGATATTGCACAAGTGTACCAATATCGTGCTTTTGGCGTGCCTGGTTTGGGCTTTAAACGTGGGCTAGCTGATGATTTAGTGATAGCACCTTACGCTACTGCATTGGCATTAATGATAATGCCTAATGAGGCTTGTAACAATTTGCAAGTATTGGCCGATAGTGGTTTTGTTGGCCAATATGGATTTTACGAGGCGATTGATTACACCCCCAATCGTCTACCACGTGGAAAAAAACATGCGGTTGTACAAACCTTTATGGCGCACCATCAGGGCATGAGCTTGCTGGCTTTTTCACATGTATTGCTAAACAAACCTATGCAGCGGCGGTTTATGGCTACCCCTTATATTAGGGCCACCGAACTGCTACTACAAGAGCGTATTCCTAAACTTGGTAGTACGTTAGAGCCTAATGTTGCTAAATCAAATGCGAACATAGTAAATGACGACGATGCAGTAGGTTTGATGCGCGTATTTACCAGCCACAATACACAAATACCTGAGGTGCATTTACTATCAAACGGTCGTTATCATGTGATGGTGACCAACGCTGGCGGTGGTTATAGTCATTGGCATGATTTAAACGTAACTCGTTGGCGCGAAGATGCTACGCTTGATAATTGGGGCAGTTTTATTTACCTACGTGATATGGATTCGCAACGGCTTTGGTCGGCTGCCCATCAGCCGACCTTGCGTCAAGCGGATCATTATGAGGCCGTTTTTACCCAAGCACGAGCAGAATATCGGCGTCGCGACCAAGCAATCGAAACGCATACTGAAATTAGTGTATCGCCCGAAGATGATGTAGAAATTAGACGTGTTACGTTAACTAATTTATCGAATCGAGCGCGTAACATTGAAATAACCAGTTACGCAGAAGTGGTATTAGCACCACAAAATGCCGATTTAGCCCATCGTGCTTTTAGTAATTTATTTGTGCAAACCGAAATTTTGCATGATCGCCAAGCAATTATTTTTACCAGACGCCCACGGACTAAAGACGAGCGCGTGTCTTGGATGTTTCATTTAATCGCCGAACCTGGCATGGATTCTGAACCCCCAAGCTACGAAACAGACCGGGCAAAATTTATTGGTCGTGGCCGCACAGCTGCTAACCCTGTTGCGTTTGATGCCACTGAATCTGACGTAAAACCAGACAGCAATTTATTTGGACAAGTTTCCTCACAAATAACAGGCCAACTGTTTGGCAAACAATCTACTAAATCAAAAAATCAACCTTTATCGAACACTGATGGCTCGGTGCTTGATCCGATTGCAGCAATTAGGCGCACTGTTAAATTGGCCACAGACCGTGCAACAACTTTACAGATTATTACTGGTATTGCCAGTTCGCGTGAGGCCGCAATCGCGTTAATTGATAAGTACGGTGATAAGCACTTTGTAGAACGTGCATTTGAAATGGCTTGGTTCCAAAGCCAAGAAGTCTTGCGCATGCTCAATGTCACTGAGTCAGATGCGCAGGTGTTTGGGCGTTTAGCTAGCTCAGTAATTTATTGTAACGCCTTGCGCCGTGCAGCACCTAGTGTCATTGCGCGTAACAATCTAGGTCAATCTGGCTTATGGCGATTTGGCATTTCTGGTGATTTGCCAATTGTGCTGATTAGAATTGCCGATGTTGGGCGCATCAATCTGGTTAAGCAGTTGCTACAAGCACACACTTATTGGCGCATGAATGGGTTGATTGTTGATTTAGTGATTATTAATGAAGACTTTTCAGGTTATCGAGCAGCCTTGCAAGATTCAATCATTGGCTTAATTAATGCAGGGCCAGAAGCGCAAGCCATTGATAAGCCTGGAGGTGTTTTCATACGACGTGGAGATGAGTTGTCTGAAGAGGCAAGAGTGCTGTTTCAAGCTGTAGCACGTATCGTATTTACTGATAGCGAAGAAACGTTAATCGAACAAGTTGAACGCCGTGTAGCAATAGATAGAGCAACCGAGCGCGCACCCGATAGATTAGAGCCCATGTTTGAAATAGAACAATACCCATTAAATAAATTGCCAGAACGTAACCTTATTTTTAGTAACGGCATTGGTGGTTTTACTACAGATGGTCACGAATATGTGATTACACTTAAAAATGACCAAATTACACCTGCGTCGTTAACGTCAATGCCCATGACGCCTATGCCTTGGTGCAATGTGATAGCCAGTCCGCATATAGGCACAGTGGTGTCAGAATCAGGTAGTGCCTATACATGGGTTGAGAACGCACATGAGTTTAGGTTGAGCGCTTGGCATAATGACCCTATTGCCGACACCAGTGGTGAAGCACATTATATTCGTGATGATGAAACGGGCGCTTTTTGGTCTCCCACAGCGCTACCTAATTGCAATTTAGCGCAAGAAAATAGCGATTATTTATGCCGACATGGCTTCGGTTATAGCGTATTCGAACATCAAGAGTTTGGCATTAGTTCTGAATTAACGACTTATGTGGCCATGGATGCGCCCGTTAAGTTTGTAGTAATTAAGTTAAAAAATATATCTAAGCGCACAAGGAAATTATCAGTACTGGGTTACTGCGAGTTGGTCATGGGTGAGTGGCGGCACGCCAATATGATGCAGATTGTCACAGAGCATGATGCACATACTGGCGCAATATTAGCTAAAAATGCCTATGGCCGCGAATGTGCTAACCGTATCGTGTTTGCGCATGTAAGTGAAAAAGATAATAGTTTTACAGGAAGCCGTACAGAGTTTATCGGTAGAAATAGCTCTCTATCTAGCCCTGCAGCCATGCGGCGCAAGCGTTTGTCTGGCAAAGTGGGTGCTGGGCTAGATCCTTGTATTGGGTTACAAGCGCAAATTACCTTGCTTGAAAATCAAGAGCGTGAGTTGGTGTTTATATTCGGAGCGGCTAAAAATATTGATGAAATACAGGGTTATGTGCAGAAAATGGGTGGCGTGGCAGGCGCAAGGCAAACGCTAGATTCTGTGCATGAATATTGGAACCACACATTAGGTGCGGTGCAAGTAGAAACACCCGATGCCGCTTTAAATGTGCTGACAAACGGCTGGTTACTTTATCAAACCATTTCATGCCGGTTATGGGGACGCAGTGGCTATTACCAATCTGGCGGTGCTTATGGTTTTCGCGATCAGTTGCAGGACACGATGGCACTGGTACACGCCACACCTTGGCTTGCGCGCGAGCAAATTATTCGCTGCGCTGAACGTCAATTTTCACAAGGCGATGTGCAACATTGGTGGCATCCACCAAACGGGCAGGGGGTACGCACGCATTTTTCTGATGATTATTTATGGCTAGCGTATGCAACTTGTCGTTATGTTTTGTCTACAGGCGACACTGCAATACTAGACGAACAAATTCATTTTTTAGAAGGCAGACCTTTAAACCCAGTGGAAGAAGCCTATTATGATTTACCGCAACGCTCAAATGATTCTGCAAGCCTATATGACCACTGCGTACGTGCTATTAAAAATGGTTTACGATTCGGCATCCACCAATTGCCATTAATGGGTTGTGGCGATTGGAACGATGGTATGAACTTGGTGGGTAAAGATGGCAAAGGCGAAAGCGTTTGGTTGGCATGGTTTTTATTGGATAATTTGATTAGTTTTAGCAAAATTGCCAACATGATGGGTGATTTTGGATTTGCTGAAAACTGTACAACACAAGCCGCTTTATTAAAAGGCAACATTGAAACTAATGCCTGGGACGGCGAATGGTACAGAAGGGCATACTTTGACGATGGTACGCCGCTAGGCTCAAAAGAGAATGATGAATGCCAAATCGATTCAATCAGCCAAAGTTGGGCAGTGATTTCAAAAAGTGGTGACCCAATACGTGCAAGTCAAGCTATGCAATCAGTGAATAATCGCTTAGTGCAGCGCGAGGCACAATTTATAAAATTACTTGACCCACCTTTTGATCAATCCAATTTAGAGCCAGGTTACATTAAAGGTTATGTTCCTGGCGTGCGCGAAAATGGAGGTCAATATACCCATGCAGCTATTTGGGCGACGATGGCTTTCGCTATGAAAGGCGACAACGAACGTGCTTGGGAATTATTTGATATGCTAAACCCTATTAACCATGCCAAGACTTCAGAGCAAGTAAATACATATAAAGTAGAGCCGTATGTGATGAGTGCCGATATTTACGCTGTCACCCCGCATGTAGGACGTGGTGGTTGGACATGGTACACAGGTGCCGCAGGGTGGATGTATCGTTTAACATTAGAAACTTTATTAGGAATAACTCTTGAAGGCAACCAATTACGCATTAATCCTTGTGTGCCGGCACATTGGGAAAACTATAAAATTCATTATCGTTTTCGTGATACGGTTTATCATATTACGATTAACTGTAATAGACAACAAACCGCGACTACAGAAAAATTAATTTATCTTGAAAATGATGCTATTGAACATTTTGTTGAAATCTAGCTATCTAAAACTATGGACATCACTGCATTCAATGAATGACATGTAGGCATCTTCGGAGAAACAAAGCTTCGAATAAGCCACTTCCGAGTAGCATTCATTGCAAGATGCTAATGCCTCAAAATAAGCATTTTTTAGCAAAGCTAACAGCTCGCTATTTGTCAAAGAGGATGTGTTCATAAATCACTTTCTATTTTTTTGAACTTACAATGTGTAAGATAAACCAACTTCATAAGTCGTTCTGTGCGATAACGTACACTGGTTTAAAAAAGCGTCGATTTTAGTTAGGCAGCAAAATAGTGGCTGAGCGACAGTTTTGAGTCGAAAGTGGCAGTTATTGGACAGCAATCAGTTAATATTAGGAACATACTTATAAATCAGGCTTAATTGTATGAATGAAGATTTAAAAAAGAATACGGAAACTCGTCTGCTGAACAATTTAAGCAAATTATTCAACTCTACTAAAGTTTAGAAAAGAGTTGCAATCTTCAGCAGGGGTAGATAAAAAAGCGCAAAAGAACAGCTTTAGAGAATTGCTAGGAAAAAAGACTGCTATTGGGCTGAAGTATATGAGCTTTCCAATATTGAACATTTAGCTTCGTAAATGATGCAATCATGGCTCTAGAAGAACAGAACGGAAAGCATCCTAAAGCTTGCTTTACTTAATCTAGGTCTGCCTATACTTAAGAAGCAATTGCAATACGGCTTGGTATAAGGCGCTAGAGGAGGTTGGGCTTGAGGATTTTCGCTTCCATGACTTGAGACACACTTGGGCTTCCTGGCATCGTCAGGCAGGTACAAGTTGTGATGAACTCAAAGACTTGGGCGGCTGGAAAACGAGATCGATGGTAGATCGCTATGCAAAATTTGCAACTGAGAATCTGGCGTTTGCTGCTTCTAGGATAGAACTCGGTCGAGATGGTGGTAACGTGGTGAGTTTGTCACGTTTCTGTCAGTGGCTTAGAATTTGGCTCCTCGACCTGAGGGACACACGGATTAACAGTCCCATCACTTGCTAGCGCTCGCTGAAACTCGTCAGAGTTGTCACGCTTAACATTTTCGAATGGCAACAACTGGCCATAATAGCCTTTAATCTAATAGTGAATTCCCAATAAATTGAATGCATAAGCAACACTTACTTGCCACTTACACGAAATACAAGATATCTATTTAAATGAGTTTGTTTCTTATCTGTTAACTTACAGCCCTTAATTGCTGACCAAAATGCATCCCACCCTCAAAGCGTGATGTGCTTTGCTTCAGTTGAGCTTCAAAAACTTCAATCGGAACTGGCTTGCCAAACAGATATCCTTGATACTTCTTACATCCTTTGTTAAATAGGAGTTGTCGTTGTTCATCTGTTTCCACTCCTTCAGCAATGACTTCCATCTCCATACTTTGTGCCATAGCAATAATGGTGCGCACGATTGCTTTATCGTTGCTGTCTATAACAATATCACGTACAAACGATTGATCAATCTTTAACTGAGTAAGAGGTAAGCGCTTAAGATATTGCAGGGACGAGTAGCCAGTACCAAAGTCATCTAATGAGAACCGAATACCAACCTTTTTTAACGCATTCATGATGATAATAGTGTCGTCGATACTCTCTAGTAAAATACTCTCAGTCAGTTCAAGTTTGAGTAGCTTTGGATTGATAGCATATTTATGTATGGAATTTTGTACTTGATCTACAAAATTAACTTGATGAAATTGCTTGGCGCTTACGTTTATCGATAGTGTAAGGTCGCAAGTAAGTTTATTTAGCTGCCATGCTTTGAGTTGGGCACAAGCGGTCTCCAGTACCCATTGTCCAATTGGTATTATTAAACCTGTTTCTTCTGCCAATGGAATAAAATTAAAGGGGGACACCAAGCCGTGTTCGGGGTGTAGCCAGCGTATTAATG
>JBEBJI010000016.1:0-47424 GCA_040079935.1 Methylotenera sp.
AGACCATCGGCGTCGGTGGCGGTGAGCGTGCCAGTGATGGCGCCGCCGTCTTCCGCACCACTACCGCTGGTGTTGCCACCAAATACGGTCGGGTCGTTGGCCGCGTTCACCGTCACATTGACGGTGGCGGTTTCGGTCACGCCAGCTGGGCTGGTCACAGTGTAGCTAAAGCTGTCCGTGCCACTGAAGTTGGCGTTCGGGGTGTAGGTGACGCTGCCATTCGCGAGGAAGGTCACCGTGCCGTTGGCACCTTGGGTGACACTGGTCACGCTCGGCGTGCCTTCAAAGTTGTCCGCTGAAGCACCATTGCTGCCAGTGAGGACGTTGGCGGTGATGGCGGTGTCTTCATTGGTGCTGATGGCGTCGTTAACGATGTCAGCCACCGCGGTCACAGTCAAAGCGATGACTTGCGTGCTGGTATTGCCAGCATCGTCGGTCACGGTGACGGTGAAGTTGTCAAGGCCGTTGTAGTCGGCCGTTGGCGTGTAAGTCCAAGCGCCAGTCGCTGGGTTGATGCTGGCCGTGCCGTGCGTCGCTGCGCCAGTGACACTGAAGATGGTGCCGTCAAGCAGACCATCGGCGTCGGTGGCGGTGAGCGTGCCAGTGATGGCGCCGCCGTCTTCCGCACCACTACCGCTGGTGTTGCCACCAAATACGGTCGGGTCGTTGTTGACTGGAGTCACATCAATAGTGAGTGTATTTGGCACCGTATCAAATGCGCCTGCGCTATCTTGCACGCTAAAGGTGAAATTGGCATAGTTGATGCCGTTGGCATCCGCAGCAGGCGTAAATACTAAGTTGCCTGCAATGATGTCATCATCT
The DNA here is from genome assembly GCA_040079935.1 of Methylotenera sp. Classification (GTDB taxonomy): domain Bacteria; phylum Pseudomonadota; class Gammaproteobacteria; order Burkholderiales; family Methylophilaceae; genus Methylotenera_A. The sequence goes on from JBEBJI010000016.1 coordinate 823, forward strand.
GAAATTACTTGTCCAGCAACAACTGGATTGCCATTGAGCGTGAGTGTGCCGTTAGTAGGTAGGCTATCAATACGAACGGCATTAAGTGTTTGTGCTGCATCTGGATCATTAAAGGCAAAATCACCAATACCAAAAACGAGCGAAGTGTCTTCATTCGTCACTTTAGTAATGTCTGCACTATCTGGTGGGTTATTCGCACCAACGTTGACAGTGAGCGTGCCTGTGCTACTTAGACCTCCTGGGTCAGTCACTGTATAGGTGATAATAACAGGTCCTGTTATACCAGTTGCTGGCGTGAAGTTAATCGTGCTATCAGGATTTAGTGTTACTGTACCTAGCGCTGGGTTAGCTAGTGTTGGCGCACTGACCGTGAGTTGAGCATTGATGTTATCAACGTCAGTGTCATTACCTTTGACGTTAATGTTGTTAATTGCTGTATTAATCGGCGTGCTGGCAATATCCGCGTTAGCTATTGGCGCGTCGTTGACTGGCGCAACATTAACTGTGACAGTGCTATTTGCCGTAGTTACGCCGTCTGTAATCACATACGGGAAATTAATCGTACCATCGAAGTCAGCGTCAGGCGTGAAGGTAATTACGCCTGTAGCACTGATATTCACAGTGCCATTGGGTACAGGAATGCTGATGCCTAGCGCAAATGGTACGCCGTTGATGCTTTGAATAGTTGGGGTTGTGCCATCTGGGTCGCTATCATTAGCCAATAAATTAAGCGGGATATTGGTTGTGTCTTCGTCAATATTAAGCGTATCAGGATTTGCAATCGGTGCATCATTGACTGGGGTCACCGTTGGGTCAACGTTGGCGGCAGTGCCGTTCACGGAGCCGTCATTCGGCGTCAGGGTGAATGCGGGTAAGTCTGTACCCGCGTTGACTAAGGCTAGGCCTGCCGCCGTTAAGGTGACGTTGCCGAGGCCATCGAGAGCATAGTGGGTGGTGTCGCTTAAGGTGACAGTCACCGTGTCGAGGTCTGCATCAGAGGTGGTGTAGCTCGCAATAATGTTGCCCAGCGCATTGCCAGGCGCATCTTCAATGAAGTTGTTGGTGAGTATGACGGTGATGGTCGGTGCGTTGTTGGCTGGCAGTGTTGTTCCGCCACCGCCGCCTACTGTACCAACACCGTTATCATCTAATGGACGACCGTTAATAGGTTGATCGTCAATGTTAGCTCTAAAATTAAAATCATAATTAAAGCCAAATTGATTGAGTGGATCCACAATTCTTAACAAAGCCAAGAAATCATACCCATGCTCATTAGATCCACCGCCACTGCCTGCAGCGGTTTCTTCTAGCACTTCATTGATATCTTTACCACTTTCTATCGCCTTAATGACTGTTTCTATCGTGGCTAGGTTAACCTCACCATCTAAAACATTGAAACCAAGTGCATTTGTGAGCTCCGGGGTAAACGCAACCAACTGGTCTGGCCCAATGCGCATAGAGCGTCCATTGGTCATGTCCAGCTCGACCTCTGCACCAGCCATCGTTTGAATGGTATCGCTAGTCTGCACCGCGTCGCCAAGTTGCAGCTCTCGCTTATCACCATTATCCGTAATAATATATGCAGTTCCTGTAAGTGCTACAACTTTGCCGACTATTGCCATGATCAAATCCTAAATAAAATTAATTGCAGGCCTAATGTCTTTTTTCACAATCGCATTAAATACCCATTTTGGGTAAAAAAATATTGTACTGATGGCCAATACAGATGGCTGTTATGTAGCACGTTGAAATACAAGATAAAACCCATCTTTATCACCAAATACCGCATCCATATAAAAGTTGATAATGGATTAAGGCGTTTCAAACTTTGATTACGGTGAGTTTTGCTGATACTTTAGCGTTTTATCACAAATTATTTAATTGGAAGGGGTACGAGTTATTTCTGGTTTTAAACAACAATACATTTTTTTAAAGTCAATCAACCGCAGTATTACATTAGTGGTGCTGTTAATTGGCTTTACGCTGCTTTACGCTGCAAGTTACGATTTTAACAAGTTCAGCGACTTTGCCAAGCAAAGATACGGCGACGAAGCGTATAAAAATACGCTAGAACTGCATGCCCTGCTAAGAAGCCTAGAAACGGCTTCCGAGGCAGATAAATTGAGACAAATTAACAATTTTTTTAATCAAAAAATAGAATTTGGTGAAGACATTGATATTTGGGGGAAATCAGACTATTGGGCAACACCATTAGAGTCTATTGGTCGTTTGGCAGGCGATTGTGAGGATTATAGCATTGCCAAATATACATTTTTGAAAATACTCAATGTGCCGAATGAAAAGCTACGACTTACCTACGTAAGAGCTGAAATGATGAGTCAAGAAAGAAAAATAGTCTTGGCGCATATGGTGCTTAGCTACTATGCTACACCGCAATCTGAACCACTTATTTTGGATAGCTTGAACCCTGAAATTAGGCCGTCCTCTAGCCGACGCGATTTAAACCCCATTTTTAGCTTTAACGACAAAGGCTTATGGGTGGGCAGCAGCACTAAATCTAAAGGTGATTCTGGCGCTCACCTATCACGATGGCGCGATGTACTGGCGCGCATGCAGGCAGATGGAATAAACTAATGAAAGTAAGGAAATAATTATGTCACTCATCAAACAACTTTGGCTCGCGATATTGTTCACGGTCGTTTTAGCTTCTACTGGTAGCTTTGTGCTAAGCACGCTATCGAGTAAAAACTATCTAGAAGAAGAGATACAAACCAAGAACATAGATAATGTGACTTCGTTAGCACTTTCAATGTCGCAATTGAAAAAAGATCCAGTAACGCTCGATTTGCTGCTCTCCGCGCAGTTTGATTCTGGTCACTATCGCTACATTGGGCTATTCGACCCGAATGGCAAAATGATGAGCGAGCGTGTAAATGCCAACAGTCAAACCAAAGCGCCTAAATGGTTTACCAAGCTCGCCCCTATTCGCGTGCAAGCTGGCGTAGCAGATATACAAGATGGCTGGAAACAGCATGGATCGCTTACATTGGAGAGCGACATCAATTTTGCTTACGACAAGCTGTGGGATGCGACTTTACTGCTAGCACTGTGGACCTTTGTTATTGGCCTACTTGCCTGTATTGTGGGTGGGAATATTCTACGAAAAATACTTAGCCCACTTGATCAAGTAATCAGCCATGCAAAAGCGATTGGTGAAGCTAGATACATCACCATGGATGAACCAAAAATCTTTGAATTTAGGGCATTAGTTAGCGAAATGAATAACCTCTCAATCCGCATTGAAGAGACTGTGACCAAAGAAGCTGTGCGGCTAGAAGAATTGCGCCTCAAAAATAATTATGACGATGTGACCGGCCTAATGCACCGCGATTACTTTGTGAACAACATGGAAGCCAATTTGAGCCATGACGAATACGATGAAGGCGCTTTGGTGATTTTCAGACTTTCCAATTTAGCGCAAATTGACGAAGCGATAGGTTATCCGCAAGCCAATGTACTATTAAGAAAAATTAGCACTGCCCTGGAAGCCTCTTGCAGAAAGGATGACAGGCTTATCTCTGGCAGGCTAAGCGGCACTGAGTTTGCCATATTCTGTAAACAAGCGACAGACGAATTTGCGCTCGCCAACCAGCTTAAGGAAGCTGTTAGCCAAGCAGCCGAAATTGATAATTCTGAGTTAACAGCACGCTTCTTAGTGGTGACCACAAAAGCACGCAAAATGAATGAAACCGCTTCATTATTCAAAGTGCTGGAATTCATCTTAAATCTCTCTAGCCTAAGTGAAGAAAATTTCCTGCGCGTGATTAATGCTAGCGGTATCGCTATCACAGAAAGTAATTACTTTGTTGAATGGGAAATGCTGCTGAATGACGCACTGGCAAATAAGCGCATCAAGCTTGAGCACTACCCAGTCATCACCACAGAAGGTTTGCTCATTCACAATGAGAGCCCGGTTAGACTGCAATTAGAAGAAGATGGGAAATGGCATTGCGCGGGCGAATTTATCAACTGGGCCATTCAATTGGATTTGATTAAAACTATTGATGAACTGGTGTTAGAAACTGCTGTATTGTTATTAGCAGAAGGTGCCAGCCCATTGTGCTTAAATGTATCTGCAAGCGCAATGTGCGATAGAAAATATATTCAAAAAGCCGTCAAGTTAGTTAAAGAGCATCTACAACACCCGAACCTATTGAGCTTTGAAGTCTCCGAAGTAGCCGCATTTGATCATTTAAGCGAATTCAAATACTTTTGTAGCAAATTAAAGGGAGCAGGTTGTCATGTCGGTGTAGAACATGTCAGCTTGCGCATTTCTCGCTTGGGCGAACTACACGATATTGGTTTAAGTTATATTAAATTTGACGCCTCCATTGTGCGCGGGATAGACACCAACGAGACCAATAAAACACTACTGCGAGGTTTATGCATGGTCGCCCACTCTATTGGCGTACAGGCTATAGCAGAAGGCGTGACCAATGATGCTGAAATTGAATCACTGAAAGAAATTGGTATTGATGGCTTAACTGGGCCAGGCGTTAAGTTTAAGCTAGTAAACTAGCTTGCCGACTAATGGCGGTAATTGCTGTTTAGCATCAACGCTAACTGCAGTCTATCTTTCACTTTTAAGCACTCAAACGTAGCGGCAAGGTGCGCTTTTACTGTGCGATCTGTAATTTTTAGTATGCGGGCTATTTCCTTGTTGCTCAAGCCTTTTGCAGCCTCTATAGCCACATCTTTTTGGCGCTTAGTGAGTTGCGCCAGCAAGCTTTCCACTTGCTTGGGTTGATTGCCCACCAGCTTGGCAGAAACCTCAATGAGACGCTTCAGCAACTCGTTACCAAGCCATAATCCACCATGACTGATGACGGTCTTTATTTCTCTTAATATTTCTGGTGCGGAATAAGCATGACAATAACCAACCGCCCCCAAACTTAAAGCGTGTAAAGCTTCAGCTTGAACAGGCGCGTTTGCCAATACTATAATTTTTGAGTTCTTATAATTTTCCTGAATGAAGGCGATAGTACTAGTGAGCCACTGTTGCCTATCAGCATTCATGTGCAGCCAAAACAAAATCTCCTCGTCTTTTTGCAACTTAGTTGGTTTTATAACAGTTGCGGCTATTTTTGCTTTAGGCAGCGCCTCTACCCAGCTGATTAAACCCGTTGATAGCGGAGAGACGAAAATATCTTGCATCACAAAACTATCTCTCGCTAAATGCGTAAGATTTGGCTTTAAGCACGGGTTTTAATAGATAGGAAAGTATGGTTTTTTTGCCAGTCAAAATATCTACTTGTGCCACCATGCCTGGAATAATCGGCAAGCCTTTTCCTAGGCCAGTTTGCAAGGTTCGCACACGCACCAAATAATAGGCATTCCCTTTGTCATCCACCGTAGAGTTTGCAGAGATGCTTTCCACCACTGCATCTAAGGTACCGTAAACAGTGTAATCATAAGCAGTTAGCTTTACGACAGCGGGTTGATTGGGGCGCAAAAAAGCAATGTCTTTAATCTGTACTTTGGTTTCTAACACCAGTGCATCATCGGTAGGCACAAGCTCCAGCACTTCTTTACCTGGCTGTATCACTCCGCCAACCGTATTAAAAAACAGGCGGCTCACTTTGCCATTTACTGGTGATTTTAAAGTTGCCTGTTTTACTTTATCAGTAAGCGCGACGCTGGTTTCAGTCAAACTGTTTAGTTTTGCACTAGTATCATTTAACTCAGTACGCACTTTGCTTCTGAACGTTTGCTCTGACTCTGTCACTTTACGTCTAGCCTCACTGATAGAAGATTGTATACGGCTAATCTGTGCTTTAAATTGCTCAATTTCACCTCTAGCCCTAGTCGATTCACGCTCTAGCTTTAAAATATCAATCTCAGAAACTGCGCCACTCGCTAATAATGGTTTGTTCGCGGCCAATTCTTTATTTGCAGATTCATAAGTTTTTTCGGCAAATTCTTTTTTAGATTGCACTTCAAGTAGCTCTTTCTCGCGTTGCGCTAATTGATCTCGTCCAATATTTACAATGGAAGCAAGCTCTTCTCTACTCGCATTAAACAAAGCATATTCCTGCTCATACACTACTGGGCTTTCTGTTTTAACTTCTGGTGGCGGATTAAAACTACCGCCTACAGCCAATGCGCTTAAGCGTGCCTGCTTAGCAAGTAATGCCAAATACTGGCCTTTATTTTCACGTAAAGAAGATACCGCACGCGTTTCATCGATTTTAATTAAGGGCGTACCTACTTTAACAATTTCGCCCTCTTTCACTAAAATTTCAGACACAATACCGCCATCCAAAGATTGGATTACTTGCAATTGACGTGACGGAATCACCCTGCCCTCACCGCGCGTTACCTCATCCACCTTAGCAAACCAAGCCCATAAAAGCGCGGCAAGCATAATAGTTGCTATTACATACAGTAGTTTTTTTGCCCTTAGTGGCGTTTGCTCCAATATTGCTAAATCCGCTTCTTCATTCCAAGCTAAATCATCACGGCTCTCTGTTGGCACGGCATGGTCTACCATGTAATAAATCGGCTTAGTCAGCCAAGTTTGGCTTTTAAGAAAGTTATTAAAAGCGCCTATTTTTTTAAATAAACCTTCACTCATATTTTTCCACTCATAGCGCCTTCGCTATCTTGCCGCTACGCAAGGCTTCTATCACTTGATCTTTCACACCATCCGCTACTACTCTGCCAGAATCAATCACAATAATGCGATTAACCAAATCAAACAAACCAGAACGATGTGAAATAAGTACCACTGTTTTGCCTTGCGCCGCTTCTGCCAAGCGTTTTTTTACCGCATCCTCACCAGTGTGATCCATTGCACTCGTGGGTTCATCTAGTAGGATAATATTTGGTTTAGCAATTAATGCGCGCGCAATGCCTACTCCTTGTTTTTGCCCACCTGATAGCGTTTCACCTCGCTCGCCCACCAGCAAATCAAAGCCTTTAGGGTGGTTATTAATGTACTCATCAATACCACCCGTATGTGCCGCAGCAAGTACTGTTGCGTCATCCGCATGTGGAGAAGCTATAATTAAATTTTCTCGCATCGTGCCATAAAATAACTGCGTGTCTTGCTGCACATAGCCCACACAACGTCGAAGCTCTGCCGTGTCAATTTGACGGATATCTACGCCATCAATCAAAATCGAGCCTTCTGTCGGCTGATAAAGCCCCAAGATTAATTTATGTATCGTCGTTTTTCCAGAGCCCATACGGCCTAACAAAGCTACATGTTCACCCGCCTTAATTTTAAATGACACTTTATTTAATGCTTTTTCTTCTGAGCCAGGATAACTAAAACTCACTTCTCTAAATTCAATGTCACCTCTAAATGTTGGACGCGACAAAAAGTTAGAATCTGCAGGGCGCTCTACTTGCTTCTCCATAATGCCATTTAAGGACTCTAGTGAAGTTGACGCAGTGTGATATTGAGTAAGCAGGCCCGCCAATTGCGAAATGGGTGCCAATGCGCGCCCTGCCAGCATGGTTGAAGCAATCAAGGCGCCCATTGTCAAGTCGCCATTAGTCACTAAATAGACACCTAAGATTACCAATACTACATTGGTAATTTGCTGGAGCGCGTTCGAGCCATTGTTAATCGATTGTGAAAGAAGTTTTAACTTACTACCTACTTCAGTTAAATAGCTAGCACTATGCTCCCACTTACGTTGCATCGTGCCTTCTATGCCTAATGCTTTTACAGTTTCTAAACTCACTAGACTTTCGATGAGCGTCGCGTTGCGCAAGGCGCTTGCGCGATACATCGTTTCTGAAAGTTCATGCATTTTGGTTTGTACGCTAAATGCATACAGCAACATGATAATGCCACCTATAATCACTGGCACAATCATCGGCAAAGAAATCCAAGCCATCACTCCAATAAATATCAAGCCAAACGGCAAATCAATCAAAGCGGTAACAGTTGCAGAGGTAATGAAATCGCGCACACTTTCAAATGAGCGTAAATTGTTGGCTAACGAACCAACCGAGGTAGAACGTTGCTCTAAGCGCGTGCCTAGCACTTGTTCCATAATGCGCGCGCTGAGTTTGATGTCAACGCGCGTGCTGGCCCAATCTAAAAAATAACCACGCATGGTGCGTAATATCAAATCGCCAATCACAATAATTGCAATACCAATTGCCATCACCCATAGCGTTTCGATAGAGCGATTAGGCACCACTCTGTCGTACACATTCATGGTAAACATCGGCATGGCAAGCGCGAATATATTGACTAAAAACGCCGCCAACAAAACATCCCGATAGATGCGCTTATTTTCTGCTAGCGTGCCCCAAAACCAATGCTTCAATCGCACCTTACCAACTGCAGGCGTACGTTTGTCAAAAATATACTTGGGTTTTGTGACTATGATATAACCCGCATATTGCGTCAATAAATCATCCAAAGGCACTGCAACTTCTGCATCACCTAATTCTGGATAAATCACACTTGCCATTTTAGCTTGTATATCTACCCTAGTCAGCATGCAAGCTTCATCGTTATTTAACAACAAAGTAACAGGTAAAAATTCTGCTCGAATCTGATTAAGTGGTTTTTTAAGTGTAGTGACGTTTAGGTTCGCGCGCTCAGCAGCCCGCTTAAACAATGCGGGCGTCATTCTGCCGTCACGCAAAGGCAAACCAGCAGCAAGCGCATCTCTAGTTGTGGCAATTTGATGTGTGCGACAGGCAAGCAACAAACAACCCAATAGTGAGTCATTCATGTTAGGCTGATTTTGAGTCAGTTGTGCCAACTCGGCATTTTCCCGCGCTTTATTTTCTGACATCGTATTTTGTGGGCTTATTTTATCTAAGCTCATCAGTTCAACCTGTTAAAATTGTCATTTAATGTAATGTATCAACATTTAGCAATAACTACAATGTATAACAACACATTACGTTAATCTTCTAGCAAGCTTTGTGCCAAAAAGTACAGTATTTTGCAGGGTATTTGGGGGATTGGAGGCGCGAACCAGAGTCGAACTGGTCTAAACGGCTTTGCAGGCCGCGGCATAACCGCTTTGCTATCGCGCCATTTGAGGCTTTAAACCAAAACGGCGAAAGCATGATTGCATTCGCCGTTGTGTACTTTAAACCTGGTTGGTTAAAGTAAAGATAATGGAGCGGGAAACGAGGCTCGAACTCGCGACCTCAACCTTGGCAAGGTTGCGCTCTACCAGCTGAGCTATTCCCGCATAAAGAAGCGAGCATTTTAGCGATTTTTGGCTTTGTGTCAAGGCTAAATGGCGCGCAAAGCGCTTATTTATTTGCCTTTTATTTGTGGCCAAGCAAGCTTTATGTAATAAGCCATTGATAGCAATGTTAAAAATGCAGCAATCACTATCAGCACGTGACCTACAATTTGCGTTGGAAATGTGCCCCAGCTACCTAACTGAATATTATCCCAATACAATAAAAACAAAATTGCCAGCATTTGCGCCGCGGTTTTAACTTTGCCTATCATAGCAACGGCAACACTGCTGCCTTGCCCATCGCCCGCCATCCACTCGCGTAGCGCACTCACGGCAATTTCGCGACCAATAATAATCAAGGAAACTATCGCACCGACGCGGCCGAACTCCACCAACACAATCAGTGCTGCAGCTACCATCAGCTTGTCCGCAACTGGGTCTAAAAAAGCACCGAACGCCGAACTTTGATTAAGCCGTCGCGCCAAATAGCCATCTAACCAATCGGTAAACGCGGCGATGGCAAATACAAAACTTGTGAAAACATTCACCGCATGCGAAGGCATCGCGCCTAGCGTACGCAAATTTTCTGGCCAATAAAATGCACCCACAAAAATGGGAATCAGCAAAATGCGCAGCCAGGTGAGCATGGTAGGAATATTCAACTTCATTTAATGAAACTCTCCGTAAATTTTTTCAGCTAAACTTTTGCTGATGCCTTCAACTTGGGCAATTTCATCCATACTAGCATTTTTCACCCCATCTAATCCACCAAAGCGCGTGAGCAGGGCTTTGCGGCGTTTTGCACCAATTCCTGCAACATCCTCCAAGCTCGAGGTAATGCGAGCCTTAGCGCGCTTGGCGCGATGGCCTGTGATGGCGAATCGATGCGCTTCGTCGCGAATTTGTTGCAATAGATGCAAGCCGATATTATCCGTTGGCAAATTGAGCATTTCGCCCGTGTCGCCAAAAATCATGGTTTCCAAGCCTGGTTTGCGGTCTTCACCTTTGGCAATGCCAATTAGCAAAATGTCTTCCAGCCCTACTTCTTGCATCACCTCAATTGCCACGCCAAGCTGGCCTTTGCCGCCATCAATAAATACCAAATCTGGCCGCACGCCCTCGCCTGCCGCTACTTTTTTATATCTTCTTGTTAGCACATCACGCATCGCCGCGTAATCGTCGCCAGGCGTAATGCCAGCGATGTTATAGCGTCGATATTCACCGTTCTGCAAATCTCCCTTGTCGAATACCACACAGCTCGCTACTGTCGCTTCACCCATGGTGTGGCTAATGTCAAAGCACTCCATACGCTCGATATTTTCTGGCAAATGTAAGGCTTCGCGCAACGCCAGCAGGCGCGCCGCTTGGTTGCTGGAGGTTAGTTGTTGTTGCGTCAACGCCAATTCCGCATTGGTTTGCGCCATTTTCAGCCACACTTTTTTATCGCCGATGGTATTGGTCTGAATGCGCACTTTGCGGCTGGCTTGTTCACTTAGAACTTGCTCAAAATCTTTGGTGTCAAATTCCACACCACATACAATCAACGGCGGCGTATTTAACGCTGTGTAATGTTGCGTTAAAAAAGCTTCAATCGTCTCACTTAATTCTGCATCCTGCGAATTTTTAGGAAAGTAACTTTTATCGCCCAAATGCCGCCCGCCGCGAATCATCACCAAGTTGATGCAATGCCCACCCTTATTACTTGCCAGCGCGATGACATCGGCATCATTCACGCTAAAATCGCTGACAAATTGTTTGGCCTGCACTTGGCGCAGCGCTTGCATACGGTCGCGAAACACCACCGCCATTTCGTATTCCTGATTCGCCGCCGCTGTGTTCATTTTGTCGCCCAGCGCGTTCATCACCTCGTTGGTTTTTCCCTGCAAAAACATCGCGGCGTGGCTCACGTCGCTAGCATAATTTTCGGGCGAAATATAATCTACACAAGGCGCGGTGCAGCGCTCGATTTGGTATTGCAAACAAGGCCGCGAGCGGTTAGAAAACACCGTGTTCTCGCAAGTGCGCAGCTTAAACACTTTTTGCAGCAACTGAATACTCTCTCTCACCGCCACGCTATTGGGAAAAGGCCCAAAGTATTGGTTGCCTTTGCGCTGCGCGCCGCGATGAAACGCTAAACGTGAAAATTTATCGCCAGTCAGCGTGATGTAAGGGTACGATTTATCATCGCGAAACAACACGTTATAGCGCGGCATCAAGCTTTTAATCAGATTATTTTCCAGCAACAAAGCCTCGGCCTCGTTGTGGGTAACGGTGGTCTCGATTTTGACGATATTGCTCACCATCATGCGCGTGCGCGGGTAAACCAAGTTTTTGTTGAAATAGCTAGAAACGCGCTTTTTTAGATCTTTGGCTTTACCCACATAAATCACCTCTTCCGAGGCATTTATCATGCGATAAACGCCAGGTAAATTAGGCAGGTTTTTTAAGATGGGTTTTGGGTCGAACATGTGCACATTTTAACACCGCCACCGTCATTCCAATGCAAATCGGAATCTAGTGACTGTAAAGTTTTAAAATAGATGCTCTGGAAGGCAATATCCATGCGCCTTCCAGAGCATCTATTTTGCGTCGCATTCGTATGGTTTTGACTTTAAATCTCCTTGCCGCGCCTTCGGCGTGAGCGGCAGATGGAAAGCGGCGAGGACTGTTTGAGCGCTGGAAGCGCGAGTTCCGCAGACGCCCATATGCGGCGCTAAGACCGAAGGAAACAAGCGGCAGCGGGGTAGCCTTTTCTTTGGTTTCTTTCTTTTGGCTAAGCAAAAGAAAGAAACTCGCATGTCGCGCGAGAGCGACTACTTGTGACTAGGCACTACATTGCCGTTGAAAGCCACGTTAAATAATTAAATCCTAAGTATAAAAACCAAACAAATGTAACAATCGAAGCAACAACATATAAGTTATGAAGCCAACTTTGAATTCTGTTTAAAAAAGCGGAAAACTGATAGCCATGAGTGGAATTGAAATGACTGTTGTTGTAACAAAACCGCCATAACAAACCCAACAAAGCTGATAAACCGCATAATAAAAACAAATAATTCAAGTGCTTAACTTCTGTTAAATTAGCAGCTTGCAAAAGTATATACCCACAACCTATTAACTCAACAGAGATGACAAAGAAAGTAATCTTTTGTACTAACTCTAACGAAAACTGCCTATCAGAAAAAACATGTTGGCGAATTTGTAGCTTTTCATCTAAATTCGGCTCATTCATCCCAACAAACTCCCGCCTATCGCCCAATCTTCCATTTTCACTTCTTCAAACACAATGTAGGTGTAGCTGGGCGGTTTGTGCGCATGTTTTTGCAGGGTTTCGGTGATTTCTTTAGCGATTTCTTTTTTCTGTTCTTTGCTGATAGAACCAGCGAGTTTTACATTTACATAAGGCATTTTATTTCTCCTTTAAAATCAATTTGTTACAAAAGGCAAAGGTTACTTGGCATAGCCAATATACAGCGGATGTTGCGGGCTATTATCCGCGTTTAATTATAATTACATCACTTTATTTTGCAAGCTAGCTTGCTCAATAACGATGCCCTGGGAGCCAATATCCATGCGGGTTGCAGACATGCTATTTTCGACCTTGTTTTAAGGTGCGGAAAATATCGCGTATTAAGTTTAAGGTAAATGCCAATAACAGAAGCGAAATGACCAAAGATAAAATCGGGTCAATCGGCATCCAGCCTGTGAAATAAATGACGACACCAGCTGCCACCGCTGCAAGCGAGCCTAACAAATCACCAATCACATGCAAAAACGCAGCGCGATTGTTCAAGGTTTCAGTATGACTAACCGCCTGATGGTGTAGCTGTTTAGCGACGATGATATTAACAATTAAGCCTAAGGTTGCAATAATCGTTAAACCTAAACCCTGCACCTGATGCGGTTGCTTGAACCTTGCTAATGCTTCAACGACCACAAATACAATCACAGCCAACATTGTGAGCGCGTTGATGATGGAAACCGATAACTCAGCATAGCTCACGCCTGATTTGTGCCGCGCCACATTGGGCTTCTTAGCCATAATGCCAGCCAGCCAAGCCAGACCTAATGCAACCACATCCGAAAACATATGTCCCGCATCGCTTAATAGAGCCAGCGAACCGGTGTACCAACTGCCTACCGCCTCGACAATGGCAAAAACAAAAATCAGCAAAAATGGAATGAGGTAATGATCGTGATCATCATGATCGTCGTGTGTGTGAGCCATAGCGTGATGCTAGCGGCTACGGACAATAAACACAATAAAAAAGCACTCGGTTGAGTGCTTTTTAAATTAAATAATTTATTGCGCTTTTTGCTTACGTTTTTCGCGCATGGCACGCATTTTGTCTTTTTGTGCTTGCTTTTCAGATGCATCAATATAGCCATCGCCATTGCTATCCATCTTTTTAAATTGGCGCTCATGAGCTTTTTCTTTTGAGGCTTTGTATTCATCATAACTCACTTTGCCGTCGCCATCGGCGTCCAACTTCATCTTTTCTTCGGCGGTGGCAAAAGGCGCAACAGCCAGCAAACATAAGGCCAATAAAACGGTTAATTTATTTTTCATTTTTATTCTCCATTTAGTTAAACGAACATTTAAGTGAACGCCTCTAGCTTTTTAAGCAAAGAGGCTGAGCTATAATACACTTATGCCCAATTATTTACAGCCATGCTAAGTTACCGCCACGCTTTTCACGCTGGCAACCACGCCGACGTATTGAAACATTATGTTTTCAGTCTCGTATTGGATTATTTCAACCAGAAAGATAAGCCTTATTGGGTTGTGGATACACACGCGGGCGCAGGCATGTACGCGCTAAGCGGAGAATTTGCACAGAAAAATGCGGAGTTTGAAAATGGCATTTTACGGTTAATGACTGCGAAAAACTTACCAGAATCGCTAGAAAATTTTGTAAAGAATATCAAAAGTTTTAATAAAAACAATAGCTTAAATTATTACCCAGGTTCGCCAAAAATCGCAGAAGAGCTTTTGCGCAAAGACGATAAATTACGCTTATTTGAGCTACACTCGAGTGACAACAAAATTTTATTAGAAAACTTTGCTGGCAAAGGTCGCCAAACCAAAATCGAGCTACAAGATGGTTTTGCTGGCATCAAAGCGTGCTTACCGCCGCCGACCAAACGCGCTGTAGTGTTAATCGACCCACCATATGAGCAAAAAGAAGATTATCAACGCGTGGTCAATTGCATTCAAGATAGCTTAAAACGCTTTGCAACTGGCACTTATATCATTTGGTATCCACTATTACAGCGGCCAGAACCCGCTCAGATGTTTGAAGATTTAATGCACTTAAATGCACCAAATTGGTTGCATGTGAGCATGAACATCCATGCGCCTTCGATCGAAGGTTTTGGTATGTTTGGCAGTGGTTTATTTATTGTAAATCCACCTTATACCTTACCGAAAATTTTAGAAGCATCCATGCCAATTTTGACGCAATTATTAAGCTTGGATGAAACCGCAAATTTCCAACTCACAAATCAAATCAATTAGGTTAAAATACGACAACTTTTACGAACGGGCAACGATATGCAGAAAAAACCAAGCGCAAACGAATACAAACAAGGCAGCATTATGACCAATATTTTGTTTGGAAGCCGCTGGCTGCAATTGCCACTTTATTTGGGCTTAATCGTCGCGCAAGCGGTGTACGTTTTTCACTTTGGCGTAGAGCTGACACACTTGGTAGAAAAAGTGCCGCACCTGAAAGAAGCCGATATCATGTTGATTGTATTGGGTTTAATTGACGTAGTGATGATTTCCAACTTGCTGATTATGGTGATTGTGGGGGGTTACGAAACCTTTGTATCGCGCCTCAATTTAAGTGGTCACCCAGATGAGCCCGATTGGCTTTCGCACGTAAACGCGAACTTGCTGAAAGTAAAATTGGCGACGGCAATTATCGGCATTTCGTCGATTCACTTGCTTAAAACCTTCATAAACGCCGAAAATTTAACTGATAAAGTATTACTTTGGCAAACCGTTATTCACATGACGTTTGTGCTCTCGGCGGTTGCCATTGCGTACATTGATAAATTAATGACCCGCACCGACGAAAAACACTAAGATTTAAGTGTATTGAACTAGAATAAATAATATTAAATTACTAGCACTCAAAGGTCACTTAAACTTTTAACATGCGCCATCACACAGCGACCAAGCGCATGCAAAGCATATCCGCCTTCAAGCGCTGAAACGATGCGCCCACTGGCGTGGCGCTTTGCAACCGCTTTTAACACTTCTGTTACCCAAAAATAATCTTTTTCATGTAAAAGTATGCCACTCATATCATCTTCCCAGTGCGCATCGAACCCCGCTGAAATAAAGATCATTTGTGGTTGAAAACGTTCAAGCGCTGGTAGCCAATGTTCTGAAATGGCTTCACGAAATTGTTCACCCGTAGTGCCTGCAGCAAGTGGCACGTTAATAATATGTTCATTGCCGCTTTCAGCGCCACAATATGGATAGTATGGATGTTGAAAAGTAGAACAGATCATCACCCGTGGGTCATCGTGAAAAATATCTTCAGTGCCGTCACCATGATGCACGTCAAAATCTGCAATGGCTATACGCTCTAAGCCATAATGCTCAAGTGCATAAGAAGCCGCTACAGCCACATTATTAAAAATACAAAACCCTGAAGCACCTGCACGTTTAGCATGATGGCCTGGTGGACGAATATTACAAAACGCATTATTAACCTGCCCAGCCATGACTAAGTCAACGCCTTTAACCACAGCACCTGCGGCGTATAAAGCTGCGTCTAAAGTGTATGGATTCATTATAGTATCGCCATCAAGGTCTATCAGGCCTGAATCTGGACGTTTGCTAAACACCCAGTCGATATATTTCTGAGTATGCACCAAGGCTAATATATCTTTGCCTACCTTTGGCGCATCGTAATGGTCAAGAAAGTCTAGTAAGCCTGAAGCTATCAGTTGATCCTGAATGGCATAAATACGCGCAGGACACTCTGGATGTTCTGGGCCCATGTCATGTTTGAGAAATTCTGGGTGCGTAATGTAAGCGGTATGCATAAAATAACCTACAAATCTTTATGCACATTCTTGATGCTACTATCTTCTGGATTCACTGCAATAGTAAAACCCAATCGCTTCATCAGTTTTAGCATATTGGTATTGTTCTTTAATACTTCCCCTTCGATTTTCTTCAGTCCTTTGGTACGCGCAATATCCATTAATGTCGTTAGTAGCTTTTGTCCAAGTCCAGTACCGTGCATACTGTCAGCGACAACTAGCGCAAATTCGCAGCTTTCCCCATCTGGATTGATTGCATAGCGCGTTACGCCAAGCTCGACTTCCTTATCATTTTCAGTTCTCACTGCTATAAGCGCCATCTCACGGCTGTAATCAATTTGGGTGAATCGCACTAACAACGTATCGCTCAATTGCTCTACACTTTTCATAAAACGGAAATAACGCGATTCTTCAGATAAATTTTTCACAAAATCCTGCACTAACCATACGTCTTCTGGGCGAATCGGCCTTATCACCACATCTGTGCCATCTGCCAACTGCCAACTAGTTACCAAGTGCGTTGGGTAAGGATATATGGCCATGTGTGAGTAGCGGTCAGGGCTTGGTGGACGCAGGCCAATGACTATTCTAGCGTCAGCAGCTAATGCTCCGTTATCATCCAGAATAAGAGGATTAATGTCCATTTCCATTAGCATTGGCAGTTCGCAGACCATTTCAGATACGCGCAGCAATACTCTTTCAAGATCACTCATATTCACAGGCGGCATATCACGGAAATGACCAAGCATTTTAGCGATATGTGTGCGTTGGATTAAATCTTTTACCAAGAAAGTATTCAATGGTGGAAGTGCCACCGATCTGTCACCAACAATCTCCACCGTAATACCACCCGCGCCAAATGTGATAATCGGCCCGAATACCGCGTCATTAGTCACGCCAACCATTAACTCTCGTCCATTAGGTTTAATTATCATTGGCTGGATTGAGATGCCATTCACATGCGCTTTTGGTTTGTGCAGCATCACACTTTCGATAATTTCGTGATAAGCAGCACGCACTTCTTGCGCATTGGCCAGATTTAAGCGAACACCGCCAACATCAGATTTATGCGTAATATCAGGTGAATTTATCTTCATAGCAACAGGGAAACCCAGCTGTTGCGCAATCAATAATGCCTCATTTGGCGAGCGCGCCACCATGGTTTGCGCCACAGGAATTCTAAAGGCGGATAACAGTGCCTTAGATTCCATCTCCCCTAACACCTTGCGTTTTTCTTGCAGCGCTCCTTCAATAATCATGCGTGCACTTTCCACATCTGGCTCTAGATGGTGAGCAAGCGGTCCTGGCATCTGCATCAAAAGTTTTTGGTTTTGATGATAGGCAGAAAGAAATGAAAAAACGTCGACAGCAGATTCAGGATTGCGGAAACTAGGCTTTTTAGCATGATTAAAAGCTTCTCGAGATTCTTGAACTTGCTCTTCACCCATCCAAGAAGTAAGCAATGGTTTCTTATAATGATTTGAAAGCGCAATGACCATCTTAGCTACTTCTAAGGGCTTGGTCATGGCCTGCGGCGTTAATATGGCTAGCACACCATCAACATTCGGGTCTTCCAAGCAGACTTTAACGGCATGCTCATAACGGTCGGGTTGGGCATCGCCAATAATATCTACAGGATTGCCATGCGACCATGTGTGTGGCAATACCTGATTAAGCGCATTAATTGTGCTACTAGACAAAGTAGCTATTACCAGCCCTAAATCAAGAGCATAATCCGTTGCCATTACACCTGGGCCGCCGCCGTTAGTTACAATCGCTAATCGATTGCCTGTTGGGTCAAATCCGCATGAAAGTGCTTTGGCCGCCGAAAATAGTTGAGTTACCGTTTGCACTCTAACTACACCAGCACGACGCACAGCAGCATCAAAAGCATCGTCCGAACCTACAATAGAAGCCGTATGTGAGATAGCTGCATGTAAGGCAGCAGGATGCCGCCCTACTTTCACCAAAATTACAGGCTTAATACGGGCAGCGGCACGCATCGAGCTCATAAAACTTCGTGCGTTACGAATGCCTTCTATATAGAGCAATATGCTATGCGTTTTTGTATCAGAAATTAGGTAATCGAGTATCTCGCCAAAATCCACATCGACTGAAGCTCCCATGGATATCACACTGGAGAAACCGACATCATTTGATTTTGCCCAGTCCAGAATTGCTGTGCACAAAGCGCCTGATTGTGAAATAAAAGCAATATTGCCAGCAATTGCGCTACCTTTGTTGAAAGTTGCATTCAGGCCAATATCTGGGCGCATCACACCTAGGCAATTAGGTCCTATCAAGCGAATACCATGTTCACGTGCGCGTTCTAACACTGCCAACTCTAGCACCTTACCAGCTTCGCCCGCTTCGCCAAAACCTGCAGTAATAATCACCGCCGCTTTTACGCCATGTTTGCCACATTCATCAATAATGCCTGCAACCGTGCTTGAGGGCGTGGCAATCACCGCTAAATCAATGGATTCTGATATTTGAGAAATTGAAGTAAATGCTTTACAACCCTGCACTTCTGAGTTGTTTAAATTGATTGGGTATAGTGCACCATGATATCCACTTTGTAACATGTTTTTAAATACGATTTGCCCTACTGAGTCTATGCGATCACTTGCGCCAAACACCGCAACTGAGTTTGGTGAAAATAATGGCTTGAGATGATGTTGACTCATAATTTTCTAATTCTTTTTTAAGCATTAACTTACGTAGGAGCGCATTTACATTAACTCAATTGTAACCCTAAGTTACCATAGATTACACATGGAAGTTTAAAATATCTTATATCTTATGTCTTATATAAGATATATATTGACAGACTTATTGTAAGCGGATTATTATTACTTTCTGGACGATGATTTATACTCTTGATAAATCAATAATCTTCACGTGCAAAGCAGCTACAAGTTGAACTATTTATTTAAATAAAAGCTGATATCACACTTTTAATTGTATCAAGTACTTTTGGAGGAGGCAGCATGAGTAATGAGTCAAAAGAAATTCGCGTTTTTCACCCTAGCGAGAACACGGTAAAACAAGCAGCTGTATCAGGCATGGCGGCCTACAATGCGCTTTGTGCTGAGGCGGATAAAGATTATGAAGGCTTTTGGGCGAAACTGGCGCGCGAATTATTGGTATGGCACAAACCTTTTACTCAAACACTCGATGATAGCAAAGCCCCCTTCTACCGCTGGTTTTCTGATGGTGAGCTTAATGTTTCTTACAACTGTTTAGACCGTCACTTAGCTAAAAATGGCGATAAAACTGCCATTATATTTGAAGCCGACGACGGTAGCTCAACGGCTGTCAGCTATCGCTCGCTCTACCATCAGGTATGCAAGTTCGCCAACGGACTCAAATCATTAGGATTAAATACAGGAGATCGCGTAGTCATCTACATGCCTATGGGCGTTGAGGCAGTGGTCGCCATGCAAGCTTGCGCGCGCCTCGGTTTAATTCACTCTGTAGTATTTGGCGGATTTTCAGCCAAGAGTCTTGTTGAGCGTGTTCACGATGCAGCGGCGCGCGTCATTGTTACTTGTGATGGACAATTTCGCGGCGGTAAACAAATGCCACTTAAAACTGCTGTTGATGAGGCGCTACAAGATCCGCTATGCAGTGGTGTAGAAAAAGTCGTTGTGTTCAAGCGTACAGGTGGCGAAGTGACTTGGGATGCCTCACGCGAAATCTGGTGGGATGACCTCACCGCAAATCAGCCAGACACCTGCGACCCAGTGTGGGTCAGCGCAGAGCATCCGTTATTTTTACTCTATACATCAGGCTCCACAGGAAAGCCTAAAGGTGTGCAGCATTCCTCAGGTGGTTATTTATTGCACGCGATGAACACTATGCGCTGGACTTTTGATATTAAAGACAATGATGTTTTCTGGTGCACCGCCGATGTAGGTTGGATTACAGGTCATAGTTATGTAGCCTATGGTCCACTGGCTTTGGGTGCCACACAAGTGGTATTTGAAGGAATCCCGACTTATCCCGATGCCTCACGCTTTTGGAAAGTCATAGAAAAACATAAAGTCACTATTTTTTATACCGCACCAACGGCCATTAGGTCACTCATCAAACTTGGTGGCGATATGCCAAGTCAACATGATTTATCAAGCTTGCGTATTCTTGGTTCAGTAGGCGAGCCAATCAACCCTGAAGCTTGGATGTGGTATTACAATGAAGTGGGTGGTGGTCGTTGCCCTATCGTAGACACGTTCTGGCAGACAGAGACTGGTGGCCATGCTATTACGCCGCTTCCTGGCGTTACTCCACTTGTTCCTGGCTCTTGCACATTACCCTTCCCGGGCATGCAAATCACGGTAGTGGATGAAAGCGGTACAGAAGTAGATTGGGGTACTGGCGGCTTCTTGGTGATCAAAAAACCTTGGCCATCCATGATCCGTAATATTTGGAATGATCCTGAGCGCTACAAGCAGTCTTACTTCCCTGAAGATTTAGGCGGCAAACTTTATCTCGCAGGAGATGGGGCCATCCGCGATAAAGACACAGGTTACTTCACTATTATGGGGCGTATTGATGACGTATTAAATGTTTCAGGCCATCGCATGGGCACCATGGAGATTGAATCTGCACTCGTTGCCAACCCATTAGTGGCAGAAGCAGCAGTAGTCGGCAAACCACACGACATTAAAGGTGAAGCAATCGTGGCTTATGTCGTATTAAAGGGTGAACGCCCAGAAGGTGATGAGGCTAAGAAGATAGTAGCACAGCTTCGTGATTGGGTAGGTAAAGAGATTGGCCCTATCGCCAAACCAGATGACATTCGCTTTGGCGACAACTTGCCTAAAACGCGCTCTGGCAAAATCATGCGCCGTTTATTACGCTCATTAGCTAAAGGTGAAGAAATTACGGCAGATATTTCTACGCTGGAAAACCCAGGAATATTAGATCAGCTAAAACAAACAGTCGTATAAGCGCCACCACACCTAGGTTTGAGACTATTTTTATATAAATATTCATTTTGTAGTTGACAAGTATTACTTTTGTAGTACAATAAGCATACTTTAAATGTATTTATTGGAATAATAATGGCTCTCAAACCTATCACCTTAAGATTAGATGAAGAAGAATACGATAAGCTCAAAGCCCATCTTGAAGCCTTTGGCGATCCAGATATTAACGTTGCTTACGTGGTTCGTTCATACATTCGTGACTTGAATAGATCGTTGCCATTCATGCTCAACTCAGGCTGGGATCTTAAAAATTATTTCGGCATGTTAGGTTCATGGCTAAAACAATTTGGCGCAATGAAAGATGCCGACATGTTTAAAATGATGAGTAACCCTTGGCAGATTTGGACTTCCGGTACTAATGAGCAACCAGTGGAAGATGCTGGCACTAGCGATAAACCTAAACAAGCAAACTCTTAAGGAAGACTAGCCATGATGACTGAACAGCAAATGCGCATGATGATAGAGATGTTTTCTAATCCTATGTTTAAGCAAGGTGCAAATGAGTTTTTAAAAATAGCGCAACAGCAAGGCATGGAAGCGGCAAATAAATTCTGGGGTATTTCTTCAGAAAGCCAAGCTTTTCCTGGTGTCGATAAAATGATGGAACGTATGGCTGAGTTCTACCAAACACTAGGTTTTGTGCCGCAAGCCAAGTATGACGAGCTAATGAAGCAATTCGCTAGCCTAAAGGCTGAAAACCAAATGCTAGGCGACACAATTAGAGAATTACAACAGCGTTTTATTGCTGAAAATGGCGCTAAAGCGCAGCAAGCATGGCAAGAAGTCGTCGACAAACAGCTTGAGATGAGTCGCGAAGTCACTAAGAGTTTTTTTGATGTACTTAAGCAGTCTTCGCCTGAAAAAGGTAAGTAAGTTAGGGCGAATAATTTTAACTTTGAAAGGAACTAAAATGGAAAAGCAACTTGAATATTTTGACGTTTTAAGCAATACACAGAAACAAGTTTTCAACAATTTATTGAATGCTCAAAAAGACTTGCGCGTTCAGTGGTTGGAAGCGATTGGTAAAACACATGCAGCATTTACTACTACTATTCCAGGTTTGCCAGAAACACCGCAAACCAAAGAGGCATTGAATCAATTCAACACTTGGTTCAGCACTATAGCTAGCAATTCACAAAGTGCTACTGAAGAAGCACTTAAAGTGCAAGAAAACTGCATCAGTGCATATGAAAAGCAATTGGCAATCAGCCGTGAAGTTTTAAAAAGCTTCATTGATATTGCTAATCCTGCTAAAGCAAAAGCTAAAGCAGCCTAAGTCTAGCTTATACAAGCATGCGTCGGTTGCCTGATGGTAACTGACGCAAGTTCTAAACACATCAATAAATATTATGCCCCTAGCTAACTCATTAAATGAGCTGTTTAGGCAAAACTGAAGAGGAACGAAAGTGGAAAACCCTAGTGATTACTTTGACAGTTGGATGAAAACACAACAGCAGGCTTTTACCGCCTTGCGTGATCAGGCAGTGCAGATGCAGTCGTACTTTCAAAATACTAGCACAGCTACTGACAACCCCTTCACAAACTGGACCAAAACCGCATTTCAGGCCTTCCCTATGGGTGCCGATGCAGACTTGGCCAAAGATACATTTAGCAAAACACTGTATGGCAATGATGCTATGCAAAAACTTTACGAGCTTTGGCAACCTATGCTAAATGCCATTCGCAACAAGACCATAGACCCTAAGAGTTATGCTGACTTAGCAGATCCAGCCAACATCAAAGAACTTTTCGAAAAGTTGTTTAGCTTTGATCTCGACGCCATGACCCAATTGCAAAAGCAGACCTCTCAATATGCTGACATCTACCAGCAGTTTGGCAAGCCTTGGGGCGATGCATGGACGAATTCAGCGAAATCGCAGGCCAGCAATTTCATGCAGGGTAAATACGCACAAAATGATTTTCAACCGGAAGCACTAGTCCTTCAGATGCAAGCTGCATACACCATGCTTGAAAATACCACAGGCAAAATATTTAGCACGCCAGCAGTGGGTAAAGACCGTGAAAAAATGGAGTTAATGTCTAAATGTGCTAAGGCAATGTCAAACTTTGCAGCGAAAAATATTGAATACCAACAGATGATGCAAATGACAGGCCAAGAAGCCATGCAGGTTGTGGTTAAAACACTGGCAGAAAAAGTTGAAGCGGGCGAAAAGTTCGAAAAATTTGATGAGTTTTTTGCATTGTGGATTGATACTAATGAGAAAACTTTTAATAAGTTATTCCAAACCAAAGCCTTCTCGCAAAAACGCAATGCAATGACTGATGCTGGCTTCAATGCGCGCAAACTGTACAACGAAATTATTGAAAATGAACTTGCGGGTTTCCCTATCGCGCGCCGTTCTGAAATGGATGAAGTTTATAAATTAGTCTACGATTTACGCAAACAAGTGAAAAGCATGGAATCGCAAATTCAAGAATTAAAAACTTCAGCTTCGAAAACTAAGGAATAAAAGTCATGACTAATCCATTCTCAAATATTGATGCAAAACTAACCATGAAGTATTTTGGTGACTTCAATAGCAAACTGATGAAAGGTGTTGAATTGCTAACTGACATCGAAGAAATTGATGTTGGCACTGCGGCTAAGCAGTTAATCTATGAAGAAGACAAGCTAAAACTCTATCGCTATAAAGCTGAAACTGATAAAGCGTGTGGCGTGCCAGTATTAGTGGTTTATGCGCTAGTTAATCGTCCCTATATGCTCGATATTCAGCCAGACCGTAGCTTCATTCGCAATCTACTCAAGCTTGGCCTAGATGTCTATATGATTGATTGGGGTTACCCAACGCAGCCTGACCGCTATTTAAGTATGGACGACTATATCAATGGCTATATTGATAACTGCGTAGAAGCTGTACGCAAAAGCGCTAAGAGCGAAAAAGTAAGCCTAATGGGCGTCTGCCAAGGCGGTACATTCTCGGCTATTTATTCAGCGCTACATCCAGAAAAAGTGCAAAACTTAATTACGCTCGTCGCACCGTTTGATTTCTCGACTGACGACGGTCTGCTATTCAATTGGTCGAAAACTATGGATATTGATGCCTTAGTAGATGCTTATGGCGTTGTACCTGGCAACATTTTAAATGATGGCTTTTTGATGTTAATGCCTTTTAATTTAAACATCAAAAAATACATTGATATGCTTGATGTGATGGAAGACAAAGAAAAGTTACTGAACTTCCTACGAATGGAAAAATGGATTTTTGACAGTCCTGGTCAAGCGGGAGAATGCCTGCGCCAGTTTGTTAAAGACTGCTATCAAGGTAATAAATTAGTCAAAGGCAAGCTGAAGCTTGGTGGAAAAACAGTAGATTTAGGCAAAATTACTATGCCTATATTAAATATCTATGCCTCTGCTGACCATCTAGTGCCACCTGCAGCCACCAAGCCTTTTAATGACTTAGTTGGCTCTGAAGATAAGACTTTGTACGAGTTTCAGGGTGGTCATATTGGCGTATTTGTTGGTTCGCGTTCACAAAAAGAATTAGCTCCTGCGATTGCTAAATGGTTAATACAACGTGATGTGCCAGCACCAGTGAAGGGCGTAACAGTTAATGCTGCACCAGCTAAAGTTACACCGAAACCAGCTGAATCTGAGCCACTGAAGGCTACTTTAATGCCTAAAGCTGCGGTCAAGCCCGCAACCGTTAAAAAAGCAAATACAATAAAAACGCCTAGTAACAAACCTACTAAATCTTAACAAGATTAATAGGTTTACAATAACAAAAAGCCAGCAATTGCGGGCTTTTTGTTATTGTTTAGTAATCAACTAGTTTGGTGACATAAAAGTAAAAAATTAACACATATGCTGGCCACCATTGATGGCAATGTTAGCACCAGTAACGAATGCAGCATCCTCTGAAGCTAAATAGGACACCAACTTTGCGATTTCTTCTGGCTTACCTAAACGACCAACAGGAATGCCAGAAACGATTTGATCGCGCACTTCTTGCTGAATAGCCATGACCATTTCAGTACCGATATAGCCAGGTGAAATGGTATTCACAGTAATGCCCTTAGCAGCTGTTTCTTGCGCTAGCGCTTTAGTAAAACCGTGCATACCTGCTTTTGCGGCCGAGTAATTAGTCTGGCCAAACTGACCTTTTTGTCCATTGATAGAAGACATATTAATCACACGACCCCAGCCAGCAGCCAACATATCATCTACCACCTGACGCGTAACATTGAACACACTGTTCAAGTTAATGTTGACAACATCCATCCAGTTTTCTAGTGGCATTTTCTTAAATGTGCCGTCTTTGGTAATGCCTGCGTTATTCACCAACACACTTACAGCACCAACTTCAGCCTTGACTT
Source organism: Methylotenera sp. (assembly GCA_040079935.1). Classification (GTDB taxonomy): domain Bacteria; phylum Pseudomonadota; class Gammaproteobacteria; order Burkholderiales; family Methylophilaceae; genus Methylotenera_A. The sequence goes on from JBEBJI010000016.1 coordinate 26,402, forward strand.
TAGCCATCATTGCCACGCATGATTCAAAATTAGATACGTCGCCCATGGCGATATGCATATCTCTGCCTGCAGCACGTTCAGCGGCTAACCAAGCTTGAGCTTTCCCTTCTTCTAGCGAAATGTAATTGGCTACTACAGTAAAACCATCTGCAGAAAGTTGTCTGCAGATACAACTACCGATACCGCCAGTGCCGCCTGTTACCAATGCAATGCGTTTAGTCATGTTTCTCTCCTAGATTATGATTTTGTATTAAATCTTTAAATATCAAATATTGGCTTATTTTTCGTTTTAGTCTTTTGCTTTATCTTTCAACGGCAAGCGCGACACCCATGCCACCACCAATACAAAGAGAAGTCAGACCTTTTTTAGCTTCACGACGCTGCATTTCATGTAGCAATGACACCAACACGCGCGCGCCACTTGCACCTATAGGGTGTCCAATAGCAATCGCGCCGCCATTCACGTTTACTTTAGCCGTATCCCAGCCAACGTCCTTATTGACTGCAATCGCTTGCGCTGCAAAAGCTTCATTAATTTCGAGCAAATCTAAATCAGCCACAGCCCAACCTGCAATTTCCAAGCAACGTTTACTGGCAGAAATTGGACCTATGCCCATAATGCTAGGATCAATTCCAGTAGATGCGTAAGACTTAATAGTAGCAATCGGTTTCAAACCAAGCGCTTTAGCTTTGCTGGCAGACATTAACATCACCATGGCAGCACCATCGTTAATGCCAGAGGCGTTGCCAGCGGTAACTGTGCCTTCTTTATCAAATGCGGGACGTAAGCCTGCAAGCATTTCCAGTGTTGTACCATGACGTGGATATTCATCGGCATCAACGACTGTGTCACCTTTTTTACTTTTGATGGTGAATGGCACGATTTCATCAACAAACTTGCCTGCTTTTTGTGCGGCCTCGGCCTTGTTTTGTGAAGCGCAAGCAAACTCATCTTGCTGTAGGCGGCTGATGTCATATTTCTTGGCAACGTTCTCTGCCGTTACGCCCATGTGATAATCGTTATATGCATCCCAAAGACCATCGTAAATCATACTGTCTATCAACTTACCATCACCCATACGCAAACCGTTGCGAGAACCATTCAGTACATGCGGAGAAGAACTCATACTCTCTTGCCCACCCGCAATCACAATTTCAGCATCACCGCTTTTAATCGCTTGCGCACCTAACATTACTGCTTTTAGGCCGGATCCGCAGACCATGTTAATCGTTATCGCAGGCACTTCTTTGGGCAAACCTGACTTAATTACAGACTGGCGCGCAGGGTTTTGCCCCACACCAGCTGTTAATACTTGTCCTAAAATAACTTCATCTACTTGATCACCCGCCACACCTGTAGATTCAAGCAAACTACGTATGACTGTTGCGCCTAAGTCTACTGCAGATACATTATTAAATGCGCCGCCAAATTTACCTACGGCAGTTCTCTTTGCTGCAACTATCACTACGCTTTCCATGATGCTCTCCTTAGTTTTAACTATTTTGTTAAATTGAAGTGTAATTCAAAACTATTAGTGCTAATACTATAACATCAAATTAATCTCTTATGTCATATATCTTATATAAGACATAAGTTGTACAATAGTAAGTTAAATCTATGTAAACTATAGGCTTTTATAATTAGTATCGAAGAACTAAATCACCATAAAATATTTCTAACTGAGCACTAAATTCTAAGGATGCTGATTATTGTGAATGTAGCTGGCCAACAGACATCTACTTATCGGCTAAAGCTAGAAGCTTCCTAAAATAGCAAGTACTAATTACAGCATTTAAACCTGCAAATTAAACCAAGCTACCAATCACATAACCAATCACAATGCCCGTGATGAGCGCAATGGTCACTCCGCGATAGGTAAGTACGTCTTTAGAATAGCCTCGCTTGATGGCCACATACGAAACCAAATAACCCACAGCATTCAGTAACCAGATGACAGATAAACTAAGCACTTTAACCAGTATTGGGCCAATGACTGGCACTAGCGCAATGATGCTTAACAGCCACGCAAAGACATGAGAAAGCCCTGCAAATATCAAAACACCAGTTGTCACAGCTTTAGCGTGCCATCCAAAATGCCAAGCCGCAATGGTGACGCCTGCAAGCAGAACGCCTAGGGGCAACATAATTTTCCACGCACCTCTACTTGGAGGCGGCGTTATGGCTTCTTCACTGAATACTTTAGGGATTTCTGGCAAGTGCGTATTCATCTCACTAAAAAATCATCACTTATTCAGCAAGCTCAGCAATTGGAATGACCTTTTTCACTTTACCATCTCTCAGCGTCTCTAGAGCAGCTCTGTATTCCGTCATTTGATCAAAATTCAAATACTTGTAAATATTTGCCACGTCACTTAATTTTGTGCCAACGGTTTCCATGTATTCTGTATGGCTCGGCATGCGACCAAGTTTAGCGCATACGGCGGCCAACTCGGCTGAGCCTAAGTAAACACGGGCATCTCGACCCATACGGTTATCAAAGTTTCGGGTTGATGTAGAAAACACAGTAGCTTTATCTTCCACGCGTGCTTGGTTGCCCATGCACAAACTACAACCGGGCATTTCAGTGCGCGCGCCAGCAATTCCAAATACTGAATACACGCCTTCATCGCGCAATTGCGCCTCGTCCATGCGCGTTGGCGGCGCAATCCACAAGCGCGTCGGGATACCCGCCGTGCCCTCTAGCACCTTCGCCGCAGCGCGATAATGACCGATATTGGTCATGCAACTGCCGATAAATACCTCGTCAATTTTATCGCCTGTAACTTGAGAAAGCGGCTTAATGTCGTCAGGATCGTTCGGACAAGCGACTAGCGGCTCTTTAATTTCATTGAGATTTATTTCGATAATGTGCGCATATTCTGCATCTTTATCAGGTTGCAATAACTCAGGTTTCGCCAACCACGCCTGCATGCTCTCAATACGACGTTGCAAGGTGCGCGCATCTTCGTATCCATGTTCTATCATGTTTTGCATCAGGACAATATTTGAGGTTAAGAACTCAATCACTGGCGCCTTGTCCAAAAGTACCGTACAACCATTGGCAGAGCGCTCGGCAGAGGCATCGGCAAACTCAAATGCTTGCTCTACTTTTAAATTTGGCAAACCTTCAATTTCTAAAATGCGGCCGTTAAATACATTTTTCTTTCCCGTTTTTCCAACCGTCAATGTACCTTCTTGAATCGCCGCGTAAGGGATTGCATTCACCAAATCGCGCAAGGTCACGCCAGGCTGCATTTTTCCTGTAAAGCGCACCAATACTGATTCTGGCATATCCAGCGGCATCGCGCCTGTGGCCGCCGCAAAAGCTACCAAACCAGAACCCGCTGGGAAAGAAATGCCAATGGGGAAGCGCGTATGCGAATCACCACCTGTGCCGACGGTATCAGGTAAGATCAATCGGTTTAACCACGAGTGAATAATGCCGTCGCCTGGGCGCAACGTTACGCCGCCGCGACTGCTCATAAATTCTGGCAGCGTATGCTGTAACTTAATATCCACGGGCTTTGGGTAAGCTGCGGTGTGACAGAAACTTTGCATGACCAAATCGCTACTGAAGCCTAAACAAGCCAACTCTTTTAGCTCATCGCGTGTCATGCCACCGGTGGTGTCTTGCGAGCCCACAGTCGTCGCTTTTGGCTCGCAATAGGTGCCAGGGCGAACACCCTCTACTCCGCATGCGCGACCGACCATTTTTTGAGCAAGCGTATAGCCCTTATTTGACGCTACTTCTGGCGTTGCCTTTATAAATATGTCAGTTTCTTTTAAACCTAAAGCTTTGCGTGCGTTGGTGGTTAAACCGCGGCCAATAATCAGCGGAATACGGCCACCAGCGCGCACTTCATCTGGCATAGTGACAGGCGAAAGTGTGAAGATTGAAACGGTTTCACCAGCTTCGTTCAACACTTTTCCGTCAAACGGCAAAATGGTAATCACATCGCCCATTTTCATTTTCGACACGTCACATTGAATCGGCAAGGCGCCAGAATCTTCCGCTGTGTTAAAGAAAATCGGCGCAATTTTGCCACCTAAAATTACACCGCCAGTGCGTTTATTGGGGATGTTAGCAATGTCGTTGCCCATAAACCATTGCACGGAATTGATAGCCGATTTACGTGACGAACCGGTGCCGACAATATCGCCGACATAAGCCAGCGGCAGGCCATTGGCTTTGAGTTTTTCGATTAAATTTAACCCATCTGGCATTTTATTTACCAACATCGCTTTGGCGTGCAAGGGAATATCGGGGCGGCTCCAAGCATCTTGCGCTGGACTCAAATCATCGGTATTGGTTTCGCCATCGACTTTGAAAACCACCATTTCAATTTCATCGGCAAGCTTCAGTTTAGCCGTAAACCATTCCGCATTCGCCCAGCTTTCCATGAGTTTTTTTGCGTGCGTATTGCCTTTTTTCATCAACACATCCACATCGTGAAAGGCGTCAAACATCAAAATGGTTGTGCTTAACGCAGTCGCAGCTAGCGCCGCCATTGGTGTTTCAAGCAGCTTAACAAGCGCCTGTACGTTATATCCGCCCAGCATGGTGCCAAGTAATTGCACCGCTTTTTCTGGCGAAATTAAGGGCGATTTCGCCGTGCCATTAGCAACATCAGCCAAAAACGCCGCTTTAACATAAGCAGCTTGATCCACACCCGCTGGCGTACGATTTTCCAGCAAATCCAAAAGTAAAGCCTCTTCGCCTTTAGGAGGATTTTTCAACAACTCAACCAAAATAGCGACTTGTTCGGCATTCAACGACAGTGGGGGTAATTGTTGTGCTGCACGTTCTTGCACGTGGGTTTGATAAGCTTTTAACATCTTCTACTCTTTAAAATTAACTATTGACTACTTTCGGAATAAAACTCTTTTGCAAACGGAATGGGGCAACCTCCGCCTAGTGATTGTACTTCCCATCTATCTAACACGGCTTTTTGGTAATCTTTACCATGTTTTTGCGCTAGAAATGCGCGCACTTCGGTGACATCGGCAAAGCCATTTTTGTCGGTGTCCATAATCACGATATTGTCTTCAACACTAGGCCCAATATACTTGCCAGCGCTATCAGTGAGATAGCCCAACAAGCTTTCTGCGCTTGCAGATGAGCTACTAAGCGCAAAGAAAATTAAGGAAATTATTTTTAAAATTTTCATACAACAATTATGACTGAAAACGCAGCAAATAGTGCTATTTACCCACGTATTGTATGTCGATTATTTTTTGTCTCCACTCCGCAGGCCCTGTTTTGTGCACCGCGTCGCCATTGGCGCTCACGGCAACGGTCACAGGCATATCCACTACATCAAATTCATAAATCGCTTCCATACCTAAATCTGCAAACGCGACCACACGTGATTTTATAATGGCTTTGCTCACCAAATACGCCGCGCCACCCACTGCCATTAAATACACAGATTTGTGTTTTTTAACCACTGCAAGCGCCTCATCTCCGCGTTCTGCTTTACCAATTGAGCCTAATAAACCCGTATTTAACATGTCCTGGGAGTAAGCATCCATGCGGGTTGCAGTGGTTGGTCCTGCAGGACCAACTGCTTCGTCGCTCACCGCATCGACTGGCCCGACGTAATAAATAAACTTATTGGTAAAGTCCACTGGCAATTTCTCGCCTTTGGCCAGCATGCTGGCGATGCGCTTATGTGCAGCATCGCGGCCCGTATAGAGTTTACCTGTCAATAAAAGCGTTTCGCCCGCCACCCAAGTTTGCGTTTCGGCTTTGCTCACAGTTTCCAAATTCACACGTTTAGCGCTTGGGCTTGGCGCCCAATGCACATCTGGGTAATCATTCATGTCTGGCGGCGTGAATTCTGCCGCTCCTGAGCCATTCAATACAAAATGCACATGCCGCGTCGCCGCGCAATTAGGGATAATCGCTACTGGTAGCGAAGCAGCATGTGTTGGGTAATCCAAAATTTTCACATCCAACACCGTCGTCAAGCCACCTAAACCTTGCGCGCCAATGCCGAGATTATTCACTTTCTCATAGATTTCTAGGCGCAACTCTTCAATTTTATTGGCTGCGCCACGCGCTTTCAGTTCGTGCATATCAATCGGCGCCATCAACGACTCTTTCGCCATCACCATGGCTTTTTCGGCAGTGCCGCCAATGCCAATGCCCAGCATGCCCGGTGGGCACCAGCCCGCACCCATTTGGGGCACAACTTCCAAAATCCAATCCACAATACTGTCATTCGGGTTCAGCATCGCAAGCTTGGCTTTGTTCTCTGAACCGCCCCCTTTTGCAGCAATGCTTACCTCTACTTTATCGCCGCTAACCAGCTCTACATGCGTCACAGCTGGTGTGTTATCTCTAGTATTGGCGCGCTTTCCAGCAGGGTCACTTACGATTGAAGCGCGCAATTTATTCTCTGGCAGCAAATAGGCGCTACGCACGCCTTCGTTCACCATTTCTTCGACAGTTAGCTCGCTTTCAAACTTAACATTCATCCCTACTTTTACAAAAGCAACAACAATGCCAGTATCCTGACAAATCGGGCGCTTACCTTCCGCACACATGCGTGAATTGGTGAGTATCTGCGCAATCGCATCTTTCGCAGCGGGCGATTGCTCCAGTTTGTACGCCTCACCTAACGCACTAATATAATCAGCGGGATGATAGTACGAAATATATTGCAAAGCATCGGAGATGCTTTGAATAAAATCTTCTTGTTTGATTATGCTCATCTCGAGCTTTTAGCGGTTGCTATGTTAGGCGTAATGTCTTTACGCAAGATTTTACCATTCTTGGTGCGCGGAAAATCATGTGCAAGATAAACGGTTTTTGGCGCTTTATAAGCAGCTAGATGCTGTTTACCAAAACTAGCCAAATCATCTGGGGTAGTGGTTGAATCAGGCTTTAATATCACATAGCACACTACCAGCAATTTATCTTTTTCTAACTCCTCACCAATTGCTGCGCAATCGGCGACGTCGGGATGACCTTTATACACGCGCTCTATCTCGTAAGGAGATACGCGATAGCCGAAACTTTTGATAATGTCATCTTTACGGCCTAAAAACCAAATGTAGCCATCCGCATCGTATTTGGCATAATCGCCTGTGAAAAAATAGCCATCATGCTTATATTTTGCGGTTTCATCGTCTAGATTCCAGTAGCGCAAAAATATGCCTGGGTCGTCCAAAGGCACGCTAATCATGCCTTCTTCACCCGTTGCGACTTCTTCTAAGGTTTCAGGATTCAGCAATTTAATGTTGTGGCCAGGCTGCGGAAAGCCTGCCGAACCAGGGCGAATCGGTCTAAATTGACTTTGGCTTAAATAATACGAAAACTCACTCATACCCACTGCTTCGTAAATATCCAAACCAAAACGTGCTTTCCACTGGCTTAACACCTCATCCGACAGATGCTCGCCCGCACTCATGTAGTGGCGCAAGCTTGGAATTTCTGTTTGGGTTGCAGTAGTTTTTTGTAGAATTTGGCGGTAAATCGTCGGCACTCCAATAAAAATGGTGGCTTGGTGCTTTTTAATGAGATTTAACCAAACTTGTGCATCATTTTTACCTTCATGCACAATCACGGTTTTGCCTAAAAACAACGGATCCATGAGACCAGAACCAAGCACATATGTCCAATTAAATTTGCCCGAGTGCATGATGCGATCAGTCGCGTTTTCGCCTTTAGCATAATTAAACCAATAGGTAGAAGCAGGCTGGCGACCAAGCAGAGCACGGTGTGCATGTAGCACGCCTTTTGGGTAGCCAGTTGTTCCCGAGGTATAAACCAAATATGCAGGGTCATCGGCTTTGGTTTTATGCGCTTTATCAAACTTGAGGGTAACACTTAAAGCGTTTTCTAGACTCAACACGTTTAAACAACCGTGCGGCTGTGTGCGCGTGGTTTGCGAAAGCAAAATATGCGATAGATTCGGCATGTCTGGCATGCCTTCTATCAACTGCTCCTCCATGCTAATCCATGCTTTGCTGTCGGTTACCAACACGCTGGCGCCAGAATCTTTAGCGAGATACACCACTTCTTCCGCCGTTAACAGTGTGGAAGTAGGCACGGCAATTGCACCCATTTTCATGGCGCCCAAAAATGCAATGGGGTAATCTAAACTGTTTGGTAAACGAATCAATACACGATCGCCGACTTTTACTTTCAAATTGCGTAGCAACTGCGCAAATTGGTCAGTTTTATGTGCCAACTCTGCAAATGTAATTTGCGAAGTGCCAAGCACGTCGTCTTCAACAATCATGGCAATGTTGTCAGCTTGCGGCGTACCTAAATGCGCATCGCTGCAAGCCTCGCCGATATTGAAGTGCAGGGGAATATTCCATTCCCATTTTGGAAATTCTGTAAACATTAAAGCAATACTCCATATGGCCAATTTTGTCTTACTACTTGCGCGGGCAAGAGCTCTAAAACATGTAATGCGAATTCCATATCCGACGTTTTTAGTGCGCGCAGTGCATGTGCTCGTAGCAAGGTTTGTAGCGCCTTACCGAACATCGGTGGGTCTAACATTTCACCTTCAAATTTAATGGCACCTCCGAGCAGTGCATCTGCCTCAATCGCCGCTTTTAGAATCGCCACTTTTTGTGCGACATCGGTTGGTGAAGGTGTATACGCAGTTTTACACAAGTGAATATGCCCTGGATGAATCACCTGTTTGCCTGTAAGCCCCATGGCCGCCTCTTGACAGGCATGTTTATAAACAATGCGTGATTCGTTATCGCCATGCAAATCTAACCAGCGTCGCACATCATGTGGCTCAAGATACTTATCTGGCATTATGTTTGCGCCAATCAGTGTTTCCACACCGCCGATAACACCTTTACCTGAAATACGCGCCTCGAACATCAGCTGGTTCATATAGAACCGCAACTCTTCAATCCAGTGTTCGGGCGTAATTTGAATACCCATGGCTTTTGAAAAATCATGAACACCAAATACCACATGTTTAACTGTGTCGTACTGCATTAACTCTGGTGCAATTTTCAGCGACTTAGGATGTTCAATAATCGGCTGTATCGTAATATCAGGGTTGAGTTCGATTAAGAAGCTGGATAAATCACGCACTTCTGCCGCACCATAAGCCTCGCCAGCCTTAGCGAGCATCACCACATCAATGTAGTCAGCCATATCTCTTACTAACAGCATATCTGATTCATATTCATCTGTACGGAATGAATTGCAACGTATAGCGATAGTGACATGATCATTTACTTTGCGTAACTCAGACAACTCTTGACGCAACAAGTCACGACTCATCTCTTTTTGTCTGCAGCCATCTTCAAGATCAAATATCAAAGTATGCGCATTAGTGCTATGCGCGTGCTTTCTCATGCGTGCAGCTGCTTGTGCAATATCTTCATAAATACCGAGCGCAGGAGAATACTTTACTGGTGGATAGTACAGCTGTATTCCTGGCCAATTCCCACCTAACAGAGAACTATTGGTATAACACTTTATTTTTCCATGATCGCTCATTTAAATCTTTCGCTTACTAGGGTTGTTTCCTAAGTTACTATTTTCATGATCACTGAGCTTGGTCAATACAGTTTGAATTACAAACTCATCTAGCTGCTGTGTATTTAGTGCTTCTATAGTTGTAAAACTTGCTTTTGATGTAATCACATCTAGAAATTCGTTATCAGGCAAATCTAGCAAACTATCAAACGCCAATAACTCTTGCTTATTTAGCTCTCTAAGATGTTTTTCAGAAAACCGTTGCAGCACAATATCTAGCTCAAGCAAACCACGGCGACAACGCCAGCTAAGTCGTCTCACTTCTTCATCCGACATGTTCTCGGCATCGCCTTGCTGTGTATCTGATAACTGCATTCTTAAAAACTCTCTATCTGTTATACCGATTTAATTTCTATATGCGTTTTAGTCTTGCTTGTATGTTTTCGAGCACGCTCAATTTTTAAGTCTTTAATATTGGCAATCGCCGCATTTGGATTCAATTTTTTCGGACACACTTCTACGCAATTCATAATGTTATGGCAACGGTATAAACGATAGGGATCTTCCAGATTTTCCAAGCGCTCTTCGGTCGCTTGATCGCGCGAATCCATGATAAAACGATTTGCTTGCATCAAGCCTGCTGGGCCAACGAACTTATCTGGGTTCCACCAAAAACTCGGGCAAGAAGTCGTGCACGCACCGCACAAAATACATTCATACATACCGTCCAGCTTAGCGCGATCTTCTGGACTTTGTAGCCGCTCAGTTTCTGGCAGTGGGTCGTTATTCACTAAGTACGGCTTTACTGAGTTGTACGCATCAAAAAACTGCGTCATATCGACCACTAAATCGCGTATCACGGGCAAGCCAGGCATAGGTCGTAGCTTGATTGGCTGCTCTAGATCGGCAATTTTGGTGATGCAGGCCAAGCCGTTTTTGCCATTAATGTTCATACTATCGCTACCACACACGCCTTCGCGGCATGATTTACGCAGGGTCAAAGTATCATCTTTTTCTTTTATACGGATTAGCGCGTCAAGCAGCATATTATCTTCGTCAGCCAGCTCGATTTCCACATCTTGCATGTAAGGTTTTTTATCAACATCAGGGTTAAAGCGATAAATTTGAAATTTAACGAGATTAGCCATTAGTAAACCCTAGCTTTCGGTTCAAATGATTCTACAGTTTGCGGTTTTAAACGCACTGGTTTGTAAGTTAAGCGATTGTTTTCTTTATAGAAAAGTGAATGCGTCAGCCAGTCTTTATCATTTCTTTCTAAAAAATCCTCACGTGCATGTGCGCCGCGACTCTCGGTTCTTGCATTGGCTGCGTGCATGGTCGCAACGGCGACTTCAATCAAATTATCCAGCTCTAGTGCTTCTACTCTGGCCGTATTGAATACCTGACTTTTGTCCTTAATGACTATGTTTTGCAGGCGTTTGACAACAGCATCAATCGCATGCACACCAGCTGCCAACTCATCAGGGAATCTAAATACGCCGCAGTGATTTTGCATGGTGTCGCGAATCGCATCGCCGACTTCGGCCACGTTTTCACCTTGTGCAATGTTTAGCCGTGCAATGCGCGCCAATGTTGCATCTGCCGCGTTTGCCGGTAGTGGCTTGTGTGTATTGTTTTGTTTAATGGCAGCCGCCATGTGGTCACCCGCCGCTTTGCCAAACACCACTAAATCTAGCAGCGAATTTGAGCCCAAACGATTGGCGCCATGCACCGAAACGCACGCACACTCGCCGACTGCATACAAGCCGTTCACTGGCACTTCACCTTCCAAAACAACTTGGCCATCTAAGTTGGTCGGAATGCCGCCCATCATATAATGTGCGGTTGGCACAATAGGAATTGGGTCTTTGATAGGATCTACATTAGCGAAAGTTTTGGCGATTTCCCGAATACCAGGCAGGCTTTTGTTAATACGCTCTTCGCCCAAATGGTCGAGTTTTAAATACACCGCATCTTTATTTTTACCTACGCCGCGACCAGCTTTAATCTCGGTGGCACAGGCTCGAGAAATCACATCGCGACTGGCTAAATCTTTAGCTGTAGGTGCGTAGCGCTCCATAAAGCGCTCACCCTCAGAATTCACCAAATAGCCGCCTTCACCTCGCACACCTTCGGTAATGAGCACGCCTACATGCTGAATGCCCGTTGGGTGAAATTGCCAAAACTCCATGTCTTGTAGCGGTAAGCCAGCACGCGCGGCCATGCCCAAGCCATCACCCGTGTTAATAAAAGCATTAGTGCTGGCTTTAAATATGCGCCCTGCGCCGCCAGTAGCCAGTAGCGTGGTCTTGGCTTGAATAATATGAATTTCACCGGTTTCAATTTCTAGCGCGATGACACCTAACACATCGCCATCGACATCTCGAATTAAATCCAGGGCAAACCATTCAATTAAAAATTGTGTATTCGCTTGAATGTTGCGCTGATACAGGGTGTGTAACATTGCATGGCCTGTGCGGTCGGCTACTGCGCAAGTGCGTGAAATAGGAGATTCGCCAAAATTTTGCGTCATGCCCCCAAATGGCCGTTGGTAGATTTTGCCAGATTCTAAGCGATCGAACGGCATGCCAAAATGTTCCAGCTCTATAATCGCTTTGGCAGCATTTTTACACATAAACTCTATCGCATCTTGATCGCCCAAAAAGTCTGAGCCTTTGATGGTATCGTACATGTGCCACAACCATTTGTCTTCGGCCACATTACCTAGCGCTGCGGCAATTCCGCCTTGAGCAGCAACGGTGTGCGAACGCGTCGGGAACACTTTGGAAAGGACCGCCACCTTAACGCCAGACTGCGCTAGTTGCAGGGATGCGCGCAAACCTGCGCCACCACCGCCGATAATCACAGCATCAAATTTATGCGTTGTTAATGCCATAAAACTAAATATTCCATAAAATAATTGAAATCCAAACCAAATAAATCACTAGCAATATATCCACAATAACTTGCAAAAAAGCACGTAATTTTTTGTTAAAAATATAATCTTTAAACACATCGCTCACACCCAGCCAAGCGTGCATAAACAGGCTTACGAAAAACAAAAAAGTTGCAATACGCATCCACGATGCTACAAATAGTGCTCGCCAAGCCGCATGGTTATTGGGCTGCAGGGCAACTAAAACAATGATAAGTAATACAATATAAACAGCCATAAAGACAGCTGTTAAGCGCTGCGAAAGCCAGAGGCGCATGCCAGGATATTTATTGGTAAGTAATTGAATAATCATATGATTTTAATTAGAAAAGCCTACCAAATTACAAAAGCGAAAATGAGCACAGAAATCGCTACTAGCCACAACACCACACGACCAGAAAAGCGCGCTTTTTGTAATGATGTCATCCAGTGAATGTCTTGCAACAAATGCCGAATGCCCGCGAAAAAGTGGTGAAAAAACGCCCAAGACAAACCAATTAAAACAAGCTTAAAGAACCAATGATTGAGTAATTCCACGAGTGCAGAATACGTTTCTTGCGAATATACTGAATATTGAAAAGCCAATAAAATCAATGGTAAAACCAAGAACAATGCCATGCCAGAAGCACGATGCAGAATAGACACCACTGCGTTAATCGGCAAGCGAATGGTGAATAAATTCAGGTTTTTTGGGCGCTGTCTTTGCATGATTTTGGATTGCTTATTCTTTAGCCGCTTTTGCTACCGCACCTGAAACTCTCTCCAATAAGCGCTTATCGAACGGTTTAGGAATAATGTATTCTTTGCCAAATTTTAGTTCTTTTAAGTTGTAAGCAGCTAGCACATCCACTGGCACTGGCTCGCGCGCGAGTTCGCTCAAAGCATGTGCCGCAGCAACTTTCATGTTTTCGGTAATTTGTGTGGCCTTTGCGTCTAATGCGCCACGGAAAAGATATGGGAAGCACAGCGCATTATTGACTTGATTGGGAAAATCACTACGACCAGTCGCCATCAAAATATCATCACGAATCGCATATGCAACGCTAGGCAACACTTCAGGGTCTGGATTCGCCAGCGCGAAAATAATCGGGTTTTTCGCCATGCCTATTATTAAATCTGCATTCAACGCATTTTTTGCTGATACGCCAATAAAAACGTCACTGCCCGGCATCGCATCGGCCAATGTTTTAGCACCTCCAGGCCCAATCGCAAGCTCACGATTATTATCATGTAAATCTGGTCTATCGCTCGTTAAAACGCCACTTCTGTCGACCATGGTAATATCAGTTGCCCCCATCAATTTCAAGAGCTTTGCACATGAACAACCCGCCGCGCCAGCGCCCAAAAACACGATTTTTGCGGTTGGCAACGTTTTGCCTTGAATCTCTAACGCATTTATTAATGCGCCCGCTACAATCACAGCCGTGCCGTGTTGATCATCGTGAAACACGGGGATATCGAGACGTTTCTTCAGCTCATTTTCGATATAAAAACAATGCGGCGCGGCGATGTCTTCCAAGTTAATACCGCCAAATGTCGGTGCGATATTCACTACAGTTTGAATGAATTCATCAGGCGAGCTCGCGATAATTTCAATATCAAACACATCGATGCCGGCAAAGCGCTTAAATAAAACAGCCTTGCCTTCCATTACTGGCTTGCTGGCAAGCGCGCCCATATTACCTAAACCTAGCACCGCAGTTCCATCAGTAATCACCGCCACCAAATTACCTTTATTGGTATACTTGTAGGCGTTTGCAGGGTCTGCATTAATTTCTAATACTGGCGCCGCTACGCCTGGCGTGTAAGCCAACGACAAATCGTCCTGTGTCGCGCAAGGTTTAGATGATTCCACACTCAATTTTCCGGGAATGGGAAATTGGTGATAATCCAGTGCGCGCTTTTTCAAATCATCCATTTATTTATCTTTCAATTAATTATTCTAGTTCAGACATGTAATGATGATCATCGGTAAGACAAAGCCCAAGTCGCCATTCCATTGGTTTATCTCCGTAAGTGTAGGAGACACGTTCAATACTCAATAGTGGCGCGCCAACCTTTAAATTCAAGGCTTCTGCAACCTCACCTGTAGCCGCCACTGCGGTGAGTCGCTCTTCGGCACGTATCATGCGGATACCATATTCCGTTTCATACATACTGTACATAGAACCTTGATTTTCTTCTACCCTGCTGCCGTTAAGGCCTTTAAAAGGTGCTGCTGGCACGATAATGTGATCATAAATTAATGGTCTGCCAGAAAAAGTAAGTAGGCGCTTTACTTCAATCAATGCCGAGCTCGCTTTTAATTCTAGAATTTTAGCGATGTGATTATCAGCTTTGGTCTTGGTACAAGAAAGCAACTCATTTTGCAGCACTTCTTTATGACCGTCTACAGCTGTTAGACGCAAAAAACGAAGCTTGATGCCCTCTTCATTATGCGTAGCAACGAAAGTTCCTTTGCCTTGACGGCGAATTAAAATATTCTCGCCAGCGAGACTATCTATGGCCTTGCGCACTGTGCCTTGGCTGACTTTATAACGGGCTGCTAAATCGATTTCACTTGGAATCATTTCGCCTGGACGCCATTCACCGCCTATTAAACTTTGCGTCAGCAATACTTTAATTTGGTCGTAAAGAGGTCTATAGTTTGGCGAGCTAAAAGCTTTATCTTCCATAATTTGCAACACCTGTATTTAGTTAAGTAAATTAAAACATAACAAATAAAAATAGTCTAGTGTTTTATATCTTATATAAGACATAAGATATTTGTTGACAGTGCAATAAAGCCCTCTATATAATCGCTTCAATACTATATTTAAGTTTGCATTTATGGAATTATGTTTTCGTCCCCGTCGCTCTGCGCTCTATGTGCCAGGCTGTAACCTACACTACTTAGATCGTGCGCGAACACTGCCTACTGATGCGGTGATTCTTGATCTTGGCGACTCAATTTTGGTGGCAGCCAAAGTAGAGTCACGCAAGAATGTAGTGGCAGCTATAAAACAAGGTGGCTACGGCTCGCGAGAAGTGATTGTACGTGTGAATAATTTAGATTCTACCTGGGGTCATGATGACATTAAAGCTGTTGCCAATATTGGCGCAGACGCGATACTTTTTCCCAATATTGAATCTGCTGAGCATGTGCATACTGCCCTCAAATTATTAGATGATGCTGGCGGTAGTCATATGCCGATAATGGTGATGATAGAAAGTCCAATTGCAGTGCTTAACGCCAAAGAAATAGCAGCCGCGTCGGACCGTATAGTATGCATAATGATGGCCACTTCGGATTTAACGTCGCAATTGCATGCAAGAGTCACGCATGAACAGAGCGCCATTTTAACTGCGCTTTCATTGGTAATATTAGCAGCCCGCGCCTATGGACGATGCGTAGTAGACGGCATCACTAGCGACTTTAAAAACATGCACTCTTTTGAGTATGCTTGCCGCTTGGGTCGCGACATGGGTTTTGACGGCAAAACGCTAGTACACCCTGCACAAGTTGCCTACAGCAATGACGCTTACACGCCTAAGGCTAGTGAAGTTGCAGATGCACGCGCCATTATTCAAGCACTTAAAGAAGCCAACGAAGCAGGCCTTGGCACAGTCGTGGTAAATGATAAATTAGTCGAACAGCACCACGTAAAAGCTGCGCAACGCTTGCTAATGCTACATGAAATGATAGCAAAGTTAGAAGAAGAACTTACATAAATGGCAAATACAAACAAAATAGCTTCCACAAAAATTAATGCTGGTCGTTTTTTTGAGGACTTCATTATGAATGAAGTGATTCAACATGCCACGCCACGTACAATAAGCGCGGGCGATTGTGCGTTATCTATCGCGCTTACTGGCTCACGCAACCCACTGCACTGTAGCGAGCCGTTTGCGGAAAGCTTAGGTTACAAAACTATGCCCGTGGATGACTTGCTCGCATTTCACATCGCGTTTGGTAAAACCGTGCCTGACATTTCAGTCAACGCAGTTGCTAATTTAGGCTACGCAGATGTGCGATTTATACAACCTGTTTTTGTCGAAGATACGCTTTCAACATCTAGTCAAGTCATTGGCTTAAGGCAAAACTCCAATGGAAAAAGTGGTGTCGTGTATGTGCGTTCAACCGCGATAAATCAACGTGGCGAGCCTGTGCTAAGTTGGGTACGTTGGGTAATGGTACACAAAAGCGACTTGAACAGAGTAGCGCCTATGACGGTAGTTCCAACATTACCGAGCTTTGTTGCGGCTGAAAATTTGAATATTCCAAGCTACTTTTCTACTAAAAACTTTGACAACAAAGTGACTGGTGGTCAATATTTTTGGGAAGACTATCAAATCGGCGAGCGCATCAATCACTCATCTGGTATGACAATAAATCCTGCAGACCATACACTTGCAACGCGGCTTTATCAAAACAATGCACGCTTACATTTTGATGACTTTGCCATGAAATCCTCACCATTTGGCCAGCGTTTGGTTTATGGCGGCGTGGTTATTTCACTTTGTCGCGCGCTAAGTTTCGAAGGCTTAGAGAATGCACTTTCGATTTTAGCTATTAATGCTGGAACGCACGCCAATCCTAGCTTTTCTGGCGATACGATTTATACCGCGACTGAAGTTTTAGATGCTTGGGAATTACCAAATCAAGATATTGGGGCTTTGCGTTTACGCATGATAGGCATAAAAAATACGTTACCAAGTGACTTAACAGAAATTAAAACAGATAAAGGCTATCACCCAAATGTGGTGTTAGACCTTGACTACACTGTAGCAATGCCACGCAGAGGAAATAAGTAATATGGTACATCCAAATGATGCCTTGTTCGGTGGCGAAAAACCGTTTCCACTCATTCCTGCTTGCGAACATTTTGCGGGTAGCGAAAAGCTCATCTCAAAAGCACTTGCCCTGCAAGATACTATTGGCGCGGTGTTTGATATCACTTGCGATTGCGAAGATGGCGCAGCATCGGGTCAAGAGCGTGAACACGCTGAGATGATAGTGCGAGTGCTAAATAGTGACGCTAACGTGCATAAAATGGCTGGCGCGCGCATACATGATTACACGCACCCAGCTTGGAAACTCGATATTGATATTTTAGTGGCTGGTGCAGGTAACTTATTGAGTTATATAACTATTCCAAAGTGTACCGACATTGCTCAAGCCAAAGAAATGATTGCCTATATTCAAAAAGCGGCAACGTTTAGCGGCATTGAACGAGTGATTCCAGTGCATATTTTAATTGAAACGCACGGCGCTCTGAATCAAGTGCATGACATCGCCAAATTGCCATGGGTGCAAGTATTAGATTTCGGCTTGATGGATTTTGTCAGCGCACATCACGGTGCAATTCCTGCATCCGCCATGCGTAGCCCAGGCCAGTTTGAGCACCGTTTATTAGCGCGCGCTAAAGCTGAAGTCGTCGCGGCGGCATTGGCGAATGGCGTAGTGCCCGCTCACAACGTAACGCTGGATTTGAAAAGCGTAGAAACGACTTTTTCTGATGCCTCGCGTGCGCGTAACGAATTTGGTTTTATGCGCATGTGGAGTATTTACCCGACACAAATTCAAGCAATTGTTGATGCCATGAAACCAAATTATGATGAAGTAGCTGATGCGGCGAACATTCTGCTAGCTGCACAGCAGGCTGATTGGGGGCCAATTCAATACGCTGGAGAGTTACACGACCGAGCAACTTATCGCTACTTTTGGGAAGTTTTGCAAAAGGCCAAACTCACCATGACTGCAATTCCAGACGAAGCTGTTCAGGCATTTTTTAGCTAGGCAACAATATGACTAAACCAATCTCCGCGGGCGCACGTTTTCGCACTGCTCTAAAAGCTGAAAAGCCGCTACAAATTATCGGCGCGATTAATGCTTATCACGCCATGCTCGCCACCCAATGCGGCTTTAAGGCTATTTATCTATCTGGCGGCGGCGTTGCGGCTGGCTCACTAGGGCTTCCAGATTTAGGTATTTCTTCGCTTGAGGATGTGCTCATCGACGTACGTCGCATTACCGATGCAGTCGATACGCCATTGCTGGTAGATATTGATACTGGCTGGGGCGGCGCATTTAATATTGCGCGCTCCGTGAAAAGTGTGATTAAAGCAGGCGCGGCGGCATTACATATTGAAGACCAAGTTTCGGCAAAGCGTTGTGGGCATCGCCCGAATAAAGCCGTAGTTTCGCAAGCCGAAATGGTAGACCGTATTAAAGCCGCAGTTGACGCCAGAGCTGACCCTGACTTTGTAATTATGGCGCGTACTGATGCGCTGGCAGTGGAAGGTTTGCAATCGGCTATAGACCGCGCCTGTGCATGTGTTGAAGCCGGTGCAGATGCAATATTCCCAGAAGCGATGACTGAACTTGGCATGTATAAACAATTTGTTGATGCAGTAAAAGTGCCTGTGCTGGCCAACATTACTGAATTTGGCTCAACGCCTTTATTTACGGTAAATGAATTAGCGAGTGCGGACGTGAGTATGGTGCTGTATCCGCTTTCAGCCTTCCGTGCCATGAACCAAGCAGCGCTAAAAGTATATGAAAGCGTGAAAAAAGATGGCACACAAAAAAACGTAGTTGATTTAATGCAAACACGCATGGATCTTTATGATCACCTAGGTTATCACGCCTACGAACAAAAACTTGACCAGCTATTTAAGGGAGAAAAGTAGCCATGAAAGCAACTACTCATGCAAGCCCAGCAACTGAACCAAAAAAGAAAAAAGGTGTAGCGTTAGCCGGCGTCAATGCGGGCTCTACAGCCATCTGCACAGTCGGGCATACAGGCAACGACTTACATTATCGTGGTTACGATATTATTGAGTTAGCCAAATACGCGACTTTTGAAGAAGTGGCGTATTTGTTGATTCATGGCGAGTTGCCGAATAAAGTACAACTATCTGCGTACCACTCAAAGCTTAAAACACTGCGTGCTTTGCCTGCGGCTCTTAAAACCGTGTTAGAGCAAATCCCAAAAAACGCTCACCCGATGGATGTGATGCGCACCGGTTGCGCCATGCTGGGCACGTTAGAACCTGAGGGCGCAAACCGCGATATTGACGCGGCCAAACTTTTGGGTGACCGTTTAATCAGTTGTTTTGGTTCAGTTTTATTGTATTGGTATCACTTTAGCCACAATGGCAAACGCGTGGAAGTAGAAACAGATGATGACAGTATTGCGGCACATTTTCTACATGTACTGCATGGCAAAAAACCAAGTCAACTACATATCGATGCCATGAACACCTCGTTGGTGTTGTATGCCGAGCATGAATTTAATGCCAGCACATTTGCCGCACGCGTGATTGCGGGCACTTTGTCTGATATGTATAGCTGCATCACTGGCGCTATTGGCGCATTACGCGGCGCGAAACATGGCGGCGCGAACGAAGCTGCGATGGAAATTATCGGCCGCTATAAGAATGCCGACGAAGCAGAAGCTGATATTTTAGCGCGTATGGCGAACAAAGAAATCATCATTGGTTTTGGGCATCCTGTGTACACTATCGCAGATCCAAGAAATGAATCAATCAAGGAAGTTTCTCGTAAATTAAGCGAAGATAACGGCAATATGACGCTTTTTGACGTGTCTTCGCGTATTGAAAAAATTATGTGGGAGCAGAAAAAAATGTTCCCGAATCTAGATTGGTACAGTGCTTCCAGCTATCACATGATGGGAATCCCTACTGGCATGTTTACGCCTATATTTGTGATTTCTCGCACTACTGGCTGGGTCGCACATGTCATTGAGCAACGTATCGACAACAAAATCATTCGCCCAAATGCAGAATACACAGGCCCTGATAACAGATCTTTTGTTCCTCTAAACCAACGTTAATCACCCACTAAGAAAGTTATAGTTCATGTCTAGTCACATATCAAACGTACGCCCTGCGCCAGATCAAGTTATTGTCGATATCGCAAATTATGTCGCTGATTACGAAATAAAATCTGATGAAGCTTTTGATACTGCCCGCAACTGCCTGATGGATACACTAGGGTGCGGTTTTGAAGCGCTGGATTACCCTGCGTGCACCAAATTGCTTGGCCCAGTCATTGCTGGCACTGTTGTGCCGAATGGCGCAAAAGTTCCTGGCACTTCATACCAACTTGATCCAATCTTAGCCGCTTTTAACATCGGCGCAATGATTCGCTGGCTCGATTTTAACGATACTTGGTTGGCGGCAGAATGGGGTCATCCATCAGATAATTTGGGTGGCATCCTAGCAGTAGCGGATTATATTTCTCGTAAAAATGTAGCAGAAGGCAAAGCTGCCCTCTCCATTAAAGACGTGCTGACTGCGATGATTAAAGCGCATGAGATTCAGGGCGTATTAGCGCTTGAAAACAGCTTCAATCGCGTAGGTTTAGACCACGTGATTTTGGTGAAAATTGCTTCAACAGCAGTTGTCACCAAACTATTGGGCGGCAATAAAGAAGATATTATTAATGCGGTTTCTAACGCGTTTGTAGATGGTCAAAGCTTGCGTACTTACAGGCATTCGCCAAACACAGGCTCACGTAAATCATGGGCAGCAGGCGATGCAACAAGCCGCGCTGTGCGTTTGGCGTGGATGACCATGCAAGGTGAAATGGGCTACCCGAGCGCGCTTACAGCCAAAAC
>JBEBJI010000047.1:0-9938 GCA_040079935.1 Methylotenera sp.
CCCTGCAGACCGCATGGATATTGCCTCCCAGAGCATTTTTTTAGGTTTTTTATCACTATTTTTAAGGTAAAGTATTTTTATCATTATTCACAAAGGTTCTAAAATGCAAAAATTTCAAACAAAATTATTGATTAACGGCCAATTTGTTGCAGGCGATGGCGCGCCGATTAGCGTGCTGAACCCTGCCACTGGCGCGGAGATTGCGCAGGTAAATGAGGCATCACTAGCACAAATTGAAGCCGCTGCAAGCGCGGCGGCTAGCGCCTTTAAAACTTGGAAAAAAACCACGCCTGCGCAGCGCGCGACGCTATTGCTGAAGCTTGCTGATGCGATTGATGCGAATGCAACTGAGTTTGCCGAGCTGGAATCGACCAACTGCGGCAAGCCTTATTTGGCGGCACTCAACGATGAATTGCCAGCGGTGGCGGATGTGTTTCGCTTTTTTGCAGGCGCGGTGCGCAACATGACCGGCAGCCTTGCAGGTGAATATTTGCCAGAGCATACCAGCATGATAAGACGTGATCCATTGGGCGTCATCGCAAGCATTGCGCCATGGAATTACCCATTAATGATGGCAGCTTGGAAGTTAGGCCCTGCGCTGGCTGCAGGCAATACGGTGGTGTTAAAGCCGAGTGAAATGACGCCGCTTACGACCATCAAACTAGGCGAATTAATTGCTGATATTTTCCCCGTAGGCGTGGTGAATATTTTAAATGGTCGTGGCGAGCAAGTCGGTGCACCGATGATTTCGCAACCAGAAATTAAAATGATCTCGATTACAGGTGACATTTCAACTGGCCAAAAAATTATGGATGTTGCCGCTAAAAGCGTCAAACGCACACACTTGGAATTGGGCGGTAAAGCGCCAGTAATTGTATTTGACGATGCAGATTTAGATGCCGTAATAAACGGTGTACGAACCTTCGGTTTTTACAATGCAGGGCAAGATTGTACGGCGGCTTGTAGAGTTTATGCAGGAAAAAAAATATACGAGAAATTGGTGGCAGGCTTATCCAGCGCGGTTTCTAGCATTATAGTTGGCGCTCAAAAACAAGATGGTGTGGAAATGGGTCCGTTGATTTCTGCACGTCAGCGCGAGCGCGTGGCAAGCTTTGTGGATAGAGCAAAAGTACAAAAACACATCGAAATCACCGCAGGCGGCAAAATGCTTTCCGGCAATGGCTTTTTCTATGCGCCTACCATTGTCGCAGGTGCAAAACAAACAGATGAAATCGTCTGCAAGGAAGTATTTGGCCCAGTAGTTTCTGTGACGCGTTTTGATGACGAAGAACAAGTTTTGGGTTGGGCAAATGACTCAGAATACGGCTTGGCTTCGTCAGTTTGGACAAGTGATGTAGCGCGCGCCATGCGTGTGGCGGCCGAGCTGCAATATGGCTGTACCTGGATTAACACACACTTTATGCTGACCAGTGAAATGCCACACGGCGGCATGAAAAAATCTGGTTACGGCAAAGATTTATCCATGTATGCGATTGAGGATTACAGTGTAGTAAGGCATGTTATGGTGAAGCTGTAACTAACAGCGAGCGCGGATTCTAAAGTGCTATTTCTTTATTGAAGTAGTTTGGCGCTTGCTCATAAACGAGCGGCTTAGAAATCAAATATCCTTGTATTTCATCGCAACCAAGACCCTTTAGCAAAGTGAGTTGCGCTTTGGTCTCGATACCCTCACATACCACACGCAACTTTAAGGCATGTGCCAAATTAATAATTGCTGTCACGATTTCAGCGTCATCTTCATTGGTTAAAATATCATCGATAAAGACTTTATCAATTTTTACAGCATCAATCGGTAAGCGTCTTAATTGCCCAAGATTAGAGTGCCCAGTGCCAAAATCATCAATAAATAAATGTAACTTAAGTTCATGCATCTTTTCCAGCGTTGCCATAGTTAACTCAGGGTCTTCCATAGTCGCACTTTCTGTAATCTCTACATGCAATTTAGAAGGATCCATTCCAGTCGATTTGATTATCTCAGTAATATCTTGAATAAGCATAGGATCACTAAATTGGCGCGGTGAAATATTGACTGCCATTGCGGGCGGATTTAGCCCCTCTTTATGCCACCTCACCCATTGTGAACATGCCTCTTGAATTACATAGCGCCCTATCGGGATAATTAAACCAGCTTCCTCTGCAATAGGAATAAAATGGTCCGGCCCAACCATCTTGCCATCTTTAGTGACCCAGCGCACTAAGGCTTCTAATCCAACCACTTGATTTGTACGTAAATCCAGCTTAGGCTGGTACATTAACAACAGCTCTTTTGCTTCTAGTGCCTGTCTTAAACCACTTTCCATTTGCAATTGTTCATGCGCCAAGGCATTCATATCTTCACTAAAATATTCAAAGCCTGATTGCTTGCTTTTAGCTTGGTACATGGCCAAATCGGCCTGCCTTAATAAGGTAGTTGCATCTTCTGTGTCATTAGGATAAACACTAATGCCAATACTGGCGCCAACACTATAGCTTCTATCGCCAATCTCAAAGGGCTCTGAAATGATTTTAATAATCTTTCTTGCTAGGTTGCTGGCGGCCTTATTGATTTTAGGATGACTATAAAGCACTGCAAACTCATCTCCACCAAGACGCGCCACAAAATCATCTCCTCGCAAAAGGTTATCTAACCTACGGGCAACAATTTTTAGCACTGCATCACCTACCTCGTGCCCTTGCGAATCATTAATTTTTTTAAATCGATCTAAATCAATAAAGAGCAGATACAACTGTTGTTTTTGCCTTTGTGCATGTAATAGACTGTGATTTACAAAGTCTTGAAAATAAGTACGATTCGGCAAACCTGTAAGCGGATCATGATTTGCAAGCTTACTCAGCTCAACTTCGACAAGATTGCGTTCGGAAAAGGCGGCGGCGACAAACAGGCCGCCCAATATCATGACAGCAAGACCAATTTTAACCATCAATAGCGTTTGTTGATAAGGCTCTGGATATAAAGCATTATTACTGGAAAGAACTGTCATCATAACCAACATGGATGCTATAAAAATAGCCCAGTGTGCAACTGTGCTACTAAATCTAAGTGCTGCCCACAATACAAATACTAGCAATACTAAAATAAGAATAACTGTAAACCCTAACAGCTGGCCAAAATGCATTGTTAACCATGAGGCGGCTACCATACCTAGCAATAGCGCTATCATTTCAGTTCTTTCTTGTGTAGAAAGATATATTTTTTTATTTGCAAATAGCGAAAGTGCTAGTGGAACAGTTAAATAGGCAATCAGCAACTCATCGAGCCACCACTTAAATAAAGAAAATGTGGTTAAATCTGACGCCATCAGACCATATTTCTTTAGAATTAATTGCGAGAATAGTGTATGTACTGCACATACAATTGGCGTTACTACCAATGCAAAACTAGCAACAGTTGATACTTGATTAAGTGCAATAGTTGTAGGGTGAAACCAGTTAAAGCAATAACGGAATAAGAAGGCTGAGAATCCGGCACTTAACGCGAAATAGAATGCAACTTCCAAAGGCAGCTCGAGCAGGCGGAAACATAAAGATCCAAAGGTAGCACCTAAGATACCTGCCCAACCGTATTTTATTGCAGCTATCGCAGTGAAAGCTATCGCAGTTAACTCAAAAAATTGGGGCGAATCAGTATAGACTAAAAGATAAGTGCCTAGATAAGCAATAGCAAGATATAACAGCGCTATAGCCGCTAGTTTAGAAAAGAAAGCCTTTGCTAGCCAATTGGGTGGAAGGTAGGCTTTAAGTTGCATTTAAAGTTTTAATTTAGCCTAAACGTAATGCATTACATATTAGCGCATTATGCTTAAATTACAAAAACTTAACACCAACCTAGTGCTAAATACCTTCTGAAAAGAATAAGAATTACTAGAGAACAAATTTGATGACGTAACCTAAATTAGTAAACTTTAAGTTAACACATTTTAAGTTACGCCACCAAAAATTAAATTAATAAAATTATTGAATGCCAATTATCTGCCGATTTGGTTGCCTATAATTCCGCCAACCGCCGCCCCACCAACTGTGCCTAAGCTACTGCCGCCCGTAAGTACCGCGCCAGCAACCGCGCCAACACCCGCACCAATAGCAGTGTTTTTATCGCGTGTAGACATATTGCTACAGCCACTTAAACTTAAAATAAGCGTCGCAGAAACAAGGGCTAATGCGAGGTTGTTTTTCGTTTTCATAATAATCTCTTTCTTTAAAATTGAGTGACGATAAAACTATAATTTCGACCAACATTTAAAACAAAAAGTTCAGCCTAAATATTTCTTTCAACATGCCGTAATAATGAATAAGTACATTCAAATAATCACTTAAAGGATACGGCCATGGAATTAATGCATCATTTACAAGATAACTTGCATAATTTAATTTATTTTGTCGAGCGAGAAATGACGGGGGATGTGGACGATCAATCTAACGAGGATAATTTTGGTGTTGGCGCAGTGATGCCGCAAGATATGCCAGAACATATGTTTTTGACTGAAACAGAGTCGTATGGTATTTAAGGGTGGTACACCTTGCTAGCGGCCTGACAGATTGCCACAAACTCTTCTGTATTCAGCGATGCGCCGCCCACTAGGCCGCCATCAATATCGGGCATAGAAAACAGTTCCACCGCATTATCGACCTTTACACTGCCGCCATAAAGTATGCGGATATTTTGCGCAATTTCCTCATCCAATATTTCAATATGTCCACGCAAAAAACTCAACACATTTTGCGCATGCTCAGGAGAAGCTGCCTTGCCTGTACCAATCGCCCACACTGGCTCGTAGGCCAGCACGCCGCCAGCTAAGCCCTTTACACCAATCTCGTGAATGACTGCGTTGAGCTGCCTAATAGTGACAACATCTGTGATGCCTTCTTCATATTCCGCTAAGGTTTCACCCATACAAAAAATCGGCTTCAAGCCTGCTTTAGTGGCGGCTAGAAAGCGTTCACCAGTAGAAAGATCCGTGTCATGCCCACGCTGACGCCGCTCCGAATGCCCAATAATCACATACTCGCAACCAAACTCAGTAAGCATGCCTGGCGAAACTGAGCCAGTATATGCGCCAGACTCGTAGCGGCTCATATTTTGACCTCCCCAAGCGATTGGGCTGCCTTTTAATATCGCCTGTGCCTGAAACAAATAAGGATGTGGAACGCATACGACGTAATCAGCATTTTGATAGTCGCGCGTACCCATAAGCAAGCCTTCTAAAAAAGCCTTGTTAGTCGATAAACTTCCATTCATCTTGCGGTTTGCTACTACCAACTTGCGTCGCATCACATACCTTTTTGAAAATTATTGCAACTTTGCCAATCTTAAAGAATACTACTAAAGTCCTACTTATCTTTCCAAAGTTTCTGCATCTCAATAAACATAAATGAGGCCGTCCAGGAAATTAAAACTAAGCCAGTAAGTGCTTCCAAACCAGCTGTAAATCGAATATCGCCCTTGGCCACAATATCTCCAAAACCAAGGGATGTGTAACTAACAAAAGAAAAGTAACTGCAATCCATTAAGCTTTTATTAAAGTGTCCTTCCAATGAACCAAAACTACCCTGATGAACCATGAAGTAGTATCCGAAAGCAAATGCCCATATTTCAGCAACATGCGCAAATAATGCACCAAAAATACCAAATAAAACACGCAAGCGCGGCTTGATGTTGAGTATTGGAATAAGTTTAGAAAGCTGGTTTAACGCCTCAAAATGAATCAACACAGCGGTTGCAACTAGAAAACTATTTAGTATGTAAGTAACAATCATCGTCTGTTTCGCCATATATAATCTTTAATAATAGCGGAGAAGCACTTAAATCCCTATATATTCCGTGCTAAAACGTCGGCGGGCTACATGAGCTTACCAGCGTACAAACTTCGTTTGCTGCATTGCGAAAACGATGTGGCTGACGACTATTAAAATAATAAGCATCGCCAGGACCCAATACCCGCGCGGTCTCCCCTACAGTAACTTCTAAACGTCCGGTGAGTATTAGACCACCTTCTTCGCCTTCATGCTCTAGCATTATCAAGCCAGTATCTGCGCCAATTTCGTAGCATTCACTTAAAATTTGCAACATATGCCCAGCTTTTGCCGAGCCAATTTGGCGGTATGAAATACCTGCGCCACCACTAATTTCAGTGAGTGATTCTGCTCGATAAAATACTTCGCTTGACGCACTGGGTAATTCGTCTGAAAAAAATTCCGCTAATGTCATAGGAATGCCAGCCAATATGCGCTTTAACGCGCTGATAGATGGGCTAGTGCTACCAGATTCAATGAGTGAAATGCTAGCGTTTGCCACGCCTGCTTTTTTTGCCAGTGCACGCTGCGATAACTGGTGCCGCAAGCGCACTATTTTCAATCTTAAACCTACATCAATATCCATTATGCTCGCCTTACTGTTTAAAGTGTTAAATATATAATAACATTAAAAATATTAATGGCAATAAAATCAGTAAGTTAATAAATTTAAAAACCAGCATTGACACATGATGCTAAACACTTGAAACTAACAAACAATTAATCCGCAAAGGTTTAGCATGTCACATATAAAGTTGCCCGATCTCTCGCATTACTGGGTGCCATTTACAACCAATCGCCAATTTAAGGCCATGCCACGCCTATTTAAGGCCGCTAAAGGCAATTACTATACTTCAATAGACGACAGGCAAATTCTCGATGGCACGGCAGGCTTATGGTGCGTACCCGCTGGGCATGCGCGCGAAGAAATTGCAGTTGCCGTCGGTGAGCAATTACGCACACTTGATTACGCGCCCGCCTTCCAAACTAGCCACCCGCTTGCCTTTGAAGCGGCTACCCGTTTGGCGGAATATATGCCTGCTGGACTAGATCGCATTTTTTTTACCAATTCCGGCTCAGAATCTGCCGATACTGCGCTTAAAATCGCGCTAGCTTATCACCGCGTGTGTGGAAATCCTTTAAGAAACAAATTGATAGGCCGCGAACGTGGTTATCACGGCGTTAATTTTGGCGGTATTTCTGTAGGCGGCATTGCGGGCAATCGCAAAGCTTTTGGCAACGCTTTAAGCGGCGTTGACCATATTCGCCACCCACTCGACATCGCAAACAATGCCTTCACCAAAGGCGTGCCCGAAGACGGTGGTATTGCGCTGGCGAACGAATTTGAAGCACGCATTCTCACATTGCACGATCCATCTACCATCGCAGCGCTCATTATAGAGCCTGTGCAAGGCTCGGCTGGCGTGCTTATTCCGCCAAAAGGCTATTTAAAACGCATACGCGAAATTTGCGATAAATACGGTATTTTGCTGATTTTCGACGAGGTCATTACTGGTTTTGGACGGCTGGGCACAAGACTTGGTGCAGATTACTTTGATGTGATTCCCGACATTCTCACTGGCGCAAAAGGTTTAACAAACGGCGTTGTGCCAATGGGCGCGGTAGCAGTAAAGCGTGAAATTTACGATGCATTTATGGAAAAATCCCCACAAGGCGCAATCGAGTTGCCGCACGGCTACACTTATAGCGCAATACCCATCGCCTGCGCGGCTGCAATCACCACGCTGGATATTTTCGCGACAGAGAAATTAGAAAACCGTGCTGCAGGCTTGAGCGACTATTTTGAGCAAGCAGCACACAGCCTAAAGGGTTTGCCGATGGTGCGCGATATTCGCAATATTGGCTTAATCGCTGGTATTGAGTTTGAGGCGAAAGCTGGCGCTAGCGCGTTTGCAGTGTATTTAAAATGCTACGAGCTTGGTTTGCACGTGCGCTACACAGGCGACATCATCGCCATTTCGCCGCCGCTCACCATCGAAAAACACGAAATTGACCGCATTTTTAACACACTGGCAGATGCAATTAAATATGTTGCTAGCCAAGGCGAGGCGGGCTTAAACGCAAATAATTATCTTAAAAATGAACAACAATGGGCCGCGAAACAATAGACTTGGAAGGCGCATGGATATTGGCTTGCAGGGCACGTGTTTTAAACAGTATACGAGTAAAATAAACTATCAATCGGAGTATTTAGTATGAATAAAATTGGGCACTACATTCACGGAAAACACGTTGCGGGCACCAGCGCCAGACTTGGCGATGTCTATAACCCGGCAACTGGTGCGGTTTCAGCGCAAATTACCATGGCAACTGCGACTGAAACTGCAGCTGCAATCGCTGCTGCACAAGCCGCTTTTCCAGCATGGAGTGCAACACCAGCTTTAAGGCGCTCTAGAATTTTGTTTAAATTCAAAGCATTACTCGACGAACATGCCAACGATTTAGCCAAAGCGATTTCACTGGAACACGGCAAAACGATTTCTGATGCACGCGGCGAAGTGACGCGCGGTATTGAAGTAGTTGAATTCGCATGCGGCGCACCGCATTTGATGAAAGGCGATTTTAACGACAATGTTGGTACAGGTATTGATACTTATAGCATGCACCAAGCGCTGGGTGTGGTTGCGGGCATTACGCCATTTAACTTCCCCATTATGGTGCCGCTGTGGATGATTCCGATGGCGCTGGCAACTGGCAATACTTTTGTACTGAAGCCATCAGAAAAAACGCCAAGCGCTTCGTTAATGATTGCAGATTTGCTGTCTGAAGCTGGTTTGCCAGCAGGCGTATTCAATATTGTAAATGGCGACAAAGAAGCGGTAGACGTTTTACTGTCAGATAAGCGAATTCAAGCGATTAGTTTTGTCGGCTCCACACCAATTGCGGAACATATTTACAGCACTGGCACCAAAAACGGCAAGCGCGTACAAGCGCTAGGCGGTGCCAAAAATCACTTAGTGGTGATGCCAGATGCAGATTTAGACCAAGTAGCAGATGCGCTTATTGGCGCAGGTTACGGCTCAGCAGGCGAGCGCTGCATGGCGATTTCTGTCGCGGTTACAGTGGGCGATGTGGCAGACAAATTGGTGGAAAAACTCAAAGAAAAAGTGAAAACCATTACCATCGACCAAGGCTTGAACGAGAAGGCTGATATGGGTCCATTAGTAACGCCGCAGCATTTTGAAAAAGTGAAATGCTACGTAGATTTAGGCGTGGCCGAAGGTGCAAAACTAGTCATCGACGGTCGAGGTTATTCGCAAAAAGGGCACGAAAAAGGCTTTTTTTTGGCGCCATGTTTATTCGACCACGTTACGGAAGACATGCGTATTTATAAAGAAGAAATTTTCGGGCCAGTGTTATCCGTTGTGCGCGCCAAAACCTTTGAAGAAGCTTTAAAACTGGTGAATGACCACGAGTTTGGCAACGGCACGGCAATTTTCACGCGTGATGGCGAAGCAGCGCGCGAATTCACCAACCGCGTACAAGTCGGCATGGTCGGCGTTAACGTTGCCATCCCAGTGCCTATTGCCTTCCACAGTTTTGGGGGCTGGAAACGTTCACTATTTGGCGACCACCACATTTACGGCATGGAAGGCATACGCTTTTATACGCGCCTCAAAACCACCACATCGCGCTGGCCTTCAGCCACTAAAAACATAGGCTCTGAGTTTGTGATGCCAACCATGAAATAAATTTTAGCGATTTAATCACCCAATAAAAAAGGTGCCGAAGCACCTTTTTTATTACGCTAAATTTATTAAACTAAACTATTACCAAGCACGTTTAACAAAGAACCAAATCTTTTCTTCGTTTACGTCTCTACCTTTAGCAGTAACATAATATGCTTCGCTTTTTACGTTAAATGTATCTGTGTAATATGCGCCTGCACTGAAACCCTCGATTGGTTTACCAGCACTTGGGATCGTAAAGTTTCTGCTCAAACCAATCGCCACATCACTTTGTGAGCCTAGCAGATTTGGCGTATGTTGATAACCAACTTTAGCCATAAAATTCAAATCAGCAATCGGCAATGTATAGTTAAACTTCAGCTCGTTGTAAGTTGCGCCTTCAGTATCATCCGTACCGTCTTTTGTACCTGATGCAGC
>JBEBJI010000017.1:0-44615 GCA_040079935.1 Methylotenera sp.
ATGTCTAACAACCATATCAATCCTGTCAACGCTAATATCACCACCATGAACAACGCGAAATACATCTATTTATCCTCAACCCTTAAAATCGCTAAAAATGCTTCTTGCGGAATTTCCACATTACCCACTTGTTTCATGCGTTTTTTGCCTTCTTTTTGCTTATCTAGCAATTTGCGTTTACGCGAAACATCGCCGCCGTAACACTTTGCAATCACGTTTTTACGCATGGCTTTTACTGTTTCGCGCGCAATAATCGTTGCGCCAATACTGGCTTGAATCGCTACATCAAACATCTGGCGCGGAATTAGCTCGCGCATTTTCTCTGCAACTTGACCGCCACGGTAACGGCTATTGGCGCGATGCACAATTAAACTCAGCGCATCGACACGTTCGCCATTCACCATAATATCAAGCTTTACTAAATCTGCGGCACGAAACTCTAAAAACTCGTAATCCATGCTAGCATAACCACGCGAAACCGATTTTAACTTATCAAAAAAATCTAGCACCACTTCATTGAGCGGCATTTCATAACTCAACATCACCTGCCTGCCCATGTATTGCATATTTTTTTGAATGCCGCGTTTACCGTTACACAGCGTCATCACTGGGCCAACGTAATCTTGCGGCATGAGCAAATGTACATTAATTACAGGTTCGCGAATTTCTTCAATGCGCGACATATCTGGCAAACGTGACGGATTTTCAATTTGTTGTATAGTGCCGTCTTTCAACAACAGCTCGTAAACCACAGTTGGCGCGGTGGTAATCAAATCCATATCATATTCGCGCTCTAGGCGTTCTTGCACGATTTCCATGTGCAACAAGCCTAAAAAGCCGCATCTAAAACCAAACCCTAAGGCCGTTGAATTTTCTGGCTCGAATAGCAAACTAGAATCGTTCAGACTCAATTTTTCCAGCGCGGTACGTAGCGCTTCAAACTGGTTCGATTCTACTGGATACAAGCCAGCAAACACTTGCGGCTTCACCTCTTTAAAGCCCGCCAACGGCTCGGCTG
This sequence comes from Methylotenera sp., assembly GCA_040079935.1. Taxonomy (GTDB): domain Bacteria; phylum Pseudomonadota; class Gammaproteobacteria; order Burkholderiales; family Methylophilaceae; genus Methylotenera_A. The sequence continues at coordinate 1,019 of JBEBJI010000017.1, forward strand.
CAGGCTTGTCGGTATGCGTCACCGTGTCGCCCACTTTGGCATCGTCAAGCGATTTAATGCCAGCAATCACAAAGCCAACTTCACCAGCAGAAAGTGAGGTTTTTTGCAGCGATTTTGGCGTAAATACGCCCACTTGCTCGCACAAATGTTGCGCTCCTGTTGCCATGAGTCTAATTTTTTCTTTTGGCTTGAGTACGCCGTCAATCACGCGCACCAACATTACAACACCAACATAGTTATCAAACCAAGCATCCACTACCAATGCCTTAAGAGGCGCATCCACATTGCCTCGCGGGGCAGGTACTTTTGCCACAACTGCTTCTAAAACATCACGCACGCCTAAACCCGTTTTGGCGGAACACATTACTGCGTCTGAAGCATCAATGCCAATCACATCTTCAATTTCCTGCTTCACGCGCTCTGGGTCGGCCGAAGGCAAGTCAATCTTATTCAACACCGCCGTCACTTCCACGCCCAAATCCAGCGCCGTGTAGCAATTGGCTACACTTTGCGCCTCAACACCTTGGCTCGCATCCACCACCAGTAGCGCACCTTCACAAGCAGATAAAGAACGCGAAACCTCGTAGCTAAAATCTACATGGCCAGGTGTGTCGATTAAGTTTAAGTTGTAAGTTTGGCCGTCATTGGCTTTGTATTCTAGTGCGGCGGTTTGCGCTTTAATGGTAATACCGCGCTCGCGCTCAATATCCATAGAATCAAGCACTTGAGCTTCCATTTCGCGCTCTTCTAACCCGCCGCATAAATGAATAATGCGGTCAGCCAGTGTCGATTTACCGTGGTCAATGTGCGCGATAATGGAGAAGTTACGGATGTTTTTCATGTGTATATTCAAGCAAATTTACAAACAAGAAAGGCGCTTAACGCGCCTTTCTTAGGTTGCCAGCATTTTACAACAAATGCTTGCCTATCATCTAGTTATTTGGTATCTAATTATTTAGTCACTTTAATTGGCACATAAAGCGTGCTTTCACCGCGCAACACCAACACTGCCACCGTTTTACCAGCAGCAACCGCGTTAATTTGCTTGTTAAACAGCTCAACGCTTTGCGATTCTGAGTTATTTAACCCCAAAATCACATCACCGCGGCGGATGCCTGCTTGTGCAGCCGCGCCAGCGCTTTCTGCCACCAACAACCCATTTTTACCGTTGAGTTTTTTCTTCTGCGCAGGCGTTAGCTCTTTCAGCGTGAGGCCTATTTTATTGGCCTCCGCTTTAGGTGCAGGCTTGTTTGAAGGTGCCACTTCGCTAGAGTCGGTTGGCATTTCACCCACGCTGATATTCAAAGTTTTAGCTGTGCCTTTGCGTAAAATTTCTACAGGCACAGTTTTACCAGGTTTGGCAGCGCCGACAGCACGCGGCAAATCGCCCGATGTCGTAACTAATTTGCCATCAAACTTGGTAATTACGTCACCTGCCAGCAAGCCACCTTTTTCGGCGGGGCCGCCTTTTTCTACACCAGCAATCAATGCACCGTTGGTATTTTTCATGCCGAATGATTCTGCCAATTCTTTGGTAAGCTCTTGAATCGCCACGCCCAACCAGCCACGCGTGATTTTTCCAGAAGCTTTTAGTTGATTCGAAATATCAATCGCGACATCAATTGGAATACTAAACGACAAGCCCATTGAGCCACCGCTACGACTATAAATTTGCGAATTAACGCCTACCACTTCGCCACGCAAGTTATACAGCGGGCCGCCAGAGTTGCCTGGGTTAATCGCCACATCGGTTTGAATAAATGGCACAAAATTTTCTTGCGGTAGCGCGCGACCTTTGGCGCTGACGATACCTGCTGTCATCGTATTTTCTAAGCCAAATGGCGAACCAATTGCCGCCACCCATTCGCCCACTTTTAATAACGCGGGGTCGCCAATCGTCGCTTTGGGTAAATTAGTCGCTTCAATTTTAATTAAAGCCACGTCGGTGCGTTTATCAGCGCCGATAATTTTGGCTTTAAATTCGCGTTTATCATTTAGCTTTACCAGCACTTCATCGGCCTCGTTCACCACGTGCGCGTTGGTTAAAATGTAGCCATCGCTACTAATAATAAAACCTGAACCCAACGACTGTGATTTATATTCTTGACCTGGCTGACCACCTTGCCCAGGCTGGCCTGGCATTGGAATACCAAAGCGCTTAAAAAACTCCTGCATTTGCTCGTCTTGCTCCATGCCAGGAAAACTGAAAGGCGTGCCGCCATTGGCTTGCATGACTTGCGTGACGCTGATATTCACCACTTCTGCACCGTGTTTTTCGGCCAGCTCGGTGAAGTCTGGTAATGTATTTGCAGCAGCGTTTTGAGTAAAACTTGCAACTAAAAAAGTAACCGCAAAAATCCAACTTTTTAACATCTAAAAATTTTCCTTTAAATTAAAAACATTAATTTAACTAAACATTATTTCATTTTCGTTACTTGTCGCCAACCTTAAAATCTCTGGTTGATTCAACTTAAAATAGCTGTTCGACATGGTATGACCTTTAACCCAAACAAACCCAATCACTAAGCCAACCAATGCACCCAGCATGGCGTTGCCATTAGTATCTGCGAACAACCGTGTTGCCAATATGGCGCCAATAAGCAAAGTTGCAAGTGGCAATATATAAAGCAACAACGCGCTTTTTACTAGGGCTTTTTCGTTAATACCCACTATAACGCTGTCACCCACTTTTGCGTTGATACGATTTTGCGCTTTAAATGCAGTGGATTGATGGGCGAACAATTTGCCCCAAATGGAGTTGCCGCAACCGCGCGTTTGGCCGCACAAGCCGCAAGCGGTTTTGCGTTCTATTTCTAGCGTGGCGGTTGAATCTTCAGATTGACTTTCCAAAGACAAAATGACGGCGCGTTCTTCTATCATATTGTTTTAATTAAATTATTTAGAAGCAGTTTGTTTTTTAAAGCTGACTGCTTTGGCAATTTGCATCACTGTAGCCTCGGGCACTTCGCCAACCACGGTGATTTGATAACCATCAATCACATTGGCGCAAATATTAGTGGAGCCAATCAACATGTGACCCATTTTAGGACGCATGCCTTTGGTGACAGGCTCGATAAACAGAGAAACTGAGGCAATACCATCCGAAAATATCATTTGATCAACTGGCGCAGTTTTACCTGGCACGACAATCGCTCTGTGTTCAACTTTTACATAACCCGCTGGCAACTCAGCCACAATCCAGCTGCTATCCGTTTGGTTGGTCGCAGTCGCGTCTTCCATTTCGTAACTTTTTGTGACATCAATTTTTGGCTGAAACCAATTGGCATCTTGCGAATTGAGCATGCTAATTTGATTAAATTGAATTTGCTCCAGCGTTTGTTTTTTGCTGTCGAGCAAAGTCATTTTTAGCAACAAACCAAATTCGACATCAGCCCAAATTTTGTAGCTATAACGAAAAGCATCATTAGGCACAAGCTCGATAATTTGCGCTTCGCGCCCTGCCACCATTTCCAGCGCACCAAGCTGCGCGCTATAACTGGCCTCAATCGCACGCAAATCGGTGGGCAACATGGCGGGGAAAAGGTTTTGCCCGCGACGTTTTTCCATCACTACTTTTTGATTTTTTGGTCGAACAATCACCACATTGTTGCCTTGACTATAAACTTCGCGCGGCTGTCCAGCTTGTACCTTAGTATCTAGCACCACATTGCGCGCCATTTCTTGACCATTTTGGTTCATGTGGGTGATTTGCACCGAGCGCGTTTGTTTGCCATTTTGATAGACAAAAACGCCTTGATAATTGAGCTCGCGCGCGGCATAAGCGGTTTTCTGCAACAATAACCAAGCATCCTCCGCCGCAAAACTGCTCAGGCTTAATGCGCTCAGTAAAACAACACTAGCTAGCCGCAACATTACTTAGTTGACTCCGAATAACTCGCGGTTTGAATGTAATAGGCGGCGCCGTTAGGTGCGGCAGCTTGGTGCGCTTGTAAATATTCTGTCGGCACGCTTTGTGCGATTTCTACTGGCGCTAATTGTTCTGGTGCATTCACTTGCTGCTGCAATACCATCACACCCACAAACATCACTGCCGCGGCTGATGCTGCCACTGACCAAAATTTTGATGATTTGTAATTCGCAATTGAAGATGCTCTGGAAGCCGCACCGGTATTGGTCTGCAAGCTAGGTATTTCAGATATTGCATTAGGTGCTAACACAGTTGGTTCATTTTCTAATGCGTTCATCACGCGCTGACTAAAATCGTGACGCATGGCAATATCGCCACGCATGCTGTCGCCAATTAAGTGATAATGCGCCCAACAGGTTTTAAGCTCGCCGCCCGATTTGACCGACGTAATCAGATGTTCCGCGCTTTCAATATCAAACTCGCCATCGATTAATGCAGATAATTGATCTTTCATTTTGTTGCCTCTAAAAGCTTAATTAAATTACTAAATATCATATTAAACAGTAGCTTACCAACGTTTTCCTTCTTTGGCATCCACCAAAGGTCGTAACTTTTCCGAAATCGTCTCGCGCGCTCTAAAAATACGCGAACGTACCGTGCCAATCGGGCACTGCATCAGCGTTGCGATTTCTTCGTAACTCAAACCTTCAATCTCGCGTAGCGTAATCGCTGTGCGTAATTCCTCGGGCAAGCTTGCTACAGTCTCGTTCACTGTTTCTGCAATCTGCTTAGTCATCATCGCGGTTTCTGGCGTATCCATGGTGCGCATTTCGCCACCATCATCAAAATTCTCTACGTCTTCAATTTCCACTTCTTGCATCACTTGCGGACGCCTGCCCATCGAAACCAAGTAATTTTTCGCGGTATTAATGCCAATTCTGTAAAGCCAAGTGTAAAACGCACTATCGCCGCGAAAATTATTTAGCGCGCGATAGGCTTTAATAAAGCTTTCTTGCACCACGTCTTCCACCTCGGCCTGATCGCGTATCATGCGCCCAAGCAGGCGCCCAAGCTTGCGGTGATATTTCTCCACCAACATGCCAAATGCTTTTTTGTCGCCTTGCTGAGCGCGCTCTACCAGCGCTTGGTCTAGCTCACGATTGCCCGCACTACCACTATTAACTGGCTTATCAGCCATCGAGGGTTTGCTCCCAATTTCCGTCTTGTTATTAGGCGCATTATACGCCTGCAAGGCAGGTTCCACGAAGCTTGGGCGTGTTAATTCCTCAATTTTACTCGTTGTTAGCATTTCATCCTCCAGCATTTTGGTTTAATACCACCTAGTTTTATCGCTAGCTTAAGGATAAAGACACAGCTAAACTCTTATTAGTTCATTCCACATGAAGCATTTATGACACGATATTCTTATGACAACCCAATTTGATGTTTTAATCATCGGTAGCGGCCTTGCTGGGCTTACCATGGCCTTGCAAGTAGCTGATTCCAAACGCGTTTGCATCGTCAGCAAGCGCGAAGTTTCTGATAGCGCCAGTAGCTGGGCGCAAGGCGGCATTGCAGCTGTTTTGAATAGTGAAGATTCAGTCGAGGAGCACATTCAAGATACTTTGGTAGCTGGCGCGGGTTTGTGCGATGCGGCTGTGACGCGCTTAGTTGCCACCAAAGCACGCGAAGCAGTGGAATGGCTGATTGATCAAGGCGTAGAGTTTACGCGCGAGGCCGATAACAGCGGCTACCATTTAACGCGCGAAGGCGGCCACAGCCAACGGCGTATTGTGCATGTGGCCGATGCTACTGGTCGCGCGGTGCAAAAAACCTTGGCGCAGAAAATCCGCGAACATAAAAACATCACGATTTTAGAAAATCACATTGCAGTTGATTTAATTACTACCAAAAAAGTAAATAAATCTACAGATGAAAACAGTTGTCTAGGCGCTTACGTGCTGAATAATAAATCTGGCAAAGTCATCACCATTGCCGCGCAACAAACCGTGCTGGCGACTGGCGGCGCAGGAAAAGTGTATCTTTATACGACCAATCCAGACGTGAGCACAGGCGATGGCACAGCAATGGCTTGGCGCGCGGGTTGCAGAGTTGCGAATATGGAATTTATACAATTTCACCCAACTTGTTTGTTTCACCCGCATGCAAAATCATTTTTAATTTCTGAAGCCGTTCGTGGCGAAGGTGGCTTGCTTCGCTTGCCAGATGGCACGCGCTTTATGCCAGAACATGACAGTCGTGAAGAGCTGGCACCACGCGATGTCGTCGCGCGCGCCATCGACTTTGAGATGAAAAAACGCGGCCTCGATTGCGTGTATTTAGATATTACGCACAAGCCGTTAGCATTTATCAAAGAACACTTCCCCAACATTTATGCGCGCTGTCTCGAACTCGGCATCGATATCAGCAAACAGCCAATCCCCGTGGTGCCTGCCGCGCATTATAGTTGCGGCGGCGTGATGGTGGATGCGCAAGGCAAAACTGACATCGCCAATTTATACGCCATCGGCGAAACCGCTTGCACTGGCTTGCACGGCGCGAATCGCTTAGCTAGTAATTCGTTATTAGAATGCTTGGTATTTGCTCGTGCTGCTGCAACAGACATCCTGCAAGCCAATAACCATGCGCTTCCCAGCCTGCCTATTTGGGATGAAAGCCGCGTCACCGATGCCGACGAAGAAGTGCTGATTACCCACACGTGGGATGAATTACGCCGCTTTATGTGGAACTACGTCGGCATTGTGCGCACCGATAAACGCCTCAGCCGCGCGCTACATCGCATCCACATGCTGCGCGATGAAGTGCAAGAGTTTTATCAACATTTTAAAATCAGCAACGATTTAATCGAGCTGCGTAACTTGCTGCAAGTGGCTGAATTAATTGTGGAAAGCGCCATTTCACGTAAAGAAAGTCGCGGTTTGCATTACAGCAAAGATCACCCAAATACCGAGCTGGAACCCATACCAACGGTGCTAGAGCCTAAATATTATCAAAAGCATTATTAAGATTAACTATTTAAAATGCAAAATAACTGCCCTGGGAGCCGCTCTGGTATTGGCTTGCAGCCTGCCTGTTTTTGCACTAGAAATCGCCTATTTTTACGATGGTGATACGGTCAAAATCAAAGATGCCAGCTACGAATACAAACTGCGCCTCACCGACATCGACGCACCAGAACGCAACCAAACTTACGGCTTAAAATCGCGCCGCGCGCTGATGCAATTTTGCAAAAACGCTGAGGTAAAAGTGTACATTTCTGGCACAGATAGATACCAACGCCGCTTGGGTAAATTACATTGCAACAGCTTGGATGCCAGCGAGTTTATGGTGAAACACGGCCACGCATGGTTTAACCGCAAATACTCCATGGATTACATGCTGGCCTTGCGAGAAGACGAAGCGCGCAAAAATAAACTCGGGCTTTGGAATGACCAACAACCAAACCCGCCTTGGGTTTGGCGGAAGAGTCATTCGCATTAATTGTGTTAATATTTCAAAGCAATGATTTAAATTGCCTGCTCAAATTTAGGCCATTAATATAGAAACGGAACGTCCTTGAACACTTTAAAATTAACATCATTATCTCTTGCTCTATTTTTCTGCTGCAGTGGAACCTCAAAAGCAGAGGAAATTAGTTGTCCAGCACCTGAGCAACTATCTAACAAAATGACACCAGTGGAGTTGTATGGCATCCTTCCAGTTTGTATTAATAAAGCCGATTATAAAACTGCAGTTCTCATCTTCGGCTTGGCTGGTGTATATGGAAAATATGACACTATGCGAGTCGCAGATATAACCTCACATCAGGCCATTGGCTTTCTTAAAAGAATGGCCTTAGACTCCTCACAAGCTACACAGAAAGCTGCATTCCAGAAAGAAGCGGGTGAAACATTCGACAACAAAGAGCGACATGCTGCACTATGTGAAAGTATCATTAAGACTGGTGTCCCCACATATTTTCCAAGCTATATGATTCAGCATGGATTAAATGCAGTAAATGGCACTGAGATATCTGGTAATGGATTGGTATCCCCTTTTGACTCTAAAGCAGCCTGGGAGCAATCGGTAACAGGCTATATGCACTGCGATTAACCACTCATCCACCCTACAAATCAAAAATATTGATGCCCTGCTGACCGCATGGATATTGCCTCCCAGAGCATCTATTTTAAGCAAAAAACAAAGCTCGCTTTAATTGTAATTCAACGTATAATGCGCGTTCCCTACGCAAACCAATCAGCGTAGCGGTCTTTTATCAAATGGTTATCTAACCTTAATTTTGTCAGCCTCGATTGGTATGCTTCATAAGTATTTGGTCTGCCTTATATTCCAAACTGGAGCTTTACATTGTCAATTGAACAAACAACTACACTTAACTTTAACGAGTTAGGATTATCCGAACCCATTCTGCGCGCCATTAGCGACGCGGGTTACACCACACCAACCCCCATTCAGGGCAAGGCCATTCCGCAAGTATTAAGCGGTGGCGATTTGCTGGCTGGCGCGCAAACTGGCACTGGCAAAACTGCTGGTTTTACGCTGCCAATTTTGCATATTCTTAGCCAAAGCGCACGCAATGCAGATGCGATTAAAAGTCGCCCGCGCTGTTTAATGCTAACGCCCACGCGCGAGCTGGCGGCGCAGATTGAAGAATCTGTTAAAACTTATGGCAAATATTTGCCACTTACCAGCACCGTGATTTTTGGTGGCGTGAACGCTAACCCGCAAATTGCGCGCTTAAAAAAACCGCTGGATATTTTAGTCGCAACCCCAGGCCGCTTGCTAGACCATGCAAACCAAAAGAATGTTGACCTAAGCGGCGTTGAGATTTTGGTGCTGGACGAAGCCGATAGAATGCTGGATATGGGCTTTATCCGCGATATTAAAAAATTACTCGCCATGCTGCCAAAACAACGCCAAAACTTATTGTTCTCTGCCACGTTTTCAGACGAAATTAAAACACTTGCCGATGGCCTGTTGCATAACCCTGGCTTTGTAGAAGTTGCGCGCCGAAACACCGCCAGCGAACTGGTTGAACAAACCGTGCATATGGTCGCGCAAAGCCACAAACGGGAGTTAATGAGTTATCTGATTAAACACAATGATTGGCAACAAGTGTTGATATTCACCCGCACCAAGCATGGCGCGAATCGTTTGGCAGAAAAACTAATAAAAGATGGTATTGAAGCCGCCGCGATTCACGGCAACAAAAGCCAAGGTGCGCGTACCAAAGCGCTCGCACAATTTAAAGATGGCAGCATGCGCGTGCTGGTGGCGACAGACATCGCCGCGCGCGGCTTGGATATTGACCAATTGCCACAGGTGGTGAATTTTGAACTGCCAAATGTGCCTGAAGATTACGTGCATCGCATTGGCCGCACAGGCCGTGCAGGCAGTAGCGGCGCGGCAGTTTCATTAGTTGACCGCGAAGAATTGAAGTTTTTGAAAGACATTGAAAAGCTGATTAAAAAAGAAATCCCAAAAGTGCAGGTAGAAGGTTTTACACCTTCTGACAAGCCAGAACCTGAAGCGCCGCGCTCGACGCAACCACATGGCAGACCGCCACGCGGGCATGGCCAAGGCCAGCAACAACGCAAGCCACAAGGTCAAAATGCTGGCAGAAATGCGAACCAAAATCGCAGTCAAAATAACTCACAAGCTAGGCCGCCACAAAACACTACGCACAATCCTTCTGGTCAACCTATGTCAGAAGCCGCGCGCCATCAAGCGATGCCGCAGCAGCCTTTATTTGCGCCTAAACCTGCACCTCGCAACCCAAATAATCGCAACCCCAACAATAGAAACAGCAATCAAAATGCTTTTGGCAAACCCAACACAAACCCGAACAGCACACATAGAAGCGGCGGTCGCGGCCGATAATTAGCTTTATTAAAAAAGAATCAAATACTTAAAGGCTATATAATAAATTTGTGCAACATTTAACCAATTTGAAAAAATAGATTAAACTAACATTCTCCACTTTCATATAAAACCAGCTTAGGACTGTACCCATGCAAATCGCAATGAACACCGTTGTATCAATGACTTACGAACTTAAAAATAGCGACGGCGAGGTGCTGGAATCCAGTACGGAACCTGTTTCATATTTACACGGTGGTTACGATAATATCTTCCCGAAAGTGGAAGAAGCGATGCACGGAAAAAAAGTGGGCGATGTGGTGATAGTGGATTTGCTGCCTGCCGATGCGTTTGGCGAAATGGATGAAGAATTGGTACAAATTGAGCCTGCAAGCGCTTTCCCAGCTGCTGAGCTTAAAGTGGGCATGCAGTTTGAAGGTGAAGATGAAACGTCTGGCGAAGTGATTTTATACACTGTGACCGAAATTGCCGATGGCAAAGTGGTGGTGGATGGTAACCACCCATGGGCGGGCGAGCGCGTAGTATTTACCGCCACCGTAACCGCAGTGCGCGCCGCCAACCAAGAAGAAGTTTCGCACCAGCATGTGCATGGCGCAGGCGGGCATCATCACTAAAGCAGTTTAACTTTACCTTTAAAGAGGTGTAAATGTTAAAAGTTTTTGCAAGTTTGATTGTATGTGTAATTTTAGCAAGCGGCCAAACCGCGCTTGCCAATGACGTGTACCGTTGCGGCACCACTTACCAAGATACGCCATGCAAAAACGCCGCCAGCAAACCCATCAATGAAAAGCTTGAGCGTAAAAACGTCACCCCTGGCGTCAGCAAAACTACCCAAAAAGTGCAGATTCCTGCGTCAGCCAATACAGATTGCAAACTGCGCGGCGAATCTGCCAAAAGTATCGCAAATATGCGTGATACTGGTCTCAGTGAGGAAACACTAAAAGCCAATGCGGCCGATAGTTACACTGCAGCACTGGTAACGGATGTTTATAAACGCACTGGCAGCGCGTTTCAAATACAAAATACAATTGAGCGCGAATGTGTTCAACAGCAACAAAAACAAAGCCTTACCAGCAAATGGATGGCGCAAGCTAAGCGTTTACTTGGTGTTGGCGCTGCGCCTGCCAATGCTAATGTGAAAAATAAAACTAGCCCGCAAAGTACTGCCACATCCATCGCCACCAACAAAACTGCGCCTGCCAAGCCAGCACAGCCTCAAGTCAGGTCTACAGCCGATCCTAAACCTGTGCTGGAGCCAACCCAGCCTGTGCCAGCGCCACCAGTTCAACCAGAGCCTAGCCCTCAACCTGAGCAGCCAGCACCAATTCAGGTTGAGCCTCCAGCACCAGAACCTCCACCGCCCGCACCAGTAGCAAAACCTTCGACTCCGCCAGTTGAGCCAGCACCACAAAAACCAGCAGAACCAAAAGAAGTGGCGCAAGAAGATTCGCAAGGCATGTGCAGCGCGCTTAAAGCTGGGTTAGCTAATATCGCCAGCCAAAAACGCAAAGGCGGCGATGCGACTTTTATGAAGGATTTAAAAGAGCAGCAAACCGAGCTTGAAAATGTAATGAAATCAGCTGGCTGTTAAATGATAGTCTTGCTAGACTTTTTCTTTCAACTTATACAACAATTCTAGCGCCTGTTTAGGCGTTAAATCATCTGGTTGAATCGCCTCGAGCTCCGCCACAATTGGGTGCTGCGGCGCTTCTACAGGTTCAATATTCGCCACAAACATATCAGGCTGATTGGCATTTTTACTTAATTGGTTATTCTCTAATTGTGTGAGTTTGCGCTTCGCGGCAGCCACCACGCTTTTAGGGATTCCTGCTAATTGCGCCACCTGTATACCATAACTCATGTGCGCCGCGCCCTCTTCTACCTTATGCAGAAATACAATTCCTTTGCCATTTTTACCGTCGTGCTCAACCGCATCCAAATGCACATTGGCGGCGTGTTTAAAGTCATCTACAATACGCGTCAGCTCAAAATAATGCGTGGCAAATAGCGTATAAGATTTATTTTTTTCGAGCAATTGTTTCGCCACCGCCCAAGCCAAACTTAAGCCATCAAACGTTGAAGTTCCTCTGCCAATTTCGTCCAAAAGCACTAAACTTTTTTCCGTTGCGTTATGCAGAATATTCGCCGTTTCGGTCATTTCTACCATGAATGTTGAACGCCCACCCGCCAGGTCATCCGAGGCACCAATACGCGTAAAAATGCGGTCTATCTCGCCAATTTTTACCACATTTGCTGGCACAAAACTGCCACAGTGCGCCAATAAAACGATGAGCGCTGTTTGCCGCATAAAGGTGGATTTTCCGCCCATGTTCGGGCCAGTAATCAACAACAATTGGCGATATGGGTTTAACGCAACATCGTTGGCCACGAAAGGCTGCGTAATACTTTCCACCACGGCGTGGCGCCCACCTTCAATGGTAATGCCAAGCTCACTCACAAATTGCGGCTGCATATAATTAAGCGCTTGTGCACGTTCGGCAAAACAGCATAAAACATCTAGGCTGGCAACCGCACCGCTATTGGTCTGCAGGGCAGTTATAAAAGGCTCTAAATCGAATAAAATTTGCGCATAAAGCATTTTTTCTCGCGCCAACGCGCGCTCGTTTGCGCTCAACACTTTATCTTCAAATGCTTTCAATTCTGGTGTAATAAAACGTTCGGCATTTTTTAAAGTTTGGCGGCGACGATATTCTGCAGGCGCGTTTTCGGCCTGCGCGCGACTGATTTCGATGTAAAAACCATGCACGCTGTTGTATTCCACTTTGAGATTTTGCAAGCCAGTGCGTGCTTTTTCTGCCGCTTCAAATTGCAATAAAAAATCGCCGTGATTAGTTTGCAAAGCGCGCAATTCGTCTAACTCTGCATCGAAGCCATCAGCAATCACGCCGCCCTCGCGAAGCACTGACGAGGGTTCTGGCTTGATGGCTTGTAATATATTCAGCGCCACGCTTGGCGGATTGAGATGTTCCGTCAGTGTTTGCAACAAACTGGTTTGAGCATTTTTCAAAGCAATTTGCAACAAGGGCAACTGCGCTAAGCTTTGCGCCAAGCCAGATAAATCGCGCGGGCGCGCAGTTTTTAACGCAATTCTTGTGGTAATACGTTCAATATCAGCAATCGACCTGCAGGCCTCATGGATATTGGCTTGCAGGCCAGTGCTTAAAATTTCTGCAACCGCCTCATGGCGTTTCGAAATTAAACTTTGGTCACGCAGCGGATGATGCAACCAAAATCGCAGCAGCCGCGCGCCCATGGCGGTTTGCGTGGTATTGAGCTGAGAATATAAAGTCGGCGCGGCTTCGCCTCGCAACGTTACATCAATCTCCAAATTGCGCCTCGTGGCAGCATCCAGCTGAATATATTGTGAAGAATTTTCAACAGAAAGCTCGCTAATATGCGGCAGCGCAGCGCGTTGCGTGTGCTTCACATAATCCAACAGCGCACCCGCTGCACACAGCGCTGTGCTTAGACTTTGCGCGCCAAAACCAGCCAAATCAATCGTATTAAATTGCGCCGTCAAAGTTTTTTGCGCGCTATCAGCGTCAAATTGCCAAGCGCTTAAACGCTTTTTGGCGCAGGCAAAATTTTCCAGCGCGCTGTGTTTAAAATCATCTGCGCAGATAATCTCGGCAGGTGAAATTCGTTCTAACTCTTGCGCTAAATGCCCAAGCGCGATTTCACTCAAAATAAACGTGCCAGAAGCCAAATTAATGCGCGCTAAACCTAAAACGCCATCGGCCGCAAACACGCTCAGCAATTGGTTGTCACGCGCTTCGTCTAGCAAAGCAGAATCTGTCAATGTACCAGGCGTAAGAATGCGCGTGACGGCGCGTTCGACTGGGCCTTTGCTAGTGGCAGGGTCACCAATTTGCTCACAAATCGCCACCGCTTCGCCCAGTTTTGTAAGCTTTGCTAAATACTGCTCCGCCGCGTGATAAGGTACGCCAGCCATTTTAATTGGCTCGCCATTGCTGGCGCCGCGCCGAGTAAGTGTGATGCCAAGTAATTTGGATGCTTTTTCAGCATCCTCAAAAAACAGCTCATAAAAATCACCCATGCGGTAAAAGAGCAACATATCGGGATGCTGCGCTTTGAGTGCTAAATACTGGCGCATCATGGGCGTATGATTTGGTGTTTGGTTATCTAAACTCATGAGCTTAATCAATTAGGCGTTAAATATCACATTCTAACCATGAAAATAGCACTCAACCAAAATTTTGTACTAAGACTTAAAACACTTTACTAGGTAGATACATTTTCAAAAGTAACTTTAATATTAAATCTAGCATGTGCTAATCTTAACTACTTAAAAAATATTGGGGCTTTAATGAACGAACGCATTCAGTTACTGTTAAACCAAATGTCGACGCTAGAAGATGAATTGCAAACTGCGCTGAGCGAACAACAATCTAATATTTTTTTTCAAATCAAAGGTAAACGAGTTGAGTTTGAAAAATCCATCAAACAAACGCACCGCAAACTCAAAAGGAATTTTTTTCGCTGGTTAGTCACAGATAGGCCACAAAATCTGATTACTGGCCCGATTATTTACTCGATGATTATTCCATTACTAGTCACCGATTTATTTATTACGTTTTATCAAATGACTTGCTTTCCCATTTATGGCATTAAAAAAGTACGTCGTGCCGATTACATCATTTTTGATAGGCAGCATCTGCATTACCTTAATTTTATTGAGAAATTTCACTGCACATATTGCGCTTACGGCACGGGCATGATTGCCTATATTAGCGAGATTGTGGGCCGTACTGAGCAGTATTTCTGCCCCATTAAACATGCACAAAAAGTGCTAGGCACACATGCGCGCTATGCACGGTTTTTAGATTTTGGCGCAGCTGAGAATTATGAAGCCAAGCTTGAAGAATATCGCGTATCGCTCAATAATGAAGCCAAAAAAGGATAAATGAAAATGAAGCTCACATTTCTTGGCGCAACGGGCACGGTGACTGGCTCTAAATATCTGCTCACTAGCGAAACAAAAACAGGTGGCTCAAAAAAGATTCTAATTGACTGCGGATTATTTCAAGGCCTTAAGCAGTTACGGCTAAGAAACTGGGCGCCACTACCGATCAACCCAAAAGATGTACACGCAGTGGTGCTAACGCATGCGCATATTGACCACAGCGGCTACCTGCCTTTATTTGTTAAAAATGGCTTTGCTGGCAAGGTGTATTGCACTGAAGCCACGCGTGATTTATGCGAAGTTTTGTTGCTGGATTCCGCACACTTGCAAGAAGAGGAAGCAAAATACGCTAATAAGGGTGGATTCTCTAAGCACAACCCTGCGCTACCGCTATATACGCAAGAAGATGCACAAAATGCACTCGCGTTATTAACACCTGTTGATTATGAACAAGATGTAGATTTGGGCGATGGCTTAAGCGCCAAACTTTCGCCTAGCGGACATATTCTCGGCTCTGCTTTTGTGCGTATTCAAAATGAAAAAACGTCTATTCTATTCTCGGGAGATATTGGCCGCCCCAACGATATTTTGATGAAGGCACCTGCGCGCATCAAACAGACGGATTATTTAGTGCTGGAATCTACTTATGGTAATCGCTTGCACGACCAAACTGATCCGAAAATCAAATTAGCCGAAATCATCAACAAAACGGTTAATCGAAAAGGCGTTGTACTTATCCCAGTTTTTGCGGTGGGTCGCGCGCAAGAGCTGCTGTATTACATTCATCTATTAAAAACGTCTGGCGCTATTGCCAACAACACGCCCGTTTACCTCAATAGTCCTATGGCGGTGGATGCCACCGCCATATTCAATCATTATCGCAACGAGCATCGCCTAACGCTCGAACAAAGCCATGCGCTTTGCCATACGGCGCACATGGTGAATGGCATTGAAGAATCGAAGCAACTCAACGAAACTGCAGGCCCGATGATTATCCTGTCTGCAAGCGGCATGGCTTCTGGCGGACGCGTGGTGCATCACTTAAAAGCGTTTGCACCAAACCCCAAAAACACCGTTCTATTTGTAGGCTTCCAAGCCGCTGGCACGCGCGGCTCAGCCATGCTGGATGGCGCTGAAAGTATTAAGATTCATGGTCAATATGTGCCCGTACATGCCGATGTTGAATTTGTATCTAATTTGTCTGCGCATGCAGACTATTCTGAAATTTTAGCTTGGCTGGGCGGTTTTGAAAGCGCGCCTAAAACCACTTTTATTACACATGGCGAACCAGTTGCGGCAGATGCAATGCGGCTGCATATTGAGGAAGAACTGCGCTGGAAAACGATAGTGCCAGATTATCTTGAGACAGTGAATTTGGATTAATTTTTTTGCAATATATTGTAAAAAATAGACAAAAACACTGCCCTGGGAGCCAGCGTCCATGAGGGTTGCAGACCATATCTATAATCTACGTTTGGATTATTGTTAATGACTAGTTACTGCGTTTAGCGCGTTCAGCACATTACGTGCTTCTAGCGCGACTTCTGAAGCGGTTAGGCCGATTGTACCTGTACCATTTTTAACAAGCGCATCTGCCGCTGCGCCGTGCACATAAACGCCTAGTTTTGTAGCTTCTAGCCCGCTTAAACCTTGCGCCATTAAGCTACCGATGATGCCACTTAACACATCACCCGTGCCGCCGCTGGCAAGCCCTACATTGCCCGAAGTGTTGATGAACCAGCTGCCATCGTGATGGGCGCAAACCGTACCTGCGCCTTTTAGCACGCAGGTAACGTTTAGTGAATTGGCTAATTTAACTGCGCTTTCGGTACGGTTTTGTTGAATGTGTTCAGTGCTGGCATCCAATAACCTGGCGGCTTCACCTGCGTGTGGAGTGATTACCGTTTCAGCCGAACGACTAATCACAAGCGATGCTAAATGCAGATGGCTGGCGATTAAGTTAAGCGCGTCTGCGTCTAAAAGCAAAGGCACATTTTGCGATAACCAAAATTCTAACAACTCAATTGCAGCATTGGTTTGACCAAGCCCTGTGCCGATGACCACACAATTTAATTGTGGCAATTGCGTAATATCCGCCAAAGAGCGCAGCATGATTTCTGGCTGTAATATATCCACACTCGGCGCATTTTTACACAACATTGCCGCGTAAACACGCCCTGCCCCGCAATGCAAAGCCGCTCGCGCAGCCAATAAAACCGCACCTACCATGCCAGTATCGCCGCCAATAATTGCCACGCTGCCAAACGACCCTTTATGCGCATCAATTTTACGCGGTGGTAAAGTGCGTTGAAGCATACTTTGTACTAGCTGATGAGAGTCTGTAGATTCAATATTCATAACCAAGCCTAGCGCGCCGCGAGTTCATCCGAATTTCGATTAAACCAAATTTCCAACAAACTAATAGTGATTGTAAGCACCACTGGCCCTAAAATAAGCCCAGCTGGTCCAAATAATAGTAACCCACCGACTACCGATAAAAAAGTCAGCATGGTGTGAAGCTTGAGACGATTACCAACAAAGATTGGTCTAAGCAGGTTATCAATAGTGCCGATAATTAGCATGCCCCATAGCGCGAGTGTCAATGCGCTGCCCCAATCGCCTTCTAAAGCCAAAAATAGCGCCGCTGGGCCCCAAACCACAAAAGCGCCTAACATGGGTACAATGGCTAATAAACCCATCACTAACCCCCATAACAAGGGCGCCGGCAGACCTAACCACCAAAACATGAGGCCGCCTAAAAAACCTTGCACTGCTGCAATGGCAAATGTGCCATAAACAGTCGCATGAATGGTATCACCTACCCGCTTAAACAGCCTGCCCATTTCTGCCTGTGAGAGTGGTGATAAAAACATGATCGACTTCAACACCAAACGTCGATCGCGCAGAAAAAAGAAAAGTACATACAAAACCAAACATAACCCTATAATTTGAAATAGTGAACCTTTAACAATGGCGCCAGCAGTTTCTCCCAGCCATGCTGCAAAAGTTTTAAGTGTGCCTGGCAGATCAATATAATGCTCAGCTTTGTCTAATATTTGTGTGAGTTGCGGCTGTGCTTCTATTGTGCGTCGCCATTCGCCAGAAGCAACTTTGGCCTCAATTAATTGCGTGCCTTTTAGTGCTTGCAACATCAATTGCTCTCCCACGAGCACCGTAGGCACAACTACGATTGCACCAATCAAGATAATAGAAATAATAGCTGCTAAACTGGAATACTTTAACTTGGATTCAAGCCAGTGTTGCAAAGGCGTAAACAAAACTGCTAGCGTCAGCGCCCAAGCAAGCACAGATAGAAATGGCACAGCCATGCGGTAACACAAGTAAACCCCCAACACCGTGGCTAGCATCAGCACCAAGGTTTGCACATGATCGCGCGAACCCCAACTTTGCTCGGTTGTTGTTTCTGTCTGTTTGGTTTCTAGTTTACTCATTTGAATATCCAATAATCCCTAAAAATACTCTGACAAACGCGTAGGCAACCCATGAAGTAAAATGTTTGAGTTTGCTGCCATGCTCCCAATCATGCGAAGTGATGTGATGCGCGCCCTGAATAGAAGCATTGATTTCAGCTCCTAATTCGCTTGCAAATGCGGCGTCTTGCACGACTACATTGGCCTCATGTGCTAACAACAAGCTAAATGGATCAATATTGGATGAACCAACTGTCGCCCAATGATTATCCACTACAGCGACCTTGCTGTGCATAAAACTTTTATGGTATTCAAATATCTCAATACCGCCATTTAAAAACTCACTATAAAAAGCGTGTGTCGCAAACATCAAAAAATATTCTTTACGTCCTTGCAACAGCAATTTAACTGCTACCCCACGCGCCGCAGCTGCCAATAATGCCTGCCTAAACCTTTTGCCAGGCACAAAGTAAGCATTAGCAATGATGATTTCTGATTTCGCCTGCCCTATTGCTGCCAAGTAGGCTTTTTCAATATCGCTTCTATGTAATACATTATCACGCGTCACAAATGCCGCTTTTAAACCCAGTTTGTTGACATCTAGCGGTGCCTGCAAGCCTATTTTAGTAGCACCGATCTCCACTTGCTGTATTTTTGCCCATGCCATGCGCCGCCATAACTTATGCACGCTTTCGACGATGGCGACCAAAATCGCGCCTTCTATCCGCACCGCGAAATCAACGCGCGGAGCAATTTGATTTGGCACATCATTATCATCGATAATGTTGATGCCACCTACAAAACCAATCATGCCATCTACCACGATAACCTTACGATGCAAACGCCGCAAACGCCTTGTTTTAAAAGTCCATGGCGAGACTTTAGGTCGGTAAAACATTACCTGAACGCCTGCCTGCTCTAGTTCTTTAATATACGCTTTAGATAATTCTTTACATCCAAATCCATCAAGCAATACGTTCACAATAACACCGCGCTGTGCCGCCCGCATTAGCGCGCCACCTATACGGATTCCTGTTACATCCGCAGCGTAAATATAAGTTTGTAAATACACTTCATATTGAGCATTATCAATCGCAGCCTCTAGTTCGGGAAAGTATTCTGCGCCATTGCGCAGCAGCTTAATTTGATTGCCCTCAATAAATTGCGTCATATTTTTATTAGCGTTGCAGTGAGTGCTGCATGATCTGAGACTTTAAGGAAACGTGCGCCCGAGTGCACTTCCACATGCTTCACATCAAAGCCACGCGCATAAATACGATCCATTCTTAACATCGGCAACCAGGCAGGAAAGCTACGCGCCAGCTTGCCAGTGTGATGCTCAAACACCTCGCGCACTTGTAAGCGATCTGCAAAGACGCGGCCTGCACGCGTACTCCAATCATTAAAATCACCCGCAATAATCAGTGGCGCATTGTGTGGAACGTACTTATCAACATAATCTGCCACTTCAACCAATTGTTGACGACGCCAGTGCGCAAATAAACCAAGGTGCACACAAACCGCATGTAATGGCGCATCCCAGTCTGGTATATTAATTTCACAATGCAACATGCCGCGTTGTTCTGTTGTGTGAGCAGAAATATCTTGGTTATTGGTATTTATGATGGGAAACTTTGAAAGTAAAGCATTGCCGTGATGACCGGCGGGATACACCGAGTTTTTGCCATACGCGTAATCTGACCAAAGTGTATCTGCCAAATACTCTACTTGCCCAGAAGTCGAAGATGCTTCTAGGTGTTTACCATTTTTAATATGTACATCTTGCACTTCCTGCAAAAAAATAATATCCGCATGTAATTTTCTAAGCAAGTCGCGCTGGCGGTGCAAAGCAAAGTGGGCATTAAAGTGCGTAAAGCCCTTGTGAATGTTGAATGTAGCGATGTGTAACGTATTATGCAAAATCAGCCTATCAAGTGAAGTTTATTCTTCCATTAAGTGTACAGCAATGCTGTTATGGCCAAATATTAATTTGGCACAACTGCTTTGAGAATGTAAATCAATAGACTATCCATTCGATTCAACAAAAATACCACAGAGAAAGTATCTTGCATGGCTATTCTAATAAAAACTGTAATTCATTTGATACAAATCAAATTGCTCCAGTATTCAGACTAGTACAGTTTAGCCATAGAGGAATTGTGGTTAAATTTTAAAGGAGTAAGTAATGAAGAAAACGATGTTAGCAGTAGCACTTGCAGTAGCCGTGTTTGCACCAACCGTAGCCCAAGCTGAAGCTGGTGATTGGGTTGTACGTATTCGTGCGGCCAATGTTGCGCCGAATGAAGATAGTAAACTGGGTAAAACTGTCAACAAAAACGTAGCGCCAGTTATGTCTCCAGGGGCTGAGTTGGCGGTGAGCGACAAGGTGATTCCTGAGTTAGATATTTCTTACTATTTTACCAAAAACATTGCTGCTGAATTGATTTTGGCTGTAGGAACACGTCATAACGTAAGCATTCAAGGCGATGCGTTAGCAACCGTTGGAAATCAAGGATTAGGCAGTGTAAACCTTTTACCGCCTACCTTAACAGCCCAATGGCACTTTAATCCCGACCAAACTTTTGACCCTTACGTCGGCGCTGGTATCAACTACACTATCATGTTAGATCGCAACTTAAAAGTGAACAGTGGTGCTTTAGCTGGCTCTAAAATCAAAATTGATAGTGATAGCTGGGGACCAGCATTGCAAGCAGGCTTTGATATTAACTTAAAAGATGGCTGGTTGATTAATGCTGACGTCAAATATGTATGGTTAGATACAGATGTTGAATTGAAAAATCCGTTAGCAGGCAACGCATGGACTAAAATTGATTCTCTCGATATTAATCCGTGGGTAGTTGGTATTGGTATCGGCAAAAAATTCTAAACACCGCTTCCTTAGTAGCGGACATAATCCTTCCGCACTTATTTGCCTCTGCCATACCCTGGCAGAGGCTTTTTTTTAACTTAATTACACCAAATTTTGACTTGATGTACTAAATCCATCCAAATTGCCCAAGCTGCAACTATCACCAATAACAACCCAGCCAATCGCATGCTGACACTTTCATTTATCCACTTATTGCCATTTTTAAGTTTAAGCCATAGTAAAGGCCCAAACATTAATGAGATACTAGTGCCTATAGAAAATGTCGCCATACTGAATGCGCCGCTTAGCGCATTAGCACTCAGAGAAGCCACTAGCAGTGCCGAATATAGAAGACCACAAGGCATCAATGCCCATAGCATCCCAGCTGTAATAACTCCACCTGGCATTTGAGACAATTGACGCACACGTCCCCAAATTTGACGGCCAAAGTTATCCGCCCATATTGGTTGTCGCGCATAAATTAACAGTATTAAGCCCCAGCTTAATACCAATACATGGAAAAAGGTCCATACGGGATGTAAGGCGAAAGTTTGGTTGGAAAACCAAGCTAAGCTTTTTACGGAGCCAGCTGCCAATGCGCCAAGACTGGCATAGCCTATTAATCTGCCCGCTTGAAATTTCCACAAATCATTAACGCCGCCCTGACCTTTTTGTAGGCTAGCACATGCTGCGCCACACATGGCGATGCAATGCGGCCCGCCAGCCAGACCCATAAATAGTGTAGTTAGTGCAAGTGAGGATTGCATAACTGCATATTAAATTATTTTTGAGAAACGTGCTCGATTCCTATCGGTTTGCAAATAACGATCAAATAACATAGCGATCGCGCGTACAAAAAACCAGCCACGATTTGTCACTTGCATGCCGCTATCATCCAATTCCAACAAGCCTGATTTTTCTAGAGCGATTAAAGCATCCCAGATTCCTGAAAAATACTCTTTGAAATCAATCATATAAGCAATTTCTATCGATTCATATTCGAGCTCACCCTGACACATTATGGCCATTATCACCGCACGGCGCAAAAGATCATCATGTGACAATGCTAAGCCACGCACCACAGGAAAACGACCTAGATTTAAATGCTCATAATACTCATCTAAAGTTTTAACATTTTGACTATAAGTTGCGCCTACGCGACCTATTGCTGAAACGCCTAAGCTAATCAAATCGCAATCTGGCTGTGTGCTATAACCCTGAAAATTACGATGCAACCTACCTTGCCGTTTTGCAATTGCTAGGTCATCTTCTGGTAAAGCAAAATGATCCATACCCACGTAGACGTAACCAGCTTTAAGAAATGTGGTTAAAGCCTCGGACAGCATACTAATTTTGGCCTGCGCAGCAGGCAATTCATACTCACTGATTCGGCGTTGTGGCTTAAAACGCTCTGGCAAATGCGCATAGGCATAGAGCGCTATTCTATCGGGCTTTAGCTCAACTATCTGTTCTAAAGTTCGTGCAAATGACTCCGGCGCTTGCTTAGGTAAGCCATATATTAAATCGACATTCACTGAATCAAACTTCAGGCGGCGCGCAGTTTCTACTAATGAAAATACTTGTTCTGCAGGTTGAATGCGATGCACTGCCTTTTGTACTTCTTTATCAAAATCTTGAACACCAAAACTCAAACGATTAAATCCTAGTGCGGCTAAATGCGTTAGGCGCTTATCATTAACTGTTCGAGGATCAACTTCAATGGAGTATTCACCATCTGGCGCAAATACAAAACTACGCTTCAACATAGACATTAGCTCAGTTAACTCATCATCACTGAAAAAAGTAGGTGAACCCCCGCCTAAATGTAACTGAGAAATAGTTTGACCCTTACCCAAGTGCGCTATATGCAGATCGACTTCACGACTAAGGTATTCTAAATATTCTGCACTACGTTCATGATGTTTGGTGACGATTTTGTTGCAAGCGCAGAAAAAACAGAGTGATTCACAAAATGGAATATGCACGTAAATTGATAAAGGATGAGCTCTTCCACCCAAGCGCCGCTGATCCAAAGCTATCTTGTAGGCATCTTCTGTAAAAGCTTCTACAAAACGATCTGCAGTTGGATATGAAGTGTAACGCGGCCCTGAAATATCAAAACTACGTAGCATCTCGGATGTCACTATCGGCGATACGCTATCGACATCTTTTTTTGTGGCATTTTTGACAGTCATCTTATCACTCCTTGGTATTTTGAGACTTTGCCAGCTTTGGTTGCAAAATTCTTTGATGTAAGTCAAACGACTGACTATCGGATTAATAGGCAATCTGAGGCATAAAATATTTTTTGAAATCAACAAATGTGCCAAGCAAATTCTTCCAACAAAGACATTAAAACTGTATGCTTAGAGGGTAACGATAACTCTTGGCAACCAATGAACCAAAGAACTACACCAGAAACCATTAAAATAGCTTGCTCAAACTGCAATCTGCGCGAGCTTTGCATGCCGATTGGTTTTAATCCTGAAGATATGCAAAAGCTGGATGAAGTGGTTGCCACGCGCCGCAGAGTAAAACAAGGCGAGCGATTATTCAGTAGTGGTGACCCATTCACATCACTCTATGCTATTCGCACGGGATTTTTTAAAACTTGTATTTCTAGTGAAGACGGCCGTGAGCAAGTGACTGGCTTTCAAATGGCTGGCGAAATCATCGGGCTAGATGGTATTGTCAGCGACCATCACAGTTGTAATGCAGTTGCCCTTGAAGATGCCGATGTGTGTGTGATGCCTTTCGCTAATGTTGAAGAGCTCTCTCGCGAATTTCCCGTGTTACAACGCCATGTTCATAAAATTATGAGCCGTGAAATTGTGCGTGAAAACAGTATCATGATGCTCTTGGGCAACATGCGCGCGGAAGAACGGATTGCAGCCTTCCTATTAAATCTAGTGCAGCGCTTGCATGCGCGTGGATTCTCACAATCGGAATTTATACTTAGAATGACGCGTGAGGAAATTGGTAGCTACCTCGGAATGAAGCTGGAAACGGTGAGTCGTACTTTTTCAAAATTTAGTGACGATGGCATTATTGAAGTTAAGCAGCGTTATGTGAAAATTATTGAGCCAGACGCGCTAAAGAAAATATTCAATCCGCAAACTTGTAGCTAGCATTTGCTTTTAGTGCTAGCTTCTTAGTCGCTCACAGCCTCTACAAGTAACACTGATTAAAAATCTTATATGGTTTTACACAAGCTCCTCACCATTTCAGACCATAACCGCAATGTATGCGGCATGAAATATGTATATCCTGTTGTTTCACGCCGTGCTGGTGGCGTTTCAATTGGTATTAACCTCAATACCAACAATGCCTGCAATTGGCGTTGTATTTATTGTAGCGTCCCAAATTTAACACGAGGTTCCCCTCCCCCAATTGAGCTTGATGTTCTAGAGCAAGAGCTACGGAGTTTTTTAACTGATATGTTGCATGGCGATTTTATGCAGCGCCATGTTGCCAAAGCGGATAGACATCTTAAAGACGTTGCGTTTTCTGGTAACGGAGAGCCGACAAGTGCAAAAGAATTTCCTCAAGTAATGTTGTTGGTAGAAAAAATATTAAGTGACTTTGATCTGCTCGGCATTATTAAAATCCGGCTAATAACTAATGGTAGCTTGATGGATAAAGAGTCAATACTCGAGGGCATTCGCCATCTAGCTCAATATAATGGCGAGGTCTGGTTCAAGCTAGATGCTGGTACTAAAGAAGGCATCGCAAGCATCAATGATGTCAATCTCAATCCGAGTAGCCATATCCAACGCCTCAAGAACTGTTCGGAAGCTTGCCCTACTTTTATACAAACCTGCATGTTTGCGTTTGATGGTCAACCACCACAAGAAAGTGAGATTGCCGCTTATCTTGAGCTGATTAGTCAGGTTAAAGAGCTTGTTCAAGGCGTGCATTTATATGGGATAGCTAGACCATCTCATCAGGTAGAAGCGGGAAGGCTAAGCCCCCTGCCCGCCGAGTGGCTAGAAAGCCTAGCAGAGCGTATACGTCTACTTGGTCTGGCCGTGAAAGTTAGTCCTTAAGTGTTCAATCAGGCTACTATAGTTTTTTCATTTTGGTATATTAAACCTCGCCGCACTAGCCATTTTTCGATTTCGACAGCTATGAATATAACACTTGATAGGGCAAGACAAATTGCAAGCTCGCCCATGCTTAGCGGCTCTGTTTTGAAAATAGGGTTAAATGCGGGCACATAGACAGTTGCCATTTGCAGTATAAACGTCACAATAACAGCTAATATCAACGGTTTGTTTGAAAAAATCCCCATACTAAATAGCGATTCTTTTTCTGAGCGAATAGCCATGACATGCCCTAACTGTGAAATGGTGATGACGGTAAATGTCATGGTTTGCCAGTGTGATGACCCTGTGTGGTAAGCCCAAGCCTGCGCGGACAAAGTAAGGCTGGCCATCAGTAGCCCGACCCATATCATGTGCTGCCACATGCCATGAGAAAATAAGCTCTCTTGTGGTGGGCGCGGTGGGCGTTGCATTACACCGCGCTCAGCAGGCTCTGCGGTAAGCGCTAATGCGGGCAGGCCGTCCGTGACGAGGTTGATCCATAATATGTGCGTTGGCAGCAACGGTATTGGCAGCCCTAAAAAAGGCGCTAAGACAATAGTCAACACTTCAGCAGAATTGGTCGTGACAGCGTACCGAACGAATTTACGAATATTGTCATATAAGCGGCGGCCATAGCGTACGGCGTTTACAATTGTGGCAAAGTTGTCATCCAGCAACACCATACGAGACGCTTCACGTGCTACATCTGTACCACCTTTGCCCATTGCAATACCAATGTCTGCCGCTTTGAGCGCTGGTGCATCATTGACGCCATCACCAGTCATGGCAACAATTTCGCCTTTATCTTGCAGTGCGCGAACTATTTTAATTTTCTGCGCTGGATCAACACGGGCATAAACCCGCACGAGATCTACCTCTGCCTCGAATGTGCGTTGATCAAGATTGGCCAACTCAGCACCAGTCATCACTCTACCGGCACTATCAGCTAATATGCCAAGTTGGTATGCAATAGCGCGTGCGGTTGCAGGATGGTCGCCAGTAATCATCACAGGGGTAATACCAGCAGATT
This sequence comes from Methylotenera sp., assembly GCA_040079935.1. Classification (GTDB taxonomy): domain Bacteria; phylum Pseudomonadota; class Gammaproteobacteria; order Burkholderiales; family Methylophilaceae; genus Methylotenera_A. The sequence goes on from JBEBJI010000017.1 coordinate 27,148, forward strand.
TACATAATGCAACTGCTTCTTTTGCTTCATTGCGCGGTGGATCGATAAGGCCTGCGAAGCCAAGAAAAACAAGATCGCACTCCAGTTCGTCCGGCTGTTCACCATCAGGCAAGCTATCCCAGTAACGGTAGGCAAATGCCAATACGCGCAACCCGTTTGCCGCCATGCCTTCAGCTTGTTGTAACAATGCGTCCTGGTCTATGATCTGTTCGCCACTTGATGTAAGTATGCGCGTGCATTGCGATATCAGCGCTTCTGGCGAACCTTTGGTATAAGCGATGATGCTTTTTTCAGTGCGATGGAATGTACTCATGCGCTTACGTTCAGAATCGAACGGCAATTCTTTTATTCTGGGCGTCTTATTTTCTAATGTAGCTTTGTCCCAGCCAGCTTCTTGCGCCGCACGCAAAAATGCCGCCTCAGTGGGTTCTCCTTGTATTTTTCCATGACTATCGAGATGCGCATCGTTGCTTAATGCCAGCGCGTTAAACAAGATTAGCCAAGGGCTGTTTTCGGCTAATAATCCCTCATTTTGAAATGTTTTACATCTTTCACTATCAGCATCAATGCCATCAGCATAAAGGATAGTCACGTGCATTTTATTCTGCGTAAGCGTGCCAGTTTTATCGGAGCAGATAAAAGTCACAGAACCCAAGGTTTCAACAGCAGGTAAGCTTTGAATTAAAGCATGCTGCTTTACCATTTTATGTGCACCTAGGGCGAGTGAAATGGTGACCACGGTCGGCAACGTTTCTGGAATGGCTGCCACAGCCAAGCTCACTGCCATCAGAAACATAAGCAGTAGCGGTTCGCCACGTGTGATGCCTATCACAAATACCAGTATGCAAATGGTAAGCGCCGCGAGTGAAATCCACTTACCAAAGCCTATTAGCCGTTTTTGTAACGGCGTTTTGCTGTCGCCAGCCTCACTGAGTAATGATGCGATTTTACCCAGTTCGCTTTGCATGCCAGTGGCTATCACCAGACCACGCCCACGCCCATAGGTCACAATGGTGCCTTTATAAGCCAAGCAGGTTTTATCACCCAAAGGCGCATCGACGACAGATATCTGATGTATTTGTTTCTCAACTGCCACAGATTCACCCGTCAACGCTGATTCATCTATCCTGAGTTGCTCTGCTTCAATGACCCTGAAATCTGCTGGCACCACGTTGCCAGTTTCCAGCAGCACAATATCTCCCGGCACCAATTCAGAGGCGTTAATTGTTTCCACTTGCCCATCGCGAATTACCCGCGCACTTGCTTCAGACATGCGCTTCAATGCAGCCATAGCACGCTCTGCGCGAAATTCTTGTACAAAACCGACAACCGCATTAAGCATCACAATAACGATGATAAAGATGGTGTCGCCTAAATCACCCACAAAGCCAGAGATGATTGCTGCACCAATCAATACTAGAATCATGAATTCAGTAAACTGGTCTAGCAACATGCGCCAAGGTGTACGCCTACGCGTTTCTTGTAAGGTATTTGGCCCGTGGAGAGCAATCCGCTCAGCAACTTTTGCAGAGGTTAAGCCGGCTTCTTGATTGGTTTCTAGTTGTTGTGCAACTTCATCTACTGATAGCGTATGCCAATGGTGGGCTTGAGTATCAGCACGATTAGCCATGTTGGAATAGTATCCATGTATTGAGGATATATAGTAAAAGTAAACCTAGACTTATCCATGTGAGTTTTAACACAGCGCGACGCTGTGGACGAAATATAAAACCTACTACTGCCAGTGTACTCATCATGATTTCTGTAAATACAGTGATTGCATGGCTGGAATCCACATTGGCCAGTAACGGGCCTTTGGTGTAAAACAGGTCATCAATGGCCAAAATTAAAATATTAAATAAGTTGCTGCCCAATAGATTGGCAATAGCCATATCTATGGCGCCGATGCGTAGCGCTGCAATAGTGACGGCCACTTTTGGCGCAGAGGTGACGGCAGCAACCAATAATGTGCCGACAAAGCTTTGTCCCCAGTCAGCAATGTCTGCTGCAACGAAAGGCAGCCAACAGCCTACTGCTATCACTGCAATGGCGGCTAATGTGTACCCGGTGATTGCTTGGCGTAAAGTCGCTTGCGGATAACGTTCAGTAGAAGCTTCTGTATAAGCGTCTAGCGTGCGTTGTTCGTAGCGATGCACTGCACGCATAGCGCTGATGTAAACTAGAACAATCAATGGTGAATACAGGCCAACATGCCCAATCGCTGGACTGATGCCGGCATTATGTAGCAACAGACTAAACCCTGCGAAAGCAATCAATAATGCCCCTAATGCAGCAGATAAGATATGCCCTTGTGCAGCACGACTATAGACCGTTTCTCGTTTATACAGTGCATCCAGTACCACTAGAATAACTAGATTAAACACAGTACTCCTAGTACATCACCTACGGCAATGTCAGGGGCATTAGCAATCGTAACGGCTGAAATACCAGTGATAAGTTCAGGCAAAGAAGTTGCAGTTGCAAGCAGAATAAGACCCACCCAAGAAGCTGACATACAAGTTTTTTCGGCAATAATGTCGCCGTAGCGAGATAGGTAATAGCCTGCATACCCAATTACGGCAAGACAGAGTAGAAGCTTTAACCAGGGTGTCACATTAAACTCCTGCTTATATTCTTAACTAGGCTTGCAATCTCCACCTCCTCATCAGCAGGGATGATTAACACTGGTTTGGAAGACTCAATATTTAAAGTTGTTAAGTGTGCTTGATTTGCTAGATTATTCAGTTTAAATCCAAGGAACTCCAACTGCTCGCAAATTAACATTCTCACTTGGGCTGAGTGTTCGCCAATACCGCCAGTAAATACTAGCGCATCAATGCCACCAGACTTAGCTGCATAGCCCCCAATTGCTCCACGCACTTGGCGTGCAAAGTATTCCACCGCAAACTTGGCACTCTTGCTATTGCTATTCACTAATGCAGACATTTCACTGCTTTCACCATCAGACAGCGCTAACAAGCCCATTTGTTGATAAACCAATGTGGACAGTTCTGCATCGCCATAGCGCTTGGCGAGCTCCAACATTACCCCAGGATCCATATCGCCGCTTCGGGTTCCCATAGGAATACCACCGGCTGGCGTGAAGCCCATGCTGGTATCCACCGAACGGAGGTTCTCCAGTAAACACAGGCTGGCGCCGTTGCCGAGATGCGCCACTACGATGCGGCCTTGTGCGGCTTCGCCAAGCAGCTCATGCAATCGTCCCGCAACATGGGCGTAATTGAGGCCGTGGAAGCCATAGCGGCGTAGTTTGAGGACTTGCGGAATAGGCAGGCGGAAAGCCATCTCTGGCAAACTGGCATGAAAAGCGGTGTCGAAGCATGCTATCTGCGGCACGTTAAATCGTGTAGCGCACAAATCCACGCCAAGTAGGTTGCCTGGCATGTGCAGAGGTGAGAGACAAGTGATGCTTTCCAGCCTCGCATGCTCTTCCTTATCTATCAACCGTGCAGCATCAGTAATTTCTCCACCATGCACAAAGCGATGGCCAACGACTGTTGGTCGCACGTTGCCTAAATCATGCAGTAATACATCAAAAGCTTGCGCGTGCTGATAGTCACTATGACATATATAGCGAAAGGCTCGCCGCTCGTCATCGAAGGGAAATAGGCACGCCCTGAGGCTGGACGAGCCTCTGTTGATGGTGAGTATGCTCAATTTTTCCATTAATTTGGCTCTTGATTTGACCAGACCCAGTTAGCTTCTTCTGGCAAATCCACTCCGTATTCATAGGCGTAGTTACGGCACTCAATCTGCCGGTTGCGTAACTTCTCCTGCACATGCGCACCAATACCCTGCAAGGCAGGGATGCGGTTGATCGCTGCAATAGCTAAGCTGAAACGGTCAATTTCGTTTTGAATCGCCAGTTCTAGTGGCGTGTTTATACTGCCTTTTTCTTTGTAGCCACGCACGTGCAGATTGTCGTGATTGGCGCGACGATAAGTAAGTCGATGAATCAGATAGGGGTAACCGTGAAAATTGAAAATAATCGGTTTATCCACTGTAAATAAGCTATCGAAATCGCGGTCAGAAAGCCCATGTGGATGCTCACTTTGAGGCGATAATTTATACAAATCTACCACATTGACGAATCGAATTTTAAGTTGAGGAAAATGTTCACGTAGTAGCAATGTTGCTGCTAAAGCTTCCTTAGTGGGAATGTCACCAGCGGATGCCATGACCAAATCTGGTTCGGCTCCTTGATCGTTGCTGGCCCATTCCCACATGCCAATACCCTTGGTGCAATGCTTGATAGCCGCATCCATATCTAGATATTGCAGATGCTTCTGCTTATCGCAAACAATAACATTTATGTAATCAGTGCTGTTTAGACAATGGTTAGCCACTGTCAGTAAACAGTTCACATCTGGCGGCAAATAGATACGTGTTACCTCAGGGCTTTTATTCACGACTATGTCAAGAAAACCAGGATCCTGGTGGGTAAAGCCATTATGATCTTGCCGCCAAACGGTGGAAGTAATCAGCAGGTTGAGCGAAGAAACTGGGGCGCGCCAAGGCACGGCCTTGGACATGGCGAGCCACTTGGCATGCTGGTTGAACATAGAATCAATCACATGTACAAAAGATTCGTAGGTAGAGAAGAAGCCGTGTCGACCCGTTAACAAGTAACCCTCCAGCCAGCCTTCAACAGTGTGCTCAGAAAGCATTTCCATCACACGTCCATCAGGTGCGAGCTCGCCGCCATCAGCATCTTCTGGTAAATAGTCTGCCAGCCAGGTTTTTTTGCTGACTTCATAAATATTATCCAACTTATTAGAGCTGTTTTCGTCAGGTCCAAATACACGGAAGTTGTGCATGTTGAGCTGCATGATGTCACGCAGAAATTTGCCCAACGGGCGAGTGTTTTCTGCAGTTATCTTGCCAGGCTCAGCCAGTTCAAGTGCATGGTTGCGGAAATCCGGTATACGTAACTCTTTGCGTAAGAGACCCCCATTGGCATGCGGGTTGGCGCTCATACGGCGGCTGCCCTTCGGGGCGAGCAATCTGAGTTCTGGGCGTAATTGCCCATTATCTAAGAACAGCTCCTCTGGTTTGTAGCTGCGCAGCCATGCCTCCAGCTGTTTCAAATGCTCTGGGTTTTCTTTTACATTGCCCAACGGCACCTGATGCGCGCGCCAGAAGCCTTCAACCTTGTGACCATCTACCTCTTTTGGACCTGTCCAACCTTTAGGGCTACGTAGTACGATCATTGGCCAGCGCGGGCGAATCGGTTTGCCGCTTTCCCGCGCAGTTCTCTGGATATTTTTAATCACTGTAAAACAAGCTTCCAGCGTTGCCGCCATCGTCTGATGCATTGCCGCGGGGTCATCACCCTCAACAAAGTAGGGTGTCCAGCCATAGCCAAAAAAAAGATTCTCAAGTTCTTCATGCGAAATACGCGAAAGTATCGTCGGGTTGTTAATCTTGTAGCCGTTGAGATGCAAGATTGGTAGCACTGCGCCATCTCGGATCGGGTTAAGAAACTTGTTGGAATGCCAAGAAGTCGCCAGCGGACCAGTTTCAGACTCGCCATCACCTACCATCACTGTTACCAACAAATCAGGATTATCGTAAGCCGCACCGAAAGCATGTGAAATGCTATAACCAAGTTCGCCGCCTTCGTGGATCGAGCCTGGCATCTCTGGCGTGCAATGACTGCCGATACCGCCAGGAAATGAGAACTCCTTGAAAAACTGACGCATGCCTTCCTCATCCTCTCCTTTATTGGGATATACCTCGCTGTAAGTTCCTTCCAGATAGGCTGGTCCCAGCACACCTGGCGCACCGTGACCAGGGCCAGCAAGAAAAATGGCATTCAAGTCGTATTTGTTTATCAAGCGGTTAATATGAATGTAGGCAAAGCTCAACCCTGGACTAGAACCCCAATGGCCGAGCAAACGTTGTTTGATATGCTCAGGTTTGAGAGGTGCCTTTAATAAAGGATTATCATGCAGATAAATCATACCAGTCGCCAAGTAATTGCAGGCACGCCAGTAAGCATCAATTGCCAGAAGCTCTTGGTTTGAAAGCAGATAGTCCGTGTTGGAAATGCTCATGACTTCCCCTTATTATTTAAGAACTATAGCGTATATTACTCGTTAGCTTCCGATTACTTTGTGATAAGTCAAATTTGTTATTATTAGCAGAATAACAAGCCCTACCCAATGAGCAGCATGGCCGTCTTCCAGTGGTAATATTGCGATAGGGGGGGGGTAAAATAGCCCGCATAGCTAATAACAGCATGCTAAGGCAGCGATTACAGCAAAGCACCAACAAACTGACCAGCTCCAAAGACGGCAATATCGAAACCTACTTGCATATATACTACACTGCGTTACTGCGGTGCCGACTTAACTCCTGTAGCAGCATGGTTTCTTGCTTGCAAAGCTGGAGCAGATCCATCGCGCTCCGCATCAAGCGTTTTATTAATTTCAATGCCTTTGCGGTAGTAATCCTCAACCGCTGGGTCTGGTATGCTAATTGCTAAATATAACGTAATGAATCCAGCAATCACTACAATAAGGGGTCCAGAAATGATAAGCCATACATAGCCAAAACTCCACCACGGTCTAATATCTAATTTTTCCATTGAGCTCGCCTTAACTTTTCTTAAATAATTATACTGACTAAATGACCCTTACCGAGGCACCAAAAATATTGACTTTTCTGTTACTTTTTCTTTAGTTTCAAGTGACTCAATCTCAAATTGAATCTTATGTGAACCAGATTCTACCGTGCCATCAGGTATTTTTAAATCTACGACAATCCAACGCGACTCAGCTGGGTTAACCTTAAATGCTTTACTATGCTCTTCACCGTCACCCTCTTCACCCTCATTTGCAGCTTCAGCTTCAAGCTCCAAATCTTTAAGGCCACTAACACTAAGTTGATAATTCTGGGAATTTTCGGTTGCATTCATAATTTGCATTCTATATACATTTTCCAACATGCCATCGTCCGTCAGGCGCGCCATTACGCCGCGATCACGCACTACATTCACTCTAAATGGTGTTCTAAGCAACAAGCTCGCTAGCAAGCCCACTATTAGCAGGGTTAGAATAGTCGCATAAATTAACACGCGCGGTCGCACAATGCGCTGCAACATTTGATTGTGTGACCATTTGTTGGTGATAGCATTTTGTGTGGAGTATTTCACCAATCCACGTGCATAGCCCATTTTATCCATGACCGTATCGCATACATCGGCGCAAGCACCACAGCCAATACACTCATATTGCAAGCCTTTACGAATGTCTATACCTGTTGGACAAACCTGCACGCATAGGCTACAGTCTATGCACGAGCCTAACTCTTTGGTATCAACCTCAACATTACGTGAGCGGCGTCCACGTGGCTCGCCACGTGCCTCGTCATAGGTAACAATTAAAGTGTCATCATCAAACATGGCACTTTGAAAGCGCGCATATGGGCACATGTACTTACACACTTGCTCGCGCATAAAGCCAGCGTTTCCGTAAGTCGCAAATCCATAAAAGCACACCCAGAAGGTATCCCAAGGCCCAACATCAAGGTGAGCAAAGTCACTCATCAACTCTCGAATCGGCGTGAAATACCCTACAAAAGTAAAGCCAGTCCAGAATGCAACAGCTATCCAAACAAAGTGTTTGCTAGTCTTTTTGAATAGTTTCTTAGCCGACATCGAAGACTCATCTAGCTTCATCCGTGTGGCACGGTCACCTTCAATTTTTCTTTCTATCCAAAGAAAAATTTCTGTATAAACGGTTTGAGGGCAAGAATAGCCGCACCACAATCGCCCAGCTATGGCGGTAAACAGAAACAGCGAAAGTGCAGAAATAATGAGAATAGCTGTTAGATAAATTAAATCTTGCGGATATAGCACTAATTTAAAAATATAAAATCGTTTGGCATCCAAATCAAACAATAGAGCTTGACGATGTCCCCATTCGAGCCAAGGTACGCCATAAAAAAACAGCTGAGTCAGCCAGATCATGACCCAGCGCCATTTTGTAAAGTAACCAAATATGCTGCGCGGGTAAATTTTTTCCTGCGCCTCGTATAGTGAAATGACAACTTCTTTTAATGGCGCCTTTATCTCAGCAACATTAGTAATAGGCGCTTGGCTCATTCTTTTATATTCATCTTATTCTTTTATATTCATATAATTACTTAGACTTATTTGATAAGCCCCATACATATGCCGCCAAAACTTTTATTTGCTCTGGAGTAAGTTTTCCTGCCTGCGCAGGCATTTGGTTGATTTTCCCCTCAATGATGCGCTTAATGATAGAGGCCTCACCCGCACCATGCAACCAAATCTTATCAGCCAAATTTGGCGCACCAATAGCTTGATTACCTTTCCCTTCAGGCCCGTGGCAAGCTGCACAAGCGGCAAACTTTTCTTTTCCTAATCCAGCGCGACCTGAGTCGTGCATGCCGCCAGATAGACTAAGCACATAATTGGCAACGTTTTTTACATCTTCTTCATTACCCAACATAGTAGCCATTGGTGGCATCATACCAATACGACCATTGGTGATGGTTTCTTGAATTTTTTCTGGACTACCACCGTGTATCCAATCATGATCCGTTAAATTTGGAAAGCCGCGGCTACCTTTTGCATCCGAACCATGGCATTGAGAACAATTGTTCATAAATAATCGCTCTCCAATTGCTTTCGCTTCAGGATTGATAGCTAACACTGCTACAGGCATATCTACAAATTTTGCATAAAGCGGTTTTAATGCAGTGTTTGCACTTTCAATTTCTTGCTCATACTGTTTTACTTCAGTCCAACCTAGCTTGCCTTTATAACTACCTAAACCAGGATAAGCAACTAAATAGATAAGGGAGTACACAATAGTAATAACGAACAACCACACCCACCAACGGGGTAGGGGATTATTCATCTCTCTTAAATCACCATCCCATACATGGCCACTGGTGTTATCACCGTTTGCACTTACCACTTTGATTTTGGCCGTTATCCATAATAATAGCGCACAGCCAAAAATACCAACTAAGGTAATGACGGCAATAAATATAGGCCAAAAATTGTTATAGAAATCACTCATTTTATTTTCCTCTAAACATTCACAATGTAAAGCTTACCTAACTTTCACCAAGCCTAATCTTGCTCAAAAGGTAGATTAGCTGCATCTTTAAAGTCGGCCGTATTACGGTGCCGCCATGCCCAAATTACAATACCCACAAACACGATAAAACTAGCCAAAGTAACTAATATACGCAGCGTGTTAATATCCATCATGCATCTCCTCTTATTGCTGATTCGGGCTACTTCAGATGAATGCCTAAAATTTGCAAATACGCAATGATTGCATCCATCTCTGTTTTGCCTTTTACTTCCTCTGCTGCTCCTGCAATTTGAGCGTCGGTATAAGGCACGCCTACTAGACGCAGCGCCTTCATGTTCTTACCAATATCTGCATTTGCAGATGCTTTCTCTAACCAAGGATAAGCAGGCATAATCGACTCTGGCACTAGGTCACGCGGGTTAATCAAATGAATACGCTGCCAATCATCGCTATACTTTCCACCTACGCGGTGCAAATCTGGTCCTGTACGCTTACTGCCCCACTGAAATGGATGGTCGTAGACGAATTCACCTGCTACGGAATAATGCCCATAACGTAACGCTTCTGCACGAAGCGGGCGAATCATTTGCGAATGGCAGTTATAGCAACCTTCACGCAAGTAAACATCTCGCCCAACAAGCTGGAGTGGCGTATATGGCTGCAAACCTCTAATTGGCTCGGTCGTCGATTTTTGAAAAAACAAAGGTACGATTTCTACTATCCCACCTATTGCAATCACTAACAGAATCAATACAATCATTAAAAAGTTATTAGTTTCAATTTTTTCATGGCTAAAGCCACTGACTGCGTTTTTATTAGATATATCGTTATTTGACATGACTTTTGTCCTTATCCGTGAGCTACTACAGGTGGAATAGAAACAAACACTGGTTTGCCGCTGGTTGCCGTTTTAATCACATTCCACAACATAATGATCATACCGCTTAGATATAACAGACCGCCTAGTAACCTGATAATGTAGTAGGGCTGTTTTGCTTTTACGCTCTCCACAAAGGTATAGGTCAGCGTACCGTCAACATTAATCGCGCGCCACATTAAACCCTCCATCACGCCCGCTATCCAAAGTGCGGCAATATAAAGCACGATGCCAATGGTGGCTAACCAGAAATGCAATTCAATCGCTTTCATACTGTGCATTTGTTTTTGTCCAAACAAACGTGGCACCATGTAATAAAGCGCACCCATAGAAACCAGACCTACCCAACCCAATGCACCAGAGTGTACGTGTCCAACAGTCCAATCGGTATAGTGTGAGAGTGAGTTCACTGTTTTAATCGCCATCATTGGACCTTCAAAGGTACTCATACCGTAAAAAGATAACGAGACAATCATAAAGCGCAAAACTGGGTCTGTACGCAATTTATGCCATGCGCCAGACATCGTCATCATGCCGTTAATCATGCCGCCCCAACTTGGCGCTAGCAGAATAAGTGAAAACACCATGCCTAGTGATTGTGTCCAATCAGGTAACGCGGTGTAATGCAAATGATGCGGTCCCGCCCACATGTAAGTAAAAATCAACGCCCAAAAGTGGACGATAGATAAGCTGTATGAATATACTGGGCGCTCAGCTTGCTTAGGGACAAAATAGTACATAATCCCTAAAAAGCCTGCAGTGAGAAAGAAGCCTACTGCGTTATGCCCATACCACCATTGCACCATCGCATCTTGCACGCCAGCATAAGCTGAATATGACTTCATAAAACTGACAGGCACTTCCGCACTATTGACGATATGCAGCAACGCAACAGCCAAAATAAATGCACCAAAGAACCAGTTTGCAACATAAATATGCCTTACCTTGCGCGTGCCTATAGTGCCAAAAAACACTACCGCGTAAGCCACCCAAACCAATGCAATTAAAATATCAATTGGCCATTCAAGCTCAGCATACTCTTTACCAGAAGTGTAGCCCAATGGTAATGAAACAGCGGCGGCTAGAATAACCAGCTGCCAACCCCAAAAGGTAAAGGCGGCAAGTTTTGGCATAAAGAGCCCCGTTTGACAGGTGCGCTGAACCACAAAATATGATGTTGCAAACAAAGTACTACCACCAAAAGCGAATATCACCGCATTGGTGTGCAGTGGTCGCAAGCGACCAAAGCTTGTCCATGGCAACCCAAGATTAAGTTCAGGCCAAACTAACTGCGCGGCAATAACCACGCCTACCAACATGCCTACCACTCCCCAAACCACCGCCATGATAGAGAACTGTCGTACGACAGTATCGTTGTAAGTGTTTGACATTGTATTTATTGCTTGCATTTAATTCTCCCTTTTTTTGCGTTTTTCACTTTTTTTGTGAGTCTCACATGTGGCATTCTGCCGCACTGCACTCAAAACCCATTTGATACAAATCAATCTTCGTGCAAAATTCGCTCACCCTCTGCTTCAACGTCCTCAAATTGTCCAGTATTGATTGCCCACCAAAGTCCACCTAAAATCAAAAGTACCAAGATAACAGATAAAGGAACTAGTAAAAATAGAATATCCATTACACCGTCTCCAAAACTGGCGCAGAATCGCGTGACAAACGCGCTGCATTAAGAATCACTAATAATGAGCTTAGCGCCATTCCTAGCCCTGCAAGCCATGCCGGTAGCATGCCAACCACGGCCAGCGGCACACAGGTTGCGTTATATGCGGCGGCCCAAATTAAATTTTGCTTAACGATGCGCATGGTGCGCTTGGCTTGTCTAATTAAGTGAGGCACCATAACTAATTGCCCGCCCATTACAACAAAGTCGGATTGCGCTTGAGCCAGTGGCACAGCCTGTCCCATGGCGATTGAAACATGCGCACTTGCAAGCACTGGCCCATCATTCAAGCCATCACCCACCATCGCTACACGATGCCCTTGTTCCTGTAAAGCTTGCAGACGCGTTAGTTTCTCTTGTGGGGTACATAGGGCAGTATAGGTCTTAATTCCTAACTTTTCGGTGATATTGATCACAGAAACAGCCTGATCACCAGACAAAACTTCAATCTGCAAACCCGCATCTCGGAGAGCACGAGTTGCAGCAGCCGCATCTGGTTTAATAGCTTCCACAATTTCAAAACTAGCAAGCCAACTATGTTCAGAAACCAGATGTACTTTTGAAATATCTTCATTTAATTGATTAATAGGTACATTATCTAAAGTACAAAACTGCGCAGAACCTAGCTTCAAGTGGCCATAAATTGAATTTGCTGTCAGCCCTGATCCTGAAATCTCCTGCACATTCACAACTTCTGGACTGGCCTTGGCCATAGGATATTTTTTAGAGGCTTCAACCAAAGCACGTGAGACTGGATGTAATGAATTTTGAGCCATCAAAGCGGCAATCTGTACAGCCTGTATCTCAGTCAGACCAACATCCGTGGCTATTTTTCCAATCGTCATCCTATCCTCGGTCAGCGTACCAGTCTTATCAAATACAATGGTATCGATAGTGGTAAGCGCTTCCAATGCCTGCATTTTACGTACCAGCACTCCGCTTCGCGCCAGTGCACCAGACATAGTAAGCATGGCAGCGGGCGTGGCTAATGAAAGCGCGCATGGACATGTCACAATCAGCACCGCTACCGCAGCCATTAGGGCGCGGCTGTGATCGATATGCCACAAAAATGCGGCGGAGCCTACTGCAGCAATTAATACGGCCAGCAAAAAAGGGCGCGCAATGCGGTCTGCCAGCAACGCCAACCTTGGTTTATCTACGGCTACACGTTCCATCAGCGCAACGATTTGCGCATAGCGCGTAGTCTGCCCAATCTTATCAATGTGTACTTGCACGGACGCAGCGAGATTATGGCTGCCAGCAATGACTTCTGAACCAACAGTTTTGGACACTGGCCGAGACTCGCCAGTCAACAAAGCTTCATCAGTATTGGTACTGCCCAATGTAATTGTTCCGTCTGCAGGGAAAGCCTCGCCTGGCAATACCCGCACCACATCACCAACATTTAAGTTGCGCACTGCAACGCGCTCAAAACTGCTATCCGATTTAAGGCGTTCCACGCTGGTTGGCAGGCGCTGCATCAATGCATCCAGCGCGCCCGCCGTGCGGTCGCGCATGCGTAACTCTATCCAACGACCAGTTAACAGAAAAAATACAAACATGGTGAGAGAATCAAAATACACTTCGCTACCCCACCAGCCAGCAGGCTCAAAAGTTGCAGCTGAGCTCACTAAAAAAGTGATTAAAATGCCCAATGTAACGGGCATATCCATGCTAATTTGACGTTGCTTAAGATCATTCAGCGCACTATTGAAAAACGGTCCACATGAAAAGAACAGCACTGGTAGTGTCAATATCCAAGATGCCCAGCGCATTAAATTCAGCGCTTCTGGAGTCATCTCTCCTGGGCTTGCGTAGTAGCTCGGCATTGCATACATCATTACCTGCATCATGCAAAAGCCAGCAACCAACAAGCGCCAAAGCATTAATCGTTGATTTTTACGGCGATCATCTTGAACAAAGGCATCTGCCGCAGGCAACGCGCGATAACCAGCCTTACTCACTGCGCGCATCCAATCTGAAGGCTTGGTGATCTCTGCAGACCAAACTAAACGCGCACGACCACTGGTTGCATTCACATCTGCACTTAACACTCCAGGCACGGCTTTTAATGCTTTTTCTACATTAATTGCACACGCCGCACAGTGCATCCCTTCAATAGCCAAGCGCGATTCCCATTCATGCGCTTTGTTATCATGCGCTTGACTAAAGCTAGTCCATTCGGCAGGCTCATCCAACGCGACCCAAACATTTGTATCTGTCAATGTGCTAGCTGGCAAGTTTTGCGATTCTAATGAAATGATGGTTTGCATAGCAATACTAATCTCTAAGTTACATCGTACTCCACTCTACTAAGTTAACCATATATGTTTATTGATAAACATCAACTTGTGTTTGGTTTGGTTTGGTTTGGTTTGGTTTGGTTTGGTATTGAAGTGTTAGAAAAAAATGTTTGAGGGAAAGTGCTGCTAACTTGGTTTGAAATGTTGCTAATTCGTAGATTAAATTACCAGAGAGACCGAATGGTGGTGCCTAATTTGAGGCATTCAAAGATTTTCTGAAATAGTGAAGAGGTTTAGTTAATTATGTTTAAAAAGTTCCCAGCGATATTTAGCCCAATAATAAGCATCCATTATCGACAGCGCATAAACAAAAATACCGCCGGCAAGCTTACCCACCATTGAGATATGCGATTGTGCCAAATTGAAAGTGATGAGGCCAAAGATAATCATGAAAGTGATCATAACCAAACCTTTAACGGGCGTATTGTTAATCACCTGACCCATGCCTGGCAATAAAATAGCGATGAGGAGCACCAAAACAGGTGCTAGCGGAGGCTTAATAGATGTGGGTTTAGGATTCTCAGTTTTAGTTTCAGTATTTTTCATGTTTGATTTTCTATTGTTTGACGAATTGCAATCGCTTGTTTTAACAGGGTATCAACCAGCTTTTTTTCAATCGGCGTTTCACTGTAAACTGCGTTGCGCATAATCAAATATTCGCCACGGTCAGCCTGCTTTGCCATGTAAGTCAGCCGCACAAAATCTGGCATTATCAACAATTCTTTCATCATATCATCTGCAAATAGCGTTGGCACATGATGCTCCAGAAGGCTCATATCTATTGGCTTGTGGAGGTACTTAACAATAGCGTGTTGTGGCCAATTAGTGGGAATAGTTAAGTTGCCATCCCATTGCCACGAAGGACTGTAAAACTCATTGTTGGCTGGTCGCACAATTAAATCTAAGCTGCCAACACTAGTTTTATTAGCGCTAATTTTTATCAGTAACCAAAGTGGCGGCAATTTGCGCCAAGCGACAGTATCTTCTACCACGCTTAACGCAACTTGATAGCCACTATAACTGCCGTACAATACGGGCAAATCTGCTTTATCTTGCGAAATCTGCGTGTTTTGCAACAATGTCTGGCAATCATCAAATACGTTACTTCTAGATAAAGCTTTACGCTTGGCATCGCGCTGGTATTTGCCAAACATCAACAAACCCAGCGCGGCCAACAAGCCTACATAAATCACATTCATCGGCTAATTAATAGCCTTTTGGACGCGGCCATGGCATCGTAAATTGATCTGCGCGTTTAACGAATTTGTAGCGACGTAACACAAACCAAATTGATGCCGATATATAGAACGCCATAATCGACAGCAACGTTCCACCGTAGCCGAGAAAGGTCGCAAAATAAGTGGCAACACACAGCACTAATAGCGTAATCGCGGGTAGCGGGTGAAACGGATGAATATAACCACGATGAATGCTGCCCAATGGCCACATTTTTCTAAACTTAATCATATTGAAAGTCATGAAGGTGTAACCCAGCAAGCCTGACAAGATTGAAAAGGTAATCACTTGATCTAACAAAGGAGTTACCGCGAATGATATGGCAATCGGCACCAAGAAAATAATCGAGCGATAAGGTGTGCGATAACGTGGATGAATGGTGCCAAAAAACACAGGAATATAACGATCGCGCGCAAGTGAGAACCATGCACGAGAGGCATCGTTAATACAGCCATTAGCCGATGCAATCGCAGCAAACGCCGTTGCTACAAATAACATCAATTGTAACTGGCTACTACCTAACAATGTCGCCGCATCATACATCGGTGTTACCGCTTGACCTAAGTATTGCCAAGGCATTAAGCCAGTCGCCACAAACCATGTGATGGTCGCTGCTACCAGCAAGGTCATCATACCACCCAACGTACCTAGCGGAATAGCGCGGCCTGCTGAACGCACTTCTTCTGCAGCTTGGCAAGTGCCCTCAATACCCAAGTAATACCACATACCAAACTGTAAGGAAGCGATGACGCCTATCCAACCGTAAGGCAAATCAGTGAGCAAGCCTTGGTGTTGCAAAATAACACCTTGATGCATAGGATCAACTGCAAAAAATAGCACCACTAGCGCCATAAAAGCCAAGAATGTGATAACTAGATTGATGGTTAAGGTCATGAATACGCCGCGATAATTGAGCCAGGCCAATAATGCTACCGTCAGCACCGCAAACGGCTTCGAGTCTAGATCAGCAAAACCCAAGACTCCCGCACCAGTCTGCATTAAGTAACCAACCACCCATGCATCAGCCGCGCAAAGCATGGTGTAAGCCATGACGAGGTAAAGCCCAACGTTAAAAGCCATTAACGGGCCAATAATGTGTTTGGCTTGTGTATATTGCCCGCCTGCTGCTGCAACTGTTGAAGTCACTTCAGAATCAATCATCGCCACACAGGTGTATAGCAGACCGATCACCCAGCAAGCTATCAGCGAAGCATACGCGCCACCCTTGCCTACAGTAAAGTTCCATCCCATAAACTCACCCACCAACACAATGCCCACGCCAAGCGCCCATATATGAAATGGGTTGAGAACCTTCAGCATAGAAATACGTTTATTGTTTGCTGCTGTCGCTGTCGCCATGATTAATGTCCTCCATCAAGTTCTACGCCGCGTGCAACATCATCTTCAGCACCTTCGCGCGAGCTCATTAAATATTCTTCATCGTATTGCGAAGAAACCATAAACGCATCTATCACCATCCACGTTAATAAAATCGCCGAGATGCTCCATGCTGCGTACGTTAATACATTCCAAATTCCCATGATATTCCTCCAAAGTATTCTAAATTTTTTACTAATTATCGAATTTTTCTGCAATGACTTGGCGGTACTCTTTATCAGATATCTTTAACACCACCACAAAATAACCGACCACTACCAAAATAGTAATAATCAACATCTTCGGATCTATGGTGTAATCAAAACGGTTGTTAATAATAACGGCAGCAGTGTCAGGTGTATGCCCAAGTTTTACCCACTGTGCCTGCATCACTTCATTTTGACCTAGCGATTCCCACGTATTCACCACCACTTCGGCGGCGACAGCAGGCTCTTCGGCTTTAGCCTCTTCTTTCGTCAACAAAGGCCACATCAAGCTGGCATACACTAACACGAGTATTAAAATACTATCAAAAACTTGACCAAACAAGCCTTGACTGGGTGGTGTGTAATGTTTACTCATGATCCACTCCTATTCTGTTGCTTTGCAGCGAGGTTGGCGTCAAAATGCTTAATATCCAAGCCATAAATAAAGTCTTTATCTTCCTTTAGGTGTTTAGTCATTGCGAATACGGAAGCAGTGTTAAATAGCAACAAAACAGCAGATGAGACATACATTACAAGACGGATATTGGAGTCTTCAACGATATTTAGGATGGCGAACAATACAAATAACACAGCAGCCCATAACAGCGCCACATCAAACCATGCCAGCCAACAATCTCGCTGGTACATGTCATTCATTCTGGTTTTTATATCTTTACTCATTACATTCTCCTC
>JBEBJI010000004.1:0-129425 GCA_040079935.1 Methylotenera sp.
TGATGGTACTGGGCCGATTTTTGGCGGCAAGCTGTTTCCATTTGTGTTTATCACTATCGCCTGCGGCGCGATTTCGGGTTTTCATGCACTAATTGCTTCTGGAACGACTCCTAAGCTTTTAGCGAATGAGCGCGACATTCGCGTGATAGGTTATGGCGCGATGTTGCTAGAAAGCTTTGTCGCCATTATGGCCATGATAGCAGCCACAGTGCTAGAGCCTGGTGTGTTCTTCGCCATCAACAGCCCCGCTGGCGTAGTGGGTAAAGAAGCGATAGACGCCGTCGCGAAAATCAATAGTTGGGGGTTTGCGGTTACGGTTGAACAAATGAATCAACTCGCCAAGGATATGGGTGAAAGCAGTTTATTTGCCCGCACGGGAGGTGCGCCCAGCTTGGCTGTTGGCATGGCTAGTATATTTGGCAACGCTTTTGGTAAAAGCATGCTCGCGCTGTGGTACCACTTTGCCATTATGTTCGAGGCGATTTTTATACTGACAACATTAGATGCAGGCACGCGCGTTGGCCGCTTTATGTTGCAAGATATGCTGGGCAACTTTAATAAAAAACTCGGCGAAACCTCTTACATGCCATCCGTAATATTTACCAGCGCTATAGTGGTAGCGGGTTGGGGCTACTTTTTATATATTGGTGTGATAGATCCGAACGGGGGCGTGAATATATTGTGGCCATTATTTGGTATCGCCAATCAAATGTTAGCGGCGATTGCCTTGTGTGTAGCGACTACTATTTTGGTGAAATCGCACAAGTTGAAATATGCTTGGGTCACCGCGCTACCTTTGGCTTGGCTGGTAACGATTACTACCACGGCGGCATATCAAAAAATATTTTCTGAGGATATTCGCGTTGGTTTTTTTGCAGCGGCAAACGATTTAAGCGCAAAATTGGCTGCGGGATTATTGCCTATAGACAAGGCCAGTATTGCCCCACAGCTGATATTCAATCAGCATTTGGACGCCTATTTAACCATGTTTTTTGTTGCGGTGTTATGGATTGTGATTATTGACATGATGGTTATTTGCAAGCATGCTCTGCAAGGCTCACGGATATTGCCTCTCAGCGATGCTCCTTACGTAAAAACAGCGCTTTAATATGCTAAATTTGACTAAAATAGGACATTTTTTACTGCATACTTGGCGAGGGGTGCGCCAATTGTCGGGTGATGACGCTTACGAACAATATTTAAAATATCATGCAGAATTTCATGCGAGTGCTGTAGATGTGGCGCCAGTGTTAAGTCGCAAGGATTTTTTTAAGCTTTGGCAAGATAGCCAATGGCAAGGCATAAAGCGATGCTGTTAACAAATCCACATAAAGACAAAAATTTTAGCGATGAAGATTTAAATCGCATTATTGAAATGGGTTGGGAAGACAGAACTGCTTTTGAAGCGATTGAAGCCCAGTTCGGGCTAAATCAAGATAGCGTAATTAAAATTATGCGCGCCAATTTAAAACTGAGTTCTTTTAAATTATGGCGGGAACGCACACATGGTCAAACCAAAAAACACTTAAAACTTCGCGGGGAAGACGTGAACCGTCATCAATCAAAACAACATAACAAAATTCACAGATAGTGTTTACTGTTGCTGATAAATTCGGTCAATCTGCATCTCGTCGTTGCCTGTAGGCGCGTCAACGTCGTACTCTGAGTTAGAGGAATCAACTGTTGCTAGACTGATTTTAGTAGGTTGATATTCCGCAATAATGTAATTAAATTGTGGTTCTTTTTTAAAAATTCTATCAAATAAGTTTTTCATACTAATTTCACCTTAAAAAGTTGACTACGCTTGTTAATACGCAATGCGTGTGCCAGTTTTGTGAGTGAAAAATATTTTTATAACCATTTGATTTGTATTGCATTAATTTTTAAATTAACACACTACAAAAACTCGAGTGTTGAACAGCTATTCAATATGTTGGAATTTCGACTTTAATTGAATTTATTTTTATGCGCGGCAAACCACATCCAAACGCCAATCAAAATCATTGGCAAGCTTAACCATTGCCCCATGCTAAAACCCAGTTGCAATAAACCCAAATGTTCGTCTGGCTGGCGTGTAAATTCTACCAAAAACCGAAAACTGCCGTAACCTATTAAAAATAGCGCAGAGATTGCACCAGTTGGCCTTTGTTTGCGGGAAAACCACCATAAAATACAAAAAAACACGATACCTTCTAGCGCGAATTCATAAAGTTGCGAAGGATGGCGCGCGATGTTATCCACCTGTGGGAAAATCATGCCAAAACTTGAGTTAGTTGCTCTGCCCCACAACTCACCATTGATAAAGTTGCCCATGCGACCAGCGCCCAAGCCAATAGGCACCAGGGGTGCAACGAAATCCATAATTTTTAACCAAGGTTGATTGTGTTTTTTGTTGAAGAAGTACATGGCAATTAAAACGCCTAAAAATCCGCCATGAAAACTCATGCCGCCTTGCCAAATTTTAAAAATATCCAGCGGGTGCTGCATAAAACTTCCGAGCTGGTAAAACAGGATGTAACCAATTCTGCCACCTAAAATCACGCCCAAGGCACCGTAGAATAAGGCATCATCAAGCATTTGCGTACTCCAGCCAAACCATGTTTTGTGCTTGATTTGATATTTGCCTAAGGCTAAAAATGCTAAAAAACCTAATAAATACATCAAACCATACCAATGGATGCCAAAGGAACCAATGTGCAGTGCGACGGGGTCAAATTGTGGGTGTGTATACATATTTAAGTTTAAGTTTGCTGTAAAATAACATTATACGTTTTTGTTTAAAGGTTACACATGCCCATTTATCGTTCTCGCACCACCACCCACGGTCGCAATATGGCTGGCGCCCGCGCACTTTGGCGCGCTACGGGCATGAAAGATGGTGATTTTGAGAAGCCCATCATCGCAATTTCTAACTCATTCACACAATTTGTGCCAGGTCATGTGCATTTAAAAGATCTCGGTCAATTGGTCGCACGTGAAATTGAGCGTGCAGGCGGTGTAGCGAAAGAATTCAACACCATCGCGGTGGATGACGGTATTGCTATGGGTCACAGTGGCATGCTGTACAGCTTGCCAAGCCGCGATTTAATTGCCGATAGTGTGGAATATATGGTCAATGCGCACTGCGCTGATGCGCTGGTGTGCATCTCTAATTGCGACAAAATTACGCCAGGCATGCTGATGGCGGCCTTGAGGCTTAATATCCCTGTGGTGTTTGTTTCAGGTGGGCCGATGGAAGCAGGTAAGGTCAATTGGGGTGGTAACACACATAAATTGGATTTGGTTGACGCCATGGTTGCCGCCGCTGATAGCAAAGTTTCAGATGCGGAGTCTGATGCAATCGAGCGCTCGGCTTGTCCAACTTGCGGTAGTTGCTCGGGCATGTTTACCGCCAATTCTATGAATTGTTTAACCGAAGCGCTCGGACTTAGCCTGCCTGGCAACGGCTCTACGCTTGCCACGCATGGCGCTCGTAAAGAACTATTCTTAAAAGCTGGTCGCTTAATTGTGGACCTGGCAAAACGTCATTATGAGCAGGATGATTACAGCGTTTTACCGCGTAGCATCGCCAATATGAAGGCATTTGAAAACGCCATGGCGCTAGATGTGTCGATGGGAGGTTCAACCAATACTGTATTACATTTGTTGGCGGCTGCACATGAAGCTGAGCTGGATTTTACCATGGCAGATATCGATAAAATCTCACGCAAAGTGCCTTGTTTGAGTAAGGTTGCGCCAGCCACTGCCAAGTATCATATGGAAGATGTGCATCGCGCAGGTGGCGTGATGGGTATTTTGGGTGAGTTAGACCGTGCAGGAGTGATTTACCGCGATACGCCAACCGTGCATAGTGCAACGATGGGTGAAGCGCTCGATAAATGGGATATTAAAGTGACCGCTGATGAGGAGGTTAAAAAATTCTACCGTGCTGCACCAGGTGGTGTTTCTACGACGATTGCGTTTTCACAAAGCATGCTCTATCCTACTTTGGATGATGACCGCTCGGAAGGCTGCATTCGTGATAAGGCGCATGCTTATTCGCAAGATGGCGGTTTGGCAGTGTTGTATGGCAATATTGCGCTTGATGGATGCATCGTTAAAACCGCGGGTGTGGATGACAGTATTTTAAAATTTACAGGTCGCGCACGCATTTTTGAGAGTCAAGACGCTACAGTTGAGGCGATTCTTGCCGATAAGATAGTAGCAGGAGATGTGGTGGTGATTCGCTATGAAGGGCCGCGCGGTGGGCCAGGCATGCAAGAGATGCTGTATCCGACTTCATATTTGAAGTCTAAAGATTTAGGTAAGGTATGCGCGCTATTCACTGATGGACGTTTTTCTGGCGGGACGTCTGGTTTAAGTATCGGACATGCTTCACCAGAGGCGGCCGAGGGTGGCGCGATTGGCTTGGTGGAAGAGGGTGATACGATTGAAATTGATATTCCTAATCGCACCATTCATTTAGCGATTTCTGACGAAGAAATGTCACATAGGCGCGCAAAAATGGAAGCCAAAGGTAAAGCGGCTTGGAAGCCAGAGAGTCGTGAGCGGCATGTATCGCCAGCTTTACGGGCATATGCAGCAATGAGCACCAGTGCGGCTCGTGGCGCGGTGCGTGACGTGTCGCAAATTGAAAAATAGTAAATGAATATTAAGGTTGATGTGATGGATATGGACGCAGCAGTAAAAACAAATTTACCTATAACAAATAAGCGATTGAAACTACATGCCCATGTTGTGCAAACGCAAGATGAGGAAGGTCTTCAGTATCTAGAAATTGACAACCCTCTTGCGACAGGAAGAATTGCTTTGCAGGGCGCACACGTTATTGACTGGCAACCAAAGTTTCTAAGTCAGCCAGTATTATGGCTTTCAAGTAATGCACGTTTTGTAAAGGCACGTTCAATTCGTGGAGGCATACCTGTTTGTTGGCCATGGTTTGGTGCGCATCCAACTGACAGCACTTTTTGTCCACACGGCTTTGCACGCGTTATTCCTTGGCGGGTAGCGGATGTTGATGCTACGCCTACTGGTGCCACGCGTATTATTTTGGAGATGATTGATACACCTGAAGCGAAACGCCAACTCTCATACCCTTATGCGTTAAGCATCACAATTACCATTGGCCGTAGGCTGCGAATTGAAATGTCGACAACTAATAGAGCCGATCATCCTTTCGTGATTGGTGAGGCATTTCACACTTATCTAAATATTAGCGATATTGCGAATATTAAAATTAAAGGAATGCAGGATTGTGTGTATGCAGACAAGCTGCTTAAATATGAGCGTCATGTTGAACATGGCTCTCTCACTTTCGATGGCGGGGAGTTTGACCGTGTGTTTATCAACCACAGCAGTGATTGTGCTATACATGATACAGGTTTCAACCGGATCATCCATGTGTCAAAATCTGGTAGTGATACGACTGTTGTGTGGAGTCCAGGCGCGGAAAAAGTGGCACAGATGACTGATATGGGCGAGCCAGATGAATGGCGGAAGACAGTATGTGTGGAAACCACGAATGCGCTGGATAATATGGTGGTGATTAACCCTGGTCGTACACATGTGATTAGCGCCGAGTATCATATAGAAACGCTTTAACCTACATGCACAATCATCTCGCAGAGGAGACCAGTCCTTACCTTCTGCAACACGCTGAAAACCCAGTAGAATGGTATCCTTGGGGAGAGCAGGCGCTTAATTTAGCGCGCGAGTTAGATAAGCCGATATTACTTTCAATCGGCTATTCAGCTTGCCATTGGTGCCACGTGATGGCGCATGAATCGTTTGAAGATGCTGAAGTCGCGGCGATTATGAATGAATACTTTATCAACATAAAAGTAGATAGAGAAGAACGCCCAGATATAGACCAAATCTATCAAACTGCTCACAGCATGCTCTCGCAACGCAGTGGTGGCTGGCCACTCACAGTTTTTTTAACGCCGAATCAAGAGCCGTATTTTACTGGAACTTATTTTCCTAAAACGCCGCGTTACCAATTGCCAGGCTTTGCCGATTTAATTCCCCATGTGGCTGAGTTTTATCATAAGAAAAAAGATGATTTGGCTGTGCAAAATAGTCAATTGGCGGATGCGTTTAAACGCACCATTCCTACGCCAAGCCATGTTTTAAGTGCAAATGAAAACACCTTGAAGTTAGCATTTACTTCGCTGGAAAGTAGCTTCGATTTTGAGCATGGTGGTTTTGGCTCTGCACCAAAATTTCCCAATCCTGCTGATATTACTTTATTACTTCATAATGCAAAAGCAGGTAATAAGCAAGCCGAAGCGATGGCCTTGCAGATGTTATCGGCCATGGCTAACGGCGGAATTTACGATCAACTCGGCGGCGGATTTTGTCGTTATTCCGTGGATGAGCATTGGAATATTCCACATTTTGAAAAAATGCTTTATGACAACGGCCAGCTTTTATTTTTGTATTGCGATGGTTGGCAGATAAGTAAAGACAAGCGTTACAAACTAGTTGTAGAAGAAACCGTAGCTTGGTTGCAACGAGAAATGCGCGACAAAAATGGCGCTTTTTATTCCTCCCTAGATGCTGATTCAATGGATGCACATGGGCATTCGGAAGAAGGTGCGTTTTATGTGTGGCAACCCGATGAAGTGAAGGCGCTACTAATGCCCGAAGAGTTTGTAGTGGCAAGCATTTGTTTTGGTTTTGATCGTGCAGCTAACTTCGAAGGGAACGCCTGGAACCCTTATCTGGTGCGGCTTCCAGAGCATGCTGAAATGGATTTATTTTTAAGTGCGCAAAAGAAATTATTTACTGCGCGCGATAGACGCCCGCACCCAGGGCGTGACGACAAAATTTTAACGAGCTGGAATGCGTTGGCGATTAAGGGTTTGGCGCGGGCAGGCAGCGTGTTTAATCGCCCAGACTGGGTAAAACTAGCACAAGATGCGGTTGATTTTATTCGTGAGAAACTATGGGTAAAAGATCAATTATTGGCGACTTGCAAAGATGATGGCAAGGGCAATTATCATGCGCATTTAAATGCTTACTTGGATGATTATGCGTTTCTATTAGACGCCCTGATTGAATGCCTGCAAGCCAGTTATCGCGCAGTAGATTTATCTTTTGCCGAAGATTTAGCCGAAGCTTTATTGGAAAATTTTGAGGCAGAAGAGGGCGGATTTTACTTTACCAGTCACTTGCACGAAACGCTGATTCATCGCCCCAAACAAGGTTACGATAACGCTACGCCCAATGGTAATGGCATTGCTACAGTGAGTTTGCAAAAACTGGGTCATATCTTGGGCGAGTCGCGCTTTCTGCAAGCAGCTGAACGTACATTAAAAGCTTTTGATAGCAGTATGGCGAGTAATCCTGCGGCTTGTGCAACCTTGTGCCATGCGTTGACCGAATTTTTAATGCCGCCAACCATGGTGATTGTTCGTGGAAAAGCCAATCAAATAGCGGCTTGGCGCGATGCCATTCGTCAAACTTATTATCCACACCATTTATTTCTCTACTTAGACGAAAATGCGCTAGATTTGCCGCCAGTCTTGCAAAGAGAATTGGCACCAGATGTCAACGCTTTGGTGTGTAAAGGCGTTATATGCGAGCCGAGTACGAATGATTTGCAGGCTTTACTTAATAGTCTATAATCGAAAGTCTATAAAGGCTATTGTTAATTTTTAAATTATAGGTATGATGCTGGTTGCAAAAAATTGCAGGTTTTTTTAAAAGAATTCAAGGAGATAGCATGAAAGTTTTATTATCAATGATCGCAGTAGCCGCCATGTTATTGGCTGGCCAAGCCAATGCGTCGCAAGCAGTGGCACAAAAAAGTGGTTGTATGGCTTGTCATAGCGTGGACAAAAAAGTATTAGGCCCATCTTTTAAAGATGTTGCTGCTAAATACAAAGGCGACAAAAGCGCTGAAGGTAAATTAGTGGCTAAAGTTAAAGCGGGTGGTAGCGGTGTTTGGGGTCCTATGCCAATGCCAGCAAATAGCCCACAAGTAAAAGACGAAGATATTAAATCTATCGTTCAGTGGGTTTTATCGCTGTAATTGAGTGAGATTGAAATAAAAAAGCCAGCATCAAGCTGGCTTTTTTATTGCTTATTTGATAATGCCGAACAAATACAAAAATACTGCAAATATAGAAATTGGCGCAATGAAATTATTGGCAGTGCGCCACAGTTTAAAAGCAGAATCTTTCAAATCCAGCTCTTCTTGCACGTGATTTTTTTTCATGAAATAGCCCACAAAAATTGCCATCAACAAGCCACCTAGCGGTAGCAATATGGTTGATGTGAGTTTATCTAGCGTTTCAAAAATATTCAGCCCAAACACAATTTTTATGTCTTTCCAATCGTTAAAAGACAGTACAACTGCGATGCCGAGTAGCCAGATAATAATGCCGAGCAAGAAACAGCTTTGGCTGCGCTTAATGCTAGTGTTCTCAGCAATCCACGCAATCGCAGGTTCTACTAGCGAAATGGAAGATGTCCAAGCCGCAAATGCGACCAAAATAAAAAATAAAGTGCCAATTAAGCTGCCACCAGGCATGTGACCGAATGCGATGGGTAAGGTTTGGAATATTAAGCCAGGTCCCGCGTTTGGCGCTAAATGGTTAGCAAATACCAGCGAATAAATCGCTAAGCCTACCAAAAGCCCAAGCATAGTATCGGCTAGTGCAATATAAATAGTGGTGCGGGCAATAGACACGCTGCGTTGTAAATAAGAGCCATACACCATAACAGCGCCCATACCCAAGCTAAGTGAGAAAAAGGCATGCCCTAACGCGGATAAAACGGCCACAGGCGTAATTTTAGAAAAATCGGGCGTAAACATAAATGTGTAGGCTGCCTGCATATCCCCCACTGACATGCTGTAGCCAAGTAATATCAACAATATTGCGAATAAAGCAGGGATTAAAATGTTATTGGCTTTTTCTAGCCCAGAATTAACGCCGTGCGCTACCACTCCCATGGTCATGACCATAAAAATGGTGTGCCAGAAAGTTAGTTTTAATGGTGATGCGAGTAATGCGTCAAAATTCGCAGTAGATTGTGCGGCAGTAATTTGGCCAAAGTTGTCACTTGCAGCCTCAACAATATAGGCTAGCACCCAGCCGCCTATCACGCTGTAAAAGCCCAATATCAACAAGCCAGTGAGCATGCCCATGCCGCCTAAATACTTCCAATATGTGGAGGCTTGCGCTTCATTTGCTAGCGCTTGCATGCCATCAAGTGGGTTTTTTTGTGCACGGCGCCCGAGTAAAATTTCGGTCATCATCAGCGGAATGCCGACAAAGAAAATGCAGGCGATAAACACCAAAACAAACGCACTGCCACCGTTTACGCCTATCATGTAGGGTAGCTTCCAAATATTGCCCAAGCCAATGGCTGAGCCGGCGGTGGCGAGCATAAATGTCCAGCGGTTTTTCCAATGGCTACGGTGCTGGCTCATAAGATTTTAATTTTTTGGCTTATTTTTTAAGTGATGAAAAGTAACGTTCTGTTTCTAATTTAATGACTGGTGATAGCCACAACAAACCAATCAGGTTGGGGATTGCCATCATGCCATTCATGAGGTCAGAAAAATTCCATACGAACTCTAGGCTGACCATTGCACCGACCATCACCGCAACAGTAAAAAATACACGGTAAATTTTAATCGATTTTGCGCCAAACAAATATTCAATGGCTTTTTCGCCATAATAATTCCAGCCGATGAGTGTGGAATAAGCAAATAGTGCGGTGGCGATTGCCACCATCACACTGCCCGCGCCGCCTAGAGTTTCGGCCATGCTGGTGCTGGTGAGCTCAGCCGCGCCCACGCCTTGCGTCCAGCTGCTTGCGGTTAAAATCACCAGCGCTGTCATGGTGCAAACGACCAAGGTATCAATAAAAGTTTGCGTCATGCTCACCAATGCTTGTTTCACAGGGTCGTTTGTACGCGCCGCAGCAGCGGCGATGGGCGCTGAGCCTAGACCCGATTCGTTTGAGAACACCCCACGAGCAATACCATAGCGCATGGCAGCGGCTACAGTTGCGCCTAAAAAGCCGCCAGTTGCGGCAGATGGGCTAAATGCAGCGCCAAAAATCAAGCCAAACGCATGTGGAATTTCACTCGCGTTTAATGCCAGCACCCACAAGCTACAACCTACATAAAGCCCAATCATCAAGGGCACAAGATAAGATGTAAATTTGCCGATAGTCTTAATGCCGCCCAGAATCACCAAGCCTGTCATGAGCGTAAGCACAATACCAGTAGCTTCGACAGGGATATGAAACGTACTCTCGAAAATTTTAGCGGTTGCATTGGCTTGCGTCATATTGCCAATACCAAAAGCCGCACATGCAGTAAAAATCGCGAATAGTGTGCCAAGCCAAGGTAAACCAACGCCTTTGCTAATATAGTACATCGGCCCGCCGCGCATCCCATGCTCACCTTTTTCGCGGTATTTCACCGCCAAAACTGCCTCGCTGTATTTGGTCGCCATGCCGACTAAACCCGTCATCCACATCCAAAATACCGCGCCTGGTCCACCTAGGGTAATGGCGGTAGCCACGCCGACAATATTGCCAATGCCGACTGTGGCAGCAAGTGCAGTCATCAGCGCGGCGAAGTGGCTAATATCGCCTTCGTGACCGTGGTCTTTTGCCCAAATGAGTTTAAACGCGTGTGGCAATGCCCGAAATTGCATGCCTTTGAGGATAATGGTGAGATACAAACCCGTGCCGACCAATAGCGCTAACATTGGCGGTCCCCACACAATGCTAGATAATGTACCGATAATTTTTTCTAACTCTTGCATTTTATTCTCCACTGGATAGAGGAATTATAGCCATAAAATGCTTAGTGATTGCTAGAAATTACAGCCAATCTTTATCAATTAAAAAATCCGTATAAAGCTTGGCCTCGGCACTGCCATTTTCGGGTTTCCAATCGTAGCGCCATTTTACGATGGGTGGCATAGACATGAGGATAGATTCGGTGCGGCCATTGGACTGCAAACCAAATAATGTGCCACGGTCGAATACTAAGTTAAATTCTACATAGCGTCCGCGGCGATAGGCTTGAAAGTCGCGTTCGTGCTCAGTGTAGGTTGTATCTTTGCGGCGCTGCAAAATTGGCAAATAAGCTTGTAAAAAGCTATCGCCTACCGCGCGTTGTAACGCAAAACTTTGTTCAAATCCTAGTTCGTTAAAATCATCAAAGAAAATACCGCCAATGCCGCGCGGTTCTTTGCGATGCTTCAGATAAAAATATTCGTCACAGTGTTTTTTAAATTGCGGGTAATAGGCTGAGTTGAAGCCGTCCAGCGCAGTTTTATTAGTGCGGTGAAAATGCACACAATCTTCTCCAAAACCATAATAAGGCGTTAAATCCATACCGCCGCCGAACCACCAAATGGGCGCTTCACCTTCTTTTTCGGCTACAAAAAAACGCACATTCATGTGCACAGTCGGCACATAAGGGTTGCGCGGATGCAGCACCAGCGAAACGCCCATGGCTTGCCAAGCGCGCCCGGCGGCTTCTGGATGTGCGACTGTGGCAGCAGGTGGTAATTTGCTTCCCAAAACGTGTGAGAATCCAACGCCCGCGCGTTCAAACACATTGCCTTCTTCTAAGATGCAACTTGTTCCACCACCGCCTTCTGGGCGGTTCCAGCTATCTTGCATAAAGTTTTTGCCATCAACTAGCTCTAAAGCTTCAATAATTTTGGCTTGTAGGCTTTGCAAATAATCTAAAACAGATTGCGGATTCAAAGCGGCTTAACCCTTGATGGCTCGGAAGCCAATATCCATACGGCACTGAGAGCCATTAAATTTAATGTCATTCACAATTTTATAAGCTTGTTGTTGTGCAAATTTCACCGTTTCACCTAACGCAGTCACACATAACACGCGGCCGCCGCTGGTCACCACTTTCCCGTCTTTAAGCTGAGTGCCTGCATGAAACACATAACCATCTTGTAAATCTTTCGGTAAACCCGTAATTTCATCACCTAATCTTGGCGAATCAGGGTAATTGTGTGCTGCCATCACCACGCCCAGCGCGGTGCGTCTATCCCATTCTGCCTCGGCTAAATTTAATGTGCCAACTACTGCATGCTCAGCCAGCGCGACAAGATCACTTTTTAATCGCATCATAATCGGCTGCGTTTCTGGGTCGCCCATGCGGCAATTAAATTCCAGCGTTTTAATGCTACCGTCGGGTGAAATCATCAATCCTGCATATAAAAACCCTGTGTAGGGAATACCATCTTTTGCCATGCCTTCAACCGTTGGGCGAATCACTTCGCGCAATGCACGGGCGTGAATTTCTGGCGTAACGCATGGCGCGGGAGAATATGCGCCCATGCCACCAGTGTTGGGACCCTGGTCGCCATCTAATAAACGTTTGTGGTCTTGGCTGGTGGCCAGTGCGAGTATATTTTTACCATCCACCATCACCATAAAGCTGGCTTCTTCGCCCGTTAAAAATTCTTCAATCACCACGCGCGCGCCTGCGTCGCCAAGCTTGTTGTCACTTAGCATGGCATCAATTGCGGCGTGGGCTTCATCGATATTCATCGCGACGACTACACCTTTGCCAGCCGCCAAACCGTCGGCTTTAATCACAATCGGCGCACCCTGCGCGTTCACATAATAATGTGCTTTTTGCGCATCGGTAAACGTTTGATATTTGGCAGTGGGAATGCCGTGCCGCTGCATAAACGCTTTGGCGAAATCTTTGGAGCTTTCTAATTGCGCAGCCGCTTTGGTCGGGCCAAAAATCTTTAATCCAGCCGAGCGAAATGCATCGACAACGCCTTGAGAAAGTGGTGCTTCTGGGCCAACAATGGTCAAACCAATTTGTTCTTTTTGTGCAAAGGCCAACAAATCGGCCACGCTAGAAATCGGTACATTCACCATATCAGGATTTGTCGCAGTGCCTGCATTGCCAGGCGCAACATAAACGCGGCTGATTTCTTTATTTTGCGCGACTTTCCAAGCTAATGCGTGCTCGCGACCGCCACCACCGATGATTAAAACTTTCATATAATTTAAAACCTAAAGTCTAATGCCTAAAGTGGCGAATGCCAGTCGTAATCATGACCAAGCCAAGTTCGTCAGCCGCGGCAATCACTTCGTCATCGCGCATACTACCACCTGGGTGAATTACGCACGCAGCGCCTGCCTGCGCGAGTACATCTATTCCATCTCTAAAAGGAAAGAAAGCATCGGATGCGACAACTGAATTTTGCAAACTTAAGCCTGCGTTTTGTGCTTTAATGGCAGCGATTTTGGTGCTGTCCACGCGGCTCATTTGGCCAGCACCCACCCCCAGCGTCATGCCGCCGCCGCAGAATACAATCGCGTTACTTTTTACATATTTAGCGACATTCCACGCAAATAATAGATCCGCCATTTGCGTGGGCGTTGGTTGTTTTTTGCTGACGATTTTTAAATCTTTTTCACTAATTTCGTGATTATCCGCAGTTTGAATCAGCAAGCCAGAACCGACGCGTTTGCTGTCGTGCGAGTTGCGGCCTTGTTCCCACGGAGAGTTTCCGCCAGTAGGAAGTGCAATTTTAAGCACGCGCACATTGGCCTTTGCTTTTAATAGTTGCAACGCATCAGCGCTAAAGTCTGGCGCAATCAGCACTTCCATAAATTGTTTAGAGACCGCTTCAGCCGTCGCCAAATCAACTACGGTATTAAACGCGATAATGCCGCCGAAAGCTGAAGTTGGGTCAGTTTTAAAGGCTTTGTTGTAAGCTTCTAACGCGTCATTACCCAGCGCAACGCCGCATGGATTGGCATGTTTGACGATAACGCAGGCTGTTGAGTTAAAACTTTTTACCGCTTCCCAAGCCGCGTCTGCATCGGCGATATTATTGTACGAAAGTTCTTTGCCTTGCAATTGTTGCGCGCTCACTAGCGAGCCGGGTGCGGGGCATAAATCGCGATAGAACGCCGCGCTTTGATGCGGGTTTTCGCCGTAGCGCAAATCTTGCACTTTTACAAAACGCGAATTCATTTGGTCGGGGAATTCGTTGCGTGTGCCGTCATCGTTAAAGCTGGATAAATAATCGCTAATCGCCGCATCGTAATTACTAATGCGATTAAAAGCGGCCACAGAAAGTTTGAATTTATATGCCCTGGAAGCCGCACCGTTATTAGCTTGCAGGTTTGTTAAAAAATCAGCATATTGGCTTGCATCAGTCAAAACTGCGACATCTTGCCAGTTTTTTGCAGCGCTGCGCACCATCGCTGGGCCGCCAATATCGATGTTCTCAATCCCGTCTTCCAGCGTGCAATTGGGTTTGGCCACGGTTGCCTCGAACGGGTATAAGTTGACGACTAATAAATCAATATTTGGGATGTCGTTTGCCTGCATGGTGGCGACATGTTCGGGCAAATCGCGCCTACCAAGTAGCCCGCCGTGTACTTTTGGGTGAAGTGTTTTCACGCGGCCGTCGAGCATTTCAGGAAAGCCTGTGTAATCGCCAACTTCAATCACGGGGATATTGTTATCGCGGAACAACTTTGCTGTGCCGCCAGTAGAAAGAATTTCGATATTGAGTTTGGTTAGCGCTGATGCTAGATCCAAAATACCTGTTTTGTCTGAAACGCTGATGAGTGCTCTTTTGATGGTGGACATAAAGTTACTTTAATTGAGGTTGTATTGCGCCATTTTTTTGCGCAGTGTATTTCGGTTCAAGCCCAATATTTCTGCGGCTTTCGATTGATTGCCGCCGACTTTGTTGAGGATAAATTCTAGCATCGGTTTTTCCACACAGCTCAGCACCATGTCATAAATCGCGTGCGGCGGTTGGCCATCTAAATGGGTAAAGTAATCTTCTAATGATTCTGTTACAGCTTGTTGAAGTTTACTTTTTTCGCCCATTTTTTATGCTGCCAATTCTTCTAGTTCATTTGCGCTATAAACCAAACGCTCATGTTTGCTTTTTAGCTCGGCAAAAAAGTTGTTAATGGCTTGCTGTTGCAACGGAATCGTATCCAAAGTATTCATGTGATGGCGAAAACTCGCGCTGCCCGCCAAACCCTTGGTGTACCAAGAAATATGCTTACGCGCCACGCGCATGCCCGCTAAATTGCCATAAAAGCCATATAAATCATTAATATGCTCTAGCATCACGGTGTGAATCTCTTCCACTGTTGGTGGCAATAAATGCGTACCTGTTTTTAAATAATGCTCAATCTCGCGGAAAATCCACGGCCTGCCTTGCGCGGCGCGGCCTATCATCACCGCATCCGCGCCTGTGTAATCCAGCACGTATTTGGCTTTTTCTGGTGTGGTGATGTCGCCATTCGCAATCAGCGGAATGTTAATCGCCTGCTTAACAGCAGCAATCGTATCGTACTCCGCGTCGCCATTATATAGGCAGGCGCGTGTGCGACCGTGCATAGCAAGTGCCTGCACGCCAATATCCTCAGCCATTTTGGCGATTTGCACCGCATTGCGATTGTCTTTATCCCAACCTGTGCGAATTTTTAAAGTTACTGGCACATCTACCGCGCCAACCACCGCTTTTAAAATTTGCGAAACTAATGGTTCATCTTTCAATAGTGCGCTACCCGCCATCACATTACATATTTTTTTGGCGGGACAACCCATGTTAATGTCGATAATCTGCGCACCATTATCCACGTTATATTTTGCTGCTTCCGCCATCATTTTTGGGTCAGCACCCGCAATTTGCACAGAAATCGGGTCAACTTCGCCTTCGTGATTGGCGCGGCGGCGTGTTTTTTCAGAGCCGTAAAGTAGCGAATTTGACGTCACCATTTCAGAAACCGCTAAACCTGCGCCCATTTTTTTGCATAACTGGCGAAAAGGTCTATCCGTCACGCCCGCCATGGGTGCGACAACTAGGTTATTTTTTAAAATATGATTGCCGATTTGCATTAATTTGTAGTTTGGCGGAAAGTTGCCTATTTTATACGCAATCGCCATGACTTGACACTATTAACTGCTAAATTTTCAGTTTAATTTTGAACTTAAAAATAGGGTGTAGTAAGCCGTTCTAATTTACTTAACCATTCAATCGCTTGCTCTCGCGTTTCGCCGCACATTTCCTCGCTTGGCTGCAAGCTTGCGCAAAAAGCAGGGCGCTCTGGTTTGCCAAAAATCATGCAGCGATTTTGTGCATCTAGCTGAATACAGCGCACGTCAGCGGGCTTGCCGCTTGGCATGCCAGGTATTGAGCTATTGATGCTGGGCGCAGTGCAACATGCGCCACATTGTTCTCTACAAATCATTTTGCTTGTTAACTAAAAGAAAAAACATGCCCTGCAACCCGCATGTATATTGGCCTGCAGGGCAAGTGTTTAAATGTCTTGGAATATACACGTTTTTTAAGGCGCGTCGCGCCACTCAAAGCCAATGTTGCTCACGCCAGCTCTTAAATCTTGCATGGCTAGTTTCACTTGTTCAGGTGCGCCTTTTGCACCTAACTCTACTTGGCGATTAGGTTTAAGCTTTGGCAAGCTGAAAATTTTAATTTCAGCATATTTTTGTAACATTTCATTCATTAGATCAATCAATTGGCTTTCAATGCCATCTTTAATAATAATCGATTCTTCTAAATATGCAGTTTGATGAAATAAATGTGAATAGTAAGTATCCAACACCCATTCCATCATCGGGTGTGCCATTTGCGGAAAGCCCGGCACAAAGTAATGTTCATTAATACTAAACCCCGCTACGCGATTCACAGGGTTGGGGATTAAATCTGCGCCTTGCGGAAATTCCGCCATGATGACTCTTTTAGGATAAGCGCCTTCGCCATATTGCGCCACTATATTCGCTACCCCTTCAGCATGGCGTTCTATGGACACGCCAGCCGCATCTGCGGCACATTGCCGCGTGTAATCATCAGGTGTGGCGCCTATGCCACCAAAGCTAAACACAATATCACCGCGTGCCATACTGCCTTTAATTGAGCTGGTAATTTGCTCAGGAATATCCCCCAAATAGTTCGCCCAACTGAGCTGCAAACCACGCGCAGAAAGCAAGGCGATGACTTTGCTTAAATGTGCGTCTTGACGTTTACCAGAGAGAATTTCATCGCCGATAATGTAGATGCCGAAGTTAGGATTAGTTTTTGTGATTTTCATATTGATAAGTTGATTAAGTTAACTCATTTTATCAAACTCTAGCGTTCCCATTACCCACCATGGCAAACGTGTATATTGGTTTTTATATCCAGTTATGCCACAAATAAGTTGGGCATTTAATCTGGCTAAATGATAGGGGAGTTGATATGCCTCTTTATCAGGAGAACCAAATCCAATAGTCGAGCCTACCCACATGGCTTCGTGAAATAAGTCATTTCTTGTGGAGTAAATACGGTTAACTAAATCCTCATTAAAAACGCTATATTTCTCGCAAAGAATATTAAAGCGTTCTTTTAGTTTTGGTCTTTGTGATGGAGGATTAAATTCATGATGAAGGTCGTATAAAGCATCAAAGACAATATATTGATGCAAAAATGCATCCCACTCCCACTCTAGGCTTCTCGCTCGATTAAAGACATATAGAATATTTACAAATTTAATGCGTTGGTTTTCACTTAAGGCTTTCCACCAAGTATAGACATGTTCTAAGAAATGCAAAGTGGTGGAACCAGTTATGTAAATATTGTTAACTGACTTTATTGGTACGCGACCGTCAAACTTCCATTGACTTGGCATTAGCCTAGTGCCATGTATATAGGCAAGAAGAAAAACAATTAAAGCTTCATCAGTACCTTTTTCACCATCTTTACAGATTGGATTTTGAATGGTGATTTGATGAGATGATGGTAGGAAAAATAGTGAGGCAGGTCTCTCTGAGCGCGCCACTTTGTTTTTGCGCTTGTTTGTTTTTAAATCCACATTGTAGGTGGCTATTTGGGGAGGATAGTAGAAACCATCCCTATTGGAATCTTTTTGGATGGCTTCTAATCTATTAGTATGATCAGGCAAAGGTGTGATTGATATACCTAAAAACTCACCTTTAAGGGGATTGATTAAAAAACCAAATTCGCCATTCATTGTTAATGAGCACCTTCCCAATTACTACCCACACCAACCTCCGCCAATAGCGGCACAGATAATTTCGCTACATTCTGCATCAGCTCGGGCAATGTTTTTTTCACTAGTTCCAGCTCATTATCTGGCACTTCCAGTACCAGTTCATCGTGCACTTGCATGATGAGTTTGGTTTGTAATTTTTCGTCACGTAGCCACTTATCTACTGCAATCATGGCGAGTTTAATCAAGTCCGCGGCTGTGCCTTGCATCGGTGCGTTAATGGCAGCGCGCTCTGCGCCGTTACGTCGTTGAACATTCGCGCTGTTGATTTCTGGCACCCAAAGTCTGCGTCCAAAGTAGGTTTCAACATAGCCTTTTTGTTTGGCTTCTGCGCGTGTGTTTTCCATATATGCTTTTACGCCGGGGTAGCGCGCAAAGTAGCGTTCGATATAGCTGGCGGCGGCAGACCTTTCTATGTTCAAGTTTTGCGCCAAGCCAAATGCGCTCATACCGTAAATTAAGCCGAAGTTAATTACTTTTGCATAGCGGCGTTGTTCACTATCCACAGCATCGCGTTCAACACCAAACACTTCAGCTGCGGTATGGCGATGGATATCTTCGTTATTGGCAAAGGCGGCTAACATGCCTGCATCTTGAGAAAGATGCGCCATTATGCGTAGCTCGATTTGCGAGTAGTCGGCAGACACGATATACGCGCCTTGAGGCGCAATAAACGCCTCGCGAATACGGCGACCTTCGGCGCTTCTTACAGGAATATTCTGCAAGTTTGGGTCGCTGCTTGCTAGTCTGCCTGTAATCGCCACCGCTTGGTTGTAGCTTGTGTGCACGCGCCCCGTGGCAGCGTTTATCATCTTCGGCAGCTTGTCGGTGTAGGTGGATTTGAGTTTTGCCAAGCCGCGATACTCTAATAAAACTTTAGGTAGTGGATGGTCTAGTGCGAGTTCTTGCAGCACGTCTTCATCGGTACTTGGTGCACCGCTTGGTGTTTTTTTGGTGGGTTTAATACCTAATTTATCGAACAAAATTTCTTGCAACTGTTTGGGTGACGCCAAGTTAAAAGGCTGGCCTGCCAGTTCATAGGCTTGGTTTTCTAGCGCAATTAATTTTAGGCCAATCTCGTTACTTTGCGACCTTAACATTTCAGCATCTATCAGCACGCCATTGCGTTCTATGGTAAATAAACACGCGGAGCTTGGCATTTCAATTTGACTGTAAATAAAATTAAGTTTTTCGTCATTGGCGATGATTGGATACATCGCCTCGTGCAGTTGCAAGGTAATATCTGCGTCCTCAGCCGCATATTCCGCAGCGGTTTCTACGGTCACTTGGTTAAAGCTAACTTGCTTGGCGCCTTTGCCAGCAACATCTTCAAAATGGATGGTTTGTAAGCCCAAATGTCGCTCTGCTAGCGCATCCATGCCATGCGTTTTGTGCGATTCGAACACGTAAGATTGCAGCATGGTATCGTGCGCAATGCCGTGCAAATGAATGCCGTGGTTCGCCAAAACATGTTGGTCATATTTCAAATTTTGCCCGACTTTTTTAATGGCTTCATCTTCAAGTATCGGCTTCATTTTAGCCAAAGTTTCAGCAAAATTAAGCTGTTCTGGGGCATCAAAATAATCGTGCGTCAGTGGTAAATACGCGGCGCTGCCTCCTTCCACGCTGAATGACATGCCGACAATTTTAGCGAGCATAGGCTCGAGCGAAGTGGTTTCGGTGTCGAAGCAAATCAGCTCGGCTTTGCGCAGCTTTTCTATCCAAACATCTAATTGCGCGTTGCTTAAAATGGTTTCGTAATGGCGTGAATTGTTTGCAATATATTGTTTTTCAGCAACAATATTTTCTGAAATAGATGCTCTGGAAGGCTCATGGATATTGGGTTGCAGGGCAGGGCTATTTTCTGCTTTTTGCGTACTATTCTGCAGATTATTTTGCACACCATCTGGCATATT
Source organism: Methylotenera sp. (assembly GCA_040079935.1). Taxonomy (GTDB): domain Bacteria; phylum Pseudomonadota; class Gammaproteobacteria; order Burkholderiales; family Methylophilaceae; genus Methylotenera_A. The sequence continues at coordinate 19,980 of JBEBJI010000004.1, forward strand.
ATCCAGCTCACGGCGCCAGCTTTTAAACTCAAAGCGGTCGAATAATTCGGCTAATTTAGGCTTATCAATCGCTTGTGGCGCTAGGTCGCTGAGATTTTCCTGAATGCCAACATCGCAGCGAATGGTAATCAGCTCCCGCGCTGTCGGTAGCCACGGCAGGGCTTTGCGCAAGTTTTCGCCCACCACGCCAGTAATGCTGTCAGCATTGGAAACAATATTCTCCAGGCTGCCATATTGCGTGAGCCATTTTACTGCTGTTTTTGGGCCGACTTTTTCAACACCAGGCACGTTATCTGAGGTGTCGCCGACCAGTATCAAGTAATCAATAATTAAGCGCGGCGGAATGCCAAATTTCCTTTCAACGCCTGCAATATCGAGCACATCGTCAACCCTGCGAAACGCGTCGCGCATAGTATTGACGACGGTAATACGCTCGTTCACCAGTTGCGTAATATCTTTATCGCCTGTGGAAATAATGGTGCGAATGCCTTCTCGCTCCGCCTGTTTTGCTAGGGCGCCAATGACATCGTCCGCCTCTACGCCATTTTCTACAATCAGCGGCCAACCTAAGGCTTTAATCGCTTCGTGTAATGGCTCTATTTGCGCGCGCAAATCATCTGGCATGCTAGCGCGATTGGCTTTATATTCAGGGTAAATGTCGTCGCGAAAAGTTTTGCCTTTGGCATCAAAAACACACGCGCTATAATCTGATGGATAATCTTTATGTAAACGGCGTAACATATTAAGTACGCCCTGAATCGCACCTGTGGGCTCATTTTGGCTATTGCGCAAATCGGGCATGGCGTGAAAAGCTCTGTACAAATAACTTGATCCATCAACTAATAGCAAAGTTTTCATATATTTAGGATGCATTAAAAAATGACAAAAAAATTACCAAAAATTATCGAACCAGAATTACTCAATGGTAACGCGGAAAGCCATGAAGCCTGGCATGCATTCGAGATTATGGCAGAATTTGTGGGCGCCACCGAAAAGTTAAAAGAAATTACGCCCGCGGTTTCTATTTTTGGTAGCGCACGTACTGCGCCAGAGCACCCGTATTATAAACTTACAGAAGAAATTGCACGTTTGCTGTCAGATGCAGGTTTTTGTGTCATTTCTGGTGGCGGACCAGGCATTATGGAAGCCGCAAATAAAGGTGCTTTTCCTGGCCCAGCACCGAGTATTGGCTTGAATATTGAGTTGCCACATGAACAAACTGGTAATCCATATCAAGATATTAGTATCAATTTTCATCACTTCTTTATGCGAAAAGTGATGTTTGTAAAATACGCCAGCGCCTATGTGGTTATGCCGGGCGGCTTTGGTACCTTAGATGAGCTGATGGAGGTGGTTACGCTGGTGCAAACTGGGAAAACACGCAAAATCCCGATTATTTTGGTGGGTAAAACGTTTTGGGCGGGTTTGCTCGATTGGCTAAAAAATTCATTGGTGGCAGAAGGTATGGCTGGCGCTGAAGATTTGGAGTTAATTCAATTGATTGACGAACCAAAAGCCATTGTCGAAGCCATATTTAATCATTATGAATCAACAGGGTTTGAGCTGACACCTGCCGAACGCAAGATTCAACTTTATTTATAGGTTTTATTTACGCTGGCATACGTTTTTTAATGTGCTTTTTGTTAGAATGAGTTAATTGATTGTTATTCGAAAGCAAGACATGCAGAACCTTAAAACACTTTATTTGTTGTTGTGCCTAGTGCCAGCATTGGCATTGGCCGCGCCTGCGAATTTAGAGCCGCTGGAAGAAGTGCAGCCGCCACCAAAAATTGTGGATGGCGAAGCGCTGGAAGGTGAACCGCAAGTCACCATTCGCAAAAAAGGTTCAGAGACAGTTGAAGAGTATCGCATTCATGGTGAGCTTTATATGATGAAAGTGACGCCAGAGCATGGTGTACCCTATTATTTGCATAAGGAAGATCAAGATGGTGGTTGGGTGAATTCAGGGCCGAATCCACCCCTAAGTATCCCGAAATGGATTATCTTTAGATTCTAAGCAATAAGAGGGCGCTGCCCTCTTGTTAATTTTGTGACATTAATTTTTTAAAACAACATGTCCGTTTTCACCACCTTAAATCTCGAAGAAGTTCGCGTCTGGTTGCGCGATTTTACCATTGGTGAAATCGTTGAGCTGCGCGGCATTGCCGCGGGAATTACCAATACTAATTATTTTGTAATCACCGATAGCACTCGTTATGTACTCACAATTTTCGAGCACAATAAGCTGGAAGAGCTGCCTTATTTCGTGGATTTAATGACGCACTTAGCTAAGCACGGCGTACCTTGCCCAGCGCCGATTATTGATAAAAATGGTTTGGCTTTGCATGTGCTAAAAGGCAAGCCCGCGCTGATGGTGAGCTGTTTAAATGGCCGCGATATAGAAACACCAAATGCTGCACAATGCGCGCAAGTGGCTTCTGGTTTAGCGCAGTTGCATATTGCTGGGCAGAGTTTTGTGAAAAAATCGCACAATCAGCGCGACCAAGATTGGCGCGATGCGACAGTCGAGCAAGTGATGCTGAAGCTTTCTGCAGATGAGCAAAAACTGTTAAAAACCGAGCTCTATTTTCAGGATAAGTTGGATTTAAGCCAGCTGCCGCATGGCGTTGTGCATGGCGATTTGTTCCGTGATAACGTGCTGTTTAATGGCGACAAATTAGGCGGCTTTATCGATTTTTATTACGCCTGCGATGATAGTTTTGCTTATGATGTGGCGATTGCAGTGAACGATTGGTGCGTTCTTGCCGACGGCAGTTTTGACGACAATAAACTAAACGCATTTTTAAATGCTTATCAGGCGGTGCGACCATTTACTGCGGCAGAAAATGCAAGTTGGCATGCACTGTTACGTGGCGCGGCGCTTAGATTTTGGCTGTCACGACTGTTCGATTTTTATTATCCAGCAGAGGGCGAGTTGACGCACGCTAAAGATCCAAATCATTTTAAAAAAATATTGCAACATCGAATTTTAATGGAAAAATAAGCATGGCAATTTTAGAATCACGTACCAAAACTGGCATTAGCTGGGTGAAAGAAAGCATAGATTTATTTAAAACTGCGCCGCGCAAATGGCTGTTGTTGGCGCTGTCGTATGTAGGTATTTTTATGATGTTGCCTTCGATTCCAGGCTTGCAGTTTTTTGCGTTTATCAGCGTGTTGATTTGGCCAGTTTTTTTGGCGATGGCGATTATGATGTATCGTAATGCAGACATGAAAAAACAGCAAAATTTGGGCGAAATTTTTAATCAAATCCAACCAAAAATGTCACAACTAATGGCGCTGGGAGCCGCATGTTTGCTATATGCGGTGCTAGTGAGTTTTGTGCTGAATAGTGACATTGAAGGCTTGGTTGCGTTGACACAAAATAAAGCTGAGATGACCGAGCCGCAAGTGTTGGCCTTAATGCAAAAAATGGTGCCCTTCATGCTTAAACTTGCGCTGTTATTGACGCCGCTTATGATGGCAACTTGGTTTTCGCCCATGCTCATTGCGTTCAACAATTATGATTTAGTGAAAGCGGTTAAATCGAGTATTGCGGGTTCAATTCAGTATATGATTGCGCTAGCCGCCGCATGGATATTGCTTTCTGGCGGTATTGTTGTGCTGATGCTAACTGTAGGAATCGCAGTGGGAATTGTCAGCAACTTGGTGCCAGTGCTCGGCCAAATGCTTACTTCATTTTTAATTTTTGGCTGCTTGCTACTCGCTACTGCGCTCATGCTGGCGTTTCAGTATGTGAGTTATCGCGACGCATTTAGGGCGGCATAAGCGCAAAAATAGCCTGCCCTGCAACCCGCATGGATATTGGCTATCAGGGCATATTATTTAGTATTTTTTGCCTATATTTTATATCTTTTCAGGCTTATATTTTCTCCAATTTTGCATATTCCATCGCCAGTGTTTTTAAACCTTGGTTGCCAAAATTAATTTTAATCACTAAATTTTCGCCATTGCCTTCGTAAGTCACCACCACGCCATCACCGAATTTAGCGTGACGCACGCTAGAGCCAATTTTAAACGGGTAACTGTTCGCCTGTGAGGGTGCGGTTTGGTGAGAAGCACCTTGATAATTGCCCCCAGAGGCGTAATTTTTAGCAATCGGTTTGCTGTTCAGGCGCTTTAATAATGCTTCGGGAATCTCGTCTAAAAAGCGCGATGGAATGCCATAGCGTACTTGGCCGTGTAGCATGCGGCTTTGTGCATGGCTTAGGTATAGGCGTTGGCGTGCACGCGTGACGGCTACATACATCAAGCGGCGTTCTTCTTCTAGCCCACCCGTTTCACTGGCGCTATTTTCGTGTGGGCAGAGACCTTCCTCTAAGCCGCTAATAAACACCGCTTTAAATTCTAAGCCTTTAGAGGCGTGCACCGTCATCAGTTGCAACGCATCATAACCAATCGTAGCTTGATGGTCACCCGCCTCCAAACTGGCATGCGTTAAAAACTGCGTCATTAAATCTTGCGGTTCGTCTCCATCCACATTGTTGTGGTTGCCAAAATCTTGGTTGGTAAACGCAACGGCGGCGGTGATCAACTCGGCCAAATTTTCAAGGCGGTCTTCGCCATCTTTGTCATTCTCATAATGCGCTTTAAGGCCAGATAATGTGGTGGCTAACTCTGCCACCTCAGATAAGGTAATGCCATACGCTTGGTCGGTCATCTCGCGGATTAAATGCACAAAGCCTTCAATACCTTTGCCACCCGCGCGGCCATTACCTACTTTGTTAATCGCGGCTTGCCATAGACTGCACTCGTTTTGGCGAGCACCTTCTTGCAGTTGCTCTAAACTGCGCGCGCCTATGCCGCGAGCGGGAAAGTTAATTACGCGCAGCAAAGCGGTGTCGTCATTGGCGTTCGCGATTAAGCGCATATAAGCCAGCGCATGTTTAATCTCGGCGCGCTCAAAAAAGCGCAAACCGCCATAAACGCGGTAGGGTAGATTGGCGGCAAATAAAGCGTGTTCTAAAATGCGCGATTGTGCGTTGCTACGATACAGTAAAGCCATATCCGCCAGCGCACTGCCTTCACTTTGCAGCATCTTCACTTCATCGACAATAAATTGCGCTTCATCGGTATCGTTATACGCTTCGTAAACCCTAACGGGCTCGCCAGCACCTGCCGAAGTCCACAAGTTTTTGCCTAAGCGATTGTTATTGTTAGAAATAATCGCATTCGCGGCATCTAAAATATTACTGTGACTGCGATAATTTTCTTCGAGCTTGACGATATTCTGCACTTTAAAATCGCGCTCAAAATCTTTCATATTACCGACGCGCGCACCGCGAAATCCGTAAATAGACTGGTCATCATCACCGACTGCGAACATACAATTGTTTTGCCCAGCCAGTAATTTTAGCCACAAATATTGCAATCTATTTGTATCTTGAAATTCATCCACTAAGATGTATTTGAAGCGACTTTGGTAATGCTCGCGAATGCGCGCATCGCGCTCTAGCAGCTCGTAACAGCGCAGCAATAATTCCGCAAAATCGGCCACGCCTTCACGGTTACATTGCTTGTCGTATTCTTCAAAAATCTCGCGCATTTTTCTGCTGTGGTCGTCGTAAGCATCCACCGTATGTGCGCGCAAACCTTCCTCTTTACAGCTATTAATATAGCCTTGCACTTGCTTGGGTACAAACTTTTCATCATCCACATTCATCAATTTCATCACGCGTTTAATTGCAGATAATTGGTCTGAAGTGTCTAAAATTTGGAATGTCGAAGGCAAGCCAGCCTCGCGATAATGCGCCCGCAGAAGTCGATTACAAAGCCCGTGAAACGTGCCAGCCCACATGCCGCGCGTGTTAATCGGCAACATCGCGGTAAGCCGCGTCAACATTTCTTTGGCGGCCTTATTGGTAAAGGTCACCGCCATCAGCCCCATGGGCGAAATTTGCTCGGTTTGAATCAACCAAGCAATTCTAGTTGTTAAAACGCGTGTTTTCCCGCTACCAGCGCCAGCCAATATCAATGCGGATTGATGGGGTAGCGTGACAGCTTCTAATTGTTTATCGTTAAGGCCGTCTAGTAGATTTGTTTGGGATTGCATGCCGATATTATCGCATGGCTGGCACTGGATGTAGCGTTACAAACTGTTACAAAAACAATGAAAATTGCTGGAACTAAGCCAAATAGCGTCAGTCTGAACTTGCATGGTGGCTGAATTAAATTTTAGTCATCTTTCCGCTTCTTTCCTCCCTGAGCGGAAGCCTTAGACGATGAGGCATTTGCCCCGATTTTACTCCCCTTAAATCGGGGCTTTTTTTATCTATAAACCGTTGCGCTACAATTGCCAATCAATCGGCGTTTGGCCTTGCTTAATTAAGTATTGATTAATCGTAGAAAATTGATGGTTACCAAAAAACCCACGATGCGCTGACAAAGGCGAGGGGTGGGTCGATTTCAGCACTAAATGTTTGCTTTCATCAATAAACGCGCCTTTTTTCTGCGCATAACTGCCCCATAACACAAACACCAAACCTTCTCGATGCGCATTCAATGCGGCGATTGCGGCATCTGTAAACGCTTCCCAGCCCTTGCCCTGATGCGCACCTGCTTTCGCTTGTTCTACCGTCAGCGTGGCATTTAACAACAATACGCCTTGGTCAGCCCATGCCGTTAAATCGCCATTTCGGCTCATGCGAATACCTAAATCAGACGCAATTTCCTTAAAAATATTTACTAAAGACGGTGGTGGGGCTACGCCTTTGGGAACAGAAAAACTCAAACCGTGTGCCTGCGGCTGTCCTTTACCATCTTGACCGTGGTAAGGGTCTTGCCCGATAATCACCACTCTAACTTTGTCGAATGGCGTGTGATTAAACGCATTAAAAATTAGTGGGCTAGGCGGATAAATGATTTTACCGGCAGCTTTTTCTTGCTTAAGAAAATCGCGTAGAGCCTGCATATAAGGCTTCTCGAGCTCATCGCCAATGACTGCTAGCCATGAGGGGTGAAGTTGACCGAGTTTTTGTTGCATCATTAAGTTAAACTAAAAAGAAATATGAATTATTATACAATTCGCTAGAATACTTGTGACAGCGAGAAAAAAATGACCGTGGCTATCAAGTTATTTTGGGTAAAGTTTTTCCATGCAGGAATAAAAATTCTTGTGCAGCTCTGGATTGGCCTCCAAAGCATTAGCAAATTGAACTGCCCCAGTTTTAATCTCATCTATTAACGAAGCAAGATATATATGAACTCTATGAGTATATGTGCACGGCCAAGGGGGGTCTTGCTCTAATTTTGAGTTTTCTTCGATAACACAAATTGATGGCTTTGATCTTTCTACAGAAATTTTCCAAGTTAGTCTTCGTTTATATGTTGGTCCTGGCTTTTGATCGACCCAAACACCGCTCGCGATTCCTCGGTGCGCTACTGAATTACGAAATGCATCAAACAAAACCCGGATTAACTCTTCGTTATAATCCGGTTGAAGCATGTAGATTTTCGACCAATCAGATACTTCTTTACATCCCACTCCCTTGACGCGGCCGCTATTCATGGCCGCAAGGTATTCAAGAATTCCGCAAGATGCGGTTAACGCGGGGAAATATGCATGTGTATTGCCAGGCCTCGTTTTTGAGGGGATAGGTCTTAAACAGATTTCCATATCTTTCTCGAAACCAGCCAGTCGATCTAGCACAAACTTTTTGGCAAATTTACCTGGATTATTAATCAATCCACGATGTGGTAATCGTTTTCCCAAGCCTTGCCTCCTTTTCTCAAGGTAGCAGAAGTGCATAACCTAGAATGGCCATCCTAATTGACGCCTTGCGTTACGTCAAATAGCAAATGGCAATAAAAAACCTCGCCTAAGCGAGGTTTTAATATTACGGAGTAACAGGGTTGCACTTCGTGATTGCATCAATCCGCCGTGAGGCGAAAAGTTGATGCAACATTAAAGACTTACATCATTCCACCCATGCCGCCCATACCACCCATATCACCGCCACCCATTGCTGGTGCGTCATCTTTTGGTAGTTCTGCAATCATGCAGTCAGTCGTCAACATTAAGCCAGCAACAGAAGCTGCGTTTTGCAATGCAGAGCGCGTAACTTTAGTTGGGTCAAGAATGCCCATTTCAATCATATCACCGTAGGTTTCGTTAGCCGCGTTGTAGCCATAGTTGCCTTTGCCTGCGGCAACGTTGTTTACTACGACGGATGGCTCTACACCTGCGTTTGCCGTGATTTGGCGTAATGGTTCTTCAACAGCACGAAGCACGATTTTGATACCAGCTTCTTGGTCTAGGTTATCGCCTTTTACTTTAGCAATTGCATCACGTGCACGAATCAATGCAACGCCACCGCCAGCTACAATACCTTCTTCAACCGCTGCACGTGTTGCGTGTAATGCATCTTCTACGCGGGCTTTTTTCTCTTTCATTTCAATTTCAGTGGTCGCGCCAACTTTAATCACTGCAACACCGCCAGCTAATTTAGCTACGCGTTCTTGTAGTTTTTCTTTGTCGTAATCGCTAGTGGCTTCTTCGATTTGTGCTTTAATTTGCGCAATGCGTGATTTGATGCCAGCTTCATGACCTGCACCATCAATGATGATGGTGTTTTCTTTGCCTACTTCAATACGTTTTGCAGAACCTAAATCTTCCAATTTCACGTTTTCAAGTTTTAAGCCAACTTCTTCAGCAATTACGGTACCGCCAGTCAGCATGGCAATGTCTTCTAACATGGCTTTGCGACGGTCGCCGAAGCCAGGTGCTTTAACAGCTGTGGTTTTCAAGATGCCGCGGATGTTGTTTACAACCAAAGTTGCCAACGCTTCACCGTCGATATCTTCAGCGATAATCAACAATGGACGACCTGCTTTAGCCACTTGCTCAAGCGTAGGTAATAAATCGCGGATGTTTGAGATTTTTTTGTCGTGTAATAACACGAATGGATTATCAAGCAATGCGATTTGACGCTCTGCATTGTTGATGAAATAAGGGGAAAGGTAACCGCGGTCAAACTGCATGCCTTCAACAACGTCTAATTCGCTCTCTAAACCAGAACCATCTTCAACCGTAATTACGCCTTCTTTGCCTACTTTATCCATCGCGTCAGCAATAATTTTGCCGATAGATTCGTCAGAGTTGGCAGAGATAGAGCCGACTTGCGCGATTTCTTTGCTGGTAGTGCAAGGTTTTGATTGTGATTTTAAATCAGCAATCGCTGCAGCAACGGCTTTATCGATACCGCGCTTCAAATCCATTGGATTCATGCCCGCAGCCACTGATTTCATGCCTTCGCGGATAATTGCTTGTGCTAATACTGTTGCAGTAGTTGTGCCGTCGCCAGCGATATCAGAAGTTTTTGAAGCCACTTCTTTTACCATTTGTGCGCCCATGTTTTCAAACTTGTCTTTTAATTCGATTTCTTTAGCGACTGAAACGCCATCTTTAGTGATGGTTGGAGCGCCATATGAACGCTCTAAAACTACGTTACGACCTTTAGGGCCAAGGGTAACTTTTACTGCGTTGGCTAAAATATTCACGCCGTTGGTCATTTTTTGGCGAACTTCGTCGCCGAATCTTACGTCTTTTGCTGCCATCTTAAATTCTCCTAATATTCTTAAAGTTGTAAATTATTCAACAATCGCCATGATGTCTTCTTCGCGCATCACCAGCAGTTCTTCGCCATCAACTTTTACCGTTTGGCCTGAATATTTACCAAATAACACCTTGTCGCCAACTTTAACGTCTAGCGCATTAATCTTGCCGCTGTCGTCACGTTTGCCGTTGCCAACCGCTTTTACAATACCTTGATCTGGTTTTTCTGTGGCAGAATCTGGAATCACAATGCCAGAAGCGGTTGTGCGCTCTTCTTCTGAACGTTTTACAATCACGCGATCGTGTAATGGACGAATTTTCATACTGAATCTCCTAATGGGTTACTATATTATTTGGTTAAAAAATTTCTCAGGCGGCATTTTAGCACTCACCGCCCTAGATTGCTAATATCGTATTGCTTAGTATGGTGATGAATTTATTTTTTTCAAGCGTAAAGTGCAAATATTTAGAAAATTATGACGATAAATAAAACTGCCCTAGAAGGTAAGCCAGAAGCGGCGATTCAGCAGATTAACTTGAGCTACAACACCGAGCAAGATAGATTGCTGTTGCGCGTAGGCTTGGCTGATAATTCTGAGCTGTTGGTGTGGTTGACTTATCGCATCAGCAAGCAACTTTGGCAATTGTTGAATGGTGAGACGCATATTCCCTCTGCAACGTCCATTCAAGTTGAAACGCCGCCGCAACAGGCTGTGGAACAATTTAAGCAAGAATTGCAAGTGGCGGAAACGCTAGAAAAAATGGACTTTGCAACAGAATATCAGCCGCGTAAAGAGGTGGTGAACAATGGTGCGCTGTTGGCTATTAGTTTGATATTGGTCCGTTATTCGCAGAAGCCGCCAACACTGGAGATTCCATGTTTGGAGGGCATTACAGTGCGCATGAACTTAACGCAGGAATTAATTTTAGCGCTGTGTAATATGCTACAACTCTCGACCAAAGAGGCGGCTTGGGATATTGGCGCGCCAGCTCAAACACAGGCGCAGATGCCGCTAGCGGTAGATATTGGTGATAAAAAAGTACTGCACTAGTAAAAAATCAACCTAGGGAAATTTTTGTTTGTTGGATAATTTCTTCAGCCGTAGAAGCGTCATAAAAAATTCCAGAACCTTTTTTTGCGATCACGCGCATACGTGTGGTGTTGGGGCTGATTGGCTCTAGCTGTATTTCTATTTTGCGCTCAGAGGTTTTTGCTGTGACTAATCGAATATTTGTTTTATCTTGCATGTTATCTGAGACGAGTTTGATTTGCATGCGCTCTAGTGCGCGGATGGTGGCAAATCTGACTTTGGCTTGTGGTGAAGTAAAGGTACGGTAAGTAATGCCATTCATGGTATGAGTAATTGCCGCAGAGCCACCCATACCTGCAGCTGACGTGGCAGCGGCTATGCAGCCATTAAGCGCCACCGCATTAATCAATATAAGCAAAGTTAAGCAAAAATTACGCATTTTATCCACCCATATAATTATTTATTATTTAGGATATATAGCTTATCAATTTTCAAAAAACATGTCAATAACTTTCAATATAATCAAAGTGTTACAAGTCTTTATTCATCAAGCTTAATTGATATATAGTCGCATCAATTTTGCGGATGCCATTTCTGCTAAGGCTAAGGCATAATAGCGGTCTATGAGCAAGCAAACCCTCCTATCACGTAGCCTGCAATCGGTATGGCATCCATGCACGCAGATGAAAAATCATGAGCAATTTCCGCTCATTCCCATTGCGCGCGGCGAAGGCGTATGGCTCTACGATACAGAAGGCAAGCGCTATTTGGATGGCGTGAGTAGTTGGTGGGTGAATTTGTTTGGGCATAATAATCTGCGAATTAAAGATGCGATTAAGTTGCAATTGGACACCTTGGAACACGTGATGCTGGCAGGTTTTACGCACGAGCCTGTGGTGGAGTTATCCGAAAAACTAGCCAAACTCACAGGTTTAGGCCACGCGTTTTACGCTAGCGATGGCGCTAGTGCGGTGGAAATCGCGCTTAAAATGAGCTTTCATTATTGGCACAATAAGGGCATGCCTGCAAAGCGCATTTTTGCTTGCTTACAGGGCAGTTATCATGGTGAGACTTTAGGTGCTTTATCAGTAACAGACGTCGCGATTTTTAAAGATACTTATGCTCCGCTACTCATGCAATCAGTCCAAATGCCCAGCCCTGATTTTCGGTTGGCAGAGGCGGGCGAAAGCGCAGAAGTGTTTGCTGCGCGTTGCTCGGATGCGCTAGAAAAATATGTTAGCGAACATCACCATGAATTGGCGGCATTTATCATCGAACCGCTGGTGCAGTGTGCGGCGGGCATGGCGATGTATCATCCAATCTACTTAAAGTGCGTGCGCGAGATTTGTACTAAATATCATGTACATTTAATTGCTGATGAAATTGCTGTTGGGTTTGGTCGCACAGGCAGTATGTTTGCTTGTCAGCAAGCCGATGTCACGCCAGATTTTATTTGCCTTTCCAAAGGCATCACAGGCGGATATTTGCCGCTTTCGGTTGTTTTAACCAAAGATGAAATTTACCAAGCTTTTTACGATGACAAAGTCACCAAAGGCTTTTTGCACAGTCACAGTTACACGGGAAATCCGTTGGCTTGTAGTGCGGCGCTCGCAACTTTGGCGATTTTTGAAGGCGACAATATTCTCGAAAAAAATCGTGAAACGTCAGATTTTATTTGGCAACACATGCAAGATTTGAATGATTTGCCGATTGTGAATTTGCGCCGACCTAACTTAAATAGTACAGGCATGATATTTGCGTTTGATGTGCAGACAAAAAACGCAAATTTTTCGCGCGATTGTTATGCGGCGGCGCTGGAGCAAGGCTTGCTGATTCGCCCAATTGGCAACACAGTTTATTTAATGCCACCCTATATTATCAATCAAGATGAAATATTGCATGCTCTGCAAGCCAGTATCTATGCGGTCTCCAGAGCATTAAAATAATGAAAATAATACAAATTTTATTGCTTTTAAGCTTAAGTTTTTCGGCACAAGCCGAGTTACCTACCACGGTTGCGGATGCGCTAAAACAAGCAGGTATTCCGCAGACCAGTGTGGCGATTTATGTGCAAGCGGTAGATGCGCCCAGCCCAATATTGACGCATAACGGCAGCAAAAGTTTGAACCCTGCCTCAGTAATGAAGTTGGTGACGACCTACGCGGCGCTGGATTTGTTGACGCCAACTTATCGCTGGAAAACCGAAATTTATCGCGATGGCAATGTGAGCAATGGCGTGTTGAATGGCAACTTAATCATCAAAGGCTACGGCGACCCGAGCTTTAAGGCGCAAGAGTTCTGGCGCTTGTTGATGAGTTTGCAGCAGGCAGGCATCAAAAAAATTAGTGGTGATTTGATTTTTGATAAAAGCCATTTTGCCAAAAATGTGGGCATAAGAAAAACGTTCGATGACGAGACTTGGCGTGCCTATAACGCCGAGCCAAGCGCGTTTTTGGTGAATGGACGCAACACTAGCTTTAAATTTAACGCCACAGAATCAAATGTAAATATTAGCCAAGAGTTTGAGCTGTCAGAAGTACAAATCATCAATAAAATGACGCTTAGCCAAGGTGCTTGCGGTAGTTGGCGCAACAATATGGCATATAGCGTTAAGTCATCTGCAAATAGGGCAGTTGTGACTTTTAGCGGCACTTTTTCGCCAGATTGCGGCGAAAAATATTTAGAGCTAAGTGTGTTTGATGACGAAAAATATGCGTTTTTTACTTTCAAAAAACTGTGGCGCGAGCTGAGCGGCGGTTTTAGCGGACAGCTTAAAACGCAAGAAAGCATGCCGTATAGCGCGGTTAAAGTGGTTGAGCAAATATCAGATCCGCTCGGCTATGTGGTGCGCGACATTAATAAATGGAGCAACAATTTGATGGCGCGCCAATTGTTGCTGACGATTGCGGTGGAGAAAGATAGCCCGCCAGCAACCGAGGGCAAAGGCATTGCCGCTATTAACACTTGGCTGTTGGGCAAAGGCATGAATTTTAGTGAGCTGGTAATAGAAAATGGTTCGGGTTTATCGCGCATTGAGCGCATCAGCGCCGCGCATTTGGGGCAAATGTTAGTTGCGGCCTACCACGGTGCGGTGATGCCAGAACTCATGGCCTCTCTGCCGATACTATCTAAAGACGGCACAGTAGTGGGGCGCTTAAAAGATAGCCAATCCAACGGTCGCGCTCATTTAAAAACGGGCTCGCTCGATGGCGTGGGTGCGATTGCGGGTTACGTGCTGGATGCGAATAATCATCGTCATGTGCTAGTCATGATGGTGAGTCACGCCAAAGCGGCGACCAGCAAAAATGCGCAAGATGCATTGATAGAATGGGTGCATCAGCAGCCCTAATTCCGAACACTTGATGTAACGCAAGAGAACTTAGTTGCGACTTGCGGTATCATATCGTTTCTTAATAATTCAGCCATTATTGAAGGTAAATATGAAGCTATTAAATATTTTATTGGCAGGTTTTTGTGCATTGTCACTTAATGCATGCAAAGCCGAATCAACCACGCCAACCACAACTCCACAGGAAAAAACTGCAATGACATCAAGCATCACAGAGTTACAAAAGATTGACACACAACCTGGCACCGGCCGTGAGGCAGAACCTGGTTTTCATATTAGCGTGCATTACACAGGTTGGCTTTACGATGAGAAAGCAGAGGGCCATAAAGGCACAAAATTTGATAGCAGTTTAGATAGAAAACAACCTTTTGATTTTGATTTAGGCGCAGGCCAAGTGATTCAAGGTTGGGATGAAGGCTTTGCTGGCATGAAAGTGGGCGGCAAACGCACTTTGGTGATTCCACCAGAAATGGGCTACGGCGCGCGCGGTGCGGGTGGCGTTATTCCGCCTAACGCGACACTGTTGTTTGAAGTTGAACTACTGGATGTGAAGTAAACATGAAAGTTAGTGTTAAATGGATTGATGGTGTGAGCTTTGTCGGTGAATCAGAGACTGGTCACGCCGTGGTGCTGGATGGCGCGCCAGAGAACGGTGGGCGCAACATTGGTATGCGTCCAATGGAGATGCTACTCATCGGCATGGGCGGGTGTACTTCGTTTGATGTGGTGGCGATTTTAAAAAAAGCGCGTCAGCCGATTGTGCACTGTGAGGCAGAAATTAAGGCTGAGCGCGCTGATGAAATCCCAAAAGTGTTCACCAAAATACATGTACATTTTGTGATTACCGGCAACAATTTGAACGAAACGCAAGTGGATCGCGCGGTGAGATTATCTGCTGAAAAATATTGTTCGGCCTCGATTATGCTGAGTAAAAGCGTAGAAATTACGCATGATTTCGAGATTAAGCCGTTTGAAAACACCTAGTCTGCAGACCAATATCCATGCGGGTTGCAGGGCAGATACTTTTAGATTTATTAAATGACTGAATTATCTAAAATGACAAAACCAAGCGGTATGTTAGGCATCCGCCATGTGGCTTTGTTTATTAAAGATTTAGAGTCTGCGGTGAATTTTTACACCCAAATTATGGGCATGCGCATTGAGTGGCAGCCCGACGTCGATAATGTGTATTTAACTAACGAGGGTGATGTGTTTGCGCTACATCGCGTGGATTATGTGCCGCAAGGCCAGCAGCGGTTAGACCATATTGGCTTTGTGCTAAAAACTGCAGAAGATGTGGATAATTGGTATGCTTATTTTGTGGAAAATAATGTGAAAATTACCGAAGCGCCCCAAACGCATCGCGATGGTTCGCATGGTTTTTATTGTTTGGATCCAGTTGGGCATTTGCTGGAATTAATCTATCACCCACCCATTTCAGTCGCCAATTCCAAATAGGCTTACTGAGTAACTATTTTTACGGTAAGCGGTTCTTCGTTTTCCAACACATCAATTAATC
This sequence comes from Methylotenera sp., assembly GCA_040079935.1. Taxonomy (GTDB): domain Bacteria; phylum Pseudomonadota; class Gammaproteobacteria; order Burkholderiales; family Methylophilaceae; genus Methylotenera_A. Next base: position 35,453 of record JBEBJI010000004.1, read on the forward strand.
TATCGACATTGGGGTGTTTGCCGGGACAGTTTTCGGCATCTTCAGTGTGCTCGGCATACAGCGCCAAGCCTTCAACCGCGGCATCTAGCGTAATGTTGCCATACATTTTATAGAGGTGGTTGTAAACTTTTAGAGAGCCCTGACTGCCGGGTTTGTTCTCAATGACACCAGCAGGCTTGCCATTCTCGTGATACAGCTCTATGCGTTGCACCTCGTCGGCGCTATCTAGCGTTAACAACACATCACTAAATTTTTGCATTTTTGCCTTAATTTTTCAATATAGTACGCAGTTAAATATAGTACGCAGTTTTCGTCATGATTTTAGAGGCGAACCTCATGCCAGCTTTAACTGGTGCGGGCAGATCGCTTGCACCTAACTGATTAGCCTCTTCGGCATGCCCTATCTCATCTTGTTGCATTTGTTGCACAATTGTACGCGTTTTAATGTCGGTTTCATCGAGTTGACTTAAATGATTTTGCAAATGCTTGGAAACTTGATTTTCGGTTTCCGCTAAAAAGCCCAAATTCCACTTGTCGCCTAGTGCGCCTGCAATCGCGCCTAACGTAAAACTGCCTGCATACCAAAGTGGGTTGAGCAAACTTTTGCGCCCGCCGAGCTCATCAATGCGCGCTTCGCACCAAGCCAAGTGGTCAGTTTCTTCTGCCGCGGCGTGCTCCAAAGCTTTGACGATATGCGGGCTACGCGAAGTGAGCGCTTGGCCACTATACAAGGCTTGCGCACAAACCTCGCCGACATGATTAATGCGCATCAACGCGGCTGCGTGGCTTTTGCTCACTTCATCCAGCGCTGGTTCATCTAAAGCTGCATCAGGGCGCGGTCTAGCCGCGTGCGCCTGCGCAAATACAGTGCGTAAACCCGCGTCAAAAGTAGCAATTAATTTATCTGGAATCATATTTAAGTATGCCGTATTAAGACCATCGTATTAAGTACATCATAAAACAAAGCCCCACATGAATCTATCAGGCAGGGCTTTTAATTTCTAAAAAAATAAATTATTTTTTAGTTTCGGCAGGTTTAACGTCAGCGGCTTTTGCCTCTGTTTGTTTTACTTCGGGCGTTTTTTGCACTGGCAAACCTTTAAGCACGTTCATGGCTTGTTGAAACTGAATATCATCTTTGCTGGCTGGCTCAATTGGACCTTGTGGCTCAGCAAATTTTTTCTCATTCAGTTTGGCTTTGGCCGCTGCTTCTTTGGCGGCATCTTTTACTTTAGCAGCCTCGGCGGCTTCGGCCGCGTCTTTAGGGTTTGATAAATGTTTGGCTAAATCGGCTTCATGTAAGTTGTTCGATTGATCTGAACCGTCTTCCACGATAATGTCAGGCACAATGCCTTTGGCTTGAATAGAGCGGCCATTCGGCGTGAAATAACGCGCAGTTGTAAGTTTAATCGCGCTACCGTTGTTCATCGGCAAAATGGTTTGCACAGAGCCTTTACCAAAGCTTTGTATGCCCAAAATGGTCGCGCGTTTGTGGTCTTGTAGCGCACCAGCCACAATTTCAGAAGCTGAAGCCGAACCTGCGTTCACCAACACTACCATTGGCGTTTTTTTGTAGTCCGCAGGCACGCTTTTAAGGTAGTCGCCCTTGCCGCGACGCGCGTAATCTAAAGGCGTAGCGCTCAGGCGCATTTTAGAATCAGTCACGCGGCCTTCGGTGTAAACTACCAAATCATCTTTGGGCAGAAAAGCAGCAGACACGCCAACAGCCGCATCTAGCAAGCCGCCTGGGTTATTGCGCATATCTAATACCAAGCCTTTAAACGGACCTTTGTTTTGTGCTTGCAAAGAAATTAATGCTTTAGCAAGGTCTTCGCCCGTGTGTTCTTGAAACTGGGTAATGCGCACATAGCCGTAACCTGGCTCGATAAATTTATTTTTAACACTTTGCGTTTTAATAATCGCCCGCGTTAAATTAAAGGTAAGCGGTTTTGTCTCACCTTTACGCAAAACTGTAAGGGTGATTTTGGTGTCTGGCTTACCGCGCATTTTCTTCACGGCATCGTTTAGCGTTAAGCCGCGCACTTGCGTGTCATCCAGCTTCATAATCAAGTCGCCAGATTTTAGACCGGCTTTGTAAGCAGGGCTGTCTTCAATCGGCGTCACTACTTTTACTAGGCCTTCTTCCATGGCCACTTCTATACCCAAACCGCCAAATTCACCTTGCGTGCCTGCTTGCAAGTCTTTGTAGGCATCAGCATCCATAAAAGTAGAGTGCGGATCTAGCCCTGCAAGCATGCCAGTTAAAGCTTCGTTGATAAGTTTTTTATCTTCAACGGGTTCGACATAATCGCTTTTCACCTTGCCAAACACTTCGGCAAACACACGCAAATCATCAATTGGCAATTGAGAGGCGGTGACTTTTTCAGCCAAAGCCGAAAAGTTAAGGCTAATCAAAACGCCAATTAATACGCCAGATCCGATTAAGCCAAATTTTTCAAAAGTAGAACGCATGCACACCCTTTTCATTAAAATAAACTATTGCATCACTCATCTCAGAGCATACAATTAAATATAGGTTCATTTTGCGCTATTTCAAGTCTTATTAATAGTGCGCAGTCAATTATTTTTGGAGCGGGAATGTCTAAAAACACGGTAGAAATTAGCTATTGCACACAATGCAGATGGTTGCTGCGCGCGGCTTGGTTGGCACAAGAGCTGTTAACAACTTTTGAGACAGATTTAAGCGCTGTCAGTTTATGCCCTGGCACAGGCGGAGTGTTTGAGGTGCGATTGAATGACGCGGTGATATTTTCGCGTAAAGAGGCTGGGCGTTTTCCAGAGTCGAAAGAGTTAAAACAATTGATTCGCGATGTCATTGCGCCAGAGCGAGATTTAGGTCATAGCGACAAATAAGTTTGTTAAGATTGGCAATGCGAATTATTTGCAATAGACTGTACTTGTTAATATAAAAAAGGAGCACGAAATGGCAGCAAATCATGGTGTTGATACCCCAGTTACTAAAGCATTAAATAAAATTTTGGAGTTAGAACTTGCAGGCGTGGTGCGTTATACGCATTATGCGCTGATGGTATTTGGCTACAATCGCATTCCTATCGTGTCTTGGTTGCGTAGCCAAGCAACAGAATCGCTAATGCATGCCGATAAAGCCGGTGAGCTAATTACACATTTGGGCGGACATCCTTCGCTTTCTATCGGCCCATTATTAGAGACACATAATCACGATATTGGCGATATTTTGCGCGAATCGATGGCGCATGAAACATTAGCATTAAATGCTTATAAAGCCTTGTTAAAGCTGGTGGAGGGCGATTCTGTGATGTTAGAAGAATATGCGCGCGAGATGATTTATCAAGAAGAATTACATTCTGGCGAGGTGGATAAAATGCTGCGTAAACCTGGTGATTTGGCAAAGTTTAATGAATAGAAAGTCTCGCGAATAAATAAATTAAATAGATGCCCTGAGAGCCAATATCCATGCGGCCTACAGGGCATGCACTTTTAAAGATAGTTTTACTGCGAAGAACTTATTTCGTTTGAGTTCGCTTCGTTTTCCAACCGTTGTGCGCCGTTGTAGCGGCTGGCCCAATAACTTGTCTGCATGCTTTCTACTCGCACAGCCCCGCCAGTTCTAGGTGCGTGTACAAATTTATTATCACCTACGTAAATGCCAACGTGCGAAAAGGCGTGTTTTAGCGTATTAAAAAATACCAAATCGCCAGGTTGTAACTCATCTTTCTTAACCGTTTTGCCAATCTGACTAATCGCGCGCGCGGTGGGCGGCAAGGTTAAATTGGCGGCTTGGCTGAACACATAGCGCACAAAACCGCTGCAATCAAAGCCCGTATCTGGGTTGCTGCCACCGTATTTGTATTTAATCCCCGTCAGACTAAGTGCGTTAATCAGCACTTCCTGCGCTTTGGCCTGCCAGCCGCTCGGCGTTGTTTGGCTGCTTGTTTCTTCGGCGCTGTATAGCGTAATGCCTTCAGCGTTTTCAGCCAGCACTTCCTCTGCCATTGCGGGCAAGCTAAAGCATAAGCATAAAATTAAAGTAAGAATTTTCATTGAATTTAAAACTAGAAAACCTGCCCTAAAGACTAAATTAAAATCTTAAGGGCAAGTTAATTTGATTGATTTATTGTTTTGCCATAGCGTTTTTGATCATGCCAACGATAGCCAATAACACGCCACCGCCCACACCACCACCAGCTATTTGGGCAATGATAGAGCCAATATCCATGCCGCCTGCAGTGCCAGCCGCAGCTACGCCACCCATGCCCAGCATGCCGAGCAATTGACCACCCAAACCCCCGCCCAAAACGCCAATAACTGAATTTAGCGCAGTGCCCATACTCAAGTTTTTCATCAAACTACCAGCAATGTTGCCGCCTACAGCACCACTAATTAACTGAATAATTAAAGCTAAGTCCATACATCCTCCCTCAAAGTAATGACAGAATTAAATCTTGCTGCAACGTAAGGCTAACAACTTATAAAGCATAACGCAATACTTTTTATGCGTGCCCAAAACCGTAAGCCATATTCATGGGATAATTTCGGCATGTCAGCAGATTCCCAGCTAAACCAAATATTTAAGCAAGACGGCGCGTTAGAAACCGCGATTGAAGGCTTTAGCGAGCGCGCTCAGCAGCTAGAAATGGCGCTGGCGATAGAAGCTGCCATTAAAGAAAATAAACAATTGGTGGCTGAAGCGGGCACGGGCACGGGTAAAACCTTTGCCTACTTAGTACCAGCGCTGCTTTCTGGCGGCAAGGTGATTATTTCCACGGGTACAAAGAATTTACAAGATCAGCTTTTTAGCCGCGATTTGCCTAATGTGCGCGATGCCTTAAAAGTGCCAGTAAGCGTGGCGATGCTCAAAGGCCGCGCTAATTATGTGTGTCATTATCATTTAGAAGCCGCCACAAATAGCGGTCGTTTTGCCAGCCGCGAAGACGCTAAATATGTACATTTAATTAAAAACTTTGCCGAAAATAGCAAAACGGGCGATAAATCAGAGCTTACTGAAGTGCCAGAAAATGCGACCATTTGGCTCAATGTGACTTCAACAAGAGATAATTGCCTCGGCCAAGATTGCCAATATTATAAAGAGTGTTTTGTGATGGAAGCACGTAAAAAAGCGCTAGCGGCGGATGTGGTGGTGGTGAATCATCATTTATTTTTTGCTGATGTCATGCTACGCGACGAAGGGGTGACCGAGCTTTTACCTTCGGCAAATACCGTGATTTTTGATGAAGCGCACCAACTGCCGGAAGTGGCGGGTTTGTTTTTTGGTGAAGATATTTCAACCAGCCAACTCATTGAGCTTTGCCGAGATAGCTTGATAGCACATTTGAGCTTGGCGAAAGATTGCGTGGCTTTGGGCGAGGCAATTCCTAAACTGGAAAAAGCCTGCAAAGATTTCCGCCTGATTTTTGCTTACGAAGGATCGCGTTTACCTGTCAATAAAGCGTTGGCGTTAAAGGGTTTTGAAGTCGCTTTTAGCGACATGCAAACCACGTTAAAAGACCTTACAAAAGTGCTAGAAAGCCAAGCGGCGCGCGACCCGATGCTAGAAAAGTGTTGGCAGCGTGGCGAGGCGCTGGGCGAGCAACTTAAAAGCTGGTTTAAGGCCAGCAACGCTAATTTGGTACGCTGGGTAGAGGTTTTTGCGCAAAGCGTGCAATTACATGCAACGCCGCTTAGCGTCGCGGATAGTTTTGGCAAACAACTTAACGCGCAGCCACGCGCGTGGATTTTCACTTCCGCCACGCTGGCAGTAAAAAGTGATTTTAGCCACTACATTGCGCAAATGGGCTTACAAAATGCCGACACAGGCTTTTGGGAAAGCCCGTTTGACTATGGCCAGCAAGCCTTATTATATGCGCCTGCTGGCATGCCAGACCCGAATAGTGCCGGCTATACCGCCGCCGTTGCAGCTGTTAGTTTGCCAGTCATCCAAGCAAGTAAAGGTCGTGCCTTTGTGCTGTGTACCAGTTTGCGTGCCATGCGCGAAGTGCATGCATTGTTAAAAGATGCGTTTGGCGAAAACGGCATGGAATACCCACTGTTATTGCAAGGCGAAAGCACACGCACCGAGCTGCTAGACCGCTTTCGCGCGCATGGCAATGCCGTACTTGTTGGCTCACAGAGCTTTTGGGAAGGTGTCGATGTACGCGGCGAAGCATTATCTGTCGTGATTATCGATAAGCTGCCATTCGCCCCGCCCGATGACCCAGTGCTTTCTGCGCGTATTGATAAGATGAACGAGGAAGGCAAAAATGCCTTTATGGAATATCAGCTCCCATATTCAGTCATCACTTTGAAGCAGGGCGCAGGGCGGTTAATTCGCGATGAATCGGATAGGGGCGTGCTGGTGATTTGCGACCCGCGCTTAATCACCAAACCTTATGGCAAGCGCATCTGGCAAAGCTTGCCGCCGTTTAAGCGGACCAAAGAGTTGGCGGATGTAGAAGCGTTTTTTGCGCCATGATTTTAATCCCTGAATCTGAATATGAACTCGCCGCCATCCGCGCGCAGGGGGCGGGTGGGCAGAATGTGAATAAAGTTTCCAGCGCAATTCATTTGCGTTTTGATATTCACGCTTCATCGTTGAGTGATTGGCTTAAAAATAGACTAATGCATTGCAAAGATAGTCGTATTACTGATGAAGGCGTGCTGATTTTAAAAGCGCAGCAATACCGCACGCAAGAGGCGAATAAGAAGGATGCAATTGTGCGCCTGCACGAGATTATTAATGCGGCAAACCATGTAAAACCCATGCGCTACGCCACCAAACCGAGTTATGGCTCAAAACAGCGGCGCTTAGAAGGTAAGACGATTCGTAAGCAGGTTAAGCAATTGCGCGGTAAAATATCTTCCGAATGAATTTATTAAGTTTAGATACTTCTACCGAATACTTATCGCTTGCTTTGCAGCTTGGAGATAAAACGTTTACGCATTATCAACAGGCAGGTAACGCTTCGTCGGAGCTGATTTTGCCGCAAATTCAAGCGCTGTTAGAAGAAGCCAAAACTAAGTTAAGCGATTTGGATGGTATTGCTTTTGGCTCAGGACCAGGCGCGTTTACTGGTGTGCGCATTGCCTGCGGCGTGGCGCAGGGTTTGGGGTTTGGCGCGAATATTCCTGTGGTGGGCGTGAATACTTTGCTGGCGTTGGCGGAAGCGAGCGGTGAAGAACAAGTCATCGCGTGTTTGGACGCGCGCATGGGCGAGATTTACCATGCGGCTTTTATAAAAGAAAAGGATGGTTGGAAAGAAATAAGCGCGACAAAAGTATGTAAGCCAGAAGCCTCACCGTTATTGACTTGCAGAGCAGCAGGTGTGGGCAGTGGTTGGGTGGTTTATGGTGAAGTTTTAGGAAAAATTTACTCTGAAAATTTAACTAAAATACTTCCAAATATTACGCCAACGGCTGAAGCGATTTTGCGTTTAGCAAAACCAATTTTTGCAGCAGGTTTAGCCAAACCAGCGAGCGAAGCCGCGCCGATTTACATTCGTAACCGTGTAGCACTGACCACGCAAGAGCGTGAGCAAGGTCAACGTTTATGAGTGCGCAATTGAAACCAAACTTGTCATTACGTCCGATGCAGATGGACGATTTGGACGCGATTATGCAAATCGAGCCGACGATTTATTCTCACCCGTGGACGCGTGGAAACTTTAGCGATTCGCTAAACTCGGGCTACAGCGCTTGGGTATTAGAAGAGAAAAATGAAATGATCGGTTATGCCTTAATGATGATGGTGATGGACGAAGCGCACTTGCTAAATTTAAGCATTGCCAAACAGCGACAAAAGCAAGGGCTTGGGCGCTATTTGTTGGAACACATGGTGACAATTTCCAAACGCCACAAGGCTACCAATATGTTTTTAGAAGTGCGTACCAGTAATATTTCTGCAATCGCACTCTATGAAAACATGGGTTTTTGCGAAATATCAGTGCGGCGCGGTTATTATCCTGCTGATCCAAAAACAAGTGAAACTGGCCGCGAAGATGCTGTTTTAATGGGATTAGCGCTATGAATATGACACGAGAAGATGTGCTAAGAGAATTGGAGTTGCTACCTGTTTGGAAGCTACGCGCGCCGTTGAAAGTAGCGGAGCCAGCCATCGAAAATGCGCCGATTGCAGAAGCCGTGATTGAACCAACCAAAGAAAATGCAAGCTTAGAATTAATCATTTCTGACGATAAAAGGTGGATTTTTGCCTATCCTGCAGACCGCATGGATGTTGCCTTGCCGAGCACATTATTTAATAACATTTTGCATACTTTAAAAATTTTAAAAACTAATAAAGTTGCTCTAGAAAATATCAGTGAAGCAAAAGTAATCATCGTCATGGGCGAGATTGCGGCGCAACAGCTTTTAAATAGTGCGGAATCAATCGAACAATTGCGTGGCAAAATGCACACCTATAAAAACATTCCTTTAATTGTCACATATCACCCTCAAGATATGCTGCAACATTTGCCAAATAAGGCGAAAGCGTGGGAAGATTTGTGTATGGCTTTACAGTTATTGAATGCTTGAAATTGCAAGATTTGCCCTCATTAATACAATGTTTCAACAATAATTAAAGGAGTTACAACATGCGTACTTTTTGGACAAAATTATTACCGCTCATTATGCTGCTCAGCCTTTCGGGCTGCGGCTACAATCAGTTTCAAAGTTTAGATGAAGAAGCCAAAGCGAGCTGGTCAGAAGTACTAAACCAATATCAACGTCGCGCTGATTTGGTGCCAAATTTGGTGGAAACTGTGAAAGGTTACGCAGAGCACGAAAAAGAAGTGCTGACTGACGTGGCGAACGCCCGCAGCAAAGTGGGCAGCATGCAAGTAACGCCAGAACTGTTGAACGACCCAGAAGCATTTGCTAAATTTCAAGCTGCACAAGGCCAATTAACATCAGCGCTTTCTCGCTTAATGGCGGTGGCAGAAAACTATCCAAATTTGAAGGCTGACCAAGGTTTTAGAGATTTGCAAGCACAGTTGGAAGGCACAGAAAATCGTGTGACTGTGGCAAGAAATCGCTACATAGAAACGATTAAAGATTACAACGTGGCCGTGCGTAGTTTTCCTAATAATTTAACCGCGATGATGTTTGGTTACAAAGCAAAGCCAACATTTACCGTGGAAAACGAAAAAGCGATTTCGAGCGCGCCAAAAGTTGAGTTTGGTGATAAGAAATAAATTAATTTTACTATTTTTGTTGTGCTAAATTCATTTAAATATGCCCTGCAAGCCAATATCCATGAGGCTTGCAAGGCTGTTTTTTTGGCAACTTTTTTGCTGTTTTTCAATAGTGCATTTGCCGCGCTGGTAGAAATCCCCGAACTTTCCTCACGCGTCACCGATTTAACGCAAACTCTATCGCAGGCCGAACAAGCGCAGCTTGAGCAAAAACTCGCGGCTTTTGAGGCAAAAAAGGGTAGCCAAATCGCGGTGCTGATTGTTCCAACTACGCAGCCAGAAGATATTGCACAATATGCGATTCGAGTGGTGGATAAATGGAAAATTGGCCGCGAAAAAGTCGATGACGGCGTGTTGGTTTTAATCGCCAAGGACGACCGAAAATTACGCATCGAAGTCGGCTATGGAATAGAAGGCGCGATTCCTGATTTGTATGCCAAACGCATTATTTCTGAAGTGATTTCCCCCAAATTTAAGCAAGGCGATTTTTACGGCGGACTAGATGCAGGTGTTGATAAAATTATCGGCTTAGTCGATGGCGAACCTTTGCCAGAACCAGAAGCGGTCGAATTTAGCGGCTCGAACATAATGAATTATCTGCCAATTTTGATGTTTGGCGCGCTCATCTCAGGTTTAATTTTACGCAGTATTTTTGGTACGTTTTTGGGCAGTGCGGCCAATGGTAGCTTGATTGGAGGATTGGTAGCTTTGCTGGGAGTGGCTTTGGGTGGCGCAGCGATAGTGGGTGTGATTGCCTTCTTTTTCACTATGATGATGGGTGGGCGCGGCATGAATGGTTATAGCGGCGGCACACCTACGGGTGGTGGTTGGTCGGGTGGAGGCAGTTCAAGTAGTTGGAGCGGTGGTGGTGGCGATTTTGGCGGCGGCGGAGCCTCAGGTGATTGGTAAATGAAAAATAAAAATCCCATTATTCGTTTCTTCAAACATATGTTCAGCGGCGCTTGGCAAGTGCATGAGCATTTTTCTGAAGCAGCTTTGAACAATATTGAGCAAGCTATTAAAGCCAGCGAGGCTACGCACGATAGCGAGATTCGTTTTGTGGTCGAAGCGGGTTTGCATCCTTATGAAATCTTGTTTAAAAAAACGCCGCGCAAACGCGCTATTGAGCTATTTGGTCGCCTGAATATTTGGGATACCGAACACAATAATGGCGTGCTGATTTACCTGCTGCTAGCGGATAGAGACGTAGAAATTGTGGCCGATCGCGGCATTCATCAACACGTTGGCAATGCGGAGTGGGAGCGCATTTGCCATGGCATGGAGCTTAAATTTAGGCACGGTGAATTTGAGTCAGGCGTGCTACAAGGCATTGCCGAGATTGGGGCACATTTGCATGCGCACTTTCCCGATGGTAGCGCAGTCACTAAAGCGCCGAGTAAGAAACCTGTACAGCGAAAAAAGAAGAATGAAATTTCCAACAAACCGCTTATTTTGTAGCTTAATATTTAGCTTGGTATTTTTTAGCGTTTCTGCGCATGCGGCGCTTAACGACATCACCCGAATTTTCCATCAAACACCAAGTTTAAATGCGCTTGAAGTGTGTCAGGGCGGCGGTTGCGAACAATCTAACCAGTTATCGATTAGCCCTATGGAATGGAACACAATCGCGCAAATATTCAAAACCAAAGCTAATAATGCTGAGAGCGAGCGATTGCAAATCAGTAAAGCAATAGGTGAGATTGAGCGCATTGTTGGCGCAAAAAATGGAACTTCAACCGACCTTGCAGGAACGTTTGATAGCGGTAATACGCCAGGCCAATTAGATTGCAACGACGAGGCGATAAACACCACCAGCTATATGCGGCTTTTAAAATCGAACGGATTAATGCAGTTTCACGAGATTGAAGACACGCGCACGCGCAACTTCTTTTTCACTGGCTGGCCGCACACCACAGCGGTGATTCGAGACATTAAAACTGGCGCTAGATTTGCAGTGGACAGCTGGTTTTACGACAACGGCCACGCCGCGACGATTGTGCCATTTGAGCAATGGAAAGCAAACTATCAACCACTCGATAGCCCTGTCGGTAAGCCAAGAGCCGCGCAGTTTGTCAATTCGCAAAAATAAGCCAAGTTGTTAATATTGACTGACTTAATCAGCGTTTACCGTTAAAATTCGATTTCACTTTAAATTACAGCAAAATCACATGCGCGCCTCACAATTTTTTATCGCTACCCAAAAAGAAGCCCCGATTGATGCGGAGCTGATTTCGCACAAACTCATGATACGCGCGGGGCTGATTAAAAAGCTCGGAAACGGCTTATATACTTGGATGCCGCTGGGTTTGCGTATTTTGCGCAAAGTGGAAAATATTGTGCGCGATGAAATGAATAAAGCGGGCGCCTTAGAATTGTTGATGCCTGCCGTGCAACCAAAAGAACTGTGGGATGAAACTGGCCGCTGGGCAGTGTTTGGCCCGCAAATGTTGAAGATAAAAGACCGCCACGAGCGCGACTATTGCTTTGGCCCGACGCACGAAGAAGTGATTACCGACATCGTGCGCCGCGAAATCAATAGCTATAAGCAATTGCCGCTTAATTTGTACCAAATTCAAACTAAATTTCGCGACGAAATTCGTCCGCGTTTTGGCGTGATGCGCGCGCGCGAGTTTTTAATGAAAGATGCGTATTCGTTCCACACTAGTTTTGAAAGCTTAGAAAAGACTTATGCGCAAATGCACCAATCGTATAGCAATATTTTCACGCGTTTAGGTTTGAAATTTCGCGCGGTTAAAGCAGACAGTGGCGCGATTGGCGGCGATGGCTCGCAAGAGTTTCACGTGCTGGCAGATAGCGGCGAAGATGCGCTAGCGTACTGCGAAAACTCAGATTATGCAGCGAATGTGGAGCTTGCAGAGGAAGCCCTGAAGACCAATAGCAGAGCGGCTTCCAGAGAATCTTTAACAGAAGTTGAAACGCCAAAACAAACACAATGTGAAGATGTGGCCAAGCTACTGGGAATTGGTATTGAACACACGGTAAAGGCGATTGCGCTTATGGCAAGTGAAAAGTTTTATTTGGCCTTATTGCGCGGCGACCACAATTTAAATGAAGTGAAAACCGCTAAAATTTTGGGTGAGTTTAGATTCGCGACCGAGGAAGAAATTCGCGCCAATATCAACTGCCCGCCTGGCTTTATTGGCCCTGTTGGAGTCGGTAAAAATGTCACTTTGATAGCTGATAGAACTGTCGCGTTGATGAGCGATTTTGTGTGCGGCGCTAATAAACCAAAATATCATTTAAGCGGTGTTAATTTTGGCCGCGATTTGCCTGAGCCAAGCACGGTAGCGGATATTCGCAATGTGGTGGAAGGGGACGTCAGTCCTGACGGCAAAGGTACATTGAAGCTTTGTCGCGGCATCGAAGTCGGCCATATATTCCAGCTACGTACAAAATATGCTAAAGCCATGAATGCAACGTTTTTGGATGAAAATGGTCAATCACAAGTCATGGAAATGGGCTGTTACGGTATTGGCGTTTCGCGCATCGTGGGTGCCGCAATTGAGCAAGGAAGTGACGAAAAGGGCATTATTTTCCCCATTAGCATGGCGCCATTTGAGGTGATAATTTGTCCAATTGGCATGGATAAAAGTGAATTGGTAAAAAATACAGCGAATGAAATTTATGAAAATTGCAAAAAAATCGGGCTGGATGTTTTGCTAGATGACCGCGGAGAGCGGCCAGGCGTGATGTTTGCCGAAAGTGACTTGATGGGCATTCCACATCGCATTGTGGTGGGAGAGCGTGGGTTGGTAGAAAACAAGGTGGAATATAAAGCGCGAACCACGCCAGAGGCACAGAACTTGCTTGTTGGTGATGTGGTTAATTTTATTCAAAATGTAATAAAAAATGTTAAAACATAATTTACAAAAAATTGGTCTTATATTATTGATTTCTGCTACCTCGATTTGTCAGGCAGGCAATCAAAGGGAAGAGCCGCTTTCAAACAGCGTTAGAGCGATGATGCAAAAATCGGTGAGCGATTTAGCTTCGCCCAAGCTGGTGTTTGGAAGCGAAATTGAAGGTCGGGCTTGGATGGATGAAATGTCGGAGCGTTTAAAAAAACGCCTTCCAAACCAAACCTACCGTGAAGAGTTTCTGCGTTCTGTACATTACGAAGCAACACGCGCGGGGCTAGATCCACAAATGGTGCTAGGCTTGATTCATGTGGAAAGCGGCTTTAAGAAATATGCAGTTTCCAGCGTAGGCGCGCGTGGCTATATGCAAGTGATGCCGTTTTGGGTAAAAAGTATCGGCACTTCAGACCAGAATTTGTTTAATATGCGTTTGAATTTACGCTATGGGTGCACGATATTGCGCCACTACATAGATATTGAAAAGGGTGATTTGTATCGCGCTTTAGGTCGTTACAATGGTAGTTTAGGTAAGCCGCAATACCCCAATTTAGTGCTCGGTGCATGGCGTAAAAGCTGGGATTATTCCTTTAAAAATAATCAAGTTGCACTCAATTAAATCAAAACTCTTTCATAAATCCGCTATAAAACACTTGTCAAGAATATCAAAATCGGTCTAGACTGCGCTAAGTCTAGCTGATCGAGGTTGGCTTTTGCCATACTAAAGTTGCTGGCTGTAATTCTCAACAACATTATTCTTACAAGAGTTTTACCTTTAAATTAGGGAGAAAAGTATGTCGAAGTTAACTGCATTGGCTTTAAGTATTGCTGTACTAGGTGGGGTTTGGGCGTTTTTAGCGTTAAATCCACTTGCGGGTGTTGCTTTGGTTTGGGTTGGTTTTATTGCTTGGGGTTGCTATTTCCACTCTGGCGCTGACAACGCTGCATTACAAAAAACAATCGCTGGCATGAGTTTTGGTGCTGTCATGGCTGCAATTGCTTTGTATTTGGTAAGCTCAGGCACTTTAGGTGGTTTAGGCGCTTTAGCTGCACCTGTGATTATCGCAATCACTGTGTTCCCATTAGTAGCTGTGGCTGGCATGAACTTGCTATCAGTCGTGCCTGCTAATGTGTACGGCTATGCTGCAACTGCTGGCTTGGCATTAACTGCTGGTACAGCTGGCAATGCAACTGCAATGGATTTAAGTAATCCTGCAATCTTAGTCATCATTTCAACCGTACTTGGTGCGGTATTCGGTATGGTGTCTGGCAAGCTGGCTGGCTCGCTTGGTGGCAAGTAATTTAGGTAATACGTTTTGGTTTAAAAAAACCGCGCTATTGCGCGGTTTTTTATTGCCCTGCAGACCAATGGCCCAGACCACCTTCTCTCAAACTCACATCATTAGTTTGATTTATCTTGTATCCATGCGGGTTGCAGGCCGATAATTTTGAGAATTTAAAACTTATTTTAATACTTTAAAACCGTAATAAGTACCAAACTCGCCCTCATTTTCGTGATACACAAAAAGCATGTCGTTGGCGTAACCTATGCCGTTAAAGTGATTTTGCGAGCGTAGTTTTAAGTCTTTTGGCAACTCACTTTTAGAGACGAACTTGCCGTTAATATCAAACACCAGTGCGGCTTTGTGGTCAATATCCAGCAATATAAGCTCTTCACCTTTAGCGCCGGTAAAGGCGATAAACCCATCGCTAATATCGTCAAAAGCGGCACCAGCTTTGTCTAAATCGAGCGTGATTTCACTTACCTTTTCGCGCAATTTTGGATCCACAATAAACACTTTGCCGCTGCGCGCTTGCTTGGCAAAATAGCGTTTATTGGCCGTGTCATACGTCGGCATTGTGCCAGCGCTACCAAAGGCGGGGTTAAATTGCATGATTTCATCCGAGCTATCTTTTACTTCACCGTTTTCGTTTAGATGGAGCGCATAAATGCCCGTGTTGGGGGCAAAGCCGACTTCGCTGGAGATATTGTAGGTAATCGTTTCTAATTTTTGCGTATTTTCGTTGAAATAAATCGAGCGATTATCAAAGCCAGGTTTGGCCGAGTTTAGGTATTTTCCACTGTCGTCGTAAGTGTGAATTTGCGATTTAGAAACAGGCGCTTCAAACTCTGAACCCATCGGCGCCAAGCCGCCATCGGCAATGTAATAGCGTTTTAAACTAGGTAAGTAAGCCACGGTTTGCGGGCGTGTGGTGGGCTTTTTGGCAAGTGAAATTTTAATGCCAACTGCGGCTTCTAGTAGCACTTGTGCTTGCACAGGCGCGCTGACAGCAAATAGTGCGCTAATTAAAAGTGGTTTTAATAATTGCATGGTTTGAAATTTCCCAAATTAATTTGTTTAGTTTAATTGTTGCTTGAACGTTTGTTTAGTCATTAAAGTTTACTTGTCGTTCAATCGGCTAGTTCTAATAACATCGCATCGCCGTAACTAAAAAAGCGATACTCTTGTTTTACCGCATGCGCGTAGGCGCTTTTAATTTGCTCAAAACCCGCGAAGGCAGACACTAACATGAGTAGCGTGCTTTTGGGTAGATGAAAATTAGTGAGTAGTTTATCGACTATTTTGAATTGAAAGCCTGGCGTGATGAAAATACTAGTTTCACCTTGGCCATGTTTTAAGGCGTTAAACTGAGCCGCACTTTCCAACGCACGTAAACTGGTGGTGCCAACCGCAATCACATTGTTACCTTTGGATTTTGTGCTTTTAATCATCGCAACCGTTTCGGCTGAAATCTGATAAATCTCGCTATGCATTTTATGATCTTCAATGTTATCTACGCGCACAGGTTGAAACGTGCCAGCGCCCACATGCAAAGTTACGAAGGCAATATTGACGTCATTGGCTTTTATTTTTTTTAGCATGGTCGCATCAAAGTGTAAGCCCGCGGTAGGCGCAGCAACTGCACCCGCATGTTTGGCGTAGACAGTTTGATACCGCTCGTCATCTTCCGCCTCAGCTCCGTGGGCAATGTAAGGCGGCAATGGGAGTGCGCCAAATTGTTCCAGTAAATCGAGTACAGGCGTTTCACCTAAAAACTTAACGTGAAATAAATCATCATCGCGACTAATTACTTCAGCTTCAAACGCCTTAGCTAGTTTAAGCTTGGTGCCTGCTTTAGGTGAGCGCGAGGCGCGAATATGCGCCAACACATGATGCGTGTCTAGTACGCGTTCAACCAACAATTCAACTGCACCGCCGGTTGATTTTGTTCCGAATAAGCGCGCCTTAATAACGCGCGTATCGTTAAAAATCAGTAAATCCTCAGCATTTAGAAAGCTTGCAAAATCAATAAATTGCAAATCAGTTAGCTGGCCTGTTTTGCTGTTTAAGTGCAATAGTCTGCTGGCGCTGCGCTCGCTCGTAGGGTGTTGGGCGATAAGGCTGTCAGGTAAATTAAAGTCGAAATCTTGGGTTCGCATCGCGAAAAATATGGTTATAATGGCGGGGTTGCAATTATACCTCAAGCCGGGATGGCGGAATTGGTAGACGCACGGGACTCAAAATCCCGCGTTGGCGACAACGTGGGGGTTCGATTCCCCCTCCCGGCACCAAATACACAGCAGAAGATTAAAAAATGTTACAAAAATGTAACTTTTTGCTTGAGGCTGTTAATTTTTTATGCTACTTTCTCATTGTTTTTGATCTGCGTCAAAACGTCACATGTCAAAAATGTATCAATAATAAAGTGCGATATAAGCACAAAATACTTACAAATGATGCGCTTAGCTTCGTCGAAATGGCGAGTTGACTGCGAATCGGATTATTGAATTATTCACATTTAAGGTAGATTGAGTTATGAATAAGAAAGCTATTTACTTTCTAGGGGCGGCGTTATCGTCAATTGGCAGCACTGCACAAGCGGAATATGGACTAAATCTTAAAGCGCCAGTAACGGAAATTGCAGGTCAGATTTATGATCTGCACATGTTAATCGTTTGGATTTGTTTGGGAATTTTTGTGGTGGTATTTGGGATTATGTTCTACTCCCTTTATAAACATCGCAAATCAGTTGGACATAAAGCCGTTCAGTTTCATGAGCATCACACGCTTGAGATTATATGGACAATTATTCCAGCATTAATCTTGCTGGCAATCGCTTTTCCAGCAACCAAAACCATTTTTGCGATGAAAGACACCACTGCAGCAGATATGACAGTTAAAGTTACAGGGTATCAATGGAAATGGGAATACGATTACTTAGATAAAGATGTAAAATTCATCAGCAATTTATCAACTACGCAAGACCAGATTAATAATAAAGCCGAAAAAGGTGAGAACTATTTGTTAGAAGTTGATAATCCAATGGTGGTGCCAGTAGGCAAAAAAGTAAGAGTGATACTAACAGCCAGTGACGTGATTCACGCTTGGTGGGTGCCAGAGTTTGGTGTGAAGCAAGATGCGATTCCAGGTTTTATTAAAGAAACTTGGTTTAGAGCAGAAAAAGAAGGTATTTATCGTGGCCAGTGTGCTGAGTTGTGTGGTAAAGCGCATGGCTACATGCCTATAGTGGTTGAAGTGGTGGCGGAAGATAAATACAACGAGTGGTTAGAGTCTAAAAAAGCTGCTGCAGCTGCTGCTAATGCGGGCGCCGATAAAGAATGGACTAAAGATGATTTAGTTGCGAACGGTAAAGCTGTTTACGAGAAAAACTGTGCAGTATGTCACCAAGCAAGTGGTGCAGGTCTGCCGCCAGCGTTCCCAGCGATTACTGGTGGTAAAGTGACCACTGGGCCTATTGCTGATCAATTGGCGCTGATACTAAACGGTAAAAACGTAATGCCAGCTTGGAAAGCTTTGCTAAACGATGTGGAAATCGCATCAGTGATTGCTTATGAGCGTAATGCCTTAGGTAATTCGATGGGTGATTTTGTTCAGCCATCAGCAGTAAAAGCGGCGCGATAAATACTTAATTTAATAGACAAAAATAGCGGTAGTTTTTAGGAGAATTTGATGAGTACGACAACTGCAACACATCACGACGACCATGCGCATGATAGCCATGGACATCCTACTGGGCTTATGCGTTGGGTAAAATCAACCAACCATAAAGATATTGGTACCATGTACTTATGGTTCAGTTTCACAATGTTCTTGTTTGCAGGTGCAATGGCAATGGGCATACGTGCTGAGTTGTTTCAACCAGGCCTACAATTTGTGCAGCCAGAAACGTTTAATCAGCTAACAACCTTACACGGCTTGATTATGATTTTCGGTGCGATTATGCCGGCATTTGTAGGCTTTGCTAACTGGATGGTGCCTATGATGATAGGCGCGCCAGATATGGCGTTTCCGCGACTCAACAACATGAGCTTTTGGTTATTAATTCCTGCGGCTATTTTGCTTGTATCCTCAATTTTTGTGCCAGGCGGCGCAGTTGCGGGTGGTTGGACGATGTATCCACCACTCTCAGTACAAGGCGGCATGTCAGTTGATATGAGCGTTTTCGCATTGCATATATTAGGTGTGTCTTCAATTGTGGGTTCTATCAACATTATTACCACTATTTTCAATATGCGTGCTCCTGGCATGACATTAATGAAAATGCCTATGTTTGTTTGGACATGGTTGATTACTGCCTACCTATTGATTGCGGCGATGCCTGTGCTGGCGGGTGCGTTGACCATGTTGATTACAGACCGTCATTTCGGTACGCACTTCTTTAATGCGGCTGGCGGCGGTGATCCAGTGCTGTTCCAGCACGTATTCTGGTTCTTTGGTCATCCAGAAGTTTATATTATGATTTTGCCAGCTTTCGGTATTCTTTCTACCATTATCCCAACCTTTGCACGTAAACCTTTGTTTGGTTATGCGTCTATGGTGTATGCGACTGCGGCAATTGCGGTGTTATCTTTTGTTGTGTGGGCGCACCATATGTTCACAACAGGTATGCCGGTGGCTGGACAATTATTCTTCATGTACAGCACCATGCTAATTTCTGTGCCAACAGGTGTAAAAGTATTCAACTGGTTAGCCACGATGTGGAAGGGTTCGATGACCTTTGAAACGCCGATGCTGTTCTCAGTCGCGGTGGTATTCTTGTTTACTATCGGAGGTTTTAGCGGTTTGGTTTGCGCGATTCTGCCTGTGGATATTCAGTTGCAAGATACTTACTATGTGGTAGCACATTTCCATTATGTATTGTTCTCTGGCGCGGCAATGGCAATTATGGGTGGTGTCTATTACTGGTTGCCAAAATGGACAGGTCATATGTATGACGAAACATTAGGTAAATGGCATTTCTGGTTGACGACAATTGCTTTTAACGTCACTTTCTTCCCTATGCATTTTACGGGTTTAGCGGGTATGCCACGTCGCATTCCAGATTACTCACAACAGTTTGCTGAGTTCAATATGATTTCTTCTCTGGGCGCATTTGCCTTAGGTTTAAGCCAGTTATTGTTCTTGTATGTGGTGATAAAATGTATAAAAGGTGGTGCAAAAGCGACCAATCAAGTTTGGGAAGGTGCTGAAGGTTTAGAATGGACTGTTGCATCACCTGCGCCATTTCATACTTTTGAAACCCCACCACAAGTTAAGTAAGTGTTTGATAAAGAAAATATTTAGGGAGCAAACATGAGTCAAAATACAAAAAATTATTACTTACCAGGCCCATCATTTTGGCCGCTAATTGCATCAATTTCACTTTTCCTGTTAGCAGGCGGTTTTACCATGGTGATAAATAAAGTGGCCATGGGCACACCACTTATGATTGCAGGTGGCTTGTGCCTAGGGTACTTACTGTACGGTTGGTTTGCGGAAGTAATTGGAGAGAGTGTCAGCAAGTCTTATAACAAGCAGGTAGATAAATCTTTCCGCTGGGGTATGGGGTGGTTCATATTCTCTGAAGTGATGTTCTTTTTTGGTTTCTTTGGCGCACTATTTTACACACGTAACGTTTCCTTGCCTTGGTTGGCGGATGCGCATGGATTAACTGGGGCAGCTGCTTTATGGCCAGGTTTTCAAGCTATGTGGCCATCAGCAGGTCCAGCAGCTACAGAAGCGCTAACAGTAATTCCTGCTTGGGGCTTGCCAGCGATTAATACTTTGTTATTGCTTGCTTCAGGTGTAACTTTGACTTGGGCGCACTGGGGTTTAATGAAAAATAATCGTAAGCAACTTACGATTGGCTTGATTTTAACCATTGCGCTCGGTGTTTTGTTCTTGTTCTTGCAAGCGCATGAATACGGCGAAGCAGAGTTTACAATTAAATCAGGCATATACGGTGCTACCTTTTATATGTTGACTGGTTTTCACGGTTTGCATGTAACGATGGGTGTGATTATGCTATCTATCATTTTATTCCGCGTATTAAAAGGGCATTTTGACTCACATGATCACTTTGGTTTTGAAGCGGTAGCTTGGTATTGGCACTTTGTGGACGTGGTGTGGTTGTTCCTGTTCATATTCGTGTACTGGCTATAGTTTTAGTTTAGGTATATTAAACGCCGCAAGGTTTTCCTTGTGGCGTTTATTTTTGTATATTATCTAACGGTTGAGAATTATTTTACGCAGTTACAATCATAAGTTTATATGTAAGCAGAGTTTGATTGCAGATACGGTGTCACAAATAAAACAGGCATACTTTTTGGATAAAATGATAAGGAATTAAAATGGATACAGACAAGCAAAAGCAACGCCGCAAAAATTTATTAGTAGGATGGACAATAGGTATATTAGCAGTGGTTTTTTACGCGACCTCAATTTTTTACAAGTAGTGACAAGTGCAAATAAGTGAATGAACTCAGACGATAAAAAATCAGTATTATCCTCAACAAATAATCACCTAGCTTGGAAGCTAAGTATCATTGCACTTTTAGGGTTACTGTTCGGGTTTGCTATCGCGCCACTTTACGATGTGCTGTGCAAAAAATTCGGTCTGAATGGCCGCGCAGATAGCACCATGACGGCATCTGATAAGAATATGAAGATTGATAAAACGCGCTTGGTGACGGTTATTTTTACTGGAAATACCATGCCGGGCTTGACCTGGAGCTTTAGCCCAACGGACGCTACTTTGCGCGTGCATCCTGGTGAGATTACATTGACCAGTTACACAGCAAAAAATTATGGCGCGGATAGTGAGTTAGGCGTTGCAGTACCTAGCGTAACCCCAGAGTTAGCCACACTTTATTTTAAGAAGATTGAGTGTTTTTGCTTTAAGCAACAAACTTTAAAATCGGGTGAAAGCAAGAAAATGCCAGTGATGTTCTATGTGCGACCCGATTTGCCAGCAGATGTGAATACGGTGACTTTAAATTACGCCTTTTTTAATGGCGTACCGGGTGCAGACAAAGCAGCATTGATTCAAGGTAGCAAAGTGGTAACAACAGTAAATTAGGATTGGCCATTGCAAAATATGTGCTCTGCAAGCCGCATGGATATTGGTCTGCAGAGCATATTTTTTGATAATAAAAGCGTGCGTGTATATGAAAGTAACTTTAAGGATGTGGGTTTGGTGGGCCGATTACGCCAGTAAAAAACGCCAGCATAATCAGTAGAAAAAGCCCCAGCGACAAAGAAATGCGCCAAGTGAGCGCTTTCACCGTGCGTTCGCTGGTGTCTCCTTTCATTAAATAATACAGCGCTGAAAACAAGCTGCCGGCAATGAGTAGAAGTACAATAATGATCAGAATTTTTACTAGCATGATATGCCTTGAACAAAATAACCAAGCTGATTATGCGGCTAAACTAGCGGGATTGCAATGAAATATACGTTTCGCCCAAATATCTGGATGACGCTAGCAACACTAGCGGTGATGGTGATGTGTATTAAGGCTGGGCTGTGGCAATACAATAAAGCACAGTCAAAACAAGCGTTACAAACGCAGCTAAACACGCGCCTCGCCGAGCTGCCAGTAGGACTTCCTGATAAGCTGTTAACTAGTAAAATAGCGGATTTAGAACAGTGGCGCTATCGGCGTGTTAAGTTTGCTGGCGTGTATGACACGCGTTATCAGGTGTTGCTAGATAACCAAGTGGAAAATATCGTGGTGGGTTACCACGTGCTCACCCCCATGCAAGTAGAAGGAAGCCGCCATTACGTGCTGGTAAATAGGGGCTGGATTCCGATTACAGCAAGCCGCAAGGTGCCCGTGGTTATTGCTTCGCCGGGCAGGCAAGAAATTGAAGGTGATATTGCATTGCCTTCGAAAAGGTTTTTTACCCTAGAAGCGCCGCCAGCAATCGATGGAAAGTGGCATCAGGTCTGGCAAAATTTGGACATGGTGCGCTATGCCAAATCGGTACCATTTGCCGTGCAGCCTTTTGTGGTGAGGTTGGATGCAAAAAGTAAGGCGGACGGATTTGTGAGAAACTGGCCACCACCAGGCGAGCGGGTTTCAATGCATTTGGGCTACGCCTACCAGTGGTTTGGCTTTGCGCTAACGCTGCTGGTGATTTATATTGTATTGAATGTGAAGAAAGTAAGGATTTAAATGATGTCAGAATTAGCCAACACGCAATTACCCCCAAATAAAACGAGCGGCAGAAAAATACTGCTCATTTTGGCCGTTATTTTTGTATTGCCATTCACGGTTGCTGCGACGCTACACCTGTTGAATTTAAAGCCAAGTGGCCATAGTTATGGCGATTTAATTCAACCACCCCAAGCCATGGTATTTCCAGTTATGCACGATGCACAAGCCAAAGAGTTTACAGCGTCGCAATGGCTTAAAATATGGAGCGTTGTCATGGTCGATTCTACTGGCTGCGCCCAGCCCTGCCAAGCGCAGGTGCATTTACTCAAGCAAGTACACACGTCACTGAATAAAGATAAGCATCGTCTGCAACGTGTATTGCTTGTTCCCGCAGAAATTAAAACTGACGCTTTGGCAGTTTTGCAAAAGCAATATCCAGATTTGTTGATTTTAACGGGTGCAAATGCTGAAACCACACAGTTCTCAGCGCAATTTAAAGTGGCTGGCGCACAAGTTTATTTAGTCGATCCTTTGGGTAATTTGATGATGAGTTACCCAGAAAAAATGGATCCAAAAGGCATTTTTAGCGATTTAAAACGCTTACTTAAGAACTCTTGGGCAGGCTAAAAAAGATGCGTGTATTTAATAAATTAGTATTAATAGCCACATTACTTACGCTATGTGTGGTGGTGCTGGGTGCTTATGTGCGTTTGTCTGATGCTGGCTTAGGCTGCCCCGATTGGCCAGGTTGCTACGGCACGCTTACTGTGCCACAAAGCGAAACTGCACTGCAACATGCGCAAACAGCTTACCCTGATTCGCCTGTAGAGCATGGTAAGGCATGGAAAGAAATGATTCATCGTTATTTTGCAGGTGCTTTGGGGTTGTTGGTGCTGGCTATTTTTGTCATGGCTTGGCGCGCGCGTAGAGAGATTAAAGTTTCACCATGGTTGCCCACAGTATTGTTGATTTTGATTGTATTTCAGGCGGCACTTGGTATGTGGACAGTGACCTTATTACTTAAGCCTGCAGTAGTTACGGCGCACTTGATAGGCGGCATGAGCACGCTGGCGCTATTAACGTGGATTGCCCATCGACATCTTGGCTTGACACCTAGACGCGTCTTGCAATCTGAAAGTTTACGATTTTGGGTGCGTGGCGCGCTGGTAATTTTATTTGTGCAGATATTTTTAGGTGGATGGACAAGCACTAACTATGCGGCTCTCGCGTGCACCGATTTTCCCACCTGTCATGGAGCGTGGTTTCCAGAGATGGACTTTGGCAATGCATTCCATTGGGTGCGAGAGTTAGGTCAAGGCGCAGATGGCAAGGCATTACCTTTGGCCGCGTACACCGCTATACAGTGGACGCACCGCGTGGGTGCGCTAATTACCTTTATATATTTAGTTTGGCTTGGCTTGCGCTTGATAAAGCAGCCACAGCTAAAGAGGTTAGCACTTATTATGCTTGGAATACTAATCGCACAAATTGGTTTAGGCATTGCGAATTTGTTGCTACATCTTCCACTTGTGCTGGCAGTAGGGCATAATATGGGCGCGGCATTATTACTCATTACCGTGGTTGTGCTTAACTCAAAGATAACATAACAAGTCTAGCGAGTTGAAATAAGAGGCAGAGAGAATTTTTATGAGCATAGTTTCTGAAATCAATTTACCAAACGCTAGGTCTAGTTTTCAAAACTTCCTAGCCTTGTGCAAGCCGCGCGTTACCACACTCATTGTGTTTACCGCGATGATAGGCATGTTCTTAGCCACGCCCAATATGGTGCCATTGGATATTTTATTAGCTGCAACTATTGGTATAGGTATGGCTTCTGGTGCGGCGGCGGCATTTAATTGTTTGGTAGAGCAAACGATTGACGCCAAAATGGCCCGTACGCGTGGCCGCCCATTGCCGACAGGGCAGGTCACTTCCAAACAAACTTTTATTTTTGCTACGATTATGGCAAGCATTGGTTTGGCAATTTTGTACTTTTTGGTTAATCCGCTTACTATGTGGCTCACGCTCGCCACCTTTGTGGGTTATGCGGTGATTTATACGGTTTTCTTAAAGCCTGCCACACCGCTTAACATTGTCATCGGTGGCTTATCTGGCGCAATGCCGCCCGCGCTGGGTTGGGCGGCTGTAACGAATACGGTTTCGCCTGAAGCCTTAATTTTAGTACTGATTATTTTTGCTTGGACACCGCCGCATTTTTGGGCATTAGCACTATATCGTCGTGAAGAATACGCGAAATCAGGTTTGCCTATGTTGCCAGTGACGCATGGCGAGGAGTACACGCGGTTGCAAATTCTTCTTTACACCATCATCCTCACCGCCGTGACCTTGTTCCCGTTTGCCATGCGCATGAGCGGTTTTATCTATCTAGGTGCAGCGCTATTGCTTGACGGCTTATTCATAGCTTACGCGATTAGTTTGTATCGGAAATATTCTGATGATTTAGCACGCAGCATGTTTAAGTTTTCTATTTTGTATTTAACTTTGTTGTTTGCTGCTTTATTGATAGATCACTACTGGTTATTTAGGCTTTAATAGCGATTTGGTGCGCCCGGCGGGAGTCGAACCCACGACCTTTGGCTTCGGAAACCAACACTCTATCCAGCTGAGCTACGGGCGCAATTGAAGCGCATTATAGCAAAGCGAATGTATTACAGAAGTTTTTATTAGCTTTTTTTATTTTTAACGATTTGGAGCAACACCATGAGTAAACATGACGAACAACATTCTAGCACAAGCACTTTACAACCGATGGTGATTATTTTGGGCATTTTATTAGTGCTGGCTACTGTAATCGCCATGCTAATAGCTAAACCAGTTGCCGAAGATGTAGCGCCAGTTGCTGCACAAGTAGCTGATGTTAAAGAAAATATTGCACCAGTAGCGGTGGTTGAAGTAGCGACGGCGGATACTGGTGCTGCTGCAGCTAAAAGTGGCGAGGAAGTGGTTAAAGGCGGGTGCGCAATGTGTCATGCGACTGGCATGATGAACTCACCAAAAATTGGCGATGCCGCCCAATGGGCGCCACGTATTGCGCAAGGTTATGATACGCTTGTTAAGCATGCGGTAGAAGGTGTCCGTACCATGCCAGCTAAAGGTGGCAATCCAGCTTTAAGTGATGGAGAAGTGGCGGCTGCAGTGGTGCACATGGCTAATTTATCTGGTGCAAGTTTTGAAGTGCCAAAAGCAGGAGCCGCTACTGCTGCAGAGGTGGCGCCAGCAGAAGCGCCTGCTACAAACTAATTGGTATTGTTTTTTATTAAAGCCGCTTAATTATTTAAGCGGCTTTTTTGTGGGCAATGGTTTGTTAAGTTAAAATAGACCCTATGGCAACTTACGCAATAGGTGATATTCAAGGCTGCTTTCACGCTTTTACAGCGTTATTAGCGCGTCTGCAATTCAACCCCAAGCAAGATAAACTGTGGCTGGTAGGCGATATTATTAATCGTGGCAGCGGCTCATTAGAAGTATTGCGTTGGTGTTTTCAGCATCAAAGTTCTCTAAGGGTTGTGTTGGGTAACCACGATTTACACGCATTAGCGGTTGCACACAATTTAAAACCAGCACATAAACACGACACCCTGCAGGCCAGTATCCATGCGCCTGACAGCGATGTTTTATTTAAATGGTTGCGGCATCAACCATTGATGCATATTGAAAATGAATACGTGATGGTGCATGCAGGTTTGTTCCCAGCGTGGTCAATCGAAAAAGCGGCATGCCTTGCAAGCGAGGTGAAATGCGCTTTGCAGGCCGATAATTATCGCGAATTTTTAACTAATATGTATGGCAATTCACCTGATTTTTGGCACGAAAATCACATAGGAATGGATAGGTTACGCACGATTACCAACGCCATGACGCGCATGCGCATTTGTACTGAAAATGGCGAAATGGAATTTGAATTTAAAGGTGAGTTACAAGATATTCCATCTGGCTATACACCTTGGTTTGATGCGCCTGCCAGACAATCTCAAGAAGCAAAAATCATCTGCGGGCATTGGTCAGCGCTGGGTTTGCGGCAACGCGAAAACGTATTTGCGCTCGATACAGGTTGTTTGTGGGGTGGAAAGTTGACAGCGATGAATTTAGAAACGCAGGCGATTACACAGGTGAATCACGATGCGCGTGACAAAGCAATCAAGTCAATTTAGCTAGAATGGCATCATACGAATTTTGTGTTAATTCACGTCTGTTTTGCCCGTTGGCATGAATGGGTTGCAAAAAATGTAGCTCCACCACTGGGGTTTTCTGCATCAAAACTTGATGCATCGAAGCAATTAAAGTAGTTTCTCCCGCATATGCCATGGCAGTATTGATGCTACCGTTGGCATTTACATATTTAATTGCAACTGGCCAAACTTGTGTGTTCGCGCTAATGGCAGCTTGTAAAACACTGCCCTTGAAAGGCAATACCCGCGCGCCTTCCAGACCAGCACCATCTGTAGTAGTGCCTTCTGGAAAAAAACATAAATTATCACCAGATTTCAAACTTTCAGCAGTGATATCGACAATGCGTCCCGCCTCTTGTCGTTTATTCCTGTCAATAAATAAAGTATCCGCCTTTTGTACCAAATAACCAAAAACCGGCCAATTTTTAATATCAGATTTCGCAATAAAGCGTAATGGAATTAAGCTATTTAAGGCATGAATATCTGACCAAGAAATATGGTTTGCTACAAACATCACACCTTTCACGCTAGGCGCAGGCAAGTCTCCAAAAGTAACCACTTTAATATTGAAGGCACGCAGCAAGCCACCACACCACCATTTAATAAGTGTTAATTTGGTATTTTTTTGAATAAATGGCAGCACAACAGCTGCAATCGTTAATCCAGTGGTAGTGTGAATTAAAATGCGCGCTATTCTATAAATGCGAGTGAACTGGTTACTTTTTGGCAAATTATTTTAAGAAATGCGATGCATATCTACTGTTGATTTTAGATAAAGGTAACATTACCAGCATATCAGCAGAGTTGAAATAGGCATCCCACGCAGGCTCACCACAAATGTAGGCCCCAAGTCGCAAATAACCTTTAATTAATGGAGGGCAAACCACTTGCATGTCCTTATTTAACGAGCCAATTGGCAAGGGGTTGTGGGGAAATACACGATATTCTTGTGGTGATAAATATTCATCTTTTAATTTATGGTACAAGCTTGCCGCCATGTGGCCACCATCGTGAATAGGCATACTGGCACAACCTATCATGTATTCATAATTGTGCATCTGCATGTACTTGGCCAATCCCGCCCACAGTAAAGTAATGGTGCCGCCATTGCGATAATTTTGATGCACACAAGCGCGGCCCAATTCAACTGTGCTGTCAAAAAGATGTGATAAACGGCTTAAATCAAATTCGCCTGCGGAGTAATATCCGCCTGCTTTATTGGCCTGATGTGGGCTTAAAATGCGATAAGTGCCGATAACTTGATGTGTTGCGCTTTCACGTACTAAAAGGTGATCGCAAAAAACATCAAAACCATCAATATCAAGGCCGCCTGTGCCAGAAAGTTGTGCGCCCATTTCTTCGGCAAATACTTTATAGCGCAAACGTTGCGCTTCGGCAACTTCGGCTGGATTGCGCGCAAGGCTGATATATAGTCGCGGCTGAGGGTGAGTTCGTTTTAGCGCTAACTGTTTTTTTACAAACATAACATTTCTCCTTTAGTTGCGAGAGATGTTATGTAAGTAAAGTTAACGAATAATGAAAATTAGATGACTAATTGATGACAGTTAAATAGTTTAGTGCGTAACGCTACTAATGTGTGACACGTGAAGTATCAGGATTTTCTACAATACGCACTTTTTCGCCTGGATGAAATTGCTCATCGGCCTCTTGCACAATCGCAATCATCCCGCCGCCATCTAGTTTCACGGTGATTTCAAGTCCATCTTTACGTGTGACGCCTTCTTCAATCGCAGAACCGGCGATGCCGCCTGCCACTGCGCCAATTACTGCTGCGATTGCGCTACCGCGACCGCTGCCGATGGAACTGCCGGCAATACCACCTACTGCACCACCTGCTACAGTACCGACCGGCGACTTAGTGCCTTCTAATTTCACCGTGCGCACACTTTCCACCACGCCCGTTTTCACGGTTTGTACTTTACGCGCATCATCGCGTTTGTAAACGCTGCCAGAGTTAGAGCTGGCGCAAGCTGCTAAAAATACAGAGATAAAAATGACTAATAATAATTTTGAAACTTGCATGTGGTGCTCCTTTTAATTCGCTAATTTTTCTGCCGTACCGATTTCATTAACCAGCGCTTGCGTATAAATAGTTTCAATCTCGGCGCGCGTTGGTTTGTGGTTTTGTCCACCTCGACTGGCGATTTTAATCGCGCCCATGGTTGAGGCTAATCGCCCGCAGGTTGGCCAATCCCAGCCGTTTGCAATACCATAAAGCAAACCCGCACGATACGCGTCGCCGCAACCTGTAGGGTCAACAATCTTGTCTGCTTTAACGCACGGCACCTCAAAACGTTGACCATCTGCATAAATATGTGAGCCTTGTCCGCCTAAAGTCACAATGAGGGCTTCTACTTTTTGCGCTAACTGCTCTAAATTTAAGCCAGTTTTATCTTGCAGTATCTGGGCTTCGTAATCGTTTACCGCTAAATAAGTCGCCATCTCGATAAAGTGTAAAAGTTCTTCACCATTAAACATCGGCAAGCCTTGGCCAGGGTCAAACAAGAATGGAATACCTGCATCAAAACATTCTTTTGCGTGCTGAAACATGCCATCGCGACCGTCGGGGGCAATAATGGCGAGTGAAATATTTGAGGCAACTTTTACACTATTTTGGTGTGATTCCACCATCGCACCTGGGTGAAAAGCGGTGATTTGATTATCGTCCAAATCGGTTGTAATAAAGGCTTGTGCGG
The DNA here is from genome assembly GCA_040079935.1 of Methylotenera sp. Taxonomy (GTDB): domain Bacteria; phylum Pseudomonadota; class Gammaproteobacteria; order Burkholderiales; family Methylophilaceae; genus Methylotenera_A. Next base: position 64,862 of record JBEBJI010000004.1, read on the forward strand.
TAAAACTATTAGCAATTTCCTTAACATGTCTTGTACTTAAATTGTGTTTATTCAACCAGTGTGTGTATGGTGCAAAATCTTCACCCACGGTTGCCATAATCAACGGTTTACCTTCCAGCAGCTGCAGGTTGTAGGCAATGTTACCCGCTGTTCCGCCAAATTCACGGCGCAATTCAGGCACATAAAATGCGACGCTTAGCTTGTGTATTTGATCGGGCAGAATATGGTTTTTAAATTGATCTTGAAACACCATAATGGTGTCAAAAGCCAGTGAGCCGCAGATAAGAGTTTGCATGAGAGCTGTTGTTTTCTTAGTGTTTAATACAAAACGCTATTATCTTGCAGCTAGCGATATGAAAGCAAGCTTGGTGTTGACTAAATTAAGCTTTAATTGCGCCGTCGATGAGAATTTTAGCGGCTTTTTTGGCGTACTTAATAGTGCCAGAACCGCGCTGCATTTGCTCTGCCTGCACTGCACCTTCAAATAATAATGAGAGTTGCAACGCTAAACCATCCGCATCTTTAATGTTCGCCTCACTTGCTAGCTTGCCAATAAATTGCCTAAATTCGCGCGATTGTTGGTTTGATAATTGGTGAATCGGGTTTTCTTCGTTAGGAAACTCCGCCGAAGCTTTAATAAAACCAACGCCAATAAATTCAGGTGAATTTACCCATTCTTCAATGTAATCAAATAATTGTTGAATTTTATCAGCAGGTTTTTTGCTGCCAGTATTGAGCTTTTCATCTAACCAAGTTTGAAAATCTTGCTGACTAGTTTGCAACACCTCTAAAATTAACGCTTCTTTGGTGCGAAAATATTTATATAGTGTCATTTTGGTGGTACCAGCCACCGCCACAATGTTATCTACGCCAGTTGAGTTTATGCCCTGCGTCTGAAACAGATTAGTCGCGGTGCTTAATATTTTTTCGCGTAGTATAGACATCAACTCATTATACTAGACAGTATAGTGCGCTTGCAATAGATTTAGCCAGCCGAGTTAGCCATTAGCATCGGCGTGTAATTGCAGCGTGTTTTCTTAAGCAATTCAATGGCAATTTGTTGTTCACGCGGGTCGGTAGAAACTTGGCCATTTACTACCATATTGATATAAATGCCTTTTTGGCTGTCAGGCAACTGAATTGCTTCAATCAGCTGGCAATTGCCGTGGCGCATTTGCTCCAGCTGCGCCATTAGTGCAGCAGTTTGATCTGGGCTAGCAATTGGCAGGGCGACCAAAGTGGCTTGCGAGCTGGTCTGCGCAAGCATGGCAGGCGCGCTTGATTCACGCAGCGTAAACCAACTTCCAGCGACGATGATTGCGACAAAAAAACTCGCGGCCACTGCGTAAGCGGAGGATTTTTTAATGTGGAACTCTTTTTGGGTTTGCGCCAAGATTAATGCATTTGCAGCACTTCTAGCATGTATAAAGGAACGGCTGGAAGCCTCATGGATATTGACTTCCAGAGCATCATTTATGGCGGAAATTGCCATAAAATAAAGTTGATTGGCTAATATTTCTGGCATCACGGCGCCTGCTTTAGCGGCTTCCGCGCTTAAAAAATTTTGCAAAATCTTAGCATTTTTTGGTTTAGAAAACTGCCCATTTAATTGTTCGCGAATGCTAGGGGCTTCGAGCCAATCTTCTAAAATATCAAATAGGCTAAGCAAGCGTCCATGCGGTGTTGGGCTCGATTTTTCGAGCATTCTAACCAACCAAGTTGAATTTAAAATATCCATTTAGAAAGGTTTTACCACCACTAGAATAACCACAAAGCATAATACTATCACAGGAATTTCATTAAACCAGCGATACCACACATGGCTGCGCGTATTGTTGCCAGTCTTAAAATCGCGCATCAATTTTCCGCAATAAAAATGATAAAACACCAAGCCAGCAACCAATACCAGCTTGGGGTGCAGCCACGCGCCCGTAATACCAAAACCTAACCATAACCACAATCCAAAAACCAGCGCCAATAAAGCGAGCGGCATCATGAAGCGGTAAAGCTTATGTTCCATCAGCTCAAGCCTGGCGAGCGCTTCTGCATTGGTTTCCATGGCATGATTGACAAATAATCGTGGCAAATAAAATAGCCCCGCAAACCAGCTGGTAACGAAAATAATGTGTAGCGCTTTAACCCACAACATTTAAAGTACAGCTTTATCTAACAGTTGATTGAGTTTTGCAAAATCTAATTCGCCTACTTTATAGAATATGCGAAAGCCTGATTTGTCATAAATATAAGTGGTAGGCGTAATGCCTTTGTGTCTAAATGCAATTGCAACATCGTTAAAGCCATCGTGCATCACGGGAAATGGCAAGGCTTTTTGTGTTGCAAAATTAAGCACTTGGGCAGGAGGGTCGTAATCCATGGCCACCGCAATCATTTCAAAATCTTTGCCTTTGTAGGCGTTATATGTTTTTACCAAGTCGGGCATTTCATTTATACAAGTACTACAGGTAGTGGCCCAAAAATTCACCAACACCACTTTGCCTTTTAAATCTGACATGTGGATGGTTTTGCCAGCAAGGGTTACAAAGGCGGCCTGTGGTGCAAACATGCGCTTATTGAACTGAAAAGCCAACAAAGCTAGCAGCGCTAAAATACCAACTACAAGACCAATTTTTTTAATAGTTTGCATGAACACATTTTAGCAACTTTTGTCACATTAGGTATATATAATCCAACATAATAAACCATGCTACATACGCGGTTATTAGCCAGCTTTCAACATGATATAATTCACCTTTAACAACTGTATAATTTAATTACCCTTCAATGAACGCACCCGTACCGCTCGAAATTTTACAATCAGAACCTGCACCAGCTACGCGCCTGCGAGAAATACCTTACAACTACACGTCATTCTCTGACCGTGAAATCGTCATTCGGTTTTTAGGTACGGAGTGCTGGGGAATTTTGAACGAGCTACGCGGTGAGCGCAAAACTGGTCGCAGCGCGCGCATGTTGTTTGAAGTGCTGGGTGACATTTGGGTAGTTTCGCGCAATCCTTATTTGCAAGATGATTTGCTAGATAACCCAAAACGCCGTAAAGCCTTAATTGACGCGCTTCACCACCGCATTGATGCGATTGACGAGCGCGGTAGCGATAACGAAAAGGTCAATAAATTAGTCAATGCCGCCAAAATCGCGGTTGAAAAATTTGCCGAAGATTTTCGCCAAACCTACGATTTGCGCAAAAAAGCACTCAGCAAACTCAGCAAACTCACGCGAAAAGATAATATCCAATTTGATGGCTTAGCGCGTGTTTCGCACGTGACAGATGCCACCGACTGGCGAGTGGAATATCCATTTGTGGTGTTGAATCCTGATACGGAAATTGAAATCGCTGCGTTGGTACGCGCATGTATCGAGCTAGGTTTAACAGTGATTCCACGTGGAGGCGGTACTGGTTATACGGGTGGTGCAATTCCGCTCACGCCGATGTCGGCAGTGATAAATACAGAGAAATTAGACCAACATACTGGCGTGCAAATGCGTACCTTGCCTGGCGTTTCGCGCCAAGTTGCAACGATAGAATGCGGCGCAGGTGTTGTCACACGTCGTGCGATGGAAGCCGCAACTGAAGCTGGACTTGAGTTTGCGTGCGACCCAACATCGGCGGACGCATGTTGCATCGGTGGCAATGTGGCGATGAACGCAGGCGGCAAAAAAGCAGTGTTATGGGGAACGGCTTTAGATAACTTGGCGAGCTGGCGAATGGTCACGCCTGACGCGAAGTGGTTGGAAGTCGAGCGGCTAGACCACAATTTAGGCAAAATTCATGACATCGCCATGGCGCGTTTTAAAGTCACGCGCTATGACACCGACATGAAAACGCAGCTAGGCGAGCCTGAAATCTTAGAAATCGCAGGCCCAAGCTTCCGCAAAGTGGGCTTGGGTAAAGACGTCACGGATAAGTTTCTCTCAGGGCTTCCCGGCATTCAAAAAGAGGGCTGCGATGGCCTCATTACAACTGCCACCTTTATTCTGCACCGCATGCCAAAACATGTGCGCACCATTGCGTTGGAGTTTTTCGGTAATGTTTCTCATGCCGTACCAGCGATTGTCGAGATTAAAGATTACTTAGACAGCACCGCTAAAAAAGATGTTGCCGTCATCATGGCTGGCCTGGAGCACATGGACGAGCGCTACATCAAGGCCGTGGGTTACGCCACCAAAGCGGCGCGCCAGCAACGCCCAAAAATGGTGCTAATTGCGGATATCGCATCCGACGATGAAAATGCTGTTGGCGAAGTTGCATCAAAAGTGGTGCGCATGTGTAATGCGCGTGATGGCGAAGGTTTTATTGCAGTTTCAAGCGATGCGCGAAAAAAATTCTGGCTCGATCGCGCACGTACGGCGGCAATTGCAAAGCACACCAACGCCTTTAAAATCAACGAAGACGTGGTGATTCCATTGCCAAAATTGGGTGACTATTCTGACGGCGTCGAGCGCATTAATATCGAGCTTTCAATCAACAATAAGCTCAAACTATTAAATGCGCTGGAAGTGTTTATGCAAGGTGAGTTGCCCTTGCAAGCTGATGAAGATGGCAATGGTGACGCGGAAATGGTGCATGCTAAACAAGCAATTGCACTGCAATTGCTACGCGATTTACGCAGTCGGTGGAGTTTGATATTAAGTAACCTAGATTCGCCAATTTCAGCATTGGGTGAGCTTGGCAAGCCGCTTAAAAAATACGAAAACGTATTCCGCGCGGTGCAATCTTACGATTTACGTATCTCATGGAAGCGTGAACTCAAACGCCCAATGGAAGAGATTTTTGCGGGGCGCGAGTACCAAAAAATCCTCAACGAGCTAGATTCAATTCACAAAAAGGTGCTGAAAAGCCGCGTGTTTATTGCCTTGCACATGCATGCGGGTGATGGCAACGTGCACACGAATATACCCGTGAATTCGGACGATTACGAGATGATGCACGACGCGCACACTGCGGTTGACCGCGTGATGGTGCTGGCGAAAAGCTTGAATGGCGTGATTTCTGGCGAGCACGGCATCGGCATTACCAAAATGGAATATCTGGATCAAAGCACTATTGATAATTTTACTGCCTACAAAAATAAAGTTGACCCAAATGGGCACTTTAATAAAGGTAAATTATTAGCAGGTTCTGGCCTCGAAAACGCCTATACACCAAGCTTTGGTTTACTAGAGCAAGAATCTATCATTATGGAACAGTCTGACATTGGCGAAATTGCCGATGATATTTCGGATTGTTTACGTTGTGGTAAATGTAAGCCCGTGTGTACCACGCACGTGCCGCGTGCGAATTTGTTATACAGCCCGCGGAACAAGATTTTAGGCACATCGTTATTGATTGAGGCATTTTTGTACGAAGAGCAAACGCGGCGCGGCATTTCACTCAAACATTTTGACGAGTTTAATGATGTGGCTGACCATTGCACGGTCTGTCACAAATGTTTAAATCCATGCCCGGTAGATATTGATTTTGGTGATGTGTCGATTAAAATGCGTAACTTTTTACGTGAGCAAGGCAAAAAGAAATTTAACCCAGGTACCGCATTGGGTATGACTTTCTTGAATCTTAAAGACCCCGCCACGATTAAATTGATGCGTCTATTTATGGTGGGTATTGGTTACAGAGCCCAAAATTTTGCGCATCTTTTAGCTAAAAAGTTTGGTTTGTTGAAAGATAAAATCAGACCGCCAGCTACCGTTGGTAAACCAGAAATTAAAGCGCAAATCGTACATTTTATTAATCGGCCAATGCCAAAAAAAATGCCGACTAAGACGTCCCGCGCATTATTGGGCATAGAAGATAACAGCATGATTCCTGTTATCCGTAACCCACAAAAAGTGACGGAAGACTCCGAAGCAGTATTCTATTTTCCCGGTTGTGGTTCAGAGCGTTTGTTCTCTAACGTTGGTTTGGCAACTCAGGCGATGCTGTACGAGGTGGGCGCAATCACTGTGCTACCGCCCGGTTACTTGTGTTGTGGTTATCCGCAAACTTCAAGTGGCAATCACGACAAAGGCCAAGAAATTACCACGGATAACCGCGTGTTGTTCCACCGCGTGGCGAATACGCTCAATTACCTCGACATTAAAACGGTAATCGTGTCGTGCGGCACCTGTATGGATCAACTGCAAAAATACGAGTTTGAAAAGATTTTCCCAGGTTGCAGGCTACTGGATATTCACGAATATTTGATGGAAAAAGACATGAAGCTTTCAGGTATTACTGGTACAAAATACATGTATCATGACCCATGCCACACACCGATGAAGACATATAAACCGTTAGAAGTGACCAATAAGCTCATGGGAACTGACGTGCAGTTGAATGACCGCTGCTGTGGGGAAAGCGGCACCTTTGCTGTAGCCCGCCCAGATATTGCTACGCAGGTAAAAATGCGTAAGCAGGAGGAGCTGGCAAAAGGAATGCAGAAAATGGGTTTAACGGTAGGCAATCCTGAAGAAAAAGTAAAAATTCTTACATCATGTCCAAGCTGTCTACAAGGCTTGGCGCGCTATGGTGAAGATACGGGCATAGAGGCGGATTATATTGTAGTGGAAATGGCGAAGCATATTCTGGGCGAAAATTGGATGCGCGAGTATGTGGAGAGAGTGAATAATGGCGGGATAGAGAAGGTGTTGTTGTAGCATATATTTTTGATGCCCTGTAGCCCAATATCCATGAGCCTTCCAGAGCATATATTTATGCATTTAAAATGAATGTTTATCCTTTAAAATAGATGACATGCTACGCAGGAATGGCGCTGCTGGTATTCAACGTGTCATTGGCGATATTTCGCGTTAGAATGCCACATGAATAAGTTGTATTTAACACTATTTCTTTTACTTCAAAGCACTATAGTTTTTGCTGAAGCTGAAAACGTTCGCTGGCATGCAGGTATTGGAGATGCCAGCATTTTCGGTTGGATAACTGTAGTGGTTTACTTACTCGCTACTTTTCGATGCGTTGTTAAAGCAAAAGACTCTAAAAAATTTGGTGGTAATTATCAATTTTGGCTTTATTTAGGCGCCTTTTTATTGCTGTTGGCGGTTAATAAACAGCTAGATTTGCAAAGTTGGTTGACTGAAATTGTTAAAGATAGTGCGCAAGCACATGGATGGTATGGGCATAGAAGGCCAGTGCAAATTGTTTTTATAGCGATGCTGGGTTTAGGTGTGTTGATTGCGCTCCTAGGTTTGCGTTTATTTTTAGCTAATTCTTGGCGGCATAATAAATTAACTTGGATGGGCATTATATTGCTTTGCACGTTTATTTTAATGCGAGCGGCATCTTTTCACCATTTTGATATTTTTATTAACCGACCTGTTTTAGGTTTAAAATTTAACGTGATATTTGAAATAGGCGCAATTTTACTCATTATTTCAGGTACTTTTTTCAATAAAAAAACTCCAAATCTTTTAGCCATCAACACCTTCCCTATGAATGGATATGCTGAAATTATTAACGAAGGTGATGATGTACAGTGCCCGCAATGCGGCGTTCAACCACTTGCAAAAACGATTGAAGGCCGTTTATTCAAATGCAGAGGCTGTGGTAATAAATTCATTGTGCGCGTGTTGAATAGCTAGAGATATTTTTAATAGTTGTTATCTCGCGTAAAATGTCGGCATGAACATTTACTCCCTCGCCAAATCTTTTCTGTTTCAACTCGATGCGGAATTGACGCATGACTTGACGCTTAAAACTTTAAAATTTGCAGAAAAATCAGGCGTTTTAAATTTTTATCCTAAAGCACCAATCTGCGCGCCGCGGCAGGTGATGGGCTTAACATTCCCTAACGCAGTTGGTTTGGCGGCTGGGTTAGATAAAAATGGCGCAGTAATTGATGGCTTTAGTCAATTGGGTTTTGGTTTTATCGAAGTCGGAACCGTAACGCCACGCGCTCAGCCAGGAAATCCGCGCCCACGCTTGTTTCGTGTGAAAGAAGCTGAAGGCATTATTAACCGTTTTGGTTTTAATAATTTGGGCGTGGATAATTTAGTCGAGAATGTTAAAGCGGCAAAATTTAATGGTATTTTGGGTATTAATATCGGCAAAAATTTTGATACTCCGATGGAAAAGGCGGCAGATGATTATTTAATTTGCATGCAAAAAGTGTACGCGCATGCCAGCTATATTACGGTAAATATCTCATCGCCAAACACCAAAAACTTACGCGATTTACAGGCCGCAGAGGCGCTATCTGCCTTGCTTGCAGGCTTGAAGCTTGAGCAAAAAAAATTATCAGAAAAGCACGGAAAATATGTACCGATTGTCCTAAAAATTGCGCCAGATTTAACAGAACCACAAGTGATTGAAATCGCCGATTTGTTGATGCAACACAAGATAGATGGCGTGATTGCAACGAATACGACCTTGAGTCGCGATGCGGTAAAAGGCATGGAAAACGCAGAGGAAACGGGCGGCTTATCTGGCGCGCCAGTGCGCAATCAATCAACTTTGGTCATTCAGCAACTGTCAAAAAAACTGCAAGGCGCACTGCCGATTATTGGCGTCGGCGGTATTTTGAATGGTGCAGATGCGGTGGAGAAAATTGCGGCAGGCGCTGATTTAGTGCAGGTGTACAGCGGTTTGATTTACAAAGGGCCGAAGTTGGTTCGCGATATTTGTAAAACCTTAGGTTGATGCTCCCCATACTTTATAGTTATCGCCGTTGCCCCTACGCAATGCGCGCGCGAATGGCGCTAAAACTTGCTAATATTGAAGTTGAAATTCGCGAAATCTCATTACGTGAAAAACCTACGCATATGTTGCAAGTTTCAACAAAAGCGACTGTTCCAGTGTTGATTCTTCCAGATGAAAGTGTGATTGAAGAAAGCTTAGAAATCATGCTTTTTGCACTAAAAGAACATGCTCTAGGAGGCAATATCCATGCGGCTTGCAGGGCGCTTATTTTAGAGAATGATACGAGCTTTAAACAAGCCTTAGATGCTTATAAATACCCTGAACGGTTTCCAACTAAGACGCAAATGCAGCATCGCGCAGGTGGTGAAGTGTTTTTACAAAAGCTAGAAAACTTGCTTGAGCAAAATAGTAATTTGTTTGGTGCCATGCCCAGTTTGGCAGACATTGCGATTTTTCCTTTTATTCGACAATTTGCAGCGGTGGATGCGGTTTGGTTTGAAAATTCAACATATCCAAAATTGTGCGCTTGGCTTAATGAGTGGGTAGATTCTGAATTATTTAAAAGCGTGATGACAAAAAACCCGACTTTTATAGATTAGAAGTCGGGTTTTTACCCCGACTTGCGTCGGGTAATTTTGTTCAAAATTAAGTCTTACACCGTTTCTGCTTCTGGTTTTGGCGTTGCTGGCTTTCGTGGCTCCACAATTTCATCAAACACCAATTTCACTTGGTCTTTGTCGTCAATGTCCACATGTACATTGCCACCATTAGCCAGTTTGCCAAACAATAATTCATCCGCCAACGCTTTGCGAATGGTGTCTTGAATCAAGCGTGCCATTGGGCGTGCGCCCATCAGCGGGTCAAAACCTTTTTTGCCTAAATAAGTTTTAAGCGCATCGCTAAATGTAACCTCCACTTTCTTCTCGTGCAATTGGTCTTCTAACTGCATCAAGAATTTATCCACAACGCGGATGATGACGTCTTGCGATAATGACGCAAACGATACTGTCGCATCCAAACGGTTGCGGAATTCTGGTGAGAATAGGCGTTTAATATCGGCTTGTTCGTCGCCCGCTTGCTTGCTATTAGTAAAGCCAATGCTTGATTGCGCCAAGTTTTCCGCGCCAGCATTCGTCGTCATAATAATGGTGACATTGCGGAAATCGGCTTTGCGGCCATTGTTATCGGTGAGCGTGCCGTGATCCATCACTTGCAACAGAATATTGAAAATGTCTGGGTGAGCCTTTTCGATTTCGTCGAGCAGCAATACGCAGTAGGGCTGCTTGGTAATTGCTTCAGTCATCAAGCCGCCTTGCTCAAAACCAACATAGCCAGGAGGCGCGCCGATTAAGCGTGACACGGCATGCCGCTCCATATATTCGCTCATGTCAAAGCGAATCAATTCGATGCCCATGATGTAGGCGAGTTGTTTGGCAACTTCGGTTTTACCCACACCTGTCGGTCCGCTGAACAAAAAGCTGCCAACAGGTTTGTTGTTGCCACCAAGGCCGCTGCGGGCCATTTTAACGGCCGTTGTCAGCACTTCAATGGCTATGTCCTGACCGAAAACGACAGCCTTTAAATCGCGTTCCAGCGTTTTTAGCGCAGTGCGGTCGTCGGTTGAGATATTTTTGGGCGGAATGCGCGCGATTTTGGCGATAATGTCCTCAATCTCTTTATTGCCTATGACTTTTTTCTGTTTAGATTTCGGTAAAATGCGCTGTGCCGCGCCTGCCTCGTCAATGACGTCAATGGCTTTATCAGGCAAATGACGATCATTAATGTATTTAGCAGAAAGTTCAGCTGCCGTGGTAAGCGCGCCAGCGCTGTATTTCACGCTGTGGTGCTCTTCAAAGCGCGATTTCAAGCCTTTTAAAATTTCGATGGTCTCGGCCACGCTAGGCTCAACCACGTCAATTTTTTGGAATCGACGCGACAGTGCGTGATCTTTCTCAAAAATACCGCGATATTCCTGGTAGGTGGTCGCACCTATGCATTTAAGTGTGCCGTTTGAAAGCGCAGGTTTAAGCAAATTAGAAGCGTCAAGCGTGCCGCCGCTGGCCGCGCCAGCGCCAATCAATGTATGAATTTCATCGATAAATAAAATCGCATCTGGTTTCTCCGCCAGTTGTTTCATCACCGCTTTAAGGCGTTGCTCGAAATCACCGCGATATTTAGTGCCCGCCAATAATGCACCCATGTCGAGCGAATAAACAGTCGCATTTGCCAATACCTCAGGAATTTCTTTATTTACAATACGACTCGCTAGGCCTTCGGCAATGGCGGTTTTGCCCACGCCCGCTTCGCCCACCAATAAGGGATTGTTTTTGCGACGACGGCATAAAGTTTGAATGACGCGCTCTAGCTCTGGCGCGCGGCCAATGAGCGGGTCAATTTTGCCTGCCGCTACTTGCGCATTCAGGTTAAGCGTAAAGTTCTCAAGCGCACCATTGGGTGCGGCTTCCATTTCAACATCGGTTTCGCCGCCATCTGCTTTGCCGTCGCCTTCCGGCAGTTTTGCCACGCCGTGCGAGATAAAATTGACTACATCTAAACGCGTAATACCTTGTTGATGCAAGAAAAACACCGCGTGCGAATCTTTTTCACCATAAATAGCAACCAGTACATTTGCACCAGTGACTTCTTTTTTGCCACTAGATTGTACGTGCAACATGGCGCGCTGAATCACGCGTTGAAAGCCTAGCGTAGGCTGAGTATCTACTTCATCCTCGCCGCCCACAACGGGTGTGTGTTCCTCAATGTAGTGAATAAGCTCGGTGCGCAACACTTCAAATTTTGCACCGCAGGCGCGCAACACTTCCGCTGCAGTGGGGTTATCAATCATCGCTAGCAGCAAATGCTCAACCGTAATGAGTTCATGGCGCTTTTGTCGCGCGTCCATAAAGGCCATGTGTAAACTCACTTCTAATTCTTGCGCTATCATTTTTTACCTTTAACTTTCATATGCTTACTCTACGCTGGTACTTTTAATTTGTCCGCCAGTTTAAGCTGGCTCTACTACACACTGCAAGGGGTGCTGCGCTTCCTTAGCATGCGTCATTACCTGATTCATCTTAGTTTCCGCGATATCTTGCGGATACACGCCACATACGCCCATACCTTCCGTATGTACTTTGAGCATAATTTGCGTTGCTTGTTCACGACTTTTGTTAAAAAAGTGTTGAATCGTTTCCACAACAAACTCCATAGGAGTGTAATCGTCATTTAACAGCAAAACTTTAAACATTTCGGGCAGTTTTGGTTTAACTGCGCTAGGCTTAAGTGCGGTATCGCCAGTACTATGTGTATTTGCCATGTGCTTATTAATTTATTACTTAGTTGTATTTTGAGCCGAATGGAGAAAATTTCAAGCCCAAAGTGAATAGGGCTATTAGTTTTCTTAAACTTTAAGGAAGTTTTAGGTGCTTTAGGGGAATATTTTGACGCTTTTGACGATTCTGTCCTGCGTTTGCACGATTTCTAACGTGTGCTCTCTCACTCTAAAACTAGTGCCAGCCTCAGGAATATCTTCAAAATGTTCGATAATCAAACCATTTAAAGTACGCGGGCCATCGACTGGTAGATTCAAGTTGAGCTTCTTATTCAAATCACGCAGGCTACTACTACCATCCACAAGCCAGCTTCCATCGGCCTCTTGGCGATAACTGCCCACACGGCTGGGTGATTGCGTGGTGAAATCGCCAATCACTTCTTCTAGAATATCTTCTAGCGTAATTAAGCCTTTAAATTCGCCATATTCATCTACAACCAGCGCGATACGTTCTTGGTTCTCTTGAAATTGTTGTATTTGTGTATAAAGTGGCGTACCAGCAGGTACAAAGTAGGGCGCTTCAATAATTTCGCGCAATGCTTCTTTGCTTAAATCGTCATCCTGCAGGTGCGCCCGTAGCTGGTTGATAACCTTGCGAATATGAATAATGCCGATAATATCTTCACTGTCGCCCTCGCGCACTGGTAGGCGCGTATGATGGCTGTTAGAAATGCGTTGCAGGATATCGTCAATGGGTGAATCAAAATCAATCACTTCCACTTGCGTGTGCGCCGTCATCACGTCGTCCACAGTAATTTTCTCTAGCTCAAACAAATTGAGCAAAATAGTGCGGTGTTTTTTGGGCAGAAAATGTCCCGCATCGGTCACAATGCTACGTAGCTCGTCCATGCTGAGCGATTGTACACCGTCACTAAAGTTAACATTGACGCGAAATAACTTAAGCAAGCCTTCGACAAATAAATTGATAAACCAAACTACCGGGTATAACACTTTTAAAAGCGGATAGAGAATATAACTGCATATAATACCAAGTTTTTCAGGGTAAGCGGCGGCGATAACTTTGGGTGTAATTTCGCTAAACACTAAAATAGCAAACGTCACCGCTAAGGTGCCGATCATCAGTATCCATTCGCCTTCGCCAAATAATTCAACAGTAATCAGCGTGACGAGTGTGGCCGATGCGGCATTGGCGAAGTTATTACACAGTAAAATCACACCGAGAAGTTTGTCAGTTTTGGCCAATAACGCACTGGCAATGCGCGCGCCGCGGTGGCCTTCTTTTACCAAATGACGCAACCGATAACGGTTAAGCGACATCAAGCTGGTTTCAGCAACTGAGAAAAAGCCAGAAATGAGTAGCAACAAGGCTAAAATCGCCAGTTGCCACGATATGGGAATATTATCCAAAGAGAGTTAAATCAAAAAACATGATGCGCTTAGTTTACCTGCTAATAGCCTTAATAATCAAGCGTTTGAATAATGTAAAGCTTATGGCGTAGCCTCTGCGCCTTCTTTGTTAGCGTCTTTTTTATCTACATCGCCAATTAAATTAGCGCGATTCACGCCCAGCCACATGGCTATTGGGCAGGCAACCAACACAGAAGAATAAATGCCAAACAAAATTCCGATAGTCAGCGCAAGCGCGAAGTTGTGCAACACTTCTCCGCCGAATAGCAACATGGAGCCGACCATGGTTTGCGTCATGGCGTGGGTGATGACGGTACGCGACATGGTACGGGTAATGGCGTTGTCTATGACTTGCACTACGCTAGCTTTACGCATTTTTCTGAAGTTTTCACGCACTCGGTCAAACACCACCACTGATTCATTCACCGAATAACCTAACACCGCCAAAATCGCCGCCAACACGGTCAAGTTGAAATCCCATTGAAAGAAGGCGAAAAAGCCTAAAATAATCACCACATCGTGCATGTTTGCGATAATCGCAGCTACCGCAAAACGCCACTCAAAACGAATCGCCAAATAGGCCATAATGCCCGCGCAAACTAAAAGCAGCGCCAAGCCGCCGTTGGCATAAAGCTCATCGCCCACTTGCGAGCCGACAGATTCTACGCGCCGAATTTCAGCTTTTGGATCGGCAGTTTGCAAAGCTTTAGTCACAGTTTCAGAGAGCTCAGCAATCGACATCTCTTTCTTTAGCGGCAGACGAATTAATACATCGCGACTAGTGCCAAAATTTTGCACGGTAGCATCTTTTAGGCCAATCGAATCAACCGCTTTGCGGATACTATCGATGTCGGCAGCTTGTGGATAATTGACTTCCATCACTGTTCCACCTGTGAAATCAACGCCATAATGCAAGCCTTTTGTGGCTAAAAAGAATACCGCCAAAATAAAAGTAATCAGAGAAATGGCTGTCGTAATACGGCCATAGCTCATAAACGGGATGTCTTTTTTAATTCTAAATAATTCCATAATCTTTACTCTATCAATGCTTAATTAATCGGCTTTGTAAATCTGGCCAATAGAAAGTTTAGTTACTTTACGACGATAGCCATAAATGATGTTTACAATGGCGCGCGATACCAAAATCGCGCTGAACATTGAGGTTAAAATCCCCAGCACGTGCACCACGGCAAAGCCTTTAATTGGGCCAGTGCCAAACATAAATAGCGCCAAACCAGCAATTAGTGTGGTGACATTCGAGTCTAAAATCGTATCCCAAGCACGATCGTAGCCCGCATGGATACTGGCTTGTGGCGTATTGCCATTTCGCAGCTCTTCACGAATACGCTCGTTAATCAGCACGTTTGCGTCAATCGCCATACCCAGTGCCAATGCAATCGCTGCCAAACCAGGCAATGTGAGTGTGGCTTGCAACATAGATAGCAAAGCAACTAATAATAACAAATTAACGCCCAGCGCCAACACAGAAACGCCGCCAAATAGCATGTAATAGAACATCATCATCACCGCAATCGCGGCAAAGCCCCATAACGTAGAATGCACGCCGCGTTTGATGTTATCTGCACCCATGCTCGGACCAACCGTACGCTCTTCAATAATTTCCATTGGGGCAGCAAGCGCACCAGCGCGCAACAGCAGCGCGACATCGGTGGCTTCTTGCACACTATTCATACCTGAAATCTGCACTCGGCCGCCGCCAATTTCTTCGTTAATCACCGGCGCGGTAATCACCTCAGTACTGCCCTTTTCGATGAGCAAAATCGCCATGCGTTTGCCTACATTGTCGCGCGTCACGTTTCTAAAAATGCCCGCGCCACGACCATCCAAAGTTACATTCACAACCGCGCCACCAGTTTGCTGGTCAGTGCCCGGCCCCGCGTCGGTAATGCGATCGCCCGTGAGCACCACATTTTTCTTCACCAAAATTGGAATGCCTCCGCGGTCTCTAAAAAGCTCGTCGCCAAATGGAACCTTGCCTTCTTCAGCCGCTTTTAATGTTTCAAAATCTTTTTTGTCTTCATCCACCATTCGGATTTCCAACGTTGCAGTACGACCCAACAGCTCTTTTGCTTTGGCGGTATCTTGCACGCCAGGCAATTGCACTACAATTCGGTCAAACCCTTGTTGCTGCACGATAGGCTCGGCCACGCCTAGCTCGTTAATACGGTTATGCAGCGTTTGTAAGTTTTGTTTTAGCGCAAATTCCTGAATTTTTAATTTGGTCTGCTCGCCAATGTTGGCGGTCAGTACCTGCTCTTTGCCATCTGTGGAATCTTTGTAATCTAAATCTGGGAAATCCTTCTTTAAAACTTTGCGCGCTTTTTCAAGCTCAGCTATTGTTTCAAACTTCACTTCTACTTTTTGGCCATCGCGGTTAATACCAAAATAGTTAATTTTTTCGCGACGCAACGCAGTGCGGAAATCGCCAACGCTGCTCTCAGCTGCCTTATCCAGCGCGGCTTTCATGTCAACTTGTAATAAAAAATGCACACCGCCACGTAAATCCAGTCCCAAATACATCGGTTTTGCGCCAATAACCAATAACCAATTGGGCGTTTGCGAAAGTAAATTTAACGCAACAGAATAATCTTTACTCAAGTTGGCGATAAGTTTATCTTTGGCCTTAATTTGCTCGTCTGGGCTGGCAAAGCGTACTTTTACGCCGCTGGCATCTAAATAAATGCCGTTAAATTTAATGTCGGCCAATTGCAGCGTGGCCTCCACTTTTTTAAGTAAATCGTTATCTGCTTTCAGTGTAGATTTCGCGGGCGAAACTTGCACCGCAGGTGCCTCACCAAAAAAATTGGGGATGGTATAAAGCAAGCCAATTATAATAACAAGGGCGACAAGAATGTATTTCCAGCTAGGATAGCGATTCATAAGGTATAACGATTCATAATTTAGCGGTTTATATTTTTAGATATTAAATAGATTTAATCGTACCTGGCGGCAACAATGTCTGCACTGCATGTTTTTGGATATTAATAACGGTATTGCCCGCAATTTCAACGCTCACAAAGTTATCGCCCACTTTAGTCACTTTGCCAATTACGCCGCCCACGGTTGCCACTTCATCGCCCGCTTTAAGCGCTTCTATCATCGCTTTTTGTAACTTCGCCGCCTTCATTTGCGGACGAATCAACATGAAATAAAACAATACGAAAATAAAAATAATTGGTAAAAAGCTCATTAAATCGCCACCTGGCGCGGCTGGTGCTGCGTATGCGTTACTGATAAATAAGTTGGTCAACATGCTGGTTTTTCCTAAACTGTAAACTAAGGGCGAAATTTTAACACACACTTAACTTGATTAGCATGACTAGCTAAGTGCGGGCAACAAGATTGTTTGTTACACTTGCCGATTATGAAAACAAAGATAAAAATTAGTGTTCTTGTAGTTGCGATTTGCTTTTTATTGATTTTAGCTTGGTTTCTGCTAATTTTGACAGACAGTAAAGATGGTTCTTATGAATCAAAGCTAGGTAAAGTATTTGAATTTGCTGTGTTTGTTCCTGCTCATAATAGGATTGCTGAACATTACTATATTGAAGCTGCAAAGAAAAATAATTTTGAAGCTCAGTGTGATTTGGGTATGTTTTATGAGTCACAAGAAGATTATCAGAAGTCAGTATATTGGTATTTGCAGTCGTCTTTAAATGGATGGTGGAAATGTGAAGATGATTTTGAAAAGTATGATTTTCCCGATGAGCAAAGAGCTTTTGGGATGTTAAAGATAAAGGCAGATTCTGGAAATAAGTTTGCTGAATATATGGTAGGTAAGAGATATATAGAGGCAAATGGAGTAGCAACAGATGTGCAAACAGGAATTGGATATTTAAAAAAAGCAGCTATTAATGGTAGCAGAGGCGCTCAATTGTATTTGGCAGGCTTATATCTAAGAGGCGGAGTTGTTTCAGTTGATTCACAAGAAGCTGAAAAATGGATGGAAATGAAGTGGGGTAACAAATAGTATGCAAGCGATAATGCCCCTATGAATATTACATGCCCTGCGACCCGCATGGATATTGGCTCACAGGGCAGTTATTTTAAGCTTTTATTTGTGCTCTTTTATTAAGAAAATCTGTTTTAAATGCGTCAAACGTGCCCGCTTCAATCGCGGCGCGCATACCTTGCATTAAAAATTGGTAGTAATGTAGGTTGTGAATGGTATTGAGTTGCGCGCCTAAAATCTCGCCCACTTTATGCAAATGATGCAAATACGCACGGGTGAAGTTGCTGCAAGTGTAGCAGGCGCAATCGGCATCCAACGGCGCCGTATCTTGTTTGTAGCCCGCATTTTTAATTTTTATATCGCCATATTGGGTAAATAGCCAACCATTGCGCGCGTTGCGAGTGGGCATTACGCAATCGAACATATCAATGCCCTGACTCACTGCTTCCACCAAGTCTTCTGGCGTGCCGACACCCATTAAATAACGCGGTTTATCTTGCGGCATTTTTGGCGCGGTGTGCGCAAGGATGCGTTGCATATCTTCTTTGGGTTCGCCCACAGAAAGCCCACCAATAGCAAAGCCATCAAAATCAATATCTTTCAGCTCAGCAAGCGAAACATCGCGCAAGTCTTCAAACATGCCGCCTTGAATGATGCCGAATAGTGCATTGCTGTTGCCCGCGTGCGCATCTTTACTACGCTTCGCCCAACGCAAGCTGAGTTCCATCGACTTTTTCGCCTCCAAATGCGTGGCGGGGAAGGGCGTGCATTCATCAAAAATCATCACGATGTCGCTGTTCAATACCTTTTGAATGCGCATGGATTCTTCTGGCGTGAGGAAGCAGGTGTCGCCATTAATCGGGCTTTGAAACTTGACGCCTTCTTCACTAATTTTGCGCATCGCGCCCAAGCTGAATACTTGAAAGCCGCCAGAATCGGTCAAAATTGGCGCATCCCAGCCCATAAATTTGTGCAAACCGCCGTGCGCAGCGATGACTTCCAGCCCAGGTCTTAACCACAAGTGAAAGGTGTTGCCGAGCACAATGTGCGCATCAATCTCTTTTAAATCTCGCGGTGTCATGGCTTTTACTGTGCCGTAAGTGCCGACTGGCATAAAAGCAGGCGTTTGTACATCGCCATGTGCGAGGTGAACCGTGCCGCGACGAGCAAGCCCGTCTTGTTTGTGTAGGGTGAATTGCATATTTTTATAGATTAAAGAATTGCGGCGATTTTATCATAGCCCTTTGCTATGCTCGGTCTTTTGCGCTACATTAGTCTTTTATTCAATTCGTTTATCATAAAAATTTATGGCAGAACCTAAACAACACATTGCACGCCGTGCCGCAGATGAAGCGGGTTTGCGCGCGCGCGGCATTTATTTGCTGCCAAATTTATTCACATCGGCGGCTTTGTTTGCAGGCTTTTATGCCATTGTGCAGGCGATGAATTCGCATTTTGAGCAATCGGCGATTGCGATTTTTATTGCCATGGTGATGGATGGCCTCGATGGTCGCGTTGCTCGTATGACTAATACCACCAGCGCTTTTGGGGCAGAATACGATAGCTTATCGGACATGGTATCGTTTGGCGTGGCACCCGCGCTGATTATGTATGTGTGGGCGTTAAAACCTATGGGAAAATTGGGCTGGATTGCGGCCTTTATTTATTGCGCTTGCGCAGCGTTAAGGTTGGCGCGTTTTAACACCAAACTAGAAGATGAAAACCAAGACAAACGCTATTTTCAAGGGCTTCCCAGTCCAGCTTCGGCGGCATTATTGGCAGGCTTTGTGTGGGTGGCCTATGAATATGGCGTGAGCGGTCGCGAGATATTTTTTGGTGCAATACAAATGAAATGGATGGCGTGGGGATTAACGGTTTTTGCAGCGGGTAGCATGGTTTCTGACTTAAAATTTTATAGCGGCAAAGACATCAACTTAAAAGAAAGTGTGCCATTTGTGGCCATTTTAGCCATCGTGCTCATGTTCGTGCTGGTTTCGTACAGCCCACCAGAAGTGCTGTTTACCGTGGTATTGGTATACGCGCTATCGGGTTATTATTTGTGGTTAAAATCACAAATAACCCGTAAGACGCCTGCAGAATAGTGCATAGCACTTGAAAATGCGCATATTAATCCTTATACTTAGGCTATGTTGAATTCATTCACATTTCAAGTTTTTGTAGGCTTATTGTTAAGTCTTATTACGTTGCGCGCTTTAGTTACGCTTCGTCTGCTGCGCGCCAGCGCACACTAAACCACCCCATTTTAAGTATTTTTACGCTCGCGGTTTTTATAACCAGCGGTTAGAATTCGTCTATTGATTTAGGAAAAGAACATGAACCAAATTATTATTTTTGATACCACTTTGCGCGATGGCGAACAAAGCCCAGGCGCGGCCATGACCAAAGAAGAAAAAATTCGTATTGCGCGGCAGCTTGAAAAATTGGGTGTGAATATTATTGAAGCAGGCTTTGCCGCCGCCAGCCCAGGCGATTTCGACGCCATTCACACAATTGCGGGTTTAATTCATAAATCGACTGTGTGCTCGCTTGCGCGCGCTAGTGAGAATGATGTGCGTCGCGCTGGCGAGGCCATTACGCCTGCCATGCAGCACGATGAAAAAAATGGTCGCATTCATACTTTTATTGCCACCAGCAAAATCCACATGGAAAATAAATTGCGCATGACGGAAGACCAAGTGGTGGAGCGCGCTGTGCAGGCCGTAAAGTGGGCGTTGGAATACACGCACGATGTGGAATTTTCGGCTGAAGACGCAGTACGTTCTGACATCGATTTTTTAGTGCGTGTGTTTGATGCAGTGATTGAAGCAGGGGCAACAACCATTAATGTGCCTGACACGGTAGGCTACTCAATCCCTGCGCCGTGGGGTGAGCGCATGGCGACTTTGATTAAGCGCGTAAAAAACAGTGACAAAGTCGTGTGGTCAACCCATTGCCACAACGATTTAGGCATGGCAGTAGCGAATTCATTGGCTGCAGTGATGAGCGGCGCGCGCCAAGTCGAATGCACGATTAATGGCTTGGGTGAGCGCGCGGGCAACGCGAGTTTGGAAGAAGTAGTAATGGCGATTAAAACCCGCTGCGACTTTTTTAACTTGGATACGCGCATCGACACCACGCAAATCGTCCCAACCTCAAAATTGGTTTCAACGATTACCGGTTATCCTGTGCAGCCGAACAAGGCAATAGTGGGCGCCAATGCGTTTGCGCACGAGTCTGGTATTCACCAAGATGGCGTTTTGAAGCACCGTGAGACTTACGAAATCATGCGGGCGGAAGACGTAGGCTGGAATACTAACAAATTAACCTTGGGTAAATTATCTGGCAGAAACGCTTTCCGTACGCGCTTGACCGAGTTGGGTATTCAATTGGAAAGTGATGATGCAGTTAACGCTGCATTCGCACGCTTTAAAGATTTAGCCGATAAAAAAAGTGAAATTTTTGATGAAGATTTGCATGCTTTAGTCAGTGATGAATTTGTCGCAGATGCCTCAGAAACCTTTAAATTGGTGTATTTACAAGTCACCAGTCAAACAGGTGAAATTCCGCATGCGTATGTGACTATTTCTGATAATGGCGCTGAGAAAAAAGCCGAATCAGATGGCGGCGGGCCAGTGGATGCGACGTTTAAAGCGATTGAAAGTATCGTGAAAAGCGGTGTGGAGTTGCAATTGTATTCTGTGAATAACATCACTAGCGGCACCGATGCGCAAGGCGAAGTAACGGTGCGTTTTGCCAAAGGCGGGCGCATTGTCAATGGACAAGGCGCGGATACGGATATTGTGATTGCTTCTGCTAAAGCGTATTTGAATGGCTTGAATAAGCTTCATGCCAAATCACAAAAGTTAAATCCTCAAGTATAAAATTTTAAAAATACATGCCCTGCAGACCGCATGGATATTGGCCCGCAGGGCATTGTTTTGAGCGCTATGACTGCTAAAAATAAAACGATTTATATCGCGGCTGCACTGTTTTGCACCTACTTTATTTGGGGTTCGACTTATCTTGCACAGCGTTTTGCGATTGAAAGTTTCCCACCATTTTTAATGGCAGGCGCGCGTGCTGTGCTGGCGGGCGCTTTGTTATACAGCTTATTATTGTTTCGCGGCTATTCGCATCCAAAATCACGTGAGTGGATTGGCGCGGGCATTGTAGGCTTATTGCTGGTAACAATCGGCAGCGGGACAGTGAGTTATGTGCAGCAAACCGTGTCATCCAGCCTGGCAGCGCTGGCTATTGCCACTGTGCCTATTTGGATGGCGATTTTTTCCAGCTTTTGGGGACACCATCCCACCAAACGCGAGTGGTTGGGTATAGCTATCGGTTTTGTCGGTATCATGTTGTTAAATCTCGGCGGAAGTTTGCACGGGCATACTTCTAGCGCGCTATTGCTAATGTTTGCAGCGGCTGGTTGGTCACTTGGTTCGATATGGGGTAAACACTTGGCTATGCCTAAAGGTTTAATGGGTGCTGCTTGCCAAATGCTTTTAGGTGGCATTGTTTTATTGGGTTTTAGCTATGCGCAGGGCGAGACATGGCCTAGTCAAATATCGCAAAAATCTTGGCTTGCAGTTGTTTTTTTAGTGATATTTGGCTCAATGATCGCGTATAGCGCGTATCAATATTTGCTCAAAACCGTCCGTCCGCTAGTGGCGAGTAGCAATACTTTTGTGAACCCGATTGTAGCCTTTGCAGTGGGAATTTGGTTTGCGAATGAGCAAGTCACTACGCTAGAATATGCGGCTTTGGCGGTAATTTTGGTGGGTGTATTTTTGGTATTAACAGCAGAGAATAAAGAAATAATATGAATCAAGACTTAACCAACAAGCAAAACCTGGCATTATTTGACCTAGATAACACGCTGCTGGCGGGCGACAGCGATTACAACTGGAGTTTGTTTTTGATTCGACAAGGTTTGTTGGATGCGAAAACGCACCACGACCGCAACGAGCAGTTTTACGCGGATTACAAAAATGGCAGTTTGGATATTGTCGAATTTTTAAAGTTTCAGCTCGTGCCTTTAAGTCAGCACCCTAAAAAGTTTTTGGATAATTTGCACCTCAAATATATGGATCAAGTGATTCGTCCCATGATGACAGACAAGGCGCAAGCACTTGTGGATAAACACAAAGCAGCGGGTGACTTATGCGTGGTGATTACCGCCACCAATAGCTTTGTCACCAAGCCCATTGCCACCGCTTACGGTATTGAGCATTTAATTGGCAGTGACCCTGAAATGGCAAATGGAGAATATACGGGCGGCGTTTCAGGCGTGCCAAGCTTTCAAGAAGGCAAAGTGACGCGCATTAACCAATGGTTGGCGGAACGTGGCAAAAAACTGGGTGATTTTGAGAAAAGCTACTTTTATAGCGATTCGCACAATGATTTGGCGCTGATGAAGCAGGTAACAAACCCAGTTGCGGTAGATGCTGATGCAATATTGAAAGCCTACGCCCAGGAGCAAACTTGGCCGCAGATTAGTCTGCGTTAATTTTTTTAGATATACTAACTCCTAATAAAAATTCGAATAATTAGGAGTTTGCCATGGCAAAAAATATCATTTTCTGCGCAGATGGTACTTGGAATAATCCTGACGACGAAGTGCTTCAGGGTAAAATTGCTGATCCACCATCCAACGTGTTCAAGCTATTCAATCATTTAGAAGGTCGTATGACTTCTAACACCAAGGTGACCGATATTACCGGCCAGATTTTGGAGCGCGAAAAGCGCACTGCTGACCCGACTACGCAAGTTGCTAAATACATTAACGGCGTAGGCAATGCGAATAATAAAATTCAAGAAATGATAGGCGGCGGCTTTGGAGCGGGGCTTATTAAACGCATTGTGCGCGGCTACACGTTTATTTCGCGCAATTATGAGGCGGGCGACAGAATATATATCATTGGCTTCAGTCGCGGCGCTTATACGGCGCGGGCTTTGGGCGGTTTAATTGCTTCACAAGGTTTGTTGGCCAATAAGTTTGAAAGAGGCGCTGAAGAATCGTACAAGCTTGGTGCGCAAGCTTGGTATCAGTACAGAAAAATTGGTGCAGAAAAACGCAATGTTTTCGCCACACTGGCAGAAGCCATGCAGGATTTACCCAGTTTTATCAAGAGCGGAAAAATCAAAGAGGAAGATTTTGCGCGCAATGTGCCGATTGCGGCGATTGCGGTGTGGGATACGGTCGGCGCGTTGGGCATTCCCGAATATGATGCACAAAATAACACGATTAGCGATGCATTCCGCTTTGCCGATGAAGTGCTCAGCAGCAAGGTGGCGCAAGGCTTGCACGCGGTGGCCATTGACGAGCAGCGTTTGTTATTCACGCCAACCTTGTGGAATAAGGCTGCGCACGTAAAACAACTGGTGTTCCCTGGAGCGCACTCTGATGTGGGCGGCGGTTATGCGGAAACGGGTTTGTCGGATGGTGCGTTGAAGTGGATGGTGGATGAGCTGAAATTAGCAGGCGTGTTATTTGCAGAAACGATTGCGAATATCAAGCCAGATGCAACCGCGCCAGCGCATAAACCTTGGGCTAAACTTACCAAAGTAACGGGCGGCGTGGGTGTGCGGAAATTTAAGCTAGATAGCGGAATTGTGGCGCATAGCTCGGTTACCGAGCGTAGAAATGCAACAGGGGTACTACATGATATTGGTGAAGCTGCTAAGAAATATTTACCGAGCAATTGGCTTAATTAGAGATGCTCTGCAAGCCAATATCCATGCGGGCTACAGGGCATGCTTTGTGAGATTAAACTTTTACTACTTGTAAAATAAATTTACTTACAACATAGGCCAGTACTAGCAACACAAAGCCAATGAGGGTTAAATTAATTGCTTTTGTACCTCTCCAGCCGTACTTGTAGCGCCCATAAAGTAGCCAGCCGTAAATAATCCAAGATGCAATTGAAAACACAGTTTTGTGATTAAATTGCATCGGTTTGCCAAAAATTTGTTCGCTAAACAGCATGCCGCTAACTAGTGTAAAAGTTAGCAGCACAAAGCCAATTTTAATCACTCTAAATAACAAACTTTCCATCACCATCAGCGGTGGAAAACTCGGCAATTTAATTAATGTGGCTTTGTTGTGCAAGCTTCGCTCGGCAAACATCATCAGCAAGGCATGCAAGGAGGCAAAAGTAAATAAACTGTATGCCAGCAAGGCAATGCCAATGTGCGCCATAAACAAAGGCTGTGCAGCCTCTGGGAGGAAGTGATTGTTCACCTCAAACGCGGGTAACACCGCAAATAAAGCCGCTGGGGGCAGCACGAAAGCCTGCAAACTATGTAACTCGTGCTTTAAATTGGCCAGCCAATAAATTAGTACCGTGAGCCACGCAATCGCCGAAAGTGCGTTATAAAAACCTAAATTAAAGCCGCCTGCAAAAATGACTTGGTAAAGCAACCACGCGTGAATTAGCAAGCCAAGTGCAATCATCGCAGAATGCAGTTTTAATGATTGCGCGTTGTTCGATTTTGCGCAGCGCCAAAAATCGGCCGCTACTGCGATATAAATAAACGCCACCACTAAAAAAGGAATCATTTTTTGCATGCCTAATTATCGCGTGTTTGAGTTAAAATTGCATCAATTAAAGGAAACACTATGCTAGAAAATTTAACAGGCCGCTTACAAGGCGTTATCAAAAACCTGCGCGGTCAGGCGCGGCTGACGGAAGCCAACATTGCTGACGCGATGCGCGAAGTGCGTATGGCCTTGCTAGAGGCCGATGTTGCCTTGCCTGTGGTGAAAGATTTTATCGCCAAAGTTAAGGAGCGCGCTCAAGGCAAAGAAGTGTTGCAGAGTTTAACACCTGGTCAAGCCGTGATTGAAGTAGTCAATGACGAATTAACTGCTCTGATGGGCAAAGCGAATGTCGGTTTGAATCTTGCCACGCAGCCGCCCGCGATTATTCTGATGGCGGGTTTGCAGGGTTCTGGCAAAACCACGACATCGGCCAAACTGGCGAAACTACTCAAAGAACAAAAGAAAAAAGTGCTGTTGGCGAGTGCCGACGTGTATCGAGCTGCGGCGATTGCACAATTGCAGACTTTGGCAAAACAATTAGACATTGATTGTTTTGATAGCAATGCCTCGCAGAAGCCAGTGGATATTGGCTTGCAGGCCATCGATTTCGCTAAAAAAGGTTATTACGATGTGTTGATTTTCGACACCGCAGGCCGCTTGGGTATTGACGAAGCGATGATGGCGGAAATCAAGGCACTGCATACGCTGCTAAAACCAATCGAAACCTTATTTGTGGTCGATGCCATGCAAGGCCAAGACGCGGTGAACACGGCCAAAGCATTTGGTGACACGCTTCCACTCACGGGTGTGGTTTTAACTAAGCTAGATGGTGATGCGCGCGGTGGTGCTGCTTTAAGTGTGCGTCATGTTACAGGCCAGCCGATTAAATTTATCGGCGTGAGCGAAAAAGTGGATGGCTTAGAGCCGTTTTACCCAGATCGCATGGCAGGTCGTATTTTGGGCATGGGCGATGTGCTCGGCTTGATTGAGCAAGCGCATAAAAATGTCGATATGGCGGAGGCGCAAAAAGTTGCCGAGAAAATTAAATCTGGCGCTAAATTTGATTTAGAAGATTTTAAAAATCAAATGTCTCAGATGCGCAAAATGGGCGGCATGGGCGCGCTGATGGACAAAATGCCTGCGCAAATGGCTAATATGGCGGCTAAAGTGAATAATGAAGATGCGGATAAATCATTGCGTCGCATCGAAGGTATCATCAACAGCATGACGCCGCTAGAACGCAGAAAACCAGAGCTAATAAAAGCCACCCGCAAAAAACGCATCGCCGATGGTAGCGGCGTGCAAGTGCAAGAGGTGAATAGGCTGCTAAAACAGTTTGAGGAAACACAAAAAATGATGAAAATGTTTAGCAAAGGCGGCATGGCCAAAATGATGCGTGGCATGGGCGGGATGATGGGCGGAAAGCTACCTAGAATGCGCTAATTTGCATGCGCATCAATAAAAAAGCTCACTTAAAAGTGGGCTTTTTTTATACTACTAATTAGTCTAATAGAACCACAAATTTGCTATGTTTACTGCCTGCAATCGGTCAAAAGCAGACTTAACTTAGAGCTTTTTAAGCCAATCGTTTGCAAGGTTAAAGTTGTGCATAATTTTATTTAATGCTCATATATGGTGCTAAAAGTATTTTCTGAAACTTATTTAAATTATATTTTTAGATGTAACTTATTGATGTTTATAGCATTGTATAAAAAAAGTAGAGTGGCATACTAGTTGCTGTTAATACAAAGACGAAATACGGGTTTTCTTGTAGGTTTGTCGCTATAGTTTTAAGTAGATTACGAAAAGAAACCATATTTATGTCAGCTATTAAAACACAAACTACAAGCTTGCATACCGCTTTTAAAAAACTGCCGCTGGTTGATATTTCTTTACTGTACTCACCAATTAAAGCTGAGCGGGAAAAAGCCGCAAAAGCACTTGGAAAAGCTGCCCACGATGCTGGATTTCTTTATGTGATAGGGCATGGTGTGCCAAAGCATTTGATTGAAAATTTAAAAACACGTACTCGTGAATATTTTGCTCAAAGCTATACGCAGAAAATGCAAGACTACATCGGCAATTCAAATAATCACAGTGGTTACGTACCAGAAGGAGAAGAGCAGTACCTAGATGCAAAACCTGACCTTAAAGAAGCCTACGATGTTGGCTTTGACCTGCAAGATCCAGAAAAATTTAGACCGATGCTGGGGCCAGATCGCTGGTCGAATTTCCCTGGTTTTAAAGAAGATATCAAAGCCTATTACGATGCAGTTTTTGCGTTAAATCATGTGTTGTTTCGTGGTTTTGCTTTGGCATTAGATTTGCCAGAAGATAGTTTTACTAAGTTAGTGACTACGCCACCCAGTCAACTACGACTTGTGCATTATCCATTTATACCGGATGCCCCAGAAGACAGGCCTGGCATAGGCGCACATACTGACTATGAGTGCTTTACTATTTTATTGGCTACTGCAGATGGATTAGAAGTGCAAAATGGCGTAGCTGAATGGATTGATGCGCCAGTGATTGATGACGCATTTGTTATTAATATTGGCGATATGTTGGAAGTGTTAAGTAATGGCTTTTATATGGCGACAATGCACCGTGTGCGTAAAGTTAAACAAGAGCGATATTCATTCCCTATGTTTTGCGCTTGCGATTACGATACAGTAATTAAACCTGTTGAATCATTGTTGTCTGCAGACAACCCTTCGCGTTATGAATCAGTCATATGTGGTGAGCACTTATACGCGCAAACCATGCAAACTTTCGCCTACCTAAAAAAGCGTCTCGCAGATGGCGCTATATCGCTGCCAGATGGTGCTAAAAATTTAGCTTCTTTTGGGCATCAAGCACAGCAAGCTAGCACAAACGCCATGGTATGACCTTAAAAGAGCTGTTAAATTTGCACAGTGTGCGCTCCAAAAAAAGTGTACCAGATTGGCTGCTCGGCTGTTTTAGGCGCCATTCAATCACTTTTGGTAATGGCCTAGCTGATACAAAAATGCAGGTTTATTGGCTGCAAAGTCGCAATTTTACTATTGATATACGTTTGCCAATAGATGCTGATTTAGTTGCTGCTAAGCAGCTTGCCAGCTATACACGGCAAGAATTAGAACAGCTTGCCAATTATGAAGGTTTTTCTGCAAACACGAATTGGGACGGTGAAATGTTAAGCTGGCAGGCCGCTGATGCAAGTTTACAGATACATAATCGCTGGACTGAGCCAGCTCTATTAAAGCGTGTAGGCAATTGTATGGTGGAGTTTTGCCCTAGTAATGCTTATATTGAAGATTGGCGCTTGCAGCCATCAAAGCCAGGGCCGTTGATTGGCTTACGTTTGATTGAGGAGCTCGAGCTGGATAGTGGCTTAGTTAGGCATAAAGGAGGCGGGTTAATTGTATGCGGCGATTATGCTGGCTTAACGCTAGGTAGGGCGCAAACGGTAGTCAAATCATTTGCGGATGTGACACTGAATGCAATGGTCGAACAGGCGGATAAGAATATGGCCATTATGTCTCAGTTATTCAATTTTGAAACTTCAGTGGCTAAAGGTTCGCTTAAAACAGGGTTTAGCATCTTTCAATCCACTCAACCTTCACGTGTCACTAGTGATTTATTTCCGCTGGATGGTTTTGAGCAACCTAGCAAATATCAAGATATAGATTTGGGCGTTGTTGAAGTAATTCGACAAAAGCTAACGATTGATGGCAAAGCCTGCGAGCGACTATTTTTAATTGACACGCTGGAATCTGATATTGTTTACAGTCAAACCACTTCAATGAGCGCAGAAACAGAAGCTTGGTTTGAGCGCGAATCATCAACATTGACAAGATATACTGAGGTGTTGTCTTAGCTTTTTTTAATCGTCTAAGAAGTTAATTATTGCGTTTGTAAATGCTTCAGGCGAGTCTTGCTGCACCCAATGTGAAGCACCTTCAATACCATGAAAAATTGCACCTGGAATCTCACTAGCTAATTGCAATCCATCTTCTGACTTTTGCCAAGGATCGTTTAAACCCCAAACTATCATGGTTTTAGCTTTAATCGTATGGTGCCGATCAACCAATGCCATGGTTTGGTTAGCGTTTAGCGCAGAGGCATTTCTAAGTAAACTTAGTTTGCCTACTTCGCTTGCCCAAGGCGCAATAATACCTTGTCTGAATTCATTGTTAAGGCGATTTTTATTAAAAATCCCAGCACTTAGACTATCTTCTAATACGCTTACAAGGTCGGCAATAGGTCGAGATTTCCACCTAATAGGATGTCCAAAGTCTAGCATATCATCATCAAAACGGTCGTAACATACAGAGTTTGTAATGACGAGTCTCTTGACAACAGTTTGATGCTCAATCGCTAAAATAAGCGCAACTGCGCCGCCAGTATCATGGCCAACTACATCAACTTGTGCGATATTAATCGCTTTCAGTAAGGCTAGTATCATCCTCGCTTGGTCTTGAAACGAGCGGTCAAAGCAGTCACTACGGTCTGACCAACCATGCCCCAGAAAATCAGGTGCAATTACGCGATAGCCAGTTTCAACTAATGTTGGAATTACAGCATGATAGAGAAATCCCCATGTTGGTATGCCATGCATGAGTAAAATTGTGCCGCGTTTGGCTTTGCCTGCGTCAATATATCGAATAGCAACGGGTACATGGGCGACTTTTCCTGCTGGCAGAATAATCTCTTTTTGTGCATTCCTAAACTCCTGCCATGTTGGCCAATTAGCAATATTTGGTTTCATTTAAGAATCTAAATATGGTGATGAGAAACTATATAGCTTACGCATTTAATTTAAGAGATGCTATGTGTAAATTAAAAAAATCTGGTGCAAGCAGTCAACTTAACGCACTTTAATGGTGCAATATAAATCTCATTGATTTTTAAAGCCAACCAATTGATAGGTTAAGTGATTGATATAGATGCTAAATTATAAATTCATGAAAATGGCACGCTATTTGCGTTAACTAAAATAGCGAGAAAGCGGTTTTATACATTTGTAATCGCTAAAAATTTTACTAAAGATGACTAGGGTTCCGGCTTTAATAATTTTAAGGCGTCTGGTCCAAGAGTTGTCGGCCACAAGCAATTGGCTACACGGAGGGATAAAAGCCCGGGAGGATGCGCTTTTTAATGCTGCCTTCTCGACCTTTATCAACTTAGGAGCCTAACATGCTATTAATTCAACGAAATCTATTTAAACGTTTTTTTGCGGCATCTGCCTTGTCTGCAGCGATGCTATTTTCTGCACCTTCTATCGCTGTAGAACCTCTTAAAATTGGTTACAGTGACTGGCCAGGTTTTGTGGCATGGCAAGTTGCGATTGATAAAGGTTGGTTTAAGGAGGCTGGTGTTGATGTTAAATTTGAATGGTTTGATTATGGTGCCTCAATGGAAGCTTACAGTGCTGGCAAGCTTGACAGTGTTGGTTTAACCAATGGTGATGCCTTAGTTGTAGGGTCGGGTGGCGCTAAAAATACCATGATAATGATTACTGATTATTCAAACGGTAATGACATGATTATTGGTAAGCCAGGTGTTAAAAGTCTTAAAGATTTAAAAGGTAAAAAAGTGGGTACCGAATTGGGTATTGTTGACCATCTTTTGCTGTTGTATGGCCTAGAGCAATTAGGCATGAAAGAGTCTGACTTAACACTGGTTAACACCAAAATAAACGATACGCCACAGGCGCTAGCGTCAGGCGATTTGGCTGCTATTGGTGTATTTCAACCAAGTGCTAACCAAGCCCTAAAGCTCGTCCCTGGTTCTAAGCCAATATATACTTCAGCACAAGCACCAGGCCTAATTTACGATGTGTTTGTGGTAACGCCAGCAAGCTTATCTAGCCGCAAAGATGATTGGGCAAAGGTTGTTGGTGTTTGGGGCAAAGTCGTTAGTTACATTAATGACCCGAAAACTCAACCTGATGCATTAAAAATTATGTCTGCCCGCGTTGGCCTAACACCGAAAGAATATAAACCATTCTTAAAAGGCACTAAATTACTTTCTATAAAAGAAGGCAAGGCTGCAATGGTAAAAGCGGATGGCCTGAAGTCACTCTATGGTTCATCTAAAATTGCAGATGACTTTAATGTAAAAAATGCTATCTACAAAACCCCGCAAGATATTGATAAAGCGATTGACCCAGTTTTTTATAAATAACTTTAATAAGCAGTTAGCTATATAAAAAGGGGTAGAAATGCAGTTTTTCCCGCGGGCGGCAGAATGGCTAGCCACTTGGTTTGTTGTGCGTCAAGACTTAAGCGTTAGTAGACGCAAATTAATCGGTTGGCTATCTTTTCTGATACCTATATTTATTTGGTGTGCGGTAAGTTATGTGCCATTTATTTGGCATCCTGTAATTCATGTACAAAATCCTGGAGAAGTTGATTACTTTCAGGAAGACATGCTGATAGATAAGGCTATTTTTAAAGAAGAACTAGCCAATATGCAAGCTCAGGGCAAACTTATTCCACAAGGCTATTCTGCAAATCCTATATATTTACCTGCGCCACATGAAGTTGCAAAGGCTTTTTATACAGCCTTTACAACGCCACCAGTGCAAAAAGATGCGCTGTGGTTGCACCAAAGTTTATGGCAAAGTGTTCAAGTTATTTTTTTGGGATTTTTTATATCCTCGCTAATTGGTGTTCCGCTTGGCATTTTGTGCGGTACTTATTCTGTATTTTCAAGGCTGGCTGAGCCTTTTATTGAATTCTTTCGTTATTTACCGGCACCTGCTTTTGGTGCTCTGATGGTAGCAATTTTGGGTATTTATGATGGGCCAAAAATTGCCATTATTGTTATTGGTACTTTCTTTCAACAAGTGCTAGTCATTGCTAATACCGCACGCAAGTTAGATTATAGCCTGCTGGAGGCAGCCATGACATTGGGCACTACTAAATTCAAGCTATTACAGCATGTAGTCATCCCAGGAATTTTGCCAGATTTATATCGCGATCAGCGCGTTTTGCTGGGTTGGGCTTGGACCTATTTAATTGTAGCTGAGTTAATAGGTACTTCTACTGGCATTACTTGGTTCATTACCCAGCAAGCGCGTTATCAGCATTTTGATAACGTATATGCTGCAATTTTTATTATTGGCTTTATTGGGCTTGGGATGGATTTAATCTTAGCTTGGTTAGGTAGACGATTGTTCCGCTGGGATAGACCAGCTAACAAAGAGTAGGTTGGATAGATCAAATGGATAAAACAATAAACAATATGTTACCAAGTTACTTAGATCAGTCACCTGAAGTAAAAGCACGTTTTGATAAGCTTAAAAATCGAGATGTGATTTTAGAAGTGAAAAATTTAGTGAAAACCTATAAAACCAATAAAGGTGAAACGGTTGCGCTGAATAATGTGAGCTTTAAAACCCATAAGCGAGAATTTGTTTGCATTATTGGGCCTTCTGGCTGTGGTAAATCAACGCTCGCGCGGGTATTGGCAGGCTTAGAAAGCTATTCTGGTGGTGAGGTTTTGCTTGATGGTAAACCAGTCACAGGCCCAGGCCGTGATCGTGGCATGGTGTTTCAAGGCTATACATTATTCCCTTGGCGAACAGTCAAACAAAACGTGATGTTTGGCTTAGAGATGAACGGTATGGGCAGTATTGAGGCTGGCAGAGAAGCCGAATTATGGCTGGAGTTGGTAGGCCTTGAAAAATTTGCTAATGCGTATCCACATGAGCTTTCAGGCGGTATGAAGCAGCGCGTGGCCATTGCACGTGCGCTCGTCAATCAGCCGCGTATTTTGTTAATGGACGAACCATTTGGCGCTTTAGATGCGCAAACGCGCGCCAAAATGCAGGCGCATTTGCTCGAGATTTGGCGCAATATCGACATCACGATTGTATTTATCACGCACGACTTAGACGAAGCGATTTTCTTAGCAGACCGCATCTTAGTCCTCAAAGCACATCCCGGTGAAGTCATGGAATTGATTGAAGTACCTGTGCCGCGTCCGCGGAATTTAACGCAATCCAATTCGCCTGAATTCCTAGCGACCAAAGCCAGACTAGAAGCGCTGATTCATCCACAAGAAGAGCCAGAAACAACTGAAATACCGATTCAACAACGCATGATTCGCTTTGTGAATGTAGCGGATAACGTGGAGTAATACGATGACAATGGAATGGTCTAAAACGACTTGGGATGAAATTCCTGCAAAGTTAAAAGCAGCCAATTGCTCGGCCATTTTGCCGATTGGCGCCACCGAGCAACATGGCCCACACATGGGATGCGGCATGGATTATGTATTGGCAGATGTGTTATGCAAAGCAGTGGCAGAAAAAACCAAGGTACTGATGCTACCTACCATGCCTTATGGTTGCTCAATCGGCCATAGCCAGCGCTGGCCGGGCACCATTGCCTTACAACCCATTACCTTAATTAATACGATTAAAGACATGGGTGACTGGGCTTACCACAGTGGCGTACGGCGCTTGTTTATCGTCAATGCGCATGTCACTAATGCGGCGCCTTTGCGCTGTGCGCTGGAAATGCTGCGCGCAGCCCATGACGACATGATGATTGCTGTGATTAACACTGCGCATTTAAGCAAACGCGCCAAAGAGTTTCAGCATGCGGATGGTGATGACTGGCATGCCAATGATGGTGAAACCTCGCTCATGTTAGCGACCGCTTCCGAGATGGTGCGCCCTGATAAATTAAAGATGGCAGATGACCCAGATCGTACAGCAGGTTTGGTGTTTTCTCACCCTGTCAACAGAACCAGTTTAAACGGCGTAACAGGCACGCCGAGTATAGCAAGTAAAGAAAAAGGCGATGAGTGGTTCGCTTGGATGGTCGAGGATTTAAGTGGTGTTGTGACAAAAGGTACACAGGAGAATCCTCCTTTGGAGTATTCATATTTTGATAAATTTAGCGATTGATGAAGAAGGACGACAAGGTATGAAAACAGCAGCAGAAGTAAAAGCCATTGAGCAGGTATTAAAAGACAAAGGGGTGAAATACTGCATCGGTGCCTATGTGGATATTCATGGTATCCCCAAAGCGAAAGTCGTGCCGATTGACCATTTACCCCAAATGTCTGGCGGGTCAGAACGCTACACCGCCTATGCCTTGGATGGCTTAGGTCATGGTCCAAGTGACGATGAAATTACCTCAGTCCCTGACTTGGATCATATTATTCAGCTGCCCTGGGAGCCGAAAGTGGTTTGGATGCCAGCGGATAATCACTTTCAAGGAAAGCCATACCCGCTCAATACCCGCGTCGCGCTGAAAAATGTGTTAGCAGAAGCCGAAAAAATGGGCTTTGGCATGAATTTAGGTATTGAGTGCGAAATCTATTTATTCAAACAAAACGCAGATGGCAGTTTAAGTATCCATAACCCAGATGATAAATTGGGCAAAGCGGCATATGACGTCAGCACTTTTATGGATAACTTTACTTGGCTCGATAAAATGGCAACCGCCATCAATGATTTGGGTTGGGATTTGTATTCGTTTGACCATGAAGATGGTAACAGCCAATTTGAGTTTGATTTTAACTATAGTGATGCGCTCACCATGTGCGACCGCTTTACGTTCTTCCGCTATATGGCTAAGCATTATGCAAAAGAAGAAGGTTTGCTCGCGACCACCATGCCTAAACCGTTTGCCAATAAAACGGGTACTGGTGCGCACTTTAATATGTCTCTATATGACCTTAAAACAGGCAAAAACTTGTTTGCCTGCGACCCAAAAGACGACCCACGTGGTTTAGGTTTAACGACGTTAGGCTATCAATTTATTGCAGGTATTCTCAAACACGGGCCGGCCCTCTGCGCCACCTTTGCGCCTACAGTAAATAGCTACAAGCGCTTGGTGCGTCGTGGTGCCATGAACTACTTTAGCTGGGCGCCAGTATTTAACTCGTTTGGCTCTAACAACCGCACCAATTCTGTACGCGTGCCAATGGGCGGTGGGCGTTGTGAGTCTCGTAATGCCGATGGCGCTGTGAACCCGTACTTAGCAGCAACCCTAGCGTTAGCCGCTGGTTTAGAAGGTATTAGAGAAGGCTTAAACCCAGGCAAACCAAATGAAGATAACTTATACGAAATGACGGAAGAAGAACGCGCAAAACGTGGTATTAGCTTTTTGCCACAAACCTTGCAAGAAGCGGTACATGCCTTTGCGGCTGACCCATTGGTTGAAAAAACCTTGGGTAAAGGCTTAAGCGATGAGTTTATTAAATATAAAACAGAAGAGTGGGAAGCCTATCACCAGTCAGTTAGCCAGTGGGAGATTAGCCGTTACAGCCACATGTTTTAGCAAAACATATGAATGAATTGAATACTCAGCAAAGTGCACTAATTGTGATTGATATGCAGCGAGATTTTTTGGATGCAGGTGGCTATGCAGCTAAAGCCGGCATGGATGTTTTCATGCTACGCAAGCCCATTCCGTTTATTTGTACTTTGTTAAAAGCTGCACGCAAAAATAAAATATTGGTGATTCATACAAGGGAAGGACATCGTTCAGATTTGAGCGATTGTCCGCCTACCAAGCTAGTGCGCAGTCGCCAAGCGGGTGCCGAGATTGGCAACAAAGGACCGCTTGGTAGGCTACTGGTTCGCGGCGAATATGGTCATGACATTATTGCTGAATTAAAGCCAATAGCAGGTGAGCCAATTATAGATAAACCTGGTTACGGCGCGTTTCATCAGACCGATTTGGCGCAAATTTTGGCTACATATGAGATTAAAAAATTATACATAGTTGGCATCACGACTGAAGTGTGCGTGCATTCTACTTTGCGTGAAGCTATCGATCGCGGCTACGAATGTGTTTTGATAAGTGATGCATGTGCTTCGGCGCATGCTGATTTGCATGATGCAGCGATGAAAATGGTGTCCGTAGAAGGTGGTATTTTTGGCAGTGTGCAAGATACAAAGACTGTAATGGAAGAGTTAAGGAATGTGTATGGTAGTTAAATTTAAACCTGAAAACGTGCTGTGGGAGGAAACTATCCCTGGCGGCTGTCATTGGTCTGGCTTAATGCGTCGTGGTACGGCGTTAAGGTTAACTGATTTAACTGGTGGTGCGAATTGCTCAGCCTTATTTTACAATGCAGAAGATAAGTTAGAACGCTACAACTTTTCAGACACGCTTAAAGCTCAGCACACAGCTTTTTTAACGACTGGCAATGTTGTATATAGTGATATGGGGCGGGTATTGGCATCGATTATTAATGACAATGTGGGCTGGCACGATACCATTTGTGGCGTGAGCGATGCCAGTATGATTGCCGCGCAATACGGCACAAGCAGCTATCAAACTCACCACAATGACATGTATCGCAATGGCAAAGATGGCTTGTTAATTGAGTTAGCCAAACATGGCTTAGGCAAGCGCGACTTAACAGCTAGTGTTAATTTTTTTAGCAAGGTGACACCAGATGAAGTAGGTAATTTAAGCTTTGTGGCAAATAATAGCAAAGCAGGAAGCACCGTGGATATTCGCTTTGACATGAATGTGTTGTTGGTTTTATCGACTGCACCGCATTCACTAGACCCTAAAATCGTGTATGCGCCTGCCGCTGTGAAATTATCTGCTCTTCATGTTGGCAATGCGTCGCAAGAGGATATTTGCCGCAATAGTTGCGCGCAAAATGGCCGCGGTTTTGTGAACACAGAAAGATACTATTTATGATTGCCGAAAGCCAGCTTGACCCTAAAAACGCCATAGTTAATCAAGTTTGCAATGCAGGCGACCCATGGATGGCAGAGCTAAAAAAAGACCAAATTTTCCGCATTTTAGATTTGGAAGGCAATCAGGCGGTCGATACGCTATTTTATAGCGCAAGCAATCCAGAAGAGCGTTACAGCGTGGTCGATACCATCGCACGTCAACGGCGGTTGTACTTAACAACAGGCTCGGTGCTGTATTCATCCGAAGGCAATGCGATGTTGACGATTGTGGCTGACACTTGTGGCCGCCATGATACGCTAGGTGGTGCCTGTTCGGCAGAGAGCAACACAACACGCTACGACCTTGCCAAACGCCACATGCACAGTTGCCGTGATTCGTTTATGCACGCGCTCAACACCTGCGAGTGCGCCAACCACATGAGCAAACGCGACATCACAAGCAATATTAACTTTTTTATGAACGTGCCTGTGACTGTGGATGGGGGATTAGTCTTTGCTGATGGCATTTCAGGGCCAGGAAAATATGTAGAAATGCGTGCTGAGATGGATGTAACTGTGTTGATTTCAAATTGCCCACAATTGAACAATCCATGCAATGGCTACAATCCAACACCAGTGCGGCTGCTCGTTTGGAATGGCAATTAAATTTTAAATCAAAACTTGACGTTAGGACGACCTAGCGTTTGCAATAAAAGCGAGACGACTCGCACTTGGGGTTTTAATGTTTACTAAAGTATTAATTGCCAATCGTGGAGAGATTGCCTGTCGCATCATTCGCACACTCAAAAAAATGGGCATCGCATCGATTGCGATTTATTCAGAAGCTGATGCTGGTGCACGTCATGTGCTAGATGCGGATGAAGCAGTTTGTGTTGGCCCTGCGCCTGCTGCGGAAAGCTATTTAAATTCGCAAAAAATACTGCAAGTTGCGCGACAAACTGGCGCTCAGGCAATACACCCAGGCTATGGCTTTTTATCAGAAAATGCCAATTTTGCAGAATCCTGTGAAGCAGCAGGCATTATATTTATTGGACCAACAGCTAGCCAAATGCGCGAGTTTGGCTTAAAACATACTGCTCGTGCACTAGCCAACAAAAATAATGTTCCTTTATTGCCAGGTACAGGATTGCTGGCTGATGTGGCAGAAGCTAAAACTGAAGCCGAAAAAATTGGCTACCCCGTCATGCTAAAAAGTACGGCAGGTGGCGGTGGTATTGGTATGCAGCTTATCTGGAGCGAAAATGAGCTAGATACCGCTTTTGAATCGGTACAGCGACTATCAAAAAATAATTTTAAAGATAGTGGTATTTACCTAGAAAAATACGTGCAATCTGCGCGACACATAGAGGTGCAAATTTTTGGCGATGGCAAAGGTAAAGTGATTGCACTAGGCGAGCGAGATTGCAGCGTACAGCGTCGCAATCAAAAAGTAATAGAAGAAACCCCAGCGCCGAATATTTCTGCAAAAACTCGCCAAGCCTTATGTGAAACCGCGGTAAAACTTGGTAGTGCTTTACATTATCGATCTGCAGGCACGGTGGAGTATGTGTACGACAATGATACGCAACAATTTTACTTTTTAGAGGTAAATACGCGTTTACAAGTTGAGCATGGCGTGACCGAGTTGGTAACAGGTGTAGATTTGGTGGAGTGGATGCTGCGTATTGCAGCAGGTGATGCTGATTTTTTAAGTCAATATTCACATGAGCCCACTGGTCATGCTATTCAGGTGCGTATCTACGCAGAAGATCCGAATAAAAATTTTCAGCCAGCCAGTGGCGTGCTCACAGAGGCAAAATTTTCGCCAGACGCGCGCAATGATAGTTGGGTACAAAAGGGCAGTGAGATTTCACCATTTTACGACCCTCTTATTGCCAAAGTATTGGTGCATGCAGCTAATCGCGATGCTGCAGTGGACAAAATGCGTGCTGTTCTTAACGAAACGCAGCTGAGTGGCATTGAAACCAACCTAGAGTACTTGCGCCAAATTTTGGCCGATGATGTGTTCCCCATGGGCAAGCAAATTACACGTTATTTGAATACATTTGTATATCAACCTAACACTGTTGATGTGCTAGATGGCGGCGTGATGACAACGATCCAGGATTACCCAGGTCGACTTGGCTATTGGCATGTGGGTGTGCCGCCGTCTGGCCCAATGGATCATTTAGCATTTCGTGTGGGCAATAAATTAGCAGGCAATACCGAAGGTGTAGCAGGGTTGGAAATAACGCTAATAGGATGCACCTTGAAGTTTAATATTGACAGCGTTATTGCCATTACTGGTGCGCAAATTGAAGCGCTGTTAGATGGTAAGCCAATTAACATGTGGCAATCGCAGCTTGTGAAAGCCAGCAGTGTACTAAAGCTTGGCAAAATAAATGGTGCTGGCTGCCGTGCCTATTTGGCAGTGCAGGGTGGCTTTGATGTGCCCGACTATTTAGGCAGTAAATCCACATTTACCTTGGGGCAATTTGGTGGGCATGGCGGTAGGATGCTTAGAGTGGGTGATGTATTGCATCTTACCAAATCAGAAAAACTAGCGATTGAAAAGCGCCTTTTAGCACCAAATAAGCAACCTACTTACAATAATCACTGGCAGATTGGCGTGCTATATGGCCCACATGGTGCGCCAGATTTCTTTACGCCTGACGATATTGCTGTGTTTTTTAACACCGATTACGAGGTGCATTACAACTCGAACACCACAGGCATTCGTTTAATTGGGCCCAAACCACAATGGGCGCGCACTGACGGCGGCGAGGCGGGTTTACATCCATCAAATATTCACGACAATGCTTATGCTATTGGCAGCATTGATTTTACTGGCGATATGCCAATTATTTTAGGCCCCGATGGCCCAAGTTTGGGTGGTTTTGTGTGCCCAGCCGTTATTGTGCAGGCTGAATTGTGGAAAATGGGGCAATTAAAAGCAGGCGATAAAATTAGGTTTATGCAACTTAGCCAAGCGCAGGCAAATGAGCTGGAACTTGCACAAAATACCATGATTGCCAATTTAAATGATGCAAGCATTAAAATGCCTGCTCTGGAAGCCAATATCCATGTGCCTAACAGCCCAGTGTTATTAAGCACGCAAGCAACAGCTGGCCAATTTAAGGTGGTTTATCGTCAAGCAGGCGATAAGAACTTGCTGGTGGAATATGGCGAGTTGATGCTGGACATTAGCTTGCGCTTTCGTGTCCATGCGTTAATGCAGTGGTTACACAATAAGCAAATTCAAGGCATTATTGATTTAACTCCTGGCATTCGCTCACTGCAATTGCATTATGACAGTTTGATACTACCAGTAGATAAACTGATTGCTATTCTACAGCAAGCCGAAAATGAGTTGCCACCTACCGAAACCATGCAAGTGCCTTCACGCGTTGTGCATTTACCGTTATCTTGGGAAGACCCAACTGTTCAACTTGCTGTTGAAAAATACGCACAATCGGTGCGTAAAAATGCGCCTTGGTGTTCGTTAGAACCTAAACCTAATAATACCGAATTTATAAGACGTATTAATGGCTTACAAACAGCAGAGCAAGTCAAAGACATTGTATTTAACGCCAGTTATTTAACACTAGGCTTAGGCGATGTGTATTTGGGCGCACCAGTTGCTACGCCGTTAGACCCAAGACACCGCTTGGTCACTACTAAATATAACCCCGCGCGCACATGGACACCAGAAAACGCAGTTGGTATCGGCGGTGCATATATGTGTATTTACGGCATGGAAGGCCCTGGTGGTTATCAGTTAGTTGGCCGCACGCTACCGATATGGAACCGTTGGAATACCACGCAAGACTTTAAACAAGACTCACCTTGGTTATTACGTTTATTCGATCAAATCCGTTATTACCCAGTTAGTGAAGATGAGTTAGTGCAACTGCGTGCTGACTTTATACAAGGAAAGTTTGCACTAAAAATAGAAGAGGGCATGTTTAGTTTAAGCGAATACAACCAGTTTTTGCAGCAAGAATCTGCCAGTATTGAAGCGTTTAAAGCTATACAACAAGTGGCATTTAACGCAGAACGCGAAAGTTGGATTGCAACCGGTCAAGCTAACTACAACCAAGATGCAGAACCTGCAAGTGCAGATATTGCATTTGAAATTCCTGCTGGCCACTTACCAGTTGCTTCACACGTGGCAGGTAATTTGTGGAAAGTACTGCGTGCCGAAGGTGAGCTTGTTGAAGTGGGCGATGAAGTGGCGATAATCGAATCGATGAAAATGGAGATTGCAGTAACAGCAAGCTGCACAGGGAAAGTCAGCAAAATTTTATGCAACGAAGGCGCATCAATTGCAGCAGGGCAACATTTATTATTAGTGGCAGAGGTGTAGGTAAATGAACTTAAATATACCCTATTTACGCAGTTTGTATGCTTCAGGCGCATTAATGCCAACTGAGCTAGTAAAAGAGCTGCATGCATATATTAGTGACAACGACAAACATAATGTGTGGATTACGCGCTTAACTTTAGAGGAAATGCTGGCGTATGCCAAAAAACTAGAAGCAAATGAGATGGCCAATTATCCTTTGTATGGCATTCCATTTGCCATTAAAGATAATATCGACTTGGCTGCTAAACCAACAACGGCGGGTTGCCCAGACTATGCTTACACGCCAGAAAAATCAGCAACTGTTGTGCAAAAGTTAATTGATGCAGGTGCAATTCCTATTGGCAAAACCAATCTAGATCAATTTGCCACAGGTTTAGTTGGCACACGTTCGCCATACGGCGCCTGTAAAAACAGTATTAACCCTACTTACATCTCTGGCGGTTCTAGCGCAGGTTCTGCTGTTTCAGTTGCTTTGGGCATGGCTAGCTTTAGTTTAGGCACTGATACCGCAGGCTCTGGCCGAGTACCTGCTGCTTTTAACCGTCTAGTTGGTGTAAAACCAAGCTTAGGTTTGTTAAGTACATCGGGCGTTGTACCTGCTTGCCGCAGTTTAGACTGTGTATCGATATTTGCTAAAAATGTAGCCGATGCGGCATCTGTGTTACAAGTTGCACAAGGCTTTGATGCGGAGGATGTGTATTCGCGTGAGTCTAAAAATAAACCTAATTTTGTCGTTAATTTTAAATTTGGCGTGCCTAGAACTGAACAGCTGGCTTTTTTTGATAACCTTGAAACACCACAATTATTTCAGCAAGCGATTGGTCAGCTAGAAGCCATTGGCGGGGTTGCGGTAGAAATTGATTTTTCACCTTTTATAGAAACCGCCGCTTTGTTATACCAGGGGCCTTGGGTTGCGGAGCGTTATGCAGCGATAAAAGATTTTTTTGATGCAAAGCCAGAAACGATATTCCCAACAACTTACAAAATTATTAGCAATGCCACAAAATTTAGCGCGGCAGATACCTACAGCGCGATGTATAAGTTAAAGGCGCTACAACGTAAGGCAGGCGCAGTTTGGCACGATATTGATATATTAGTTACGCCGACTGCTGGCACAATTTACACCATCGCTGAGGTGCAAGCCGAACCAGTCCAAACCAACACCAATTTGGGCTATTACACCAACTTTATGAATTTGCTGGATATGGCGGCAATCGCCGTGCCGACTGGCTTTTATGGCAATGGCATCGGTTTTGGCATCACACTAAGCGCGCCAGCGTTTAATGATGACGCATTGCTCAATTTGGCTAAAAAACTTTAAATATGGAATTGATATGAATATAAAAGTAGCCGTTTGCGGCGCACACATGCAAGGCCTGCCACTTAACCCGCAATTGACCGGACTTGGCGGTGAGTTTGTAGAAGCCACAACAACGTCGCCCAATTATCAGTTATTTGCTCTTAATGGCTTTATGCCGCCACGTCCAGGCTTGTTACGCGTGTTAGAAAATGGTACTGCAATTGCCTTAGAAATTTGGCAGTTGCCAATCGAAAATTTCGGCAAATTTGTCGCAAGCGTACCGAGTCCGTTGGGCTTTGGCACATTAACGCTGGCGGATGGCAGCACTGTACAAGGTTTTTTATGCGAAGCTTACGCAACGCTAGATGCTATCAACATTAGCCATTTAGAAGGCTGGCGTGGCTATCTAGTAGCGCTTAATGATGCCGCTTAAAATGCTAACTACGTTTAAAACTTCTGAAAGCGTACTTCCAAATAGCTTAGCGTTTAGCTTCACTATTATTGGCTACACGCTTGGCATTTTCATGTTGTTTAGTAATTATTGGTTGATTAATGTCGCAGGTGTTCTACTTACTGCGCAGGCCTTAATTATCAGCGCCTATTTGCTGCATGAGTTTTCGCATTGGAGCATCTTCAAAATGCCTGAAGCCAACCGCCGCTGGGGTATATTAATGTCGTGGATTAACGGCAGTTGCTACAGCACGTATGAAGAGATTCGCAGCAAGCACATGCACCATCATGTGGACAGGGCAGATGTACTAACTTTTAATGTGCAACATTTGATGCGCGACATGCCTAGCTTTGCGCGCAATATCATTAAAGCTTTGGAATGGATGTACATTCCTGCGCTAGAAATTCTCATGCACTTTTTGGTGATAGTGCTACCGTTTGTGCGACCTGAATGGCATTACAAACGCCTACGATTACTGGCTATTTTACTTATACGCGCACCACTATTTGCGCTGATGGCATGGTTGTCAATCAAAGCTTGGCTGCTGTATTTGCTGGCTTACGGCATCATGCTCACCGCGCTACGCTTCGCCGATGCATTTCAGCATACGTATGATGTATTTTTAGAGAGCACTTTGGCGCAGTCTGACGGCAAAATTGCTGATGGCAAACTACGCGACCGCGCTTATGAGCAAGCTAACACCTTTTCTAACTTAACTTCGCTGCATTATCCTTGGCTAAATCTAATATTTTTGAACTTCCCATATCATAACGCTCATCACGAAAAACCTGTTGTGCCTTGGTTTCAACTGCCTAATCTACATCAACAATTATTTGGCGATTCTACTTTGTTGCCAGTGATTCCGATGGCAAAATTGCTCAAAGCATATCATCGCCACAGAGTGAAAAGGTTGCAAAGCGATGACTATGGCATGCTAACCAACGACAGCGCAAACGCCTTTATTGGCGCAGCGGGCGTATCTTTTTTGACCGCGCTTTAACAATGACATCAGTCACCAAATTTTGGCCGATTTTAACCGCAACGCATCGTTATGATAAATCGATTTCGACCTTTAATCGAGGCGCAGGGCAGATGATTGAAGCACCTATTCTTGCCTACTTAATTGAGACCAAAAACGGCCGCATTTTGTACGATGTTGGTTGCGACTACAGCAAAATTAACGATACAAATCAACGAAAAATATACTATAAAGCCGAACTTGGTTTTAACGCACCTGTAATGAACGAATCACAACGCCTGCCCAATCAACTGGCGAAAATGGGCTTAACACTAAAAGATATTGATGTGGTTTTTATTGGACATTTGCATTTTGACCATGCAGGTGGCTTGTGCGATTGCGGAAATGTGGAAGTGCATATTCAAGCGGATGAATTAGCCAATGCGAACGTCGCAGAAGATGTTGCCTATTTTAATAACGAAATTGTCAAACAAGACAATTGGCAAGTGAAAAAGGGTGAATATGACTTAGCCCCTGGCGTGCGCGCCATCGCTAGCCCTGGCCATACAGCTGGCCATATGTCACTATGGATAGAAATGCCAACAGGCACGCCGATCATACTTGCTGGAGATGCTGCTGATTTAACTGAA
This sequence comes from Methylotenera sp., assembly GCA_040079935.1. Lineage (GTDB taxonomy): Bacteria > Pseudomonadota > Gammaproteobacteria > Burkholderiales > Methylophilaceae > Methylotenera_A. The sequence goes on from JBEBJI010000004.1 coordinate 109,093, forward strand.
AATATTGTGGATGAAGTCGCGCCTGGCAATTGCTGGCAAGGCCAAACCGAGATGGCGGTTGCCAGTATTCGTAAATTAAAAGGCTTGGCACAATCTGAAAAAGCCAACCTCTGGCCGAATCATGACATGGCGTTTTGGCGCACACTGAAGACTTTTCCTGAGTTTCACTCATGACCGCATATCTGCCCGTCCCGAGCAAATATATAGGTGTTTGGCAACGCGAGTTGCTAGAAACCGCCACCGCTAAAGATGACAGCTCGCTAGTTTTGTGGATGCAAACGCAGCAATATCACATTGACATTCGCATTCCTGCAAATCGATCACAATTATCTCAAGTAGATAAGCTAGAAGACTATACAAATGAAGAGTTGCTGCAACTCGCCACTCAGCAAGGCTTTGCGGGCATCACGCAAGTTACATCAGCTACTAGCAATAGCTCAGATATTTGCCAATGGCATCGCGAGATTGATTTTCAACCACAAACAAACGCGCGTGATATTGGCAAAATGGTATTTACTGATGCGAATACCGTGATAGAAACGGGCATGGATGATGCGTATCTTGAAGTATGGCGACGACTAGAAAATAGCCAAGAACCGTGCTGGTTTAAACTCACCACAGGCAAAAATTACAAAGGGCTAGAAACACCTGCATATTTAATGCGAGCAGGTAAATTCGTTGCTTATACAAGGCCACGACAATTTTCATTACCTAAAAGCACTTCTTTAGACCATGCAATACAAATCTATAAGCCACAACGCGAGTTGCTATTGGATTGGTTGGATGTGGAAATCTCATTTGGCGAGGTGCTTGATGATAAACATTGGAAAATCAAGCACTCTACTTTGCCATTTATTGAGCAGCTGACCGTATCTTAAGGGTTGATAGTGGTAGTTGAGTAGTAAAACTTGTACGCCTGCTTTGTACACTTAAGAATCACTTAGCAACGTGCTAATTTTTTAGCTGGGTTTGAACACAAAAGTGTCCCGATTCGTCGCTAGTGGCGGCAAACAAAAAAGGCTGAAATCCTTACGGAATCAGCCTTTTCATTTTATGGTGCGCCCAAAGAGATTCGAACTCCTGACCCCTTGGTTCGTAGCCAAGTACTCTATCCAGCTGAGCTATGGGCGCGTGCGAGAGATTATACGCGATGTAGCATGTTTCTTAAAGTTAAAACTGGCGGAGAGCGAGACCACCAGTGCAATATTTCACAGCGGCGCATTATATCTCATTTTAAATCCAAATTTCATAAATGTTAAAATTTCTGTTTTACACTCAATCTCATTGAGCATTATTACATTTCAACACAAATGATGGGTTAGGTGATGGGTGGCCAGCTAAAATTATAACGAATTAGTATATTTGGTGGCGGGTGGATGTTTTTGAATGCGGTTAATTTATAAAGAATATTGTCCGCTGCCGGCCAAAAGCAGCCAGCCTTACGGAAAACTGTCAAACTGCTGCCTGTCAGTTGAATGAAGTAATTCCATGCAGTTTGATTAAAGAAAGTTAGGCAAAAAACATATAGCGCAAGCCAGTAAATATGCTATTGAGCCACTTGTTGACGTTGGTATTCTTTTCGCTTCATATCTAGATAGTCATTACGTTCTACTTCATGTAACTGAACGGTGTATTGCTCTGTACTTTTATACCATTGCTGCAACCGTTTTTCTAACTGCTTGCTAGCAGGTGAAGTCAATGCGGCTAAATAGGCATCAATTGCTAAATAATAACGCATGGTGTTACGTTCAACGACACCACGTACTCCTTTAATGTAGTCAGGCTGACCATCAGGTAGTTTCCCATCAGTGGTAAACCCAACCTTGTTTCTAGCGCCTGTAGCCAAGTAGCCCTGCATGGCAACTCGACCAGCAAAACCAAAGGCATAAGTATAGGTAAAATGCAGGAAAGTTCGCCCATCTATAAGTGGTGTAGCTTCGATCCAGATGCGATAGTCATGCGTGCTTAAAGGGCCATTTGCAGCTTTGAGTTCTACTGCAAAGTAATCTGTTGTCTTCATAACCTCGCGGTAGTTGAACTCAACCCCGTAAGTTTGAGCCAGCGGCTGTTCGAATTTTTTCCCAAGATTTACTTTGAGGATAGTGTTAGGCTCGTCTCCTGAAGCATGGCAATATTTGATATTAACGTGCAGTATGAGTGCATCGCACCAATGATTTGGATTGTTGAGGGCGCGACTCGCAGAGGCAAACGGATAATCGACTACGGCGTAGATTTCACCTTTTAAATTATTTGAAGACTCAGTAGAAATAAGATGGAGTTCGCGTTGAAACTGGTTGTTAAGCAACTGCTCATTTAGCTCGGTGTACTTAGCTTTTAGTGCGATGGCCGAAACATTTGCTATCGAAAGTTCAGGCTCAGCAGCTAAAGACTCTTCAATAATGAACTGCAAACTGCAAACAAACGTTAATACGATCAGCCATCGCCGTAAGTTTGACATATGTATGAGTGTATCTATGGTCATAAGAAGCGTGCCCAAAAACGAGCAGCCCTCTCTTTGATTCGTAAGATAATTGAACGTTTTCTCCAATCTTCCAGTGTAATCTGCTTAGACGACTCAAGGTCTTTTTCATACATAACCTGCATTTGTGCACCAAAATCTTGCCCTAGCACAATCGCGTTGATTTCTTGATTACTAGTAAAACTACGCCAATCAAGGTTGGTAGAGCCAATGGTTGACCACACGCCATCTACCAGTAAAGTTTTGGCGTGTAATAATGCATGTTGCAGTTGGTATATTTTTACATTTGCACTTAATAATTCATCGTAAAAAGAGCGTGATGCATAAAACACCATGTTCGAATCGGTCTTATCAGGTAGTAGCATTCTCACATCCACACCGCGCTGAGCAGCTTCTTTTAGTGCAGTCAACATTTGTGGGTCAGGCACAAAGTAAGCGTTAGTTAGCGAGATTTGCGTTTCAGCACTATTGATGACGGATAGCAAGGTTACAAACATTTGGCTGTAAGGTTCTTCTGGATTGCTACCAAGTGCGCGTACCACTTCATTGCCTTGATTCATAGCATCAGGAAAATACTGTTTAAACGCCAATGGCTCGCCTTGTTGTTCGTTCCAAGTTGCAATAAATAGCTTTTGAAATTCACTAACCACTGGCCCAGTCATGCGCAAATGGGTATCACGCCATGGTTGCTTTTCCTTAGTTGATTTTGTGTTTGATTTGGATTTTTCACGTGATCCGCTACCAAATGATCCGCTAGAATACACGCTGCTGATATTGATACCGCCTACAAAAGCAACCTGCCCATCTACAACCAGTAGTTTACGGTGGTCGCGCTGGTTCACTTGCCAGTCTTTATGCGCAAAGAGCGGATTTACTGGGTTGTATTCCAGTACATTGATACCGCTTTCTATCAACGGCGCAAAAAATTCCTTTGGCGTATAGAATGACCCAACGCTGTCATAAATAAGGTTTACTTGTACGCCGTTACGTTGCTTGGCAATTAATAACGAAGCAAAATGTTGCCCTATTTCATCATCTTCAATGATATAGGTCTCCATATTGATATGGTCTTTTGCATTTTCTATTGCCGCAAACATTGCATCATAAGTAGTTGTGCCGTCGACCAGTAAATCTACTTTGTTGCCCGTCACCAGCGGGCTATCGGTAATCTCAGTCATAAGCGCTAAATGCTTATCAAAGATATTAGTGTCATCTCCATTTTTTTTGAGTTTTGCTAGAATCGCTTTGCTCTGCTTGGAAGTCAGCGAACCATCTTTCCCGTCAAACTGAACAGGACGTGGTGATTGCAACGCCATGTCGGGCACCATGGTGGGGATTGAACTGCAACTTGTGAGCAATACGATGCAAAATAAAGCTGCAAGCTTCTCAATGCTGACGCACTCAATTTTTTTTATCGCCATCAGCGTATTCCTTAAAAAATTATTAAGCTTCAAAAATCTATTTCTAGCTATCACGGTAAATTACCTCACAGGCATTTTGTCGTCTGTTCGTTAGCGCACGTATGGCTGATCTTTAGTTGTTTGGCGAATTAATTTTAGCTATGTGTGATACCGCACTGAAGTACATGTCTACAAGTACCTAGCATAGGCGAATTAGAGTTGGTGTCGCATCTTGTTGGCAACCATGACTTTGACCTTAGTTATCGAAACTGGTGGCCACAAAATGATTAAAATTCGTAATTTACTCGCAGTGTTTGGGATGTTGTTTTTTTCAGTGGCTTTTGCCGATGTTCAAGTGAGCATAGGGATCAACGTGCCAGTATATCCTCGTCTTGTCGTGGTGCCTGGTTACCCAGTTTATTATGCACCACAGCTTGACTCGAATTACTTTTTTTACGATGGTTTGTACTGGGTTTTCCAAGATGATAACTGGTACCAAAGTTCTTGGTATAACGGTCCTTGGTGGCTTGTATATCCAGAGGATGTACCATTGTTTATTTTGCGGGTTCCTGTGCGCTACTACCGTTTGCAACCTGCTTTTTTCTTTGGTTGGAGTACTGTTTCTGCACCTCGCTGGGGAGAACATTGGGGACCTAATTGGCAACAGCGCAGAAAAGGCTGGGACAGATGGGATCGAAGAGTAAATTATTCGCCTGCTCCATTGCCTTCTTATCAGCAGCAATATTCGGGGGAACGTTACCCTCAACGAGTAAACCAGCAGCATGAACTACAAAGGAAAAGTTACCGTTACGAGCCACGTGACCCAGTAGTGCAGCAACATTATCAAAGACAGGAAGAACAAAGAGCACCTGCGCAGCAAGTAAAGCCTCAACGAGAAAGTTCTCAGCAGAATAAGCAACACAGATCAGAAGAAAATGGCGCTGAACAGCAGCACAATCAGCGTTCTTCGCCACAACAGCAGAACACACCTCGCCAACAGGACGGACGCAGCGACCAGCGTTCTGAATCACCGCAAGGAGGCGATAAGGGTGCGCAAAAGTCGGTGCCAGTACCTTCACAAAAAGGACGCCCGGAAGCTCAAGATAATAGGCAGAAGCAAAATCAGCAGGTTGAACCTCATCAACAGAAAGGCTCTGAAGCTAAAGTATCTAAGCAGCAGGAACAAAAGTCACAAAGCAAACAAGTTAGGCAGCAAAAAAAAGAAAATCAGAATGAGTCTAGCCAGGAGCAAGGTCAAGCAAGAAGCAAAGGTCGCAATGAGTGATGCACATGGAGAAAATTAATTAACCGAGTTAAATAAATTTACAATCAATAGGAGATTCAACATGAAACATTTTATTATCGCAGCGGCAGTAGCAACAGCCCTGTTTAGCACACCCCTATTTGCTGCTGACGTAGGTGTCTCAGTCAGCATTGGGCAGCCTGGATTTTATGGACAATTGGATCTTGGTGGGCATCCACCACCACGTGTGCTTTATCGCCAGCCTAGAGTAATTGAGCGTGGGTATATAGAACGCGATCCAATCTACTTACGTGTGCCGCCGGGTCATGCTAGAAACTGGCGTCGACACTGTCACGAATATGATGCCTGTGGTGAGCGGGTATATTTTGTGCAGGATGGTTGGTACAACAATACTTATGCACCGCGTTATCGTGAGCAGCATCGTGACCGTGGTGACGACCGCCATGAATATAGAAGACATGATCGAAGAGATGATCGTGGAGATAATCGAAGAGATGGCAATAATCATGATCGTAGTTGAAGGTCTTTAATTGCAAACTGTACCCGTTCATCAGATAGAGTTGCGCGTTGCCAAGTTGTCGGAGCTATTCAATTCGATGGATCCGACACCTTTCCATCATCGCAACCTTGATACAGATGCTGAGGAGTTTCTTGAAAGTTGGGCGTTGGAATTCCCGCAGAGTAGCCACTTCCGCATAATTGTTCACATTGATCAGATGCCGCTGGAAAATCCAACGCCGCTGATTTCTGAAGCGATTCATAACTATTTTAAATACAAGTCAGAACGTTCTAAACGTAGCTTGCGGTTGCTGTTATTGGAGGGTCGCGTCAGCCTGCTGATTGGACTCGTATTTCTGGCTACGTGTTTACTGGGTGCCGATGTTCTTACAACTACTTTTTCTAACAACACTTTTCTAAGGCTACTAAAAGAAAGCATACTCATAGGTGGCTGGGTCGCTATGTGGCGTCCACTGCAGATTTTTCTTTACGAGTGGTGGCCGTTTGTCCGTAGAGGCAGAATCTACCGCAATCTAGGTCACGCAAGTGTGCAGGTGATACAAGTAAAAGTTTAAAAATCATTAGTTACGTGCGATAGCGCACAGAGTGTCATTAAAAATAAGTAGATGATTAACCCGTAGTAGAGCTTACAGTTTTTTGAATTTATATGGAGACTAAAACAATGAAACAACTCAAAACAATTACGAAAATCAGCCTCGCTGTTGTGTTTACGGCTATGCTAGGTTGTGCGTCAACGTCACAAAAAGAGCCAACAACGGCGACTGATAAAGCAAACACTTCGGAATCTAGTAAAGAAAGTGCAGGCGAGTACCTAGATGATAGCGTGATTACTACTAGGGTTAAGACGGCAGTATTTAATGAGCCGACACTAAAATCTGCTGAAATTAATGTGGAAACTTTCAAGGGCGTGGTTCAGTTGAGCGGATTTGTGAGTTCGCAGGCTGATATTAACAAAGCGGTTGAAATTGCGCGGAGTGTTAAAGGTGTAACTTCTGTTCAAAATGATATGCAGCTAAAAGCTAAATAGATAAGCTGTTTACTAACTAGGAGAAATAAAAATGCTTCAAACTCTTGTAGTTATATTGATTGTACTTTGGTTGCTTGGGCTAGTAACTTCATACACCATGGGTGGATTTATTCACATTTTGTTAGTAATAGCAATTGTGATGATATTAGTGCGCGTAATTCAAGGTAGAGGTTTGTAAAGAACCAAGTTTGGTTTTTCAAGTCTACATTAGTAGGAGGATATGAAATGAACTCAGCAAAAACGTTGGCTATGGTGTTAATCGTAGCGGGTATCTTAGGGCTGGCATACGGCAGTCTTACCTATACTAAAGAAACACACAATGCCAAAATTGGTCCGATAGAATTATCTGTTAAAGATAAGGAAACTATAAATTTCCCAGTCTGGGTTAGCGTAGGTGCAATCGCAGCTGGCATGATTCTGCTTTTCGCACGCAAATAAAATTTAGTTAACAATTAACAATTAACAATGGAGAAACAAATGGAAACATCATCAAATGATTTTAATAAAGACCAATTAATCACAGATTTTAAAGTGGCTGTAGCAGATGCAGAAGCCCTGCTTAAGGCTACGGTAAACACAGGCGGTGAAAAAGTCGCAGAGATTCGCGCCAAAGCAGAAGAGTCACTTGGTATTGCTAAAGCTAGAATGGCAGATGCTCAAACTGCAATGCTCGCTAAAACTAAAGAGGCAGCGAAAGCAACTGATGCTTACGTGCACGAAAACCCATGGCGCTCAGTTGGCGTCGCAGCCAGTATTGGCGTCGTTATTGGTTTGTTAATCGGTCGTCGCTAGGTTTTCTTTATGGCTGAAAATACATCTAGCGCTAGCGGAGGCTTGCTAGACTCCTTGACCGTGCTCGTGGGTTCGCTTGTGAGCATCGTGCATACTAGACTTGAACTTCTATCAACAGATTTAGAGGAAGATAGAGAACATTTGCTGTCACTAGTGATTTTGTCTCTAATAGCCTTATTTAGCCTGATGGTAGGGGTAGTATTAGTGGCGATTCTATTGGTGGTTATCTTCTGGGATTCGCATCGTTTGTTGGCGCTAGGTTTATTGGCTGGATTTTTTATATTAGCTGGGTTGGCTACATGCGCCTTTGCAGTGCGTAAAGCTAAAACAAAACCGAGATTGTTTTTAGCAAGCTTGCTAGAGCTATTTAAAGATAGCCAGCAACTAAGATAACGTTAAAACATGAATAAAAAATTACGTAACTTAGCTGAAAGGCGTGAATCTTTGGTTGCAGAAGCTGCTGCACAACGATTATTAATGGCGCAAAATATTGAAACTTGGCGCAAGCCTTTGGCCATTGCTGATCGTGGTGTGGCAGCAGTTAGTTATATCAAGAGTCATCCCGTTTGGGCTGCTAGTGCTAGTTTGGGTTTGCTCGCAGTAACGCGATCAAGCCGTGCAGTTCAATGGTTTCAGCGTGGCTGGATTGTCTGGCAGGTTGTGCGCAAGCTAAGCAACAAGACGTGAGTTTAAATAATCATTTAATTCATTAACTCACTGCTTAAATATCAACTACATTGCGGCGCATTGCCGATTTAATGTGTGAATTTCTTTTTATCTATATTTTATTCAATGTTTCAAGTTTAACCGTTTAATGTGCGGCTCCGCACAGACCATCAATTTCTCAATGTGTATTCTAATCATTTAACGTTCACACTTGGAGCATAACAATGAATGATCTTGCTAATATCGCTTTGCCCCTAGCAAAGATAAATCTAAAGCATCATTTGCCACCTTTATCGTATGACTATGCTGCGCTAGAGCCTTATATTGATTCGCGTACCATGATATTGCATCACGACAATCACCATGCAGGTTATGTGAAAAAACTTAATGAAGCCTTAGAGGATACGGATTTTCGAGACTACTCAGCGTTGTGGCTATTACTGAATTTAGAAAAAATCCCCAAAGAAATTAGAGACGCAGTTCACCACAATGCGGGCGGACATGTGAATCACAGTATGTATTGGCGCGCTATGAGACCTGGCGCGTCTAGTGAACCTAAAGGTGCGCTTCGCGAGGCGATTAATCGTGATTTTGGCAGTTTTGCAGAGTTCAAAACCCAATTTGAAGAAAAGGGCGGCAAGCTGTTTGGTTCAGGTTGGGTATGGTTAACGCGAACTCGCCAAAATGGTGGCAAGCTTGAAGTCATTACTACAGATGGTCACGATCATCCCATGATGAAAAACCGCTTTCCTCTACTACTGAATGATGCGTGGGAGCATGCTTATTATCTTAAATATGAAAATCGCCGCGCTGATTATTTAAAGGCTTGGTGGTCAGTTGTTGACTGGGAGCAAGTGGCGAGATGTTTTGAACGCTCCGATAGCTCTATAGAAGAGCTTTTATTGGCAGAAGAAGAACACATGCTACCAAAACATCGGCAATAAACTCTCGCTATGTGCGCTAACAAACCGACAGCTTAGATAAATCACCTTAATCTGTAACTCACAAGGCAAATAGTTCGTAAGCTAAAAAGTTTACAGATATTTATGTCATGTTGATGTGATGAATTACTCGCTACTTAATACGACTATTTATAAAGGAATACAAATGAACTGGAATCAAATCGAAGGTAATTGGAAGCAATTAAAAGGTAACGTTAAACAACAGTGGGGCAAACTTACGGATGACCAGCTGGATGTTATTGCAGGTAAGCGAGACCAACTTGCTGGAAAAATTCAAGAAGTGTACGGAACAGCCATGAATGATGTAGAGAATGAGTTGACGGAATGGCAAAACAAGCAAAAAGACATGGATTGCTGCAGCAATGAAAAGCCTGGCTCTAACAGCGACACTATGAAGACGATGTAAAAAAACACTGCTTCTCATAGTAAGTATTTTGATGTAACGGTTCACTATGCAACCACCCACAAAGGCAATAAGAATGAATAGGAATCAAATTAAAAACGGTGAGAAGCAGAGCGATACGCAGAAAGTCAAGTCCGCTGACGAAAAGCCAAATATAGCAAGCGAGAGGACTCAGAAAGCAACTAGAGATGGAGAAAGTAAAGCTGACGAACAACTTACCACTTTAAACAATACATTAAAAAATATGATTCATAGTAGCAATAAAGTGGACATGCCTGTAGAGGCAAGTTTAACGGGCTTTTACAAAGAAATAAGTAAATCAAGAAAAAGAAAATGATAATGAAAATTATTAATAATGCAGGTACGCATTTTTTGAAAATAAACAAACAGGGCAAATTAAAGGCTAGGTATGACACTGTTAAAAATGTAAATGAAGTAATTAATTCTATTCTAGATAATGGCAGTGCCAAAATGGACAGTCACAGCCCAACTAAACTTCTGAATGAAGGGAATAAAGATGAAAAATCTTAATATTAGCGCAATTACATTAGCCATTAGCCTTGCTTTTAGTATAAGCGCTATGGCCGAAAACATGTCAAAAAATCAATATAAGTCGCATGAGAAAAATATTGAGTCTGAATATAAATCTGCTAAGACTGCATGTGCTGCGCTCGCAGGAAACGCTAACGATATATGTGTTGCAAAAGCCAAAGGCAATAAAAACGTCGCTAATGCTGAGCTTAAATCTAATTACAAGCCTTCTGCCAAGAGTCGATACGGATCACGTATTGCTAAGGCCGATGCAGAGCATTCGGTAGCTATTGAAATGTGTGATGACAAAGCGGGTAACGTTAAAGATGTTTGTGTTAAAGAAGCGGATGCAGCCCAGGTGCACCAAATAGCTGATGCCAAGTTTAAGGCAAAAACTCTGAAGGCTAATGCTGAAGCAAAAGAAGAATCAGCTGAAGCAAATGCTGATGCTCGAGAAAAAGCAGGTGATGCCTATAGCCATGCAAATGCAGACAAAAATGATGCTGATTACGCTGTAGCTAAAGAGAAGTGTGATTTGTTGGCTGGGAATGCTAAAGACACCTGTATGGATGAAGCGAAGGTGCGTTTTAGTAATTAAATTGATACTTTCGGTCCCAAAACTGTAAGTACACAGGTTGCAAATACTAAAACAATTGCAAAGGAAACATTATGACAAGTATATATAACTACGTAATAGTGCTCACAATTGGCGGTCTGGCATTTGGTTTTAATGGAAAAGCCGAAAGCCAAGAAAAACTGCAACTTAAATCTGCTAAAAACAGTATTAATGCTGAATACAGAGTTGCTAAAAATAAGTGCAGTTTACTTTACGGGAGTGCTGAAGACGCTTGCTTGGCTGAAGCTAAGGCCACTAAAACCAAAGCTATCAATAGCACTGAGTTAAAAGCATCAAAGGCTGGTGAAACTATCAATGGCAAGGCATGTGACACAAATGCAGAGGCTATTGATAAAGAACTTCTGGAAAAAGATATGGAAAGTGCTGTGACTGAAATAAAACCAATTGAGTCCAACATTATTCCACTAGGAAAAGACATTTTTAAAGGTCGCATCAGAATCGTAGCCTAAATTGACGATTGTTAAATCCGTCAGCGCGTATGTTTACACTAAATACATGTTTTTAAGGCGAACTCAAATTAATGTATTTAAGGAGATATAAAGTGAATAAAGTTACCAATTTAGAGGTCGCTGGAAATCAGTCAACTTTGTCAGACATTCAAACCTTACGCAAGAGTGCCCGTCAGTATGTGGACCAAGGGGCTGTCACTTCTGGCTATGCAGCCGATCGCAAAGTGGTTATAAAGCTGCTGAATGCAGCTCTTGCAACAGAATTAGTATGCGTGTTGCGCTATAAATATCACTACTTTATGGCTAAGGGCATTCATTCTGAGGGCGTTAAAGCGGAGTTTTTACAGCATGCAAATGAAGAAATGGCGCATGCAGATCGCCTTGCTAAACGCATTACAGAGCTTGGAGGAGAGCCAAACTTTTCACCTATTGGCTTAAGTGACCGTAGCCATGCTGAATATGTGGCTGGAGATACACTATATGCGATGATAAAAGAGGATTTAATCGCCGAGCGCATCGCCATCGAGAGCTATAGAGAAATGATTGCATATTTAGCCGAGAATGACCCCACCACCCAACGCATGTTGAAGGAGATACTTGCCATGGAGGAAGAGCACGCTGATGATCTTGCCTCTTTGTTAACAGGTATAAATACCTGAATTGCTAGTATCCAGCCATGCAACCTGAAATCCCATCACTAAGTAAATCTACAGCTGATGTATCAGACTGCACTTCTGAATCTAATCCTGCTCAGATTAATCAGAATATCGAATCGATTGCGGCATTCTATGTGCGCGAAGAGCAGAAAGTCGGGTCATCTCAGCGTGCTCTTGAAAACCTGAGTGACTTTCTTGGAATGCCGCTTTATCTTGGTTTGATGCTAGGGTTTGTAGTTCTATGGATGTTCGTCAATATTTTTGCTAATCAGTTAGGACTGAAGCAAGTTGATCCAGCGCCATTTTATGGGATGCATTTGATGCTCAGCTTAGGTTCGGTCGTAACAGCTACCGTGGTGCTGATTAAGCAAAATCGTCTAGCCAAGCTAGAAGAGCAGCGAGCGCATCTGGATTTACAAGTGAATTTACTGACTGAGCAAAAAGTCACGAAGATTATCAATCTGCTTGAAGAGTTGCGACATGACTTACCGATGGTCAAAGACCGACTTGATGCGGAGGCAATTGCTCTGCAACAGCCAACAGACCCACACGTAGTACTTGCAGCGCTGGATGAGCCGTGACCAAATAAACTAACAAAACTAACAAAAGAAGGTTAGAGGCATGTTTAATAATATAAAGATTATTACCAGATGAGACTTAAGTTATTCGCAGCAACTTTAATAACGACGATTTTGCTGCCAACTTATGGATGGGCAGCAGAGCAATGGCTGATTGCGAGCAAAAGTGAAACTATTAATTTTGGACAAAAAATCAGGTTTGATATTGTTAAATTAGAAGAGTCAATCGATTGGCCAGCTACATTTAAAATTAAGTTGTCTGGCAATGGTGGCAGCGAGGAAATTGAATTAATACCAGCCAAATCTCCTGTCGCTAGTGCACTTCATCGATCTTTCTTTGGAGTTGCTACTAAGGATTATGTGGGAATCGTCCGTGCTGAACTGACGGATCAAAGTTCGAATCGTATTGTGATGCTTGCTCCCAGAGAGGATGCTGGCGCCATGCAAGCTATTGAAGCTGCTGCTACGAGCAACTCAATAATAAATATTGAAAGCTCTTCGAGCAATAGTGCTGCAATGGTTGTTATAGCCGATCCCGATAATGAACCCGCGCTTTCGGCCAATGAGTCTATGTATTTTCTCATGGGGAAGAATTCCGAGCATGGCACAGATTCTAGGTTTCAGCTCAGTTTTAAATATCGCCCTTTTGACCCAGAAGGCTCAATTGCAGGTTTTGTGCCATTGCTCAGCAATCTTTATTTTGCCTACACTCAAACGACACTTTGGGATATAGGGGAAAAATCAGGCCCTTTTCGCGATACCAGTTATCGCCCAAGCCTATTTTACCGGTGGGTGAGTAGTGGCAGAGGCGTGTTGCCAGACGAGTGGAGAGTAGGGGCAGAGCATGAGTCTAACGGACAGCCTGGAGTAAGTTCTCGCTCACTGAATACCACATTTATTCGACCAACTTGGAATTTTGACATGGCTAATGGCCGACGTTTGGCTTTTTATCCAAAATTTCAATATTACTTAAATAAGGAAGAAAATTCAGACATTCAACGTTATCGTGGCTATGCTGATTGGCAGTTACGTTATGGGAGAGAAGATGGGCTTGTGCTTGGCGGGCTTTACCGCTTGGGTACTGGTGGATACAGTGCAGGTCAATTAGATTTCTCCTATCCTATTAGTGATCGAATTTTTGCCCGTACAGGAGCTTTTGTGCACTTGCAATTGCTTTCAGGATATGGCGAAACGCTATTGGATTTCGATAAGAAAAATGATACACAAATTCGCTTAGGTCTTTCTATCGCACGCTAACCTTGTCAAGAAGCTTGAATGGATTGTAACTATATTATTTAACTGCACTCAGGAGCAAAGTTACTACACCAGTGTGTGCTTCTGTTAAGAAGTAGGGCTGTAAATTGCTCAGCCATTAGTGGTTTACTAAAAAGATAACCTTGACTCTCATCACAATGATGAAATTTTAGAAAATTTAATTGCAAATGATTTTCAACTCCTTCAGCAATTACACGAAGATTAAGACTGTTCCCCATGTTGATTATCGCGCTCACTATAATGCCATTATCACTTTCATTTTCATTGTTAATATCATGAACAAAAGATTGATCAATTTTTAGCACATCAATAGGAAATTTTTTAAGGTAATTTAAACTAGAATAGCCAGTACCAAAATCATCTACGGCTATTTTCAGCCCTAATTTTTTGAGATCACTTAGTATCTTGATACTAGACTCAGCGTCACTCATTAAAGAACTTTCGGTGATTTCAAGTTCTAAATAACGCGCTTCTAGATTGGTGTCACATAAAATATTGCGCACATATTCAACAAAACTGTTTTGGTGGAATTCTTTTGCGGAAATGTTGACAGCAACGGCAACAGGCTGAAGTCCAGCCTGTATCCAAAGCTTCGCTTGAGTACAGGCTTCCCGCAACACCCAGCGGCCAATAGGCATAATTAAGCCACAATCATCAGCTACAGATATAAACTTTTCTGGCATAACTTCTCCCCATTCAGGGTGCTCCCAGCGGATTAATGCTTCGACTCCAGTGATTTTGCCAGAATTTAGATTTACCTTGGGTTGGTAATGCAATGTGAATTCTTTATTTTCAAGTGCTAAGCGTAAGTTGGCTTCTATGAACTGTCTTTCAGCAGCACGAATATTCATTTTCGATTTAAAAAATCGGTAATTATTACTCCCATTCTTTTTCACATCATACATCGCAGTATCTGCATTTTTAATCAATGTTTCTGCATCTAAGCCATCTGCTGGGTAGATGCTAATACCTATGCTTGTGGTTATATAAAGGTCATTTTTATTGATAGAAAGAGGCAAAATCATAGAAGCTAATATTTTTTCGGCAGTTAGAGCCGCATCTTCACCATTTTTATCTTCTCGCAAAAGTATTACAAACTCATCACCACCTAGTCGACTAATGGTATCTGAACTTCTGACGCAGCCATTAAGGCGCTTTGCTATCGATTGTAATACTTTATCTCCAGTTTCATGTCCTAGTGAATCGTTAATATATTTAAAATTATCTAGATCAAGAAATAGCACCGCTAGCTGTGTACCGCTTCGCATAGCCAAAGCAATTGCCTGGGAAATTCTATCGTTTAACAATACGCGGTTTGGTAAGTCGGTTAAAAAATCATGCTGTGCTAAATGTGTCATTTTTAGCCTCAATTCTTTTGCAACACTTACATCATGAAACACAATAACGACTCCAGTTAGTTTTCCTTCCCAGTTATGAATTGGCGAAGCTGAATCTTCGATTGCCAGCTCTTTGCCATCACGCGTTATCAATATGGTGTCAGCAGCCAACCCTTTTGGTTTATTTGATTGTAGTACTAAATCAACAGGGCTTTGAATTGGTTTGTGTGTAACACCATTAATAATCTTGAAAACCTTACTAATTGGATGACCATTTGCTTCTTCTCTAGACCAGCCGGTAATTTTCTCAGCTGCGATGTTTAAATAATCGATATCACCGTTAGTGTCAGTGCAAATCACTGCGTCACTAATCGAGTTAAGCGCAATCGCAGCTCGCGCTTTCTCTTTGTAAATCTCTTCCTCTAAGTGGTTGAACACGTTGCTGTTTATATCAGTAGAATCGTTCATGAGTGTTCGAATTATATTAAACATATTTTTATCCATTCGCGTACTTAAATATTTGTTCAAGTAAACATTATGTATTTTTGATTAATTCGAGTCTGTGCATTAACACACATAAGCAATATTTATTGCTGGTTGAATGATCATTTTGTAGACAAACTAAATGGTGAGATTTGAGAGGATAGGGTAGAAAAGCCAGCCCAACTAAAAGCACTAAATTAGAAATTTTAATGGGCTATGCCGTGAAAGGCTGGCAACAGACGATCATATTCAGATTTAACTACTCGGTAACATTCACAGCTTCTTTTTTCCAACCCAGCAAGATCCAATACTGAGATGTGGCCACGTCTATAATTGATTAATCCTAAGCTTTGCAACTTGCCCGCAGCTTGAGTCACACCTTCGCGGCGGACACCTAACATATTGGCGATTAGCTCTTGGGTCATGCTCAACTCATTGTCAGGAAGACGATCAATACTAAGTAATAGCCAACGACAAAGTTGCTGCTCCACCGAATGATGTCGGTTGCAAACTGCGGTCTGAGCCATCTGAATAATCAGCGCTTGGGTATAGCGTAGTAATAGGCGTTGCAATGGACCGGCCAGATTAAACTCATTTTTCAATAGTTGTGCTTTTAGTCGATAGGCATGTCCTGCGCTTTGCACCACGGCCCGACTTGGCATGGTTTCACCACCCATAAATATTGGAATGCCTAGTATCCCTTCATTACCAACCACGGCGATTTCTGCTGATGCGCCATCTTCCATCACATAAAGTAACGATATGATAGAAGTAGTGGGGAAATACACATATTTCAATTTACTACCAGATTCGCAAACAACCTCACCTAGCGGCATTTCAACTAATTCAAGATCAGGAAACAGGCGGTCATAATCCACTTTCAGTAGTGCGTCAAGTAGGTGGTTTTGATGTGGGTCTTGCAAAAAACCTGTCATATGAATTTAGCTAATCAACAGAAAGTAAGATTCATTATGGTTAACATTAAAAGGTAACCAACTAACTAAGTTAAATACTAATTCAGAACAATTTGCTACGCAATGAATGTGCGTCAATTCAACGGCTATTTAAATATCAGTTATCAATCGCAAGCTTAATCTGTGCGGTAGCGTACAGACGCCTGAGGATATGCGAGATAAATTATTATAATTCTATCGTCTTTGACGTATCATAGAGGAGAAGTATCATGAACGAATACCGCCGCCTTGTTTCGGGTATTTTTGCTCATCAAGTATTTGCAGAAAGTGCAATGTCCAGACTTATCGAACATGGCCTGCCAAAACGACAGTTACAAATTTATGAAAGTGATTCGATACTACCTGTCGCCACACAACAAGCAAAAAGCAATAAAGTGTTAAAGGCTATGGTTATAGGTGGCGCAATCGGAGCCGCAGTTGGTACTGGCATTGGCGCACTGGCTGAAGTGGCTCTAGTCGCGGCAGACATAAGTTTGTTCATCGCGAGTCCATTGCTTGCCCCATTGGCATTACTGGGCTGGGGTGCTAGTCTTGGCGGACTGTTTGGTGCGACTATCGGCGCTAAGGTCAGATCTGGAAAAAAAGAAGGCTGGTTTTCAGATTTAATTAGAGATGCAATTGCCAATGGGCAAGTTGTCTTGGTAGCAGAAACGCTAACAAAACAGGAAGCAGCGATTGCACGAGAAATTATCAAATTTTCGGTTAACAACTACAAGAATCTTAGCTTGGCACAATTTTAATCATTAATATTTCAATTACGTTGAAGACTTATAGTAAATTAAGATTAAAAATACAAGCTTCTTGGAAGATTGCGTAAAGATTCATACAGCTATTGTCCACTCAATACAGCACAGGAGTTGATATCGGATGGTGAATCTGCATAAAAAAATTAACGAGGATTAGTCAGCAGCAATCAAAATGGAGCTCATAAAGTTAACGTTAGGTTTTAGTCCAAGGTTATAACTTGAAGGAATGGTAACCAGTTTTGATAGCAATAAATTGAACTTCAAAGCTGGTTACTTATTGCTAGGAAGTGCATATTCTTAATCTAGTTATTAGTGCCAGTAGTTGTGCCGTTAATTGGCTCGCCAATTTTAGTATCATCGGTACTACCGTTATTACTAACACCAGTAGTTGTGCCGATGGGCTTGTTATTCATGGAGTTTCTATAAAATCCACTTTTTACTCCAGATTCTATATCCTTGTTGCTCACTCCTCCATTGGCTTGCTTCATATTGCCGTATGCTAATTCATGATATGCCATATATTCATCTTTGGTCACCATGCCATCACTATTGGCATCCATCATCTTGCTAACCTTATTGGTCGAACTTGTTGCCGCAACAGCGGAATAAGCGCTAAGGGATAACGCCGCTACAAATACACTGCAAATTAATTTATTCATGGTAAATCCTTTTCGTAATAAAATTTCAATATAAAAAATAACGTCTTATAACAATTACCAATTTAATGTTAATTACTGCAAGAGTCCGTTCGGTAACACACCTTGATATAAATATTTTTTGCTATGCTCGCTGGCGCACAGACTGGGGTTCTATAAAAATCAATAATGGTTTTAGCAAGACAGAAAATTTAGCCTTGTTATGAGATTTAAGTTACTAACCAAAGTTTAACTAAAAGGAATTATCATGAAAACGAACCATAGATTTACTGCAATGGCATTAGTTTTAGCCATATCAATCAGTTTGAGTGCTTGCGGTGGCATGTCTACGCGCGACAAAAGTACCGCCATAGGCGCTGGTGTAGGCGCTATAGGTGGTGCTGTGCTGACTGGCGGCGGAGTATTAGGCACTGTTGGCGGCGCTGCTGTCGGTGGCGTCATAGGCAATCAGATTGGGAAAGATAAGAAGTAAGTAGCGCTATAAATTAATTTAAGTGTTCAAAGTGCAATTAAGCTTATTGAGAGATAAGCGATGTTGCATATTTAATTAATTCAAGTAGTGAGTCGTTACATGTGCTTTGTCTTGATGATGTGCGTTTCTGGTTTCTTGGTTTTAGAATAATCGCTTACATGGAGTTTTCCTTCCCATTGACAGGGAAAATATTGACAACGATAACGGCGTACCAATCCAAATATACTGATTATACGGTCGCTTGTACGGCGTGAGATGCGAATAATATACCCACCGCACTGAGGGCAAGTAAGTTCTGTAGTGTCGTCCATTCGTAATTTTTCCTATCCTGAGTTTGCATAATAATTTTCTGACGGGTTGATGTCTGTGCGATAGCGCACAGAATATTGTAACTAAATTAAGGATAGTTGACCCTAAAGTTGTTAATTGATGACTATATAAAGAACAGAGAAATAAAATTAACTTATTAGCTATTTAACGGAGATAGTTTTATGTATTACATTGCAGAAACCAATAAATCATTTAGACAAACGTCGACAGATCTCGAATCAGCGGTTGTCCGTAACGGGTTTGGCGTGTTGCATGTTCACGACCTAGGGACAACGCTTCGCAGTAAAGGAATTGCATTTGACGAAGAGTGCAAAGTTTTTGAAGTCTGCAACCCTGTTCAGGCTGCAAAAGTATTGTCTACTGACATGCGTCTAAACATGGCATTGCCTTGTCGTATCTCCGTTTATACAGAGAAAGGTAAAACAAAAATCGGACTGATTAAGCCAAAACTAATGCTTTCGGCATTATCTCAGGATGTAACGTTGGCTCAAGTAGCGAAAGAAGTTGAAGAAAAGACGATTAAGATGATAGATGAGGCAAAATGAATACTTTTACCTAACAATTTTTTAGTAAGCTGGTCATTAATTCTGAGAATTATCAGGTTTTACAATTGGGGTAACGAAATGAATATACGCAATAGTACTGAACGTTATGGGTTCTTATCTATAGGGCTTCACTGGGCAATGCTACTTCTGCTAATAGCAGTATATGCATGTATAGAGTTACGTGAGATTTACCCCAAAGGTAGCGATCCACGCGAAGCACTAAAAACTTGGCATTTTATGTTGGGGTTAGCGGTTTTTGTTTTGGTCTGGTTGCGTTTGTTGGTCAACATCACTAGCCCTGTTCCTCGTGTTATGCCAAGCCCGCCAAAATGGCAAATGCTATCTGCCAAGCTTATGCATGCGGCACTTTATGTGTTGATGATGGCTATGCCGCTTCTTGGTTGGTTTTTATTAAGCGCTTCTGGAAAGACAATTCCATTCTTTGGTTTGGAATTGCCAGCGCTTATAGTTAAAAATAAAGATGTTGCTGATTTAATTAAAGAAATACATGAAGCAGGTGGAACGGTAGGTTATTTTCTCATTGCCTTACATGCCGTTGCCGCATTGTTTCATCATTATTTTGTACGGGATAATACGCTTAGAAGAATACTCCCAAGCCGAGATTGATTTGGTGCTTTGCTTAGAGTCGTTAATTTTGTAATTTAATCAACACCTTTATTGGTACTTGTGTGGTATTCAAAATAATCGAAGAAATAGCGGAGTTTTTACTGAGTATTGCCAGTATTTATCTAGTCGTAGGAGCGTATGTGCGCAGCTATCAACCGACATGGTCAGCACCACTAGAGAAGCGCCGCTTAGTTATTTTGTCAGCACTTGTCCTAGCAGTCACCTTAGTTAAAATTAGCGATGACGTGCTCGAGGGAGAAACAGGACCGATTGATCAGACTATCTTACTTTTAATTCATACTTATTTCCCAGATTCGCTCATTGGGTTATTTGAAGCAATTACACTTACAGGTTCATTAAGGGTGCTGTTTCCACTAGTGGCCGTGGCAACAATCGCACTTCTTTGTACAAAACGCCGCTTTGAGGTGTGAGTTCAACTGATCAACGCAACACGTTATTCTTATGAAAAAGGAAGAGGTGTTGAAAAATGAAACAAAGACCAAGGATTTATTATAGTAATGAGCA